>NZ_JBIMEY010000020.1:0-258 GCF_051262655.1 Nesterenkonia maliinae | reverse complement strand
GTCGTCGAAGTTGGCACGCTCGGAACGAGTGATAGCCATCGAATGATGCGGGATCATCGACTTCATGTACCCGGTGTCCTGCACCGTGATCTGGCTGCGGTCCAGGACGACACCCGTGCCGAGCAGCAGAGCGCTGATGACGACGACAGCGACGTTGGCCTTGGTGTTCTTATACATGTTCATCATCCACGCGAACATCACCAGGCCCATGGCGCCGCCCATGGTCAGCGCCATGATCATGCGACTCTCACTGAGGCG
>NZ_JBIMEY010000019.1:0-6261 GCF_051262655.1 Nesterenkonia maliinae | reverse complement strand
CCCTGGATACAGGTCAAGCCCGGTCCCCCACAGGGGACCGGGCTTGAACCCTCCATACAAAAAGTGTCCGGCGGCGACCTACTCTCCCACACACTCCAGTGTGCAGTACCATCGGCGCAGTGGGCCTTAGCTTCCGGGTTCGGGATGGGACCGGGCGTTTCCCCCACGCTATGACCGCCGTAACTCTAGAACAACACCCCTTCCCACACCACCACACCACACACACCCCCAAACAAACCGGGGTGGGTGTACCTGTGGAGGGGTACCAGGACGTTGTAAACCTAAACTCACAACAACACTATTCAACTACTACTGACTCTGACCCACACCACCACCAGCACCACCCCGAAATAAGGGGGGTCCACGGGTGTTGTGGGGTTGTTGGCAGAGAACCGCCTAGTGGACGCAAACACGCAATTGTTCAATTGACACTCATCGAGCACACTTTTATGAGTGTGGTGTAAGTGATCGGCTTATTAGTACCAGTCAGCTTCACGCATTGCTGCGCTTCCACATCTGGCCTATCAACCCAGTAGTCTAGCTGGGAGCCTTCACACCCGAAGGTGACGGAGATCTTATCTTGAAGCCGGCTTCCCACTTAGATGCTTTCAGCGGTTATCCATCCCGAACGTAGCTAATCAGCGGTGCACTTGGCAGTACAACTGACACACCAGAGGTTCGTCCGTCCCGGTCCTCTCGTACTAAGGACAGACCTTCTCAAATCTCCTGCGCGCGCAGCGGATAGGGACCGAACTGTCTCACGACGTTCTAAACCCAGCTCGCGTACCGCTTTAATGGGCGAACAGCCCAACCCTTGGGACCAACTCCAGCCCCAGGATGCGACGAGCCGACATCGAGGTGCCAAACCATGCCGTCGATATGGACTCTTGGGCAGGATCAGCCTGTTATCCCCGAGGTACCTTTTATCCGTTGAGCGACGTCCCTTCCACACGGTGACGCCGGATCACTAGTCCCAACTTTCGTTCCTGCTCGAGCTGCCGCTCTCACAGTCAAGCTCCCTTGTGCACTTACACTCGACACCTGATTGCCAACCAGGCTGAGGGAACCTTTGGGCGCCTCCGTTACTCTTTAGGAGGCAACCGCCCCAGTTAAACTACCCACCAGGCACTGTCCCTGGACCCGATCAGGGCCCGAAGTTAGATGCCTAACAACACCAGAGTGGTATTTCAACGATGACTCCACAACCACTAGCGTGGCCGCTTCACAGTCTCCCACCTATCCTACACAAGTGATGTCAAACACCAATACCAAGCTATAGTAAAGGTCTCGGGGTCTTTCCGTCCTGCTGCGCGTAACGAGCATCTTTACTCGTAGTGCAATTTCGCCGAGTCCACGGTTGAGACAGCGGGGAAGTCGTTACTCCATTCGTGCAGGTCGGAACTTACCCGACAAGGAATTTCGCTACCTTAGGATGGTTATAGTTACCACCGCCGTTTACTGGGGCTTAAATTCAGAGCTTCGCCATAAGGACTAACCCTTCCTCTTAACCTTCCAGCACCGGGCAGGAGTCAGTCCGTATACATCGTCTTACGACTTCGCACGGACCTGTGTTTTTAGTAAACAGTCGCTTCCCCCTGGTCTCTGCGACCACCACCAGCTCACCAAAGCAAGCCTGGATCACCAGGGTGGTCCCCCTTCTCCCGAAGTTACGGGGGTATTTTGCCGAGTTCCTTAACCGTGGTTCTCTCGATCGCCTTAGTATTCTCTACCTGACCACCTGTGTCGGTTATGGGTACGGGCGGTACAAGCCCTCGCGTCGATGCTTTTCTTGGCAGCATAGGATCACTGAATCCCCCACAAAGTGGAGTCCCATCAAGTCTCACCCATATAACGAGTCCCGGATTTGCCTAGGACTCGGGCTACACTCTTAGACCCAGACAACCATCGCTGGGCTCAGCTACCTTCCTGCGTCACACCTGTTAATACGCTTGGCTCCCCGGTTCAGGTCCTGCGCTCCTCGTACACGTCGTACCCACAAGGGGCACGCTCTAGCACGATTCGGGCAGTTAGTATCACCAGTTCACCATGGGCGGTCTTATACCGGTACGGGAATATCAACCCGTTATCCATCGACTACGCCTGTCGGCCTCGCCTTAGGTCCCGACTAACCCAGGGCAGATTAGCTTGACCCTGGAACCCTTAGTCATTCGGCGGACACGTTTCTCACGTGTCTTTCGCTACTCATGCCTGCATTCTCACTCGAACACACTCCACAGACGAGCTTACGCTGCTGCTTCACCGCAGTGTTCGACGCTCCCCTACCCATCCAGTCCGCAAGGGACTAAATGCCACAGTTTCGGTGGTGTGCTTGAGCCCCGCTAAATTGTCGGCGCGGAATCACTTGACCAGTGAGCTATTACGCACTCTTTCAAGGGTGGCTGCTTCTAAGCCAACCTCCTGGTTGTCTAAGCAACTCCACATCCTTTCCCACTTAGCACACGCTTAGGGACCTTAACTGGTGGTCTGGGCTGTTTCCCTCTCGACCATGAAGCTTATCCCCCACAGTCTCACTGCTGCGCTCTCACTTGACCGGCATTCGGAGTTTAGCTGACGTCAGTAACCTTGTAGGGCCCATCGGCCATCCAGTAGCTCTACCTCCGGCAAGAAACACGCAACGCTGCACCTAAATGCATTTCGGGGAGAACCAGCTATCACGGAGTTTGATTGGCCTTTCACCCCTACCCACAGCTCATCCCCCCAGTTTTCAACCTAGGTGGGTTCGGTCCTCCACGCGCTCTTACACGCGCTTCAACCTGGCCATGGGTAGATCACTCCGCTTCGGGTCTAGACCCAGCGACTCAAACGCCCTATTCAGACTCGCTTTCGCTACGGCTTCCCCACACGGGTTAACCTCGCCACTGAGCACTAACTCGCAGGCTCATTCTTCAAAAGGCACGCCATCACACCCCTATAGGATGCTTTGACGGATTGTAGGCACATGGTTTCAGGTACTATTTCACTCCCCTCCCGGGGTACTTTTCACCATTCCCTCACGGTACTGATTCACTATCGGTTAGTAGGTAGTATTTAGGCTTACCAGGTGGTCCTGGCTGATTCACACAAGATTCCTCGAGCCTCGTGCTACTCGGGATACACTCACAGGCCGGCGGAACGCATTACGACTACGGGACTCACACCCTCTACGGCGAAGGACTCAACCTTCTTCGTCTATACGCCCGCACCTCAACCCGGAGGACTGGTAGATCCTCCACGAAATGTCCCACAACCCCGACCACGCAACCCCTACCAGGTATCACACGCAGCCGGTTTAGCCCCATCCGCTTTCGCTCGCCACTACTCACAGAATCACTACATTGTTTTCTCTTCCTGTCGGTACTGAGATGTTTCACTTCCCGACGTTCCCTCCAACCGGTCTATACATTCAACCGGTGGTCACACACCATCACAGCATGCGGGGTTTCCCCATTCGGAAATCCTGGTATCAACGCTCGGTTATCAGCTCCACCAGGCTTATCGCAGATTCCCACGTCCTTCATCGGCTCCTACTACCAAGGCATTCACCATGCGCCCTAAAACACTTACGACCGCCATCACAGTAGCTGCGATGACACTCACAAATAAGTGCTCGACTAAAAATTGACACAAAAAACACCAGCCGCACCAAAGGTGCGACCAGCATGATTCGAGTATTTTGTTCAAAAGAACAAAGATGCTCGCGTCCACTATGCAGTTCCCAAACAACAACCCCCACCACCATCACCAACCCGCATAAAGCAGGCCGGCTACCTGAAGCCGAGGGCCAGATCTTGAAACAACCATTGTTGTCTCAGGACCCAACAGTGTGCCAAGCACCACGCTCAAAAAGCACCAGTCCTCTTTCCGACCCATCGTGACCCCACACAAAGTGTGAGCGACAGGCGTACCGGAGAAACCAGTGCCAAGACCGTGATGACGATTCGTTGATATTCCACCCTTGAGCAAACCACCAGTCACACGAACGGCGACATGAAGTGGCGGACCCGACTCGGGTCCTGCTCCTTAGAAAGGAGGTGATCCAGCCGCACCTTCCGGTACGGCTACCTTGTTACGACTTAGTCCCAATCGCGAGTCCCACCTTCGACGGCTCCCCCCACAAGGGTTAGGCCACCGGCTTCGGGTGTTACCCACTTTCGTGACTTGACGGGCGGTGTGTACAAGGCCCGGGAACGTATTCACCGCAGCGTTGCTGATCTGCGATTACTAGCGACTCCAACTTCACGAAGTCGAGTTGCAGACTTCGATCCGAACTGAGACCGGCTTTTAGGGATTAGCTCCACCTCACAGTATCGCAACCCATTGTACCGGCCATTGTAGCATGCGTGAAGCCCAAGACATAAGGGGCATGATGATTTGACGTCGTCCCCACCTTCCTCCGAGTTGACCCCGGCAGTCTCCCATGAGTCCCCACCATAACGTGCTGGCAACATAGGATAGGGGTTGCGCTCGTTGCGGGACTTAACCCAACATCTCACGACACGAGCTGACGACAACCATGCACCACCTGTGAACCGACCCCGAAGGGAAACTGCATCTCTGCAGCGATCCGGTCCATGTCAAGCCTTGGTAAGGTTCTTCGCGTTGCATCGAATTAATCCGCATGCTCCGCCGCTTGTGCGGGCCCCCGTCAATTCCTTTGAGTTTTAGCCTTGCGGCCGTACTCCCCAGGCGGGGCACTTAATGCGTTAGCTACGGCGCGGAAAACGTGGAATGTTCCCCACACCTAGTGCCCAACGTTTACGGCATGGACTACCAGGGTATCTAATCCTGTTCGCTCCCCATGCTTTCGCTCCTCAGCGTCAGTAACAGCCCAGAGACCTGCCTTCGCCATCGGTGTTCCTCCTGATATCTGCGCATTTCACCGCTACACCAGGAATTCCAGTCTCCCCTACTGCACTCTAGTCTGCCCGTACCCACTGCACACCCGAGGTTGAGCCTCGGGCTTTCACAGCAGACGTGACAAACCGCCTACGAGCTCTTTACGCCCAATAATTCCGGATAACGCTCGCGCCCTACGTATTACCGCGGCTGCTGGCACGTAGTTAGCCGGCGCTTCTTCTGCAGGTACCGTCACTTTCGCTTCTTCCCTGCTGAAAGCGGTTTACAACCCGAAGGCCGTCATCCCGCACGCGGCGTCGCTGCATCAGGCTTTCGCCCATTGTGCAATATTCCCCACTGCTGCCTCCCGTAGGAGTCTGGGCCGTGTCTCAGTCCCAGTGTGGCCGGTCACCCTCTCAGGCCGGCTACCCGTCATCGCCTTGGTGAGCCATTACCTCACCAACAAGCTGATAGGCCGCGAGTCCATCCAAGACCGATAAATCTTTCCACCAGCACCCCATGCGAGGACTGGTCGTATCCGGTATTAGACCCAGTTTCCCGGGCTTATCCCAGAGTCAAGGGAAGGTTACTCACGTGATACTCACCCGTTCGCCACTAATCCGACCGTGCAAGCACGGTCTTCATCGTTCGACTTGCATGTGTTAAGCACGCCGCCAGCGTTCATCCTGAGCCAGGATCAAACTCTCCATTAAAAAATTAATAAGAGAAAGCATCCACAATCAACAACAAACAGACCAGACCCTGCCAGAAAAACAAGGCCCTCACGATCCGCTCATCATCAACCACGGACACCAGTTAATGAATCCTTGGCTAAATTTGCGATCACTATCACGGGGGTGATAATGTCACTGTTATAACCAAATAAATAATTTGGTATCAACAAACTTGGCACACTATTGAGTTCTCAAACAACAACCGCTACCGGCACCATCAGAAGTTTTTCTCTGAATCGCTCCGAAGCAACTTTGTAAGCTTACCAACAAGCTTCCGCATCGTCAATTCGGCGTTCCCACCGTCTTGACCCGACTCGAAGTGAATCACCCACCAGCGAATACTTACTGTGTGGCCGACTCGAACTCGTCGTCTGCGCGGTTCTCAACTCTACGTCCTGATCTTCCTCGGCGTCAACTCAAGGTCAACACCATGTGAACACCAGAAAAACCGTAGTCTCGAACCCCCACCTAGAAGACCTGCCCGACACCGATCAGCAGCCATAAGAGACCGGCCAACCGCAGTCCAGGAACAGATCCTGTGTGAGAAAAGCTATGTGGTTATCAAATCCGGGTCTTCATCGGTCCGCCGTGGCTTTCCGCTGTGCGCCCTTGAGCACGAGATAGAACTTTACACATGCCCCGCCGAGTCCGCAAACCACAACCCATGCGACCTGCATCACAGCCCTGCATC
>NZ_JBIMEY010000018.1:0-6599 GCF_051262655.1 Nesterenkonia maliinae | reverse complement strand
TACGTGGCTCCACTCCCAGGAGCTGACGAACATCAGGCCATACATGACCACCATCCCGGTCAGGATCATGGCCGCAAATCGCAGGTACATCTTCTTCTGGTGGGAGGAGTGCTTGTCCTGGTGACCATGGTCCTGCGTGTGGTCTTTATTCGTGTCTGGCATCGGCCAAGCTCCGTTCTCTGAGAGGGTCGTGATCAATTGGGGGCTTATCGAATCAGCTGTTGTTCCGGGACACACCCAAATCCACCACACAAGATGACACAGGGGTGACGGTGCTCCATATCTAACGACGGGGGTTGGCACCCTAGGCCAGGGGTGGGGCGGTTCGCTGACGGACATTATGCAGGGTTCAAATACTTGAGAGTCGGCAGTAATCTCATAGGCACTGGCGCCGTGCCGGACACAGTCCATGGCAAGCGTCCCCAGGAGCAACGAGAGGAACACCATGACTCACGTGACCGCCATGCTTCAAGCACATCCCAAGAAGGATCACGGGATCGATCAGGAGAAGCTCGCTGCGTGTATCGCCGCCTGTTTCGAATGCTCACAGACCTGCACCGCGTGCGCTGATGCCTGTCTCAGTGAACCGATGGCGGGTGAGATGGCGACCTGTATTAGCACAGATCTGGACTGCGCCGATATCTGCCTGACCACCGGGCGGATCCTCACCCGGCTCACCGGAGAGAACAAGGCAGTGGTCCGCGCGATTCTGCAAGCCTGCCGAGAGGCGTGTCGAGGCTGTGCCCAGGAATGTGAGAGCCACGCGGAGATGCATGAGCATTGTCGTCTCTGTGCAGAGGCGTGCCGGCGCTGCGAGGCCGCCTGTGAGGAGCTGCTCAGCTCCCTGGGATGACCGACGACCCCTCCAGCGCAAGAGCACGGTATCGTCCGCCGGATGAACCCCGCCGTGACCCGCCCGGAAGGGCGGGCCACGGCGGGGTTCAAGTTGGCCTCATGGCCTGACGCGGCCCGCGCCAGCAGCACATCCTCCGTGGTGGGAGGGGGTGCTCATAGTCGCCCTTCTGCCCGTATCGGGACGAGCGGTGTGGCCATGGACGCTCAGGGGTGCTCAGGATCCAGCGATGGAGTATCCAGCGTCGTGCACTGCGGAGCGCACAGCCTCCGGGTCTGCTGGACCGGTCACCGTCACGGCAGAGGCGCCTTTGGTCTGAAGATCAATCTCCACGGACTGGACCCCCTTCACGGCACGGACGGCGTCCTGGACACTCCCGACGCAGTGGCCACAAGTCATGCCCTCCACCGTGTAGACGACCGTCACCCCCGCAGGGGTCGACACGGGGGGAGTGTTGCTGTGGTCCTCAGTGGGAGAAGGTGAGCAGCAGGCGCAGTCGGTGGAAGCCAGAGGCAGCAGCGGGTGAGTATCGGCAGTCATGGGGAAACTCCTTGGGCGTGGTCGGGACGCGCAGTAATCGGTACACCCACTCTTTTTATACCCCCGGGGGGTATAATGCAAGGGTGGGCGCTCCGGTCTTCATCGAATCTTCAGGCGCCCTCGACCGGTTCTGCCTGAGCCCGGTAATAGGCTGGAAGGTCGACCTCCTGATCTGAAGAACTCCCGGCACGCATTGGAAGGGCTGTATGACTGCTTTGAATCGAAGGCTCCTGCTCAGCGGCGGGCTCGGTCTGCTCGGCGCAGGTGTTATCACCGCGTGCGCTGAACCTGGACCGTCGGCAGGATCTGAAGCAGGCGCGGGACCCCAGGACGGTGCAGACTCGGAGGCCGAAACCGCGATAGGTCATGTCCATGGCATCGGGCGCGACCCTTCCGACGGGGTGGTGCTGCTGGCTACCCACTACGGCCTGTTCCGCGTTCAAGACGGTGAACTGGTCTCGGTGGGCCCCACTGTGGACCTGATGGGATTCACACTCGCCCCCGAGGGCCGCTACCTCGCCTCGGGTCACCCAGGAGCTGGCTCAGATCTGCCCGAACCCGTGGGGCTGATCGAGTCCACAGATCAGGGGGAGAGCTGGACGGTGCTCTCACGGGGCGGGGAATCGGACTTCCATGCTCTGACTGCTGGTGCTGGGCGCATTCTCGGTTTCGACGGGGAGCTGCGCATGAGCACAGACGGCGAGAACTGGGAGACGCTGTCTATTTCGGCGCCTCCTGCGGCTCTGGCCGTGGCTCCGGGAACGGGGGAGATCGCCGCGGCGACCGAGGCCGGGCTGCTGCTCTCCGCCGACGGGTCCAGCTGGGAGACTCTTGAGACCCCGAGTTTGATCTCGCGTGTGGCATGGGCCGATGAGACCACGATCGTCGGGTCAGGAATTGATGGGCGACTGATGACCAGCCGCGACGCCGGGCAGAGCTGGAGCGCCAGCGAGGAGCCGGTGGGTGAGGTCGTCGCCCTGGGAGCCAGTCTCACCGAGGACGGGTCCGTGGAGGCGCTGTTGGTCGTGGACTCGACCGTGCTGCGCACCGTGGACGGCGGGAACACCGTCGAACAACTGGCCTGACACGAGCCGAGCACAATTCAAGAAAGTGGGCCCTGCCGGGATGCAGGTGCATCCCGGCAGGGCCCTCCATTTCTCGGTGGGTCAGAGTTCTTCGAGCATGGTCTCCATCTCGTCGATCTCGGCCTGCTGGTCAGAGATGATGGTCTCCGAGAGTTCCAGGGCCTCCGGGTTCTCGCCGTTGTCGAGGTGATCTTCTGCGGAGGACACCGCACCTTCATGGTGGGCGATCATCTGCTGCAGGAACAGTCTGGATGCTTCAGTGCCGGTGGCGTTCTCGAGTTGGCTGAGGTCGTCCTCGCTCATCATGCCTTCCATGTCCGACATGCTCTCCATCGAGTCCATGTCCTCCATGTCCCCGTCACCGTGGTCCATGCCTTCCATGCCTTCCATGTCCCCGTCACCGTGGTCCATGCCTTCCATGTCGCCATCACTGGTGCCTTCTTCGCCCCAGGCGTCCAGCCATGATTGCATCTGTTCGATCTCCGGGCCCTGGGCCTCACGGATGTCCTCGGCCAGCGTGGTGACCTCTGGCTCGATGTCGTCCTTCTCGAGCAGGATGTCGGACATCTCCACAGCCTGCTGGTGATGCATCGCCATCCCGGAGACGTAGTCCACGTCTGACTCGTTGTACTGCGCTGAGACTTCCTCGGCGCTCTGGGTGGTCTCCGGTGCGGACTCGCTGGGTTCTTCTGATGAGCCGCACCCGGCGAGGGCGGCGGCAAGTGCGAAAGCTCCGATGCTGGCGGTCAACGTCTTCGTGGTCATGGGGTTACTCCTAGATCAGGCGGATTCTCGGTGATGTCCAGGACAACACCGGTGTGCGCGCACTGATGCCTGTGATGCCTGGTCTGCAGGGAATCTTCATCGAACCCATACACATCGTGAGTCAGGCGCCGATGTTCGTCTTCAGACTGCTGGCGCCCGATGAAATTGTTGTGCGGCGCACTCTCGGTCGCCGGACTGGGTCTCTTGCAGCGGCCCCGGTGGAACCGATGCGGCCAGGGCGCGGAGAACGCGGCCGGCGTAGGCTGGGACGTGGCTCCTGGCCTCCATGATTAATGATGGATTCGTCACAGGCTCTCTCCTCGAGTGAAGGCCCCGGCCGCTCAAGCCGTAAATCCCACACGTGAACTCTGGAAGAGTCACTCACCCCGCCGCAAGACCCTCAGCAGACCTGAGAGGACGATCCAATGCGGAAAGTCGTGTACTACCTCGACCAAGGAGCGCAGATGAACCCAGCACAGACGACCGGTCGGATCCTCGTGGTCGATGATGAGGTCGATCTGTCCCGGCTGATCGAGGGGTATCTGCGTAAAGCCGGGTTGGACGTCACCGTGCGCCATGACGGCACCGAAGCGGTCGCCGCGGTGCGCAGCTTCGGCCCGGACGTGGTAGTGCTGGATCTGGGATTGCCCGGCATCGACGGGATCGAGGTGTGTCGACAGGTCAGAACCCTCTCGGACTGCCACGTGCTGATGCTCACCGCCCGTGACGATGAGATCGACAAGATCATCGGGCTCTCGGTCGACGCTGACGACTACGTGACCAAGCCCTTCAGCCCCCGGGAGCTCGTCGCCCAGGTCCAGGCCATGCTGCGCCGAGCCCGCACCAGGCGTGGGCTTCAGACTGGGGTTCGGGCACTGTGGGGGGCGGATTCTGGGAGAGGCCGATCGTAAGGTCAACGCCACGTTTAGTGGAATGCATGCTTGAATGATCGAGGTCACCGCTGAAGAGCGTGCCGGTGCCGCGAAGCTTCGGTGCAGAGCCCATCTATCCGTAGACATAGCGCTCACCGATCACCCAGATGGCAGCGGCGGAGGTTCTGAGCTCCCCGCCGCGTCGCGTTGGGTACCTCAAGAGAAGCTCTTCGACACCACTAGCCCCCGGGAGACGTAGATGGCGGATATACCGAACGAATCGGCACACGAGAGCAGCCGACCGAGACGCTTCACGGTCCCTGGGCTGTGGACTGATGTGATGGGCCGGCTGGGCATTCGAGCGCTGCAGCTGCTGCTCATCGGTACCGTGACCGCCCTGCTGGTGTTCGCCATGTTGAACGTGGCGGTTGTGGTCATTCCCGCTCTGCTCGCCGTGATCCTGGCGTGCGCACTGTGGCCTCTGGTCCACCTTGCTCGCCGCGTCATGCCTACCGTACTCGCCGCCTGGACGGTTCTGTTCGGCGCTCTGCTCGTGCTGGGAGGCGTGGGCACTGGCCTGTTCTTCTCGGTGCTCAACCAGTGGCCCTCGCTGGTGGACCAGGCGGGCCAGGGGTTCAACGAACTGCGCAACCTGGTCGAGGACCTCATGGGCAACTTCGGCATCACCATCGACCAGGCGCAGATCGACGGTGCGATCGATTCGGTGTCCTCCTTCGTCACGAGTTCCAGTTTCGGGTCGGGTGCGGTGAGTACCCTCGGCGCCGCAGGCAGCTTCCTCACGGGGTTGATCCTGCTGCTCGTGATCCTGTTCTTCTTCCTCAAAGACGGTGATCGCATCTGGGCGTTCTTCGTGTCTTGGACACCGCAGCACTTCCGGGGCAAGTGGATAGCCTCCGGAAACCGGGCGGTTCAGACCTTCGGCAGCTACGTCCGAGGTACCGCTCTGATCGCCGCGATCGACGCGGTCGGCATCACCGTCGCATTACTCATCCTCCAGGTTCCGCTGGCCCTGCCCCTCGGTGTGTTGATCTTCCTCGGTGGATTCGTCCCCGTCATCGGAGCCACCGTCGCTGGAGCGCTGGCCACCCTTGTGGCCCTTGTCGCCAATGGCCCGGTCACCGCACTGATCGTTCTTGCCGTGGTCATCGTGATTCAGCAGCTGGATGGGAACCTGCTGCAGCCGTTGGTGATGGCCCACACGTTGAACCTTCACGCTCTGGTGATACTGGTCGCCCTGACCGCCGGCACGGTATTGGCCGGTGTGGTCGGGGCCTTGTTATCGGTTCCGCTCACGGCCGTCGCCTGGGACATCATCAAGGTCTGGACCGGGCGCGACAGAACGGCAGAGTTTGATCCTGTTGCTGAAGCGAGTGAGCAGATCGAAGCCTCACAGAAGGGTCGCGACAAACACCCCGCCAACCACAGTTCAGACTCCGAAGAAAATGAGGAGACATGATCCCAGGTCTCCGGGCGTCCTGTAGCTGGTCAAGACCCGGGGCCCCAGGATTGAGCATTCGGACGCATGCGATGCCGGTTTTGCGCAGGTAGGTGGGCACCTCGACCGCGCTGAAAAGCGCACGGTAACGGAGGGTCCACCGGGTACCTTTCTGATTCAGCACCGCACCTTCCAAGGAGGCTGGACTACTGTAGAGGACACGGCGCGCTCCGAACCCGCCGAGCACCAGATCGATATACCGCATGAACCGCAGTATGAGAGAAGGAGCAAAACCATGACTCACCGCGTGACATCGATGCTGGACACCTACCCGAAAGATATCGAGTGGGTGGACAAGCAGAAGCTGGCTGAGTGCATCGAAGCGTGCTTCGAATGCGCACAGATTTGTACCGCCTGCGCCGACGCATGTCTGGCCGAAGACATGATCGCGGAGCTGACCACCTGCATCCGCAAAAACACTGACTGCGCCGATATCTGCGTGACGACCGGCAGCATCCTTTCCCGTCAGACCGGCAACAATGTCGAGGTCATCCGCGCCGTTGTGGAAGCCTGCCGCGTCGCATGCAAGTCCTGCGCGGACGAGTGCGCTCAGCACGCAGACCATCACGACCACTGCCGCGTCTGCGCCGAGGCCTGCCGCCGCTGCGAGCAGGCCTGCGCCGACCTGCTCTCCTCCATCGGCTGAGCAATACCCCGAACAGCACCCACCGCCGACTAGCCATTGGAGCTGCCCGGGAGGTTCGGGCAGAGATGCACCGCAAGCCGCAACGTACGCCGGGACCGCAGCCCGCTGGCTGAATAGACATGCTGTTTCTGCACCCATCTCACAGGGCGAAGCTTGGCCCATGTCAGACACGCACAACGACCACACGCAGGACCATGGTCACCAGGACGAGCACTCTTCCCACCAGAAGAGGTTGTACCTGCGATTTGCGGCCATGATCCTGACCGGGATGGTGGTCGTGTATGGCCTGATGTTCGTCAGCTCCTGGGAGTGGAGCCACGTC
>NZ_JBIMEY010000017.1:0-12632 GCF_051262655.1 Nesterenkonia maliinae | reverse complement strand
GGCTTTTCCATCGCCGACGACCTGGGCTATGACGGCATGGAGGTCATGGTCACCCACCGCGGAGAGTCCCAGCAGGCCTCCACGCTGAACGAGCTCTCCTGGCGCTTCGGCCTTCCGGTCATGGCGATCCACGCACCAACCCTGCTGCTCACCCAGCAGGTCTGGGGCTCCGCCTGGGACAAGCTCAAGCGCAGCGCCGCACTCGCCCAGGAGGTGGGCGCCGGCGTCGTCGTCGCGCATCCGCCCTTCCGCTGGCAGGTCGGCTACGCGGAGGGCTTCGCCGAGGGGATCAAGGAGCTCGAGAACGAGACCGGGGTGCTCTTCGCGGTGGAGAACATGTACCCCTGGCGCGCCGGCGGCCGCGAGGCCACGATGTACCTGCCCCACTGGGACCCCGTGGATCAGCCCTACCCCCATGTCACCTGGGACTTCTCGCATGCGGCCACGGCCGAGGCCGATTCCCTCGAGGCGGTCGAGGCGCTGGGTCAGCGGCTGCGCCATGTGCATCTGACCGACGGCTGGTCCAACGGGTTCAAAGACGACCACCTGATCCCCGGCCAGGGGGAGCAGCGTGTGGCCGAGGCCATGGATCTGCTCGGCCGGCCCGACTTCGCCGAAACCGGGTTCAACGGCGTCGTCGCCGTCGAGGTCGCCACCCGCACCGCCCGCAACGTCGGGGACCGGGAGCGCTGGCTCGCCGAATCCCTGGCCTTCGCCCGCAAGCACCTCGGCCAGGAGTGACCATGTCCACCAGCACCAGCACCAGCACCAGCACCAGCACGCCCGCCGCGCCGCGGATCGCGATGCTCGGGCTCGGCTCGATGAACGGGGCGATCCTTGCGGGACTGCTCGAGGCCGCGGTGGCCCCGGAGCAGGTCCAGGCCACCACGCGCAGCACCGCCACCGCCGCGGAGCGAGCGCAGCAGTACGGGGTCACCGTGCTCGCCGAGCAGGACGACGCCGAGGCCAACCGGCGTGCCGCCGCCGAGGCCGACATCATCTTCCTCGGGGTCAAGCCGCACGGCATCGTGGCCCTGGCCGCAGAGATCGCCGGCGTGCTCAAGCCGGCAGCCGTGGTGGTCTCCGTGGCCGCAGCGATCAGCGTCGAGATGATCGAAGCAGCCCTCGCGCAGGGCCAGCCGGTGATCCGGTCGATGCCCAACACCCCGCTCTCGGTGGGGCTCGGCGTGGTCGGACTGGTGCCGGGCAGCCACGCGAGCCCCCAAGACACCGAGACCGTGGCCGCGCTGCTGGGCGCCAGCGGCGCCGTCCACGTGATCGAGGAGTCCCAGATCGATGCGCTCACCGGGATCTCCGGCTCCGGGCCCGCCTACGCCTTCTACCTCGCCGAGCAGATGACCGAGGCCGGCGTGAAGCTCGGCCTGGACCGGGAGCTCGCCGCGGACCTGGCGGCGCAGACCGTCTACGGGGCGGGAAAGATGCTGGTCCAGCACCAGGCTGCCGGCACCGCCGACGCCGCCGCGCTGCGCCGCGCCGTCTGCTCACCCAACGGCACCACCGAGCGCGCCATCAACGCCTTCGACGACCATGGCCTCCCCGCCGCGGTCGAGGCCGCCGTGACGGCCAGCGCACACCGCTCTGCGGAGATCACCGATGAGCTCCGCAGCGCAGACTGAGTCCGGCAGCGGGCGCCGGACCGGCCCCTGGACATACCTGAAGCGCTGGATGGGACGACTCACCGGCACCTCGCCGGCACGAGCGGCGATGCTGATCTTCGGGGTCACCATCGCCGTGTTCGCCTCACTGCTGATGATGCCCTGGGCCACCGCCTCGGGCTCCTCCGCGGCCTTCCACGAGGCGCTCTTCGTGGCCACCTCGGCCGTCACCGTCACCGGGCTGACCCCGGTGAACACCGCGGACCACTGGTCCTTCGCCGGTGAGCTGGTCATCCTGATCGGCATCCAGGTCGGCGGGCTGGGCATCATCACCATCGCCGCGCTGCTGGCCATCTCGGTGACCCGCAACCTGGGGCTGCGCACCCGGCTCGTCGCCCAGGAGGGCGGCATCTCCACCGGCTCGATGGGGGAGACCGGACAGGTCATCCGCACCGTCGTGATCTGCTCCGCCGTGGTGGAGGCGCTGCTGATGCTGGTGATGATCCCGCGCTTCATCCAGATCAACGGCGACGTCGCCAGCGGGCTCTGGGACGGGACCTTCTATGCGATCTCGGCCTTCAACAACGCCGGCTTCGTGGCCCACTCCGAGGGCCTCGCCGGCTTCGACAACGATCCGGTGATCATCTGGACCATCATGATCGGGGTCTTCCTGGGCAGCCTCGGCTTCCCCGTGCTCTTCATGCTCTGGCGCAACCGGTGGCACGTGCGGCGCTGGAGCCTGCACACCAAGCTCACCCTGGAGGTGACGCTGCTGCTGATGGTCATCGGTGCGGTGCTCTACGGGGTCATGGAATGGTCCAACAGCGCCACCATCGGCGAGATGACCCTCGGGGAGAAGCTGCAGAACTCGCTCTTCGCCTCGGTCAACATGCGCTCCGGCGGATTCTCAGTGGTGGAGTCAAACATGCAGAACGCCGAGACCATGCTGATCTCTGACGCGCTGATGTTCGCCGGCGGCGGCTCAGCCTCCACCGCCGGAGGCATCAAGGTCACCACCATCGCGGTGATCTGGCTGGCATTCCTCGCCGAGGCCCGCGGCGACGCCGAGTCCACCGCGCACGGTCGCACCATCCCGCCCTCAGCCGTGCGGGTCGCCGTCTCGGTGGTCGCCATGGGCGCGACCCTGGTGCTGATCTCCACCGTCTGGCTGATGTACATCACCGGACTGGACATGGGCCGCCCGCTGTATGAGTCGATCTCCGCGTTCGCGACCGTCGGGCTCACCAGCGGGCTCACCGAGGACCTCCCTCCAGAGGGGCTCTACGTGCTCGCGGCACTGATGTTCGCCGGTCGCGTCGGGATCATCACCTTCGCCGCCTCGCTGACCGTGCGCCAGCGCAGCCGCGTGCGCTATCGCTACCCGGAGGGCCGCCCGATGATCGGCTGACGCACCCACCGTCGAGCCAGCCCAGCCGGTAGCATCCGCGGGGCGCAGGGGGTTTACCCTGGAGTCAACACTTCAGGACTCGGCCCCGCAAAGGTCGATCAGATTTCTTCGCGGAAAAGGACGCATTCGTGCCCAAGCTGAACCCCCAGAGCAACAAGCCGGTCCTCGTCGTAGGGCTCGGACGCTTCGGCATCGCGCTGAGCAACCAGCTCGTGAGCCAGAACAAGGAAGTTCTCGCCGTAGAGCGGGACCGTGGCCTGGTCCAGAAGTACGCGGACATGCTCACCCACGTGGTCGAGGCAGACGCCACCGACATCGAGGCGCTGCGCCAGGTCGGGGCCCAGGAGTTCGACGCCGCCGTCGTCGGCGTCGGCACCTCCATCGAATCCTCCGTGCTGATCGCGGCCAACCTGGTGGACCTCGGAGTCAGCCAGGTCTGGGCCAAGGCGATCAACCCCACGCACGGCAAGATCCTCACCAGGATCGGCTGCCATCACGTGATCTACCCCGAGCACGACGCCGGAGTGCGCGCCGCGCACCTGGTCTCGGGTCAGATGCTGGACTTCATCAAGTTCGACGATGACTTCGCGATCGTGAAGATGCGCCCGCCGCGCGAGCTGCACGGCAAGACCATCGACCAGTGCCAGCCGCGCAGCCGGCACAAGGTCAACGTGGTCGGCGTGAAGTCCCCGGGCAAGGACTTCGTCTACGCCCAGCCAGACACCCTCGTCTCCGCAGGGGACACCATCATCGTCTCCGGAGACGTCTCCCAGCTGGAGTATTTCGCCGACCACGCCTGAGGAGGCCCCCGTGGGAGAAGTCCCCGCCGCCGTCGTATGGGACGAGGCGCTGCTCGAATACCGCTTCAACTCCAACCACCCCATGGACCCCGTCCGGCTGGATCTCACGGCGAAGCTCTGTCAGGAGTTCGAGCTCTTCAGCGGATCGAACGTGCGGCAGCTCAAGACGGAGATCGCCTCTGATGCGGTGCTGGGAACGGTCCACTCGGGGGACTACATCACCGCCGTGAAGAAGGCCGCGGAACACGGCCACCCCTCCACCGACCACGGTCTGGGCACCGAGGACACCCCGGTGTTCAGCGAGATCCACCTCGGCGCCGCCCGGATCGTCGACGGGACCCGGCAGTGCGCGCAGGCCCTGATCGACGGCACCGCGGTGCGGGCGCTGAACTTCGCTGGGGGGATGCACCACGCCGCGCGGTCCCGCGCCGGAGGCTTCTGCGTCTACAACGACTCCGCGGTGGCCATCCAGCTGCTGCTGGACCAGGGCACCCGCCGCGTGGTCTACATCGACGTCGACGCCCACCACGGGGACGGCACCCAGGACATCTTCTACGACGACCCGCGGGTGATGACCATCTCGATCCATCAGACCGGAGTGGCGCTCTACCCCGGCACGGGCTTCCCCAACGAGACCGGCGGTCCCGGAGCCGAAGGCTCGGCGGTCAACATCGCGCTGCCCGAGACCACCGGCGACGCCGGCTGGCTGCGTGCCTTCCACGCCGTGATCCCGCAGCTGGTCGCCGCCTTCGAACCGGAGGTCATCGTCTCCCAGCACGGCTGCGACTCCCACCGCGACGATCCGCTCTCGGATCTGCAGCTCAGCGTGGACGCGCAGCGGCAGAGCGCGCTGGACATCGCCCATCTCGCCGACGAGCACTGCGAAGGGCGCTGGATCGCCACCGGTGGAGGCGGCTACGCCGTGCACACCGTGGTCCCGCGCAGCTGGGCGCACCTGACCGGCATCCTGGTCGGTTCGCCCGTGTCGCTGAAGGCGGCAGTGCCCAGCTCCTGGAGGGACCATGTGCGCGAGCGCTACGAGATTGCCGCACCCGAGACCATGGGTGATGACGCGGAGCTGTGGTGGCGCTCCTGGGAGCTCGGCTACGACCCGTCAGACGCCGTGGACCGCGCGGTGATGCAGACCCGCAAGGAGATCTTCCCGCTCTACGGGCTGGACCCCTGGTTCGACTGAACCCGGCTGGTCGGGCCGAGCCTTCACGGCGGTCCCCGATTCTGCCCCAGCAGGGCCTTGCGGCTACACTGTTCCGAGACCTTTTTCTCGTTGTTTACCTACAGACAAGGACTGCACCCCATGGGCTCAGTGATCAAGAAGCGCCGCAAGCGCATGGCGAAGAAGAAGCACCGCAAACGTCTGCGGAAGACTCGTCACCAGCGCCGCAACAAGAAATAAGACTTCTTGGAAGCGTGAGGAAACCCCGGCAGCCAGCAGGCGGCCGGGGTTTCTTCGTCCCACCAGCACGGCATGAGGAGGGCAGGACCAGTCATGAGCCGAACGGTCGAGGTTGAGGTGCTCACCAAACAGGGGTGTCACCTCTGCGAAGACGCGCTGGCGGTGGCCCGTGAGGTCTGCGCGGAATTCTCCGTGCCGGTCCTCGAACGAGACATCACCGAAGACGTGGAGCTGCTGGCCAGCTTCGCCGAGGAGATCCCGGTGCTGCGCATCAATGGCCGGGTCAAGGACTTCTGGCGGATCGATCCGCAGCGGCTGCGCCGGTTGCTGCGCGAGGCCGCCGCAGAGTCCTGAGCGGACTCATGAGCGGAATCCGGAAAGGCATCATCTGCTCAGCACATAGCGAGGGCCCGCTTCCGTGGAAGCGGGCCCTCGCTATGTGCTGCTGCGGCGGGCGGCAGCGTTCGGTGACTCGGGGAGCCTGGCCTCAGTGGCCTTCTTCATCCGGGTCGTGGTGTGCGGCGCCGCTGCCATAGGTGTCGGGACCGTGCTCCAGATGGTCCGTGACGGATTCATCGGCACCGCCGGGAACCAGGTCACGGTATTCCGGAAGCACCCCGTCGAACACCGCCGCGTCGAGCATCTCGGTCTCGCCGTCCACGCTGAGGGTGACCTCGTACATCTCGCCGGGCATGCCTTCGAAGGAGTCGGCGATGAGCTCTTCGTCATTCTCCAGAGAGACGACCGTCCGGGAGGGCACCGTGAGCGCGAAGGTCTCCGTCGCGGAGGAGATCTCCACCTCGGCGTCCTCGAGCCCGGTGTTGCTCACCGAACCGATCAGGCGAGCTGGGCTGTCCACCCCACTGGTGACGTAGGCGATGTGACGGAACTTGACCTCGTTGAACTCTGTGCTGGTGCCGTCGGAGGCGGAGTACTCGAGCGTGGTGGCCTGCAGGTTGGTGAAGCTGCAGCCTGTTGCCCCCAGCAGGGCGGCTGCGGCCAGGGACGCCGCGGCGGTGCGGCGGGCTGTGTCAGCTGAGAACTTCACGTGGAGAGTCTCCTCACGAGCTTGGAGCGATGCGGATTAGCTCCAGGATACGCGGTGTGGGACCCCGGAGGTTGGCGTGCAGCGCAGATGGCATCCACGTCAGCGGAGAATCTTCCGCCTACGCGTTGGTCTGATCTGCGGACAATTCTACAGGATGTCGAAATCGAGTGGCGGCGAACCCTATGTCGTGACGGCGGACGGAATCTGGAACGACACGCGGGGCCAATTGTGACGCGTGATAAACTCGAGGTCGGGAAAGGGGAATATTTACATGAATTTTGAGGTCGGCGAGACGGTCGTATACCCACACCACGGTGCGGCGACGATTGAAGAAGTGAAGACCCGCACCATCCGCGGCGAAGAGAAGATGTACCTCAAGCTCCGGGTCTCCCAGGGAGATCTGACCATCGAGGTGCCAGCAGACAACGTCGACCTGGTCGGCGTGCGCGATGTCGTCGGTGCAGAAGGCCTGGAGCACGTGTTCGACGTGCTGCGTGCCGAGTACACCGAAGAGCCCACCAACTGGTCACGTCGGTACAAGGCGAACCTTGAGAAGCTCGCCTCCGGCGACGTGAACAAGGTTGCCGAGGTCGTGCGTGACCTGTGGCGCCGTGAGAACGACCGCGGACTCTCCGCGGGGGAGAAGCGCATGCTTGCCAAGGCCCGGCAGATTCTGGTCTCCGAGCTGGCGCTGGCAAAGAAGCTCGACGAAGAAGACGCTGCGAAGCTCCTGGACGAGATCCTCGACCAGGCCCCGACTCCGGCAGAGCCAGAGAAGGTCGCAGAGTAGATATGAGCCAGGTGGGACCTCAGGTCGCACCGGCAGCCACGGTCGCTCCCCACGGAGCACCCTCGATGAGTCGCCCGGACGCCGGGACAGGAGATCCTGTCACAGCGCGCCGGGCGCTCATCGTTGTGGCCGCCGGCAGCGGCGAGCGACTCGGTCACGGGATGCCCAAGGCCTGCGTGGACCTGGGAGGCCGCCCGATCCTCGCCCACGTGCTGCAGCGACTCCACGGCCTGAGTCAGGGATTGGACGCCGTGGTGCTGGTGCTCCCCGGCGACCAGGCCAGCTATGACCAGCTGGCCGCGGTGGGCGAGCAGTTCAGCGCCGCCGCAGCGGTACCGGTGTTCTACACCCGCGGTGGGGCGAGTCGGTCCTCCTCGGTGCGCGCCGGAGTCGAGCGCCTGCTCAGCGCCACCGCAGCGGACTGGGACGCCGCGGCGACCTCGGTGCTGATCCAGGACGCCGCCCGAGCCATGACCCCCGAGAGCGTCTACGCCCGGGTCTTCGCCGCGGTGGAGGCGGGCGCCGCCGCCGTCGTCCCGGCGCTGCCGGTCACCGACACGATCAAGCGCGTGCACCCGGAGCCGCACCCCGAAACCGGAGCCGAACAGGTCGAGCAGACCGTGCCGCGGCCCTCGCTGCGCGCGGTCCAGACCCCGCAGGGCTTCACCCTCGAACTCCTCCAACAGGCCTTCGCGTTCATCGGGGACCTCCCCGATGCTCAGGCCGAGGCGCTCACCGACGAGGCCATGATCGCTGAGGCCATGGGAGTCGACGTCGCCGTAGTCCCCGGGTCCGAGAGCGCCGTGAAGATCACCACCGCCGCCGACCTCGCCGCGGCCCAGGCCCTGCTGCAGAGCATCGAGCCCCCCGCGGCGCGCCGACCGGTGCTCCCGCGGGTGGGGATCGGCCACGACGTGCACGCCTTCGCCAGCGCCGAGGAGCCGAGAGATCTCTGGCTGGCCGGACTGTTCTGGCCAGGTCAGCAGGGTCTGACCGGACACTCCGACGGCGACGCCGTCGCCCATGCCTGCTGTGACGCGCTGTTCAGCGCCGCCGGCCTCGGAGACCTCGGCGTGCACTTCGGAGCCGACACCATCGGCACGGCACGAGAAGAGCTTGAAGGCGCCTCGGGGGCGCAGCTGTTGGCCGAGGCCGCCCGCATCCTGGCGGCGGCGGGCTTCGGCATCGGGTCCATCGCCGTGCAGTTCGTGGGCAGGCGCCCGAAGTTCGGTCCGCGCCGCGAGGAGGCCCAGCAGGTGCTCAGCGCGGCAGCCGGAGCGCCGGTCGCGATCAGCGCCACCACCTCCGACGGACTCGGATTCACCGGCCGCGGCGAAGGCATCCTGGCCACGGCCACCGCGGTGGTCTACGCGCTGTGACGGTAGTCGTCGTGACGCGCTGGCCCTTGCCCTCTTGACGCTCTGGCGGGGTGACCTTCACGCGCTGAACAGAGTGATCTCCACGTTCTGAACCGGGGACCGGATAAGCTGGCCGCGTGGCACTGCGACTTTATGACACCAAGACGGCGACCGTGCGGGATTTCGAGCCCCTTGAGCCGGGCCGGGTGTCCCTGTACTACTGTGGCGCCACGGTGCAGGGTCGCCCCCACGTGGGCCATGTCCGGTCGGCGGTTGCCTTCGACATCCTCATCCGTTGGCTCGAGCACAGCGGCTTCGACGTGCTCAGCGTCCGCAACGTCACCGACATCGACGACAAGATCTTGGAGAAGTCGGCGCTGTCCCATCAGCCCGATCACGCTCCCAGCCCGGACTACCCGGCAGCGGAGCCGTGGTTCGCCCTGGCCTACCGCTTCGAGCAGGCCTTTCACCAGGCCTATGATGCGCTCGGGGTGAAGCGCCCGCGCTACGAGCCGCGCGCCACCGGGCACATGACCGAGATGTTCGCGCTGATCCAGCGACTCATCCAGGCCGATCACGCCTATCCGGCCCAGGACGGCTCCGGAGACGTCTACTTCGACGTCCGCTCCTGGCCCCACTATGGGGAACTCACTCACCAGCGCGCCGAGGACATGCAGGACGCCGCCGACGCCGATGCGCGCGGCAAGCGCGACCCGCGTGACTTCGCGCTGTGGAAGGGTCATAAGGACACCGATCCGGAGACCGCCCGCTGGGACGCCCCCTGGGGTGCCGGTCGGCCGGGTTGGCACGTGGAGTGCTCGGCGATGGCGACGAAGTATCTGGGCAGCACCTTCGACATCCATGGCGGCGGTCTGGACCTGCGCTTCCCCCACCATGAGAACGAGCTGGCCCAGTCCGCCGCCGCCGGCGACGGATTCGCGCGCTTCTGGCTGCACAACGGGATGGTGACCTACGCGGGGGAGAAGATGTCGAAGTCCGTGGGCAACACCATCGCCCCGGAGGAGATGCTTGCCGCCGCCCGGCCTCGCGCCGTGCGCTACTTCCTGGGACAGGCCCACTACCGCTCCCAGCTGGACTACCGGCCGACCTCGCTCCAAGAGGCCCAGGCCGCCGTCGAGCGGATCGAGACATTTCTGACCCGTGCCGCCCAGACGCTCAGCGCACAGCAGCACAGCGCACAGCAGCACAGCGCTGAGCAGCACGGAGCTGAGCTCGAGGTCCCCGACGGGTTCACCTCGGCGATGAACGATGACCTCAACGTCCCGCAGGCGCTGGCGGTGCTGCACGAGACCGTGCGCGCCGGAAACATCGCGCTCGACGCCGCAGACAACGAGGCTCTTGCCCGCAGCGCCGCGGCCGTGACCACCATGGTCAAGGTGCTCGGGCTCAGCGACGTCCCCGAAGCCGGATCCGTCGGCGACTCCCACACCGAGGCCGCGCTGACCCAGCTGATCGAGGCGCTGCTCGAAGAGCGCGTGGAGGCGAAGTCTGCCAAGGACTACGCCCGCGCCGACGCTGTCCGCGACAGGCTCACCGGAGCCGGAATCGCACTCGAAGACTCCAAAGATGGAACTCGCTGGGCGCTCGCCCAGACGAGTTCGACCACCAGCCCCGCCAGCGGGGCCAGGAAAGGCTGAACATGGCGAAAGACTCACGGCCGAAATCGGCTGCGATCCGCAGAGAGAAGAAGGGCCCCCAGACTGGCTCCGGGGGACAGGGACGACGCGCGCTGCGCGGCAAGGGACCCACGCCCAAGGCGGAGGACCGGGTCTACCACAAGGCGCACCGAGACAAGATGCTCGCGGATCGGGCAGCCGCGAAGACCAGGAGCAGCCAGCCCCGCCAGCGCGGCTCAGGGTTCGGCGCCGAGGACATGGTCGCCGGACGCAACTCCGTGCTCGAGGCGCTTCGCGAACGCGTCCCTGCCAAGGAGCTGCACGTCGCCACCGATGTGGAGTCCGATGGACGCGTCCGGGAGGCTCTCCAGTTCGCCGCCGAAGCAGGCGTCCGGGTCCGCGAGGTCACCCGCCGGCATCTCGACAACTCCACCGGCGGCGCGGTCCATCAGGGTCTGGCGCTGCTGCTGGAGCCCTACGACTACGTCGACGTGCTGGACCTGGCGGAGAACGAGCTGGAGCGAGCCGCCAAGGGACACATCCCGCACCAGCCGCTGTTCCTGGCCTGTGATTCGATCACCGACCCGCGCAACCTCGGCGCGATGCTGCGCGCCGCATCGGCCTTCGGCGCGCACGGGGTCCTGATCCCTGAACGCCGCAGCGCCGGCGTCACCGCCACCACCTGGAAGACCTCCGCAGGAGCCGCCGCGCGGATCCCGGTGGCGCGGGCGAAGAACCTCACCCAGGCGTTGAAGGAGGCCAAGCAGCTCGGCTTCTTCGTGCTCGGGCTCGACGGCGGGGGCGACATCTCCCTGCAGAACATCGAACTCGCCCAGGAGCCGGTGATCATCGTGGTCGGCTCGGAGGGCAAGGGGCTCTCCCGCCTGGTCCGCGAGACCTGCGATCAGATCGTCTCGATCCCGATCAGCTCCGCCACCGAATCGCTCAACGCGTCCATGGCGGTGGGCATCAGCCTCTACGAGATCGCGATGCGACGCCAGGGGGCACGGCCGTAGATGGTGAGCTTCCGAGGCGAGGAACAGGCGGGATTCCTGGACCTGGTGGGCACCTGGCTGTCCCAGCAGTCCTGGTTCCAGGCCGCACCGGGGCGCCGTGTGATCAGCCGCGTCGGTGGCCTGCGGCTCCCCGCGCCGGAAGGTGACCCCGATCAGCGGGTCCGCCTCGAGCTGCACATCTTTCACGTCGACCACGCGGGCGGCCAGGCCCGGGTGGCAGTGCCGATGGCGCTGCGCAGCCGACCCTCGGCGCTTGCCGGGAAGACCGCATTCATCGGACGACTCCGGGCCGCCGAGGGTGACCTCTGGGTCTACGACGGGGCGCACGACCGAGCCTTCCTCGCCGCCTGGCACGAGATGGCCCGCCGCCAGCAGGGCAGCCGCAACGGTCGCTCGCGGGGGGAGGCGTTCGCCGATTTCGCAACCTGGCCCGCCTTCACCTCCAAGCTGCACCGGACACCGCTGA
Source organism: Nesterenkonia maliinae (assembly GCF_051262655.1). Taxonomy (NCBI): domain Bacteria; kingdom Bacillati; phylum Actinomycetota; class Actinomycetes; order Micrococcales; family Micrococcaceae; genus Nesterenkonia; species Nesterenkonia maliinae. The sequence goes on along the minus strand of NZ_JBIMEY010000017.1, from coordinate 1,079 downwards.
CCCCGCCGATGCCGGCCGCCACCCGAACCGCAGTCACCGTCGACGGTGGAGACGGAGAGACCCGCAAGACCGTGGTCGATTTCTTCCGGGAGCCGGTTCCGCAGCGCTCGGCAGCCATCGACACGGTGCTGCGGCTGGCGCAGACCGGCCGCGGCACAGTGTCCCGTGTGCTCGGAGTGATCACCGGAAGCTGGCCCGAGACGAACCCGACCACCGGGGAGCGCAACTGGGTCAGCGGAGATCTCGGGATCATTCGCGACTCCTCGCTCGGAGGGGCCTCGGCCTCGACCTTGGCCCGGACCGCTCTGCACCAAGGTTCAGACTTCCTCGTGGAGGCCGGCCAGCTAGGCAGAACCCTGGGTGACTTCCATGCAGACCTGGCAGGAACCTTCGGTGCCTACCCCCAGACGAGCCCTCAGCTGGAGACCATGATCGATGAGTCGGCTGCGGCCCTGGACGACCAGTGGACCCAGGTGCGCGAGAACCTCGGCGAATCCGTGCCCAGCGACCTGCCCGACACCGTCGATCATCTGAATTCGCAGCTCCGCAAGACGGATCAGGCGATGGGTCTGCAGACGATCCACGGTGCACTGAACCTGCAGCGGATCCTCACCCATGAGCGGGACGGTGGATGGATCGTTGACGAGGACGGTGGCATGAGTGACAGTGCTCTGCCGATGAGAGATATGGTCTCGCTGCTGATCTCTCTGGCAGAGGTGGTGATGGAGGCTTCCCGCAATGGCGCCCTCCCGCAGTGTGCAGAGGGGGATGCCTCGGTGTTCGACCCTGGGCTCTGGTACGAACACGTGAGTGCCGCAGTGCTGGAGGGGTACCGACACAGCGATGCCGAACAAGCAGGTCTCGACACCGCGGTGTTCCGGTCGGCCATGCTCACCGAGGCTCTCGCGCTGCTCCAGAGAAGCGAGGGACATTGGGTCTTCCGGCCATCCCTCCTGCAGCGGACCTAGATCCCAACAGGACCAGCTCGAAGCAGAGCCTGACTTGATCGGCAGATCGCTCTGGTTCTCTGGGGGTGGGCCGGCTCCCTGTCGGGGGTGTTAAAACCCCCAGGTCACGGG
>NZ_JBIMEY010000016.1:0-15669 GCF_051262655.1 Nesterenkonia maliinae | reverse complement strand
TCCGCGACCTGGGGGTTTCAACACCCCCGACAGGGAGTCGGCTCAGCCCCGGTGTACGAGGGCGAGGTTCTTCTTGCCGCGGCGGACCAGCAGGAACTTCTCGTGCAGCCACGTCGCGTCAGTCACCAGCGCATCGGCATCGGTGATCTTCTCGTTGTTGACGTAGGCGCCGCCGTCGTTGATCGCTCGACGGGCCTCTCCGTTGGACTTCACCAGACCGGTGTCCACCAGCAGTCGCACGGCCGTAGCTTCGCTGGCGGGAATGCTGGCGTGTGGCAGCTCTGAAGCGACCGCCTCCAAGGTGGGCTCATCGATCTGGGTGAGTTCGCCCTTGCCGAAGATCGCACCGGAAGCATCGATCACTTTCTGGGTGGCTTCTTCCCCATGGACCAGGGAGGTCACGTCCCAGGCGAGTGCTCGCTGGGCCTCGCGCTTGAAGGGGGCATCCTGCACGGAGCGCTCGAGCTCGGCGATCTCTTCCCGGGTGCGGAAGGTGAAGACCTTGAGCCGGTCGATCACGTCGGCATCGGACTGGTTGAGCCAGAACTGGTAGAAGGCGTACGGCGAGCACAGCTGCGCGTCGAGCCAGATGGCATTGCCCTCGGACTTGCCGAACTTGGTGCCGTCGGAGTTGGTGATCAGCGGTGTTCCCAGCGCGTGGACCTGCGTGCCCTCGGCACGGCGGACCAGTTCGGTGCCCGAGGTGAGGTTGCCCCACTGGTCCGAGCCGCCGAACTGCAGGGTGCAGCTGTACTGCCGGAACAGCTGCAGGTAGTCGAAGCCCTGCAGGATCTGGTAGCTGAACTCGGTGTAGGAGATGCCTTCATCGGAGTTCAGCCGCTTGGCGACGATGTCCTTCTTGATCATCGTGCCCACGCGGAAGTACTTGCCGATGTCGCGCAGGAACTCGATCGCGCTGACGCCCTGGGTCCAGTCCAGGTTGTTCACCATGGTGGCGGCACTCTCCCCATCGAAGGAGATGTAATGCTTGATCTGCTGCTGCAGCGAGTCCACCCAGCCGGCGACGACCTCCGGGGTGTTCAGCGTGCGTTCGCTCGAGGGCCGTGGATCCCCGATCAGACCGGTGGAACCACCCACGAGGGCGAGCGGCTTGTGTCCAGCCAGCTGGATGCGGCGCATGGTCAGCAGCTGCACCAGGTGACCCAGGTGCAGGGAGGCCGCGGTGGGATCGAAGCCGCAGTAGTAGACGATCGGCTCCCCCGAGAGCGCTTCTTCCAGCGCGTCGGCATCGGTGGAGACATGGACCAGTCCGCGCCAGGTCAGCTCCTGCCAGAGCGTCTCGAAGCTTGGATCGTTGCGCTGAGCAGCCAGCGCCGGGTTCGTGGATTCGAGGCTCATCTGGGTCACAGCAGGTACGTTACCAATCTTCTCGTGCCGAACGGCTCCGAATCATCGGAATCGTCTCGGGCAGGTCAGAAACCAGCGGGCAGGTCGCGGGCGGCCACCACGTGGAGCGCATGGGTGGGCCTGGTGAGCGCCACATACAGGCTCCCCACCCGCCCGGCGGTCTCCTCGAGGATCTCCGCGGGCTCGATCAGCACCACGGCGTCGAACTCCAGACCCTTCGCCTCATCGGCGGAGAGGGCCAGGATGTCTTCGGTCAGCGAGCCCGCGCCGCGGCCGACGCGGGAACCGAACTCCGAGACCAGAGACCTCCGGGTGGCATTGAGCAGGCGCTGCGGGACGATCGCGGCGACCAGCCCCTCCCCTACTCGCTCGTGTTCGGCGCGCACCGCGGCGGTGGCCGCGCTGACCAGCTGATCAGCGTCGACCGTCTCGATCACCGGCGGGTGGTCCCCGTCACGCACGGTGCGCAGCGAGGTGGTCTCCAACCCGTTGGCCTTGGCGACCCGTTCGGCCAGTTCCACGATGGTGCCGGGGGTGCGGTAGTTGACCGTGAGCTCCTCCACGCGCATCCGCTTGCCGACGAAGGGCGCCATGGCCTTCTGCCAGCTCGGCGCGGCTGAGGGCGAGGAGCCCTGGGCGATGTCCCCGACGATGGTGAAGGACTTCAGCGGGCAGCGGCGCATCAGCACATGCCACTGCATGGGCGAGAGCTCCTGGGCCTCATCGACCACGACATGGCCGTAGGTCCAGCTCCGATCCACCTGGGCGCGTTCGGCCGCGGTCAGCCGCGGGCCGGACTCGGCGTTCATGTCCACCACCGCCTGGGCGTCGAGGAACCCCTCGATGCCCATCTCTTCGAGCTGCGGGGTGGCGTTCTCCACGGCACGCTGCGCGTTGTCCAGGGACCGGGCGGCGGCGGCCTTCTGCCGCGCGGCCTCGCGTCCGGCAGACTCGTCCAAGGTGCCCAGCAGCTCGGCGGCCTCGTCGAGCAGCGGCACGTCGGCGCTGCTGAACGGGCTTCCGGGCTGGCGCTGGAGCAGCTCCCGCTCGGCGGCGGTGAGCTCGGGCGCGACGTCGGCGAGGTACTTGGGCTTGGAGTAGAGGTCCTCGAGGAGTCCCTGCGGGCTGCGCGGCATCCAGCACAGGTTCAGCAGGACCCGGACGTCGCGGGAGCTGCGGACATCTTCGACGAGGTAGGACCGGTCGGCGTCGTTGCCTTCCGAGCGCTTCTCGATGATCCGCTCGAGCTTCTCGGCGATCTCTTTGATCAGGACCTTCACGAAGGTCGTGCGCGCCTCGTTATAGGGCTTGCCGGTGGCCCGGGCCCGTTCCAGCGCACGGTTGACCATCTTGGGGGTGACCCCGACCCGGGTCCCGTCCACGGTGACGTCGCGGACGTCGGGGATGGTGCGCTGCCGGTGGGCGACGGCGGCTCCGATGATCTGCACCCAGTCCAGACGCCCCTTGATCTCTTCGACCCGGGGGTCCTTCTCTTCGCCGCCGCGCACGCCGGGGAAGAGCTCGGACAGGGAGGACAGCACGACACCGGTCTCGCCCAGGGAGGGCAGCACCCGGTCGATGTAGGACATGAAGGTGGAGTTCGGTCCCACGATCAGCACGCCAGCGGACTTCAGCCGGTCGCGGTGGCTGTAGAGCAGGTACGCCGCGCGGTGCAGCGCCACGGCGGTCTTGCCGGTGCCCGGCCCGCCCTGGACGACCATGACGCCGGGGAGCTCGGCCCGGATGATCCGGTCCTGCTCGGACTGGATGGTCGCGACGATGTCGCCCATCTGTCCGGTGCGGCGCGCGGTGAGCGCGGCCAGCAGGGCGCCGTCGCCGTGATTGTGGCTGGCCTCTTCGAGCATGCTGGCGTCCAGCACGTCGTCCTCAACCCCATGCACCTCGCGGCGCTTGAGCAGCAGATGACGACGCCGGCGCACGCCTTGGCGCTCGAAGGCGGTGGCCTGGTAAAAGACCCCGGCCTCGGGGGCGCGCCAGTCGAGCATCAGGCGCTGGTGGCTTGCGGAGGTCAGACCGATCCGCCCGATGTAGCGGCATTCGCCGGAGTCGTGGTCGAGCCTGCCGAAGACCAGTCGGTCGTCGACGGCGTTGAGCTGTGCGAGCCGGTCCTCATACATCGCGGCGAAGGCGTCACGCTCGGAGGCGTTCTGCATGGTGCCGCTGGAGCCGACCCGGCGAACCTTCGCGAGCTGGACCTCTTTCTCGGCGCGCAGCTCATCCAGCCGGGAGTAGAGCACGCCGACGTACTCGCGCTCCTCCTCCACACCGGCTTCGAGGCCAGGCACGGGAACGTCATGGTCTTCGGGCATGATCTCGGCCGTGGCCGAGGACTGTGAATCACTCATCAAGCAGCGCAGCTCTCCGTCGCGAATTTGCTGACCATCAATCATACCTCTATTCAGGTGAACCGAATATGACCAGATCCGGTCCAGGTCAGGAGCTGACCTCGGTCGGAACGTTGCGCCCGGGGCGGTAGGCCGAGACCGAGGGGTCCGCGTCGAGCCAGTACCGCCAGGGATAGACGGTGCTGCCCCCGGCGCCGGAGACGCCGACGCGCGGGCCGGTTCGGATCCGTTCGGGATCCACCGGCTGTGCGGGCGGGGTCAGCGTGAAGCGTGCAGGGTCATCGGAGCCGGCCGGTTCGTCGAAGGACACGGGACGGGCGTCCATGGGCAGCGTGATCCCGAGGCCCTGTCCGAGTCGGCCGGGACCGGAGAGCAGCTTCGCCCCGGTGTCGCGGCCTCCGCGGCGCTCGATCGCCAAGTCTCGGCCGGCCAGGACCTCCCCGGCGCGCAGCAGCACCCCGCCCGCGGTGCCCTCCGCGGCGCAGGCCAGGTTGAGGCAGCGGTGGATGCCGTAGTTGAGGTAGACGTAGGTGTGCCGGGGCGGTCCGAAGAGCGCCGCGTTGCGCGCGGTCTTGCCGTTGAAGCTGTGCGCGCCCGGATCCTCGCCCTGGTCGCCGTAGGCCTCGACCTCGGTCAGCCGCACCCGCACGGACCCGGCGGCGGTCTCCACGGTGAGCTCGCAGCCCAGCAGGGCTGGAGCCAGCGTGGTGGCGTGGGCGTCGAAGAGGGCGTGCAGCCGGGCGGAATCCATCAGTCCATGATGGCAGAGAGGTTTCCAAGCGGGTGTTCGGTTCACTCTCCGGTCTCGGTGACCCATTGCCAGAGGGGGAACGGATCGCCGAACGTGCGCCAGAGCTGCGGACCGGCCATGAGCTCGGCATCGGTGAGCGTGGCCTCATCGAGGGCTGCGGCAAGGCCAGCCGGGTCGAGGTCCATGCCGATGAACGCGATGTCCTGACCGAAGGCGAGCATCTCCTCGGGGTGCTCGAGCTGATGATGGAAGGCCAGCGGAGCCAGCGAGATGATCTGCCCGATGTGCTCCCACTGCCCGGTGATGTCGGGGCGGGTGGCGAGCCGGGCGAATCCTGCAGAGCGGATCACGCGGCCGAAGTCCTCGGCCTCCACGCGCAGGTCCAGGAGCTGCTTGAGCCGGCCGGGGTGGAAGGGGCGATGCTGTTCGTAGCGGAAGGCCGAGACGCGGGCGTGTCTGCGGCGGGGGTGGAAGTTCCCGTTCAAGAGGCAGGTCCAGCCCGCACGCGCCTCCTCGCCGGCATAGCCGGGCCCGGTGGAGCATTCAGTCAGGGCCTCGGGCTCCCCGCTGAACCTCACCTGTGCCTGCGGGCTCAGATGGGCCACCAGTGCCGCCAGCATGGCCAGTTCGCCCGGGTCGATACGCCTCCAGTTCATCAGCATCACCGTGGAGGCGTATTCGATCTGTTTGACGATGACCTCGGCACGGCAGACATACGCCAGCTCCCCCGGGTGGGTCCAGCGATGGTCAGCCTCGAGCACCACATAGTCATCGCGAAACAGGTCATCGAGCAGATGAGCGGCGTCGACGACGCAGACGACCTCGGCCAGCCGGACCCGCGGCTCCCGGTCCCAGCCGGGATCCCCGCCCGGGCCCCAGTCCGTACCGCCGCCGCCACCGTCACCCTCGCTGTCGGGGTCTGCCGCGGTGAGTGAGCCGATGACCTCGGTGCTCGCGCTGGCCAGTGGGTATTCGACCACCAACTCGGTGCTGCTGGGCACCATCTGCAGCAGCCGCAGCGCGGAGTCCAGCGCCGTCTCGTCGGCTGCCACGCGATCTGCCTGCAGCAGCACGGAGCCACGCTGCTGCGCCAGGGCAGCGGCGAAGTCCTTTCGCTCAGGGCCACAGGCCCCCATCACCGCGACCACTCGGACAGCTGATCCCTCGCCTGACATCGTCATCATGGCTCCCCTCGAGTATTCTTAACGCTAATGCTACTCATTCTCACTAGGAGGTCATAATGAAGGTCCGCAATTCACTGCGTGCGTTGAAGAACAAGCCGGGATCACAGGTGGTGCGCCGCCGCGGGCGCACCTACGTGATCAATAAAAAGAATCCCCGGCTCAAGGCCCGTCAGGGCTGACGTAGTCCTGAGCGTGGGCGGCGACGTCGTTGACGTACTCCACGGACTGGTTATAGGCGACGACGGCGTCCACCCAGCCCTCGTCGCTGGTGAGGTCTCCCCCGCTCTCGCACAGATACACGGCGGCGGTGAGCGCGGCGTCGTCGTACTGGTGCGGGTCTGAGCTGCCGCTGCGGGACCCGTCCTGGGCGTAGAGCGTCCAGGTGGCAGGGATGAACTGCATCGGCCCCACCGCGCGGTCCCACTGGGTGTCCCCGTCCAGGGTGCCGCCGTCGGTGTCGGGGATCTCGGCGAAGCCCGGGGATCCGTCCAGCGGGATCCCGATGATCGCCGGGGAGACCTGCCCGTCCGGTTCGACCTCGGCGCCGGCATAGGTCCCGTGCTGTGACTCCACCTGACCGATCCCGGCCAGGGTGTTCCAGCCCAAGCCGCACTCTGGTCGGGTCTGCGCCACCAGCAGTGCGGCGCCGGTATAGGCGGCCAGCGCACGCTGCGGGATGCCGGTTCGTTCGGCCACCGCTTCGAGCCACTGCTCGTCGGCCAGGCCCGCGATGGGGACCCAGGGCTGGCCGGGGGCGGGGACCTCGGCGGGTGCGGCCGCTTCGGGGAGCCGCTGGTCCGGGGCGCTGGGATAGTCCAGGTCCGGAGCCTCGCGCGGTTCCGCGCACCCGCTGAGCGCAAGCAGAACCGCCCCGGCCAGGACGGCCAGGGCGGTTCGGCGCTGTCTCGGAAGGGCTCGCGTCATGTGGTGTTCACTGACTCGCCAGGTTTCTGCAGCAGCTCAGCTGATGCTGTCCGGGCCGACGTTGCTGCCCGCCGAGCCGATGAACTCGCGGATCGGGCTCAGCTGCAGCTTGAGCTCCTCGAGCTGCTCGGCCACCGCCGACGGCGCGGTGCCGCCGCGGGAGGACCGGGAGTTGAGCGAGCCGAAGGTGGTCAGCACCTCGCGCACCGCGGGGGTCAGCTGGGCGGAGATGTCGCTGAGCTCCGCGTCGGTGAGGTCCCAGAGTTCGACGTCGCGCGCTTCGGCCACGCGGACGGCCTCGCCGGAGAGCTCGTGGGCCACCCGGAACGGCACGCCCTGGCGGACCAGCCATTCCGCGATGTCGGTGGCCAGGGCGAAGCCGCGCGGGGCCAGCTCGGCCATCCGCTCGGTGTGGAAGACCAGGGTCGCGATCATCCCGGAGACCGCCGGGAGCAGCAGCTCCAGGGTGTCCACCGCGTCGAAGAGCGGCTCCTTGTCCTCCTGCAGGTCCCGGTTGTACGCCAGCGGCAGGCCCTTGAGGGTGGCCAGCAGCCCGGTGAGGTCACCGATCAGGCGACCGGACTTGCCGCGGGCGAGCTCGGCGACGTCGGGGTTCTTCTTCTGCGGCATGATCGAGCTGCCGGTGGAGAAGGCGTCGTCGAGGGTGACGAAGCCGGCTTCCTTGGTCGCCCAGAAGATGATCTCCTCGCTGATCCGGGAGAGATCGACGCCGATCATGGCGCTGACCCAGGAGAACTCGGCGTAGACGTCGCGCGCGGCAGTGCCGTCGATGGAGTTCCAGGCGGCCTGGCTGAAGCCGAGCTCCTCCGCCACCCGCTGCGGGTCCAGGCCCAGCGAGGATCCGGCCAGTGCGCCGGAGCCGTAGGGCGAGGTCGCGGCCCGACGGTCCCAGTCCACGAGGCGCTGCAGGTCGCGCAGCAGCGCCCAGGCGTGAGCCAGCAGGTGGTGGCTCAGCAGCACCGGCTGGGCGTGCTGCAGGTGCGTCCGGCCTGGCATCGGCGCGTTCGGATGCGCCTCAGCCTGGGCAATCAGCGCCTCGATGGTGCCGAGCACGCCGGCGCCGACGACCCGGGCGTGATCCCGCAGGAACATCCGTCCCATGGTGGCGATCTGGTCATTGCGCGAGCGTCCCGCGCGCAGCTTCCCACCCAGATCCGCGCCGGCCCGCGCAAGCAGTCCGCGTTCCAGCGCTCCGTGCACGTCCTCATCGCTGGGCGCCGGGGTGAAGTCCCCGGAGAGCACATCGGCCTCGAGCTGATCGAGGGCAGAGAGCATCCCGGTCAGTTCGGCCTCGTCGAGCAGCCCGGTGCGGTGCAGCACCCGGGCGTGCGCTCGAGATCCGGCGATGTCGTAGCGGGCCAGCCGGAAGTCGAAGTGCGTGGATTTGCTCAGCGCGGCCAGCGCATCGGCGGGTCCTGAGGCGAACCGGCCGCCCCAGAGCGCGCCCTCGTTGGTGCCGTGCCGGCTGTCCGAACCCGGGCTCGCCGGGGTCGTGCTCTCCGGGGTCATGCTCAGCGGTCCAGGTTGCCGAGGCCGGAGAAGTCCGGCTTGCCGTGGATGCGCTGCTCGCGCTGGGAGGCCACCTTGGAGGACAGGCCGAAGATGTCGATGAATCCGCGGGCGCTGGACTGATCGAAGGCGTCGCCGGCGTCGTAGGTGGCCAGGTTGAAGTCATACAGGCTGGTCTCGGAGCGGCGGCCCTGCACGGTGGCGCGACCGCCGTGCAGCTCGAGCCGGATCTCGCCGGAGACGTACTTCTGGGTCTCGTCGATGAACGCGTCGAGGTTGCGCTTGAGCGGGGAGAACCACTGGCCGTCGTAGACCAGCTCGGTCCAGCGCTGGTCCACGGTCTTCTTGAACCGGGCCTGCTCGCGCTCCAGGGTGATGTTCTCGAGCTCGCGGTGCGCGGCGATCAGGGCCATCGCGCCGGGGGCCTCGTAGATCTCGCGGGACTTGATCCCGACCAGGCGGTCCTCGACGATGTCGATCCGGCCGACGCCCTGGGCGCCGGCTCGGCGGTTGAGCTGCTCGATGGCCTCCAGCGCGGTCACGGTCTGGCCGTCCAGGGCCACCGGAACGCCCTGGTCGAAGGTGATGGTGACGACGTCGGGCGAGGGCGGGAAGGAGGGGTCCTCGGTGTAGTCGTAGACGTCCTTGGTGGGACCGTTCCAGATGTCTTCGAGGAAACCGGTCTCCACGGCGCGGCCCCAGACGTTCTGGTCGATGGAGAAGGGGTTCTTCTTGGTGGTCTCGATCGGCAGGTTGTGCTTCTCGGCGTATTCGATGGCCAGCTCGCGGGTCAGCGCGAGGTCGCGGACCGGGGCGATGCACTTGAGCTCCGGGCCGAGGGTCTGGATGCCGACCTCGAAGCGGACCTGGTCGTTGCCCTTGCCGGTGCAGCCGTGGGCGACCGTGGAGGCGCCGAACTGCTGGGCGGCGGCGACCAGGTGCTTGGTGATCACCGGGCGGGAGATCGCCGAGACCAGCGGGTAGGAGTCCATGTAGAGGCCGTTGGCCTTCAGGGTGGGCATGCAGTACTGATCGGCGAACTCGTCGCGCGCATCGGCCACATAGGCCTCCACGGCGCCGCAGTCCAGCGCGCGCTGACGCACCGTCTCCAGTGATTCACCGCCCTGGCCCACGTCGACGGCGACGGCGACGACTTCCTGGCCGGTGGCTTCGGCGATCCAGCCGATGGCCACAGAGGTGTCGAGGCCGCCGGAATAGGCGAGAACAATACGATCAGTCACAGCGAATCTCCTTGGGGAACGGAACTTTGGCTCGAAGACAGCCTACATAATTATTCGCAGGTATGCATAAACGTGCCGATGAGGTTCGGGGTCCCCGTCAGGTTATCCTCTTCCCGCCCCCGGCGGCTCAGGGTGCAGGTCCGGTCTCAGATAGACTTGAATCCATGTCACAGGACCCCCAGCACTCGACCGAACTCCCGGAGAACCAGCATCCGCACTCAGGCGGAGCACCCGAGTTGACCGAGGAGCAGATGGAGTTCCTGACCTCGATGTTCGGGTTGGCCCGGGCCGGCAAGACCGAGGAGCTGCTCGACCTTGTGGACCGCGGCGTGCCGGCGAACCTGAGCAACGAGAAGGGCGACACGCTGCTCATCCTTGCCGTCTATAACGACCACACCGAATTGGCGAAGGGTCTGCTCACCCGCGGCGCCGATGTGGACCGAATCAACGATCAGGGCCAGACCGCACTGGGCTGCGCGGTGTTCCGGCAGAACGAGCCGGCGACCACAGCCCTGCTCGACGCCGGCGCGGACCCGCGCCTGGGCCGACAGAACGCATACGCCGTGGCGGAGATCTTCGGCCTGGACTCGATGCGCGCAGTCCTCGACGCCCACCAGGGCTGAGACCCCAGCACTCAGCCGACATGGTCGTGGACGGATCGGGAGATCCGCCCGACCATGGCATTGACGGCTCGCAGCCGCAGCGGGGTGATCACCCGGGCAAGACCCAGGTGAGAACCCACATCCGCATTCAGACCCAGGATCGCCTCGTAGCGCTGACCGCTCAGTCCGTGCTGCAGGATCGATGCGAAGCCCCGCGTGGTGGGAGCTTCCGGCGGGGCGGCGAAGTAGATGTGCGCCACCCGCGCCGCGTCGTCGAACTCGGTCGCCAGGAACAGCGGAGACTGACACTCCACGACCTCATCCATGTCCTGGAGGCTGTCCCGATAGGTCTCCGGGAGCTCCGGCAGGCGCTTGGCGTAGTCGAGCAGCAGCATCAGCCGCTGCTGCTCCCCCACAGACTGGAACTCCTCGAAGATCCGGGCGAGCGGCGCGCCGGACGTCACGAGGCCGACGTCTCACCCGGCTCGGCGCCGACGGTGATGGGCAGCCGCACGCCGTTGCCCCATTCGGTCCAGGATCCGTCGTAGTTGCGGACCTCGTCGTAGCCCAGCAGGTGCTTGAGCACGAACCAGGTGTGCGAGGAGCGCTCACCGATCCGGCAGTAGGCGATGACGGACTCGGAGTTCCCCACCCCGGCCTCCTCCTGGTAGATCGCGGCAAGCTCTTCACGCGACTTGAAGGTTCCGTCCTCGTTCGCGGCCCGGGCCCAGGGCACCGAGACGGCGGTGGGGATGTGTCCCGCGCGCAGGGCGCCTTCCTTGTCCTCGAATCCTGGCGCCGAGGTGACTTCCCCGGAGTACTCCGCGGGGGAACGCACGTCGACCAGCGGGGTGCTGCCGATGGCCTCGAGCACGTCCTCACGGAAGGCCCGCCACTGCGGATCGTTGCGCGTGGCCGGGACCGGGTACGTCGCGTCACGCGGCCGCGGCACCTCGGTGCTCAGCTCACGGCCCTCTTCCACCCACTTGGCCCGGCCACCGTCGATCAGGCGCAGGTCAGCATGCCCGAAGAGCGTGAAGACCCAGAGCGCGTAGGCCGCCCACCAGTTCGACTTGTCCCCATAGAAGACCACGGTGGTCTCGGGCGTGATCCCCTTGGACGCGGCGAAGGCGGCGAACTGTTCCGGATCGATGAAGTCCCGGGTAACGGGGTCGTTGAGGTCGGTGTGCCAGTCGATCTTGTGTGCTCCGGGGATGTGGCCGGTCTCGTAGAGGAGGACGTCCTCGTTCGACTCCAGCAGCACCACCTGCGGGTCATCCTTGTGCTCGGCGGCCCAGTCAGTGGTGACGAGTGCGCCGGGGTTGGCGTAGTGCGAGAAGTTCTGGTCTGAAGACATGTCGAATACCCTTTCGTCGATCGGCGTCCATGAGTGCGTCGTGGTGGTGCACCACCTCCCACGACACCGCCCAGCCTACTTTGTTTTTGAACACTTATGAACCTATATGACGAATTACTCGTGGTGTGGCGAGACTTTGTCTACGGTGGGGCCATCACCCGATCACCGCCGAGGAACGAGTTGTCCACGCATGAGCACAGCAGCGAGCAGAGCGATCTTTCTGGCGGCTCCTGCTGTCCTCGGCGCGGCTCTGCTCCCCGGCTGCGCGGAGGAGCACGACGGGCAGGTCACGCTCGTCGGGTTCGCCGCGCCCGCCGAGGCGAACGAGGAAGTGTTCAACTCGTTCACCGAAACCGCGGCGGGTCAGGGGCCGCAGAAGGCGGAGTCCTACGGAGCCTCGGGAGATCAGTCTCGAAGCGTGGCGAACGGGTTGCCGGCGGACCTGGTGCACCTGAGCATCTCCCCAGACCTCGAGCGCCTGGTCGAGGCGGGACTGGTGGCCGAGGACTGGGACGACAACGCCTGGGGCGGCCAGCTGACCACCTCCGTGGTGGTCCTGGTGGTCCGCGAGGGCAACCCCTTGGGCATCACCGGCTGGGAGGACCTGATCCGCGAGGACGTCAGCATCGTGACCCCGAACCCGGGATCCTCCGGCGCCGCCCGCTGGAACATCCTCGGCGCCCTCGCGTCACAGCTGAAGAACGGCGGCACCCCGGCGGACGCGCAGGCGTACATGGAGCAGTTCATCGACAACGTCGCGGTGTTCCCGGGCTCCGGCCGGGACGCCACCATGGCGTTCCTCGACGGGACCGGTGACGTGCTGGTCTCTTATGAGAACGAGGCCATCCTGGGCGTGCAGCAGGGAGAAGAGCTTGACTACATCGTCCCGCGCACCTCGGTGCTGATCGAGAACGTCGCCGCGGTCACCGAGGACGCCCCGGCCCAGGCGCGGCAGTTCCACGACTTCGCGCTCTCCCCCGCCGGACAGACGATCTACGTCAGCTTCGGCTTCCGCCCGGTGGAGCAGGGCGGCGCTCCGATCGAGATCGACGCGGTCCGCGGGGCCAACGATCCCGCCGAACCCTTCCCCGAGGTGGAGCAGCTGGCCACGGTGGACGAAGACTTCGGCGGCTGGGACCAGGTGATGGCTGACTACTTCGACGAGGACGGGTTGATCACCCGGCTCATCGAGGACTCGGGACGCAGCTGAGATGTCGAGCAACGCCCTGAACAGCCCAGCTTCCGGAACTCCCGTGCGTCCCGCGCGACCGGGCAGACCCCGGTCCAGGCCGCGACGGCGCAGCACGCTGACCCGGCCCGCCGGCCTCGCCTTAGGCATCTCGGTGCTGTGGTTCAGCCTGCTGGTGATGATCCCGCTGGCCCTGCTGCTCATCTCCTCTGTGGAGGACGGCTGGTCCACGTTCTGGGACACTCTGACCAACGTGCAGACCGCGAACGCGATCCGGCTCACGCTGGTCTCCGCGCTGGCAGCCACGGCGGTGAACCTCGTGATGGGACTGCTCATCGCCTGGGTGCTGGTGCGCGACCGCTTCCCGGGCCGATGGCTGATAGAGCTGCTGATCGACATCCCCTTCGCGCTGCCGTCGCTGGTCGCCGGGCTGGTGCTGCTGAGCCTCTACGGGCCGGAGAGCCCGTTGGGGATCAACGTGCTGGGGACCCCCGCCTCGGTGTTCCTTGCCCTGCTGTTCGTGACGCTGCCCTTCGTGGTCCGGACGGTGCAGCCGGTGCTGGGGGAGCTGGACCGCGACGTCGAGCGGGCGGCCCATTCACTCGGAGCCAGCCGCGCCACCACGGTCCGCCGGATCATCCTTCCCGCGCTGACCCCTGCTCTCGCGGCAGGAGCCACGCTGTGCTTCGCCCGCGGCGTCGGCGAGTTCGGCGCCCTGGTGATCCTCACCGGGAATCGGCCGAACATCTCCGAGGGCGCCCCGATGCGCATCCAGAGCTACATCGAAGTCGACAACACCGCCGCAGCGGCGACCGTGGCGGTGCTGCTGCTGGCCACCGCCCTGGCCGCGACGCTGCTCGTGGAGGTCCTCACCTCCAAGGGTCGCCAGAGATGAGCGTCATGCGGACGGCGCTGCGCACCCTGGTGATCGCCTATCTGTTCTTCCTGGTCGGCTGGCCGCTGTGGATGGTGATCCAGGAGACGTTCCTCTCCGGGGAGAACCACCTGGTCTCCACATGGGAGGACCCGGCGGTCCGCAGCGCGCTGCGGGTCACCCTTACTGCCGCCGCCTGGGCGGTCGTGCTGAACACAGTCTTTGGGATCACACTGGGGATCCTGCTGGTACGCCACGACTTCCCGGGCAAACGGCTGCTCGGGCTGTTCGTGGACCTGCCGATCGCAGTCTCCCCGATCGTCGTCGGCCTGGCGCTGCTGCTGGCCTACGGCCCCGTCCAGGGGTGGCTCGGCCGACCACTGGCCGAACTGGGCATCCTGGTCGTGTTCTCATTCCCCGGGATCGTTCTCGCGGTGACCTTCGTCAGTCTTCCGCTGGTGCTGCGCGCAGTGATCCCGGTGCTGCGCGAGATCGGCATGGAACAGGAGGTCGCCGCGCGGAGCCTCGGAGCCCACGCCGGGCAGATCCTCTGGCGGATCACACTGCCCTCGATCAGGGGGGCAGTGACCTACGGGGTCATCCTGACCCTCGCCCGCGCCGTCGGCGAGTTCGGGGCCGTACTCATCATCTCCGGAGGCCTGGTCGGTCAGACCGAGACCGCCACCATGGCGGTGCAGCGCTTCCACCAGGGATTCGCCACCGGCAGCTCCTACGCCATCGGATTCCTGCTCGCACTCATCGGCATCGCCGCACTGGCGATCGTCACCGTGTTAAGACCAAAGGAGCACACCCGTGGGAATTGAGATCCACCACGTGAGCAAGACCTTCGGCAACTTCACCGCCCTGGAAGACCTCAGTCTGTCGGTCCCCTCCGGCGGACTGACCGCCCTGCTCGGCCCCTCGGGGTCGGGCAAGACCACGCTGCTGCGGATCCTGGGAGGTCAGGAGGAGCCCGACGCCGGCTCGGTGCACCTTGCGGGGCGCGATGTCACGCGGCTGCCCGCCCAGGAGCGGAACATCGGATTCGTCTTCCAGCACTATGCGGCGTTCACGCACATGAGCGTGGCCAAAAACGTGGCTTTCGGGCTGGAGGTGCGCAAGACTCCGAAGGCGCAGGTCCGCCGCCGGGTGCAGGAGCTGCTCGAGCTGGTCCAGCTCGAGCGCTTCGGCGACAGGCTCCCCTCCCAGCTCTCCGGCGGCCAGCGGCAACGCATGGCGCTCGCCCGGGCTCTGGCGGTGGACCCCTCGGTGCTGCTGCTGGATGAACCCTTCGGGGCCCTCGACGCGAAGGTCCGCAAGGAGCTGCGCGACTGGCTGCGCCAGCTGCATCAGGAGGTCCATGTCACCAGCGTCTTCGTCACCCACGACCAGGAGGAAGCCCTCGAAGTTGCTGACACGGTGGTCGTGATGAATCAGGGGCGCATCGAACAGGTCGGGACCCCGGAGGAGATCTACGACCATCCCGCCAATGACTTCGTCTTCGGATTCATCGGTGAGGTCACCCGGTTCGGGGAGCTGCGGCTGCGGCCCCACGACGTGGAGGTGACCCTGGACCCCGAGAGCGGTTCGCACCCCGGGCGGATCACCCGGCTCACCCGGATCGGCTTCGAGGTGCGCCTGGAGGTGATGCTGGACTCGAGCCCTTGGTCCCTGGGCGGAACGCACCCACCGGTGCACGTGCAGCTCTCGCGCACGGAGTCCCAGGCGCTGGACCTGCAGCAGGGGGACGCCATCTGGGTGCGACCCCGGGCCGCGGCCCGCGGGCGCGAGGTCGAGATTATCCGGGTCGGCGCCGAGCGCTGATCGCGACCCGGAGCTGGATCCGCGGCAGGAAGTCCGTTCCAGGAGGATTGGGCTGCGTCGTGCTGATCCGGACTCCGCCCCACAGTGCCGCGAGCCGGTCAGGCGAGACACCGAGTACTAGACCCACCCCGGAGAACGTCTCAGCAGATTCCGGCCGGCCACGGTCGTTCGTGCTGGTGCTCGAAACGATTGCCAGCGAACTGGGCCGGAGTGCGATCCCCCACATACCCGGCGGATGAGTGAGTCGAGACAGCCTGGTCGAAGGCCGGGAAGGCTCTCTCAGTCGGTGGGGCATTCGAGGTTGGCAGCGTCGTCGTACTCAGGAACGGGACGAGCCTCTGCCTCCTCCACGGTGGTCGCTGCGCCGTTGCTGTCGATGTCCTCGATCAACCAATCCATCTCCGCGATCTCACGCCGCTGGGCCTCACTGATCGCCACCGCGAGCTCACAGACCCGGAC
>NZ_JBIMEY010000015.1:0-19275 GCF_051262655.1 Nesterenkonia maliinae | reverse complement strand
CAGGAGTCGCACAGCCACCCGTGGAACCTGACTCTGCTGCTGATGCCGTCGTGCCCGCCCCCGCCCCCGGGGATGGATTGGACGAATCAACTACGCAGCAGGGGGAAGGGGAGGACTCCCTAGCCGCCCCGGCCCCCGCACCGACACCTGATGGACAGTCAGAGTCGGCGCAGGATCTGTCCTCAGGTTCCACGGGCCAATCCAACGAGTCCGCTGCGGCCCCAGGTCAAGAGACCGCCGCAGAGACCCCCACCGGGACGGATCGCACAGAAGGACGCGCAGCGTCTCAGCACCTGGCAGCGACCGGCCCGAGCGCAGCCATCCCCGGGGTTCTGCTCGCGGTCGTGCTGCTCGGGGCAGGTGTGGCCCTGAAGATCCGGTCCACCCGCCTACGCCAGCGGTCCACCCGCTAAGTCTCGGAGACCACCCATGAAACCCGCCCAGCTACCGGAAATCGGAGGCACCAGATGAACCACGGAAGTGAGTCATTTGAGGAGTTCCTGCAATGGCGGGAATCAATCGACAATGCGCCGCGCCCCGTGCGAGACGCCTTTGAGCGACTGACCCGGCAAGATCCAAGCCCCTCCCAGGTCGCGATGAACGGCATATCGCACTACCTTGCGGGCCGTCCCGATGTCCCGTGCGCAATGCTGGGCGTGATCTCGCATGACTGGGTGGGTCTGACCTTCGAGGACGTGCCCGAGCTGTCTGCGCCCTGGGTCCAAGACGAGGTTGATCCGAAGTCCTGGAGGATCGCGCACCGAGACATAGCGGATCTTGACGCCGCCGAGGGGTGGTCGCCGCAGTTGCTGGGCCTGTATTCCCCGGGAAACAACCCCGAGAACGGTGAAGCGGTGCTCTACAGCACCCAGTCATTTCGGAGCCTTGGGCTGCTGGGCGAAGAACGGTTCGTACAGGCCGTGATGATCGGCCACGTTCTCCAGAAGGCCTATGAGACCTGGAACGACGACGAGCTTCTGATCCTGGTGGGCTACGGAGAGCTTGGCGAGAAGATCAAGATCGGCACCCGAGAGGTCCACCCCCCGGGAAACGTGCTGACCTTCGATCAGTTTGAGGAGATCACCCCGGCCCTTCTGGAGGACTACTCGGCCACGATCTACTGGTGGGGATCAGACTCCACGTCGCTTGATCGTTTCGAGCAGGTCCGGGGACCGCGCACCGGACTGGTGATGGACTCCCACGACGAGCGGGCAGCATTCTTTGCCGACGAGGGACAGGGCCGCGCCGCACTGGAACCGCAGTGCTTCAGCTTCGACATTCACCTGACCTACGGCGACGACACCAAGTGGAAGTTCATTGAGGTTCTCTGGGCCTACTTCCAAGAGGATCAGGAACAGGCTCTGGCCGGAGTCACCGACGAAAGCTTTGATGACTTCCTGTCTTCCCTGCCAGCCGACACCGCGCCAGCAGACGAGGAAACAGAAGAGGCCGGCGGACTCTCCCCAGAGGGGTCCGCAGCTCTTGCTGGGAGCCCCACAGCACAGGTGGAGCTAGGAGAGTTTCAGCTCTCTCTTCTGGGAGAACCCGAGGTGCGCACCCGTTCTACGCCGCTGCTCGGGAAGGCCGCTGATGCGGTGGCACTGTTGCATCTGCGCGGGGGAAAGATGCCGGTGAAGGAACTCTCAGAGTGCATCTGGCCTGGCAAAGAGACCGAGGGCAACACCGCTCGGCAGCGGCGCAGCCGATTGAAGGCCGCGATCACAGAACACGTCGAGGTCGAGGCCGACGCCGATTCCTGGACCGTGCCGGAACTCTCCACCGATCACCAGCAGATCCTTCAGGCCCTGGCCTCTCCCGCACGCTACGAACCGTCCGCGCTGATCGAGGCGCTCGAAGCCATTCAGCCACCGCTCACCGGGTGCGCTGCTTGGGCGACCGACTACCGGCAGACGATGACCACAGAGCTTGTCGAGCGCTTGGAGTCCCTGCCTGCCGATCTTGACGCCGCCGTCCAAGACGCGGCCCGCGAGGCACTGGAGAGGGTGAACGCAGCGTGAGCAGAGACAAGAGAACCCGCAAGTCATCTACCCCCGAGACGGGGCGGAAAAACAAGCGTCTGAACTCCCGGAAGTCCAAGAAGGCCCAGCGCCGAGACGAGTCAGTCACCGGGACCGGAACAACGCTCATGGAGAGCGCCCCTAAGGCCGGAATCGCCGCGGCCTGGCTACTGGTGGCGTTCATGTTCGCAGGGGCCGTGGTCGCGTTTGGATCAATGCTGCTCGGAGACTCAGGAGAAGAAGTCGTGGCCCAGGAAAGCTACGACGTGCAGGCGCAGCAGGCCGGGACCTACGCGCAGGAGTACGTGGCCGCATGGCTGCGCTCTACCCGCGACGACAGCGAGGATCTCGCAGGTTTTGGGCGTGAGCAGATCAACGCAGACACCGAAACGGCCTACCGCGATCTCGCCGTGGCCTCGGTGGAGGACCACGACAACCAGACCTTTACCGCGCTCATCGCCGCCAGCGTCCGCTATGACCCTGCCGGGACCGACGACAGCGACGAGGACGAGACGGGCGGCGCGGAGACTGCCAGCAGTTCAGAGCCCGAGCCGGAACCCGACCCGGACCCCGAGCCCGAAGAGGAGGAGCTGGAGAGGGTCTGGCAGCGCAGTTGGTATCAGGTCACCATCGCAGTTGATCCCGAGGGTGATCTGACCGCCGTGGGATGGCCCACGCCGATAGCTTCCCCGACTGCCGGACAGGACGTGGAAACCGGCTACAGCGAAGACGTGGACGACGACGCGCTGACCGAACAGATCTCAGGCTTCCTCTCCGCCTATGCGGCCTATGGGGATGAGGACCAGGCGAACCCGCTGAGCCTCTATGCCCACCCAGACACCGACATCGAACCCATCGAACCAGCCCCCTATGACGAGATCTCGGTGACCGCCGTCAGGGCCACAGAGGAAGTGCCTGAAGAGCCGGACAACGGCGATCAGGTCCAAGTAGAAGCAGATGTGGACCTCACCACAGCAGACGGGGCGCGCCCTGGCACCTACTACCTCTCCCTGTCCGTCAGGGGAGGCCGGTGGGAGATCACCAGCATCGACGCCTCACCGCAGTTGGCCGAGATCGAGGACCAACCAGCCTTTGAAACCGAAGACCCTTCTGAATCAGATGATCCAGAAGAAAACGAAGAATAAAAACAAGGAGAAATACAATGATTGATTTTCTGAATGGACTTCTCGGAGACGTCCGAAACCTCATCACCACCGCGCTTGTCGTGATCGGCCTGGTCATCGCCATTCTCGGATCAGTCCGAAAGCCCACCATCACCGGAATCATCACGGCCTGCATCGGTGGCGCGCTGGTCGCGGCTATCGGCGTCATCGTCGTGAATTTCTCCGGCCTGTTTGAAGCCGAACTTGGCCTGATCATCTTCTAACCGCACACCCGAACTGAGTGAGCCCCAGAGAGGGGAGGGAACGCATGAGTGAAAACCAGACAGAGACGGGCAAGTTCTACACCGCCTCACGCCACTTTCAGCAGGTCATCGGTGTCTTCCACGACGGGACCGCGATCCCGGGCGGGCCGTACACCGTCACTCAGTTCATCGTCGCGGTCGCAGTCCTCGCAGGAGGCTTTGTCACCCGCGGAATCTGGGCGGTCCATTGGATCCCCTACACCCTTCTCGTCGTCGGAATCGCCTGGGCAGCGGTGTGGGTCACGGGGAAACTTCCCACCTCGCGCCGGTCACCTCTGAACACGCTCAACAGCATTTCGGATCTCCTGAAAACCTCGCGCTACGGAATGGTGGGGGGGCGGGAATTTCCCCGCCGAAAGTTCGGAGTGACGTTCACCCCGAGCTGGAAGAAGCAGCAGGACAAGCAAGAGAAGTCGGACTCAACCAAGACAGCAGATCAGGGCCGAGTCATCGTCACGGGATTTGGCTGGACCGATGTCCACGAAAACGCTCAGTCCACGCCAGAACTTCGCAGAATGATTTCAGGACAGGAACGCTAATCATGGCAATAACGAATCGGCAGCCTATTCAGTGGATGCGCGGGAACATTTTCGTCACCCGCACCGGAGCCCCGTATGCGGTGTGGATGCTTGCTGGGCGACCTTATGGTGAGGCCGCGACAAAGGAAAAGATCAAGGTCAAGGAGCAGCACCAGAACCTCTTTCAGGCGCTGCGCGGTGAACTGACCATCTTGGGAATCGTCGCGACGATGAGTCCAGAAGTGATCATGAACAAGATGCTCCAGGACGTAGAGGAGCCCTCCGAGCAGTGGCTGCGCGAGTGCGCACTGACCAACGAGGAACTATCGGTCTACCCAGCAGGGGAGCGCGCCTACTTCCTCATTGCGCCATTGGTGGATCTCTCCTGGGCTCAGTGGAGGTACAAGGCGATCACGGCAACGGAACAGTGGGGCCGCGAGAAGCTCGGGCTCCACCGGACCCCACCCTCAGACGCCGTGCTTCAGCGGTGGATCTCCCGGATGAAGGCCATCGGCGGACGTATCCCCGCCGCCTTTGATCCGGCCCCCGCGGGGATTAGCGCGCTGCGCTGGATCGCCCACCACCAGATGACCAAGGGCGCTGAACCCTCAGAGCCCATCCCGCGCGGACCCCTCGGAGAGGATCTCGGCGGGTGGGTCAACGTGGCCTCGGTCATCCCCGAACCGCTGATCGATGAAGGGGGAATGTCCGACTACCCCGATAGCAAGTTCCCCCAGGCCCAAGCGGTGCGGAACCGTTTCGTGAAGGTCCAAACCCCCACCACCGAACCGTCTTACCAGCAGTACAGCGCCCTCGGCCTCGCCCCCCAAGCAGGCTTTGTGTTCCCCGGGGCAGAGTTCATCAACGCCGCCGCATCAATGCCTGAAGACGTGGATTACTGCCTGCGGATGACGATCACCACGGCAGCAAAGGTCAAGGCCCGCAACCGTCGCGCCGAGCGCAACCTGAAGGACCAGGCGCGCCAGCGGGGCAGCACCGGGGACTCTCTGACCGACGAGGACGCCGACATGGACAAGTCAGGCTCGGCGCTGCGGGATTACTCCAAGGCGCTCAACGCCTCAGACCGAGAGGTCGAGGTAGCTGCATCGATCCTGTTCTCCACCTCGGGGTCCACGGCTGAAGAGGCCCAGCAGCAGATGAAATCCCTTCAGGACATCTACAAGGAAAACGACTGGATTCTCGATGCGCCCGTGGCCGGTCAGCGCGCCCTGTTCTGGGATTGCTGGCCGGGCTCCACCGTCTCGCCGGTCTCGGCGGCGTATTCACAGATCACCACCGGAACCAACTTCGCCATGGGCATCCCGCTCTCCCAGGACACCATCGGGGCGACGCACGGATTCAGGGCAGGAATCAACATCACCACGGGCCGACCGAGCCCGGTATTTCTTTCCCTCGGGAACATGACGATGGCGGACATGTCGGGCAGCTACGCCTGTGTCGGGGAGCTTGGCTGCGGAAAGTCGTTCTTCCAGAAGACCGTCGCGGCGCACACCATCGACCGGGGCGGCGTCTTCATCGGCGTCGACCACTCGGATAACCAAGAGTGGGTCGCCCTGGCGAAGTCACTGACCACGGCCAACGTCATCGACTTCATGAACCCCAGCGTCTCGATTGACCCGATCCGCCTCTACGGCCAGACCCCCAAGATGATCCGCCCGACCCAGAATTTCTTTGAAGCGCTCATGTCCTACAGCCCCTACGGCGGTGACGAGCGAAAGCTGCTTATGAACTCGGTCATCAAGGACATTTCCTCGGGGGATCTCCCCGAGATCACGTCCATGCGGGCGCTCTACGACTACTTCAACTCCGGGGAAGAGCTTGCAGAGAACGACCGCGAGCTGGGGAAGAAGATCGCACGAGGGATGAACAGCTTCATCAATATCGACTTCGCTCAGACCTTCTTCAACACCGATCTTCCGGTGCTGAAGTTCGACGCTCAGGCCACAGTTTTCGCCACTCACGGTCTGGAACTGCCCGAGAAAGAAGAGCTGGAGAGCCAGATCACCGCCGTCAGCGACGAGAAGAAAATGGGCTCAGCGATCTACGCCTACTTGGCCCACATCGCCCGAGAGATCATGTTTGCCGATGACTCCCAGGAAGTGCTCTTCAACGTGGACGAGGCCCACCACATGACGAACTCTCCCCACGGCAAGACCACGGTGAAAGAAATGCTGAAGGTCGGACGTAAGCACAAGGGGGCGGTCGGCCTCGGAACTCACGCTGCGGCAGAACTCGGAGACTCGGATCTTCGCGGGCTTATCCCGCTGCGCTTCGTCTTCCGCCACCGCGACGACGACCAGGCCCGAGAGAACCTCAGGTGGCTCTCAGAGTCCTACGTGCAGCCGGAATATCTGGAGCTAGTCACCAAGCAGCTCAGCCCCTTCGGAGAGGATGGACAGGTGCCCGCGCACCGCCGCGGAGAGTGCCTCTTCCGCGATCATCTGAGCCGGGTAGGAAAGATGCGCACGGTCGGCCCGCTGGCTGAGAACCGCCGCAAGACGGTCTCCACCACGCCTCCCAAGGTTCGGCAGGTGGCGGCAGCGTGAGCATCTACTCTCTGACCAGTACCGGCAGCCCCGCGCGGTCCATTCAGGGCCTTGATCTGGCCCTGTCGGTGTGGGGGTTCTTCCAAGTCCACCGAAAGACCAGAATCGCAGTCCTGCTGCTCTGCTTCACCACCATGTGCGCGTTCCTGAACACCGGGATCGCCATGGCCTCCGACGAGGCCAATTCAGTCATGCAGGGCAGCGACTCCCGGACATACAACCTGCCCCTGGATGGGGTCACGGACTCCAACGGGGTTCCCGTCGCGGCCTACAGCCAGCTCATGCTGAACACGGGCGGATTCTTCGACACCAACGGATCTGCGGCTGGGTTCATCGCGGAACTGCTCTGGACGGGCTACGGCTTCCTGGCCTTCATGATCATCGCCCTGGTGAACTTCACGCTGAGCTTCGTGTGGCTGGACTGGATCGCCTCGCCGTTCATCCTCATCGCCAACACCATCGACGGGATTCTGTCAGACGGACAGATCATCGCCTTCGGTTTCGCCGTCGCGTCGATAGTGATCGCAATCGGGGTGCTCAAAGGGCGGATCGGTTCGGCCATCGTGGAAGGCCTCGTCGTTGCTTTCATCGGCGCGCTCATCACTACTCCCATCGGCAACCCGTCCGACTTTCTGGCCGGGGACAACGGGTGGGTGCAGTCGAGCGCGGACGTGGGAGAAGAGATCAGCGGGGACATCAGCTCGGGCTCAAACCAGAGCGCGGTCGGCACCGACCCGACCTCGGGGCCACTCACAGACCTCATGCTGCGGACCCCGTTCATGATGACCAGCTTCGGCACCGACCTGGACGACCACACGGGAGGCAACGACGGGAGCACCTGCGGCAGCTCCTGGAACGCCATCCACACCGGAGACGACCGCCTCAGCGGGGCAGATGCAGACGAGATCCGCGACAGCATCACCGGATGCCTGGAAGGTGCCGATTACACCGTTCCAGAAGCCTCAGCCGGCACCAACGGTTTCATTGCGCTGTTTGGCATCGGACTGCTCGGGATCTCCCTGCTCATCGGATCATTCGTCGCATCGATCTTCGCGGTGGTGATCTTGGCGCTCTTCGGATTGCTGAACCTCATCGTGCGGGCGCACCTCGCGCTCTTCTCGCCCTACCACCGCTTCAAGTTCGTGGCGGCAGCTCTCCAGTTCCTCGGGCAGGTCGGGCTGATCGCGGTGATGATCATCATCTTCGGGGTGCTGCTCAGCGCGATCACCGGAATCATCAATGTCTTGCCCTCACAGGCTCACACGATGGTCTCTCCGGTGATCGGAGTGATCTCGGCGTTTATGATCTTCGTCTTCTTCAAGGCCTATAAGGCGATGAAGGACTGGGCGAACAGGGCCGGTCACGCGGCAGAACGGCTGGGACTGGGCAAGGCCAGCCAGGACAAGCCCTCACAGCTCGGAACTCGGGCTAAGCAGCTCGGCAACACCGGGCAACGGGTGGCCGGTGAGGCGATCCGCCACCAGTTGCGCCAGCGTGGCACCCGCGCTCTGACTAAGGCCGTGGTCTCCACAGGTGCAGCGGCGGCAACGGGTGGAACTTCCCTGATCGGTCAGGCTGGAGTCACTGCCGGAACGATGGCAACGCAGAAGGCCATGGCGCGGGTGACCAAGCCCGCCAGCCAGGCCAAGAACTCAGGGACAAGTCAGAATGTGGCGAAGAGTTCTGCGGTCGGCCCCGTGCGAGCAGGAGCCATCGGCGCGTCGGGAAGCTCCCGCGTTCCGGGTATCGCAGCGGGCCAGAGTGCAGCACCGAAGCCACTAGAGGGAAGGGTGATCAATCAGGACGGCAGCGACGCCGGAGCCCCCGGCAAGTCGGGATCGCGGCCTATGGTCACGCAGGTTCCGGCAGGGCCGGTGTCCCGGATCGAGGACCGTCCCGATGATGCTGGACCCTCTGCGACTGGCGGATTCGGTCGCGTCGCCGCTGATCCGTCTCTCCACCGCGCTCCCGAACTGCCAGAGAAGGCCGGTGCCCACGCGGCAGCGCCCACCTCGGGGGGACTGTCGAACCAGGCAGCAACCTCGCAGCCGGAATCAGTCTCGGCAGCGACAACTGCGCGCCCGACTGGCAGCGCACACACCGTGCCATCAGAGTCTCCAGTGGTGCCAGTGCGGAACCCCAACGTGCGCAGCGTGCAGCTCCCCGCGGGCCGCTTCTCCTCGGTGCGTTCCTCCACCGGGGCCAAGGCCGTCACGGTGAAACCTGAAGCGATGACAACTCCCCGCACGGAGGCCCAGACGGTTGCGCGCGGGTGGAACGTCTCTAGCTCTGCTGGTGCTGTTGGGCCTGCTCCCTCACGGAAGCTGATCGCCAGCACTCCGCGCCCCGCGCAGCCGAGCGCACCGCCCCGCACCCCGGGGACGCCACCGACCCCTGCACCGGCCCCCGCGAGCCCGCCGCTGCGCGCCTCACAGCCGCTAGGGGGCAATGGCTCATATTCACCCCCGCGCCCCGTGGGAACGGCTCACAGGAGCGCAGAGCCGCTCCCGAAGGTGGCACAAGAGAAAGTCAGCATTCCCGCAGCACAGGTGAAGGTCACACAGGCGGCAGCGCCGTCGAAACCGGCAGCACCCGCACCCCGGCCAGAAACACCCAGCCCGAGCCCTGAACCGAGCCCGGGGCCGCGCCCGATCAAAGGTGGTGACCCGCGATGAAGCAGAGCCGAACTCGTGTTGAGGAACCGGTATTGTCTCGGTCCCAAGAGCTGTACGCGCCACGTCGGTCACGCACCGGAAAAACCGTGGCCTGGGCGCTGCTCTGGGCCGCGAGTGCTTGGGCGATCTCCAATATCGCGGGCATGGGCGTAGTCCCACAGACTCTCGTGATCTGCGCAGGCGTGCTGGGCGTGGTGGCAATGGGTATCGCAGCGCACCGGCACTGGAAAGCCCACGAAGTCACCCCCACCCAGATCCGGGCCGCTGTGGCGGCAGGGCTCCCAGGCGTCGAACTGCCGCGCGGATCAGTCAAGACCACCGGGTATCAGTTCGGCAGCGTCTTGACCCCGACCGCTCCGCGGAAAGTGATCATCCGGGCCGTCCCTGGTCAGCCACCACTGCCCGACCTGAACCACGATCCGAAGGTGCGCCAAAAGGTCGTCAGCTCGGTCGCCGTGATGGCCGGGGCGACCTACCGGATCGAGGACAAGAAGACCAAGCCGGGGCGGCGCATCGTGCTCTCGCGCTACGTGGTCGAGGCAGAGAAAGACGATCTCACCGAAGCCCAGAAACAGGAACGCCGCTTCACGGACGCCGCAACGGATCTCCTCGGAGAGGGAACAACCTGCCGGTTCACCTGGAAGGAAACACCTGAGAAAGAGGACTACCTCGCAGAGATCCTGGTCACCGCGGCAGATGGCAAGCAGCTTGCTCTGGCGAACAAGAAGAAGACCACGATCGCGCAGCTTCGCACCCGGCTTCCGGGCTCAGATTTCAGCGTGCAGGTAGACGCTCAGGCAGACCAGATCGTGTTCAAGCGAAAGATCCCCCTGCCTGCCGTCGTGGTGCCTCCTGCTCGGCATCAGCCCTTGATTACTGACGATGAGGCGTACAAGCGTTTCAAGCTCCCCATCGCCGTTGGAGACGGGGGAGAGCAAGTCGTGTGGCATCCCTCCAAGAACCCGCACTGCATGATCGTTGGGCAGACCGGTAAAGGTAAGACCGTCGCTCTGCATGGTGTGATTCAGGGCCTGTGCCAGGCCGGTTGGCGCGTCTGGCTCATCGACGGCAAGCGCATCGAATTCCTCGGCTACGAGGGCTACCCCAACGTCGAATTTCTTGCCCAGCGGGTCGATGAACAGATCCGTCTGGTGAACCAGGCTCGCGAGATTATGGATCAGCGAATGGAGATGTTGCGGAAGCGCGAGATCACCAAAGCCGACCTTGATCCCATTGCCATCGTGATCGATGAAGTCACGGCCCTACGCGACTTCATGGACGAACGGTGGGACGAAGTGAAGGGCCGGACAAAGCAGACCGGCAAGTCTCCTGCAATGAAGTGGCTGGACAACGTGGCGCGGCTTGCTCGGTCGATGAAAGTTCACCTGGTCTACGGGCTCCAGCGCCCGGATACCACCATCATCAACGGTGAAGCCCGAGACAACTTTGGCGCTCGTATCTCAATGGGTGCTCTGGAGTCAGCAGATGGCTCGGTGATGATGTGGGGCAACGGCGCAATAGGCCGGCAAGTCCCCGACATCACGGGGCGTGCTATCGGTCGAATCAACAACGTTCCGACCCAAGTTCAGGTCGCCTATACCGCCAACCCCGATCCCGACGCAGGGGACTATCACGCGGGGATGGTGGCGGCGCAGTGGCCCAAGCAGAGGTTCCACACGCAGAAGCTCGTCACCGACGCAGTGCCATCCGATGAATCCGTAGGCGTGACCTGGGCGGACATTCTCAGCGCACCCGTGGTGGACGCGGAGGGAAAGCCGGTCGAGTTCGATCCGGTGTCCTCGCCGGAATCGCGCGAGCTGAGGAAGCAGCGCACGAATGCTTCTGAGGTGCAGGAGCTGAAGTTGCAGGTCGCCGCGAACATGGCCGAAGCACTGGCCCTATTTCCCGCCCCTCGCGGGAACACCACTGCCGGTGATCCGGTGGCCCGGTTGGTGACCGCCGTACAGGAATCACCCTTCATGCCGTCTCACGATCCGATGATGAAAAACGCCAAGCGGATCGCGGCCAAGCGCAGCCGCGAGAAGGTGCCCGCGCAGAGCACCCCGAGTGGCATGGAGACAGCCCCGGCTATCGAGCCCGCCGAATCCTTTTTCACAGAAGAAGCCGTAGGTGAGAGCTATCCCGCCACGGCAGCCGAAGTGCGCCCCGACCAACGGTTGAGCTGCGATGAGTTGACGGAAGAAATTCTCGTCGGTGAGGTGCTCCCCACCGAGACCGGCGTGGTCATTACTGGCTACACCGACGACGGAGTAGAACACGTGATCGAGCTAGAGAACGAAGACGCGGTGCTGATCGGAGGAGACGCAGATGGAGACTGACGAGAACGAAACAGTGTGGCTGGTACTGATCGCCATCGGGGCGGTGTTCGTGTTCGGAGGCTCCGTGCTTGCGTGGCTCACGGCGCGTTCAACTGTCGCCGTCGAGTGGCTTCTAGAGCACGGGGTAGTGGTGCCGTCAGCGCAGGCCCTGGTGGCGATCTCGGGAGTCGGCCTGGATCTCCCCCGGATCATCGTGGCCGTCCTGGTCTTGGTGATTCTGACGTGGTTCGCGGCCAAGATCATCGGAATGACCCGCCGAACCGCATAATACATAAACTATGTACTATAACTAGAGCAGGCTGTTTGCGCATATGAAAAGGGGAGGGGCGGCATGACGGGAACAAAGAAGATCGTGATCGGCGTTGCTGCCGGATTGCTGGCCGTGATCCTCCTGGGCGGAACTGTGATTCTCATGGTGTTCATGTCGATTGCTGGTGGATCTCAGCAGCAATCGACCCCCACCGCGCAATGCCGCCAAGCCCCCACCGTCACCACCGCAGGAGACAGCGACGACGACGAGCCCGCCGACGAGGACGAGGGCAGCGAAGAGAGTGGCGCACTGGAGACAGTGCCGGAGGAGTACCGCGACGCGCTCCAGTCAGCCTCGGCAGAATCAGGACTGGCGGTCGAGGTGCTCGCAGCACAGATCGACCAAGAATCAGGCTGGAACCCGGATGCAGTCTCATCCGTCGGCGCACAAGGGCTGACCCAGTTCATGCCCGCAACGTGGGACACGCACGGCGGAGGCGGCGACCCCTTTGACCCAGATGACGCAATAGCCGCTCAGGGGCGCTATATGGGCGTGCTGTGGGACGAGGTGGAGCCCTATGCGGGGGATGATGAGCGGACCCACATCGAACTGACGCTGGCCGCGTACAACGCTGGCCCGGGCGCGGTCGCGACCCACGAGGGAATCCCCCCGTTTAGCGAGACAGAAGACTATGTAGACGCGATTCTCAGCGTCGGGCAGGGCTCTTACACCACCGATTGCCTGCCTATCGGTGTGGACATCGGAGAACTAGGCACCGGGGAATGGGTGAGCCCAATGCCAGGAGCGCCAACCACCTCAGACTTTGGTTCCCGGTCCTGCCCCATCGCCGCCGCGTTGAACTGCTCGAACGGATCTTCAGATCACCGGGGAGTCGATTTCGGCGGACCCTCAGGCTCAACGGTTGTCGCCCCTATGGATATCGAGATCCGCGCGACCGGCGTGATCGACGGCTGGGAGCAGCTCGGCTGGGTGGTGCTGGGCAAGATGCCCGACGAACCCGGTCTGCACGTCGAGTTCGCGCACTGCGCCTCAGACAGCATCCAGGTTGACCCCGGAGACACCGTTGCCCCCGGCACGCCGCTGTGTACCCAGGGAAACACCGGCGCATCGGCGGGAGACCACTTGCACCTCCAGTTCGGCCTGCCTGAAGGCGACGAAAGTGTGCCCGGGTGGGAAAACCTCATCGATCCTGAACCGTTCCTACGAGCGAAAGGAGTGATCTGATGCGGAAAGGCCTGCTCACGGTCGGCGTGATCCTTGCGGGAATGGCCCTGGTGGCCGGGATGATCTGGCTTGTCGTCACCATGGCCGGGGATGATCCCGCGCCAGAAGAGCAAGCCCAGACCCCCCAATTCCGGGAGCAGTCGGAAAGCAGCGCGACCCCCGAACCCGAACCCGAGCCCACCGACGAGCCCGCCGAAGACGCACAGGAGCCGGACCCGTTGGAGGATCGCGAACAGTGGGAGATCCTCGCCGTCGAGGCCGCAGAGACCATGACGACTTGGACCCCCGCAGAGGACTTCAATCAGACGGAGGCTGAATTTCGAGCCTCGCACCTGATGACCGAAGAGCGGGCTGACGAGATCACCGCCCCGGAGCGTCCCACCACGGGCACCGAGTGGCTACAGGCCCAGGAAGCAGGAGCGACCTCGGAGCCTTCAGTAAAGGTGAATCGTGCGACGAGTAACGAGGTGGTCAGCGTAGAAGCGACCTGGGAGTGGATGAACCCGGGAGGATCGTCACTGTCGGAATCGCCGCAGCGCCGGATCTTTTACTTCAACTTCGAGGAAGACCCCGACGACGGCGAGGCCTTTCTGATCTCGGACTACTCATGGGAAACGATCAGATGACCGAGCAGAACCAAGCCACCAAGACATCGAGAAGTGGAGACACCATGGACTATGCACACACGCAACGCAGCACTATCGGGCGCGGGATCATTGCCGCCGCGTCCACCGCAGCAGCAGTGCTGGTGCTGACCGGGTGCTCTGACGCTTCAGAAGGCTCTGAAGCCGCAGACACAGAGGAAGCAGCCGTCGCGGAGGAAGAGAATCAGGAACAAGAGTGGTTCGCTGCGGAGTGTCCCACCATTACTGCCGACGTGAGGTTTGCAGATGAGAACCAAGAGCCAACCGGAGAGATCGTAGACCTGGCCCTTATCCAAGGCCCGGTGAGTCCTCCTGAGGGGCTTGACGAGTCCACAATGACCATCGGCATGTACAGCTACGACGAGTTGGCTAACGCTCTGGTGTTTGAAAAGATCGCTACCGAGTCAGACGTGTTTTGTCTGACTGGAGACATTATTGAAGGCCCAGATAGCGCCACCGAGTTCGTGGGACAAGACGCAGAGACAAGCCCTGGGCTGATGCACCATATGAGAACCTTTGCTGATCCTGAAGGATTCTGGGTTGATCAGGATTTCTTGACCACTGGAGCCTCAGTGCCGGGAGTGATTGTTGACCACGAGTGTCAGGGTGCGTGGACGGTGGCTGAAGATCTTGCAGATCTAGACAACGCCGAGCACCAAGAAGCCGGGGTGAGTTCCCTCTACATGCAGGGGGCCGAGAATGCGCTGTGCGAATGATGCCCGGGGGTGAGGTGCTGGAGTGGCTGAAACAAGCCGCTGAAACCTACGTGCTGCCTTACTGGGGATGGATCGCGGTGGCTCTGTTAGGCCTCTTCGCTGCGCGGTGGGCGTGGAGAAAGCTGCGCTCCAAGATCGCGGCCATGCTCTTTGCCGGACTCGGGGGAGGTGCTGCCTTGGGCGGCGCGGTCGATTGGGTGAGCAGCCGCTTCTGACTTAGGGCTAAGAAATAGCGACGACAGATCAAACGCTAGATACGATGCAGTCTCAAAGTAATTCTCAAAGGAGCAGAAATGGCCCGCAAAGTTGAAGTGACACACGTAGACGACATGGACGGTTCACCGGACGCTAAGACAGTCTCGTTTGGCTTCAACAATCGTTGGTATGAGATTGACCTCTCCCCAGAGAACGCAGAGAAGTTCAAAGAGATACTGAAGCCTTACCTGCGCAAGGCGCGTGCCACGGAACCACCGAAGAAGCAGCACAACGAGACCAAATTGATCCGCGAGTGGGCAAAGAATAACGGCTATGAGCTGGCCGACCGTGGCCGCATTCACCGGCACATCGTAGAGGCCTACCGCAACGCCTCTTAGGCGCAGCGCGTCCGCCCTCAGTCAGCCTGCCGGTATCGGCGGTGCTTCTCGTACTCTGTGATGTCCGTGGAGGCCCAGCGTCGGGACTCTACGGCGGGCTCGGGGAAGCTCTTCGTCTGGTTGACCGTGGCCCGGAAGCTCGCAGCGGAATAGCCCAGAGATTCCCTCACTTCCTCATCGGTCAAGGTCGCGAGATCGAGCACCTGACGCAGCACCCCAGAGCGGACCAGCTCACCGGCTAGCTGCGCGTCATCATCTGAGACAGCAAGGGCCTGGTAGATCGCCGTGGTGAGGTCAGTGGGCGCGGTCGCGGCAATGGCGCGATTCATCGAACGGCGCAGCTCGGATCTCAGATCACCGGGGAGCAGCTCGGCCCGGTCGGGTGCGGTGGTCATGGCGTGTAGCTCCTGTTGGTCGGTCCCACGGGGCGAGGGCATGGCTGACTCATCGTCCAGACCAGCGCCGCCGACGAGTCCGCGCGATATCTTCTTCGATCCTGACCGTTTTGGGCCTGGCGGCGTCGGCCACGCTGAGCTGAACACCCACGATGGAACCGCCCGTATCGGGGTAGACCGCCGACAACTGATAAGCCGCCCAGCTCTCGGGGCTGCCACCGTGATCCGACTTGATATCGGCCCGAACGTCGGAGGCGTGAAAGCCCGATTTCGAGCCGATCTGGTAGCTTCTGCGCTGCCCATCCTTGTCCTGCGTGATGACGGTGACCCGCACCCGCTTATCCTTCTGTGCCTGGGATTTAGTGGTGCTGAGCATCCGGTCTTGGAACGCGGCCCAGGCCTTCTTGCGCCCCTGACTGTTCTTCGTGGCCGGCATCTCGATCTCATCGATCCGATTGCCGTCTCCGAGGTGCTGCGTGGTGACCGAGAAACGGCCACGGCGCACGGTGGCCATACGTCGGCCCCGGGTATCTGTGGGAGTGAGTGACTTGGTTTCGCCGCCACGGGGGGCGCGCACGGGGGCTAGAGAGCCGTCTGCGCGACGACGACGCGGCGTGAGGTGGTCAACCCGCCCCGAGCTGTAAAGCTCTGTGAGGGACTGCCTGAAGGACTCACCGGATGACTCTCCCCGGGCGAGCTTGCGCACCATTCGATCTGAGCGCCCAAGCTGGGAGGCCATTTCGCCCCAGGTCATGCCGTAGTCGTGTTTCGTGCGGGTGACCAGCTCTGCGATAGAGAGATCCTCGGGACTTGGACGAGCCATAGCTGTCTCCTAGTTGCTCTCGGTATCGGGGTCGGCAGAGTCGTAGCTGCCCATGCGGTCATCTGTGGGCTCGAACTCCAGCCGGAACTCTGCTTGGTCTATCGCGCTGTCTGGCGTCTGGGTGCCGTTCTTGACTGCCCGCGCTCTGAGCGTGTCCCGTTCCATCCGAGATCCGGGAGGAGTGACCGGGCCATCGAGATAACCCTGAAGGCGCAGCCGTCCTACCTTGCCGTCATCTGCGCCGCCGCGTCGCTCAGAGGGGAAGGCCCACTCTGGAGCGCGAGTCGTGTAGATCGCGTCGCCGTTGATCCCGATCAAGGTGGCCGGATCGACGTGCAGCGCCCCGGTGTAGACGCCGGAGGCTCTGGAACTCATGACTTTCGCGCGGCCGCGGCCCCAGATCTGCGCGGTGTATTCGGGGTGATAGAACTGGCGGTTTCGTCCATCCAGCGTCTGAGGCTGTTGGTACGTGAAAATCGTGCCCTTGCGCTCCACATGCACGTCGGAGGGGATCTGCGTGGGGTCTGTCGTGGTTCTCGTGGCTGAACGCCCTCGGGAGGCGAAAGAGCCGATTCCCTGGATCAGGATCGCGCGGAGAGCGGCGCCGATAGCCTTCTTCATCGCCGCGTCGAGCCCGGGTTCCTCCATGATGGCTGTTCGCAGCACGACCAAGTTTCTTGCCCATTCATCCAGGGGCGCGGCTTCGACATCCTTGCGGGTGGCCTTGGTCTGACCTTCTTCGAACCGCTTGCGCGCTGCGGGCATGGTCTTGCTGAAGATGATCGCCTCTTCAGGCTCGATCCCCCAGCCCTGCTGATCGGCCACGTACAGCTCTGAACCGTCCGCCCAGGTGGTGTGTTTGGCTCCCGGGCGGTTCGGGTAGAACCAGCCGTCGGCGGGGTTCTTGTGCTGCACTCCGAGGATTCCTGGCCCCTGCCAGTTGTCCGGGACGGTGAACTTCACGCGCATTCGGCCCCGGAAATACTTGTCGGAAATCCAGTGGTCGTAGGCCTGTTGGCGGGCCAATCTGACGCCGGGGCCGGTGCCGAGTTTCCAGCACACCGAGGAGTACATGAACCGGCCATCGACATAGGCGAATCCGGGCAGGGAGGAGACCGCGCGGGTGTCGATCATCGGGATCACATCAGGGTGAGAGTCCATCCCCGGCCCGGTGACGAAATGATCCTGGTGGTGCTGCCCACTGGTCGCGTGGATCTCCTCAGCGACATCGTGGGGCACGGGCACAGGGTCAAGGCCGGGGGGAAGGGAAGCGGCCCAGAGGTTTGTGCCAGTGGCTGCGGGGGACATCAGCAGAGGGGAGCCCGAGGGTGAACCCGGGATGTCCCTCCACACATCGGTGAGCATCTTCGACAGGAGCGTCCAGGCCTGGCGCGCCTGCTCGGGCTTCAAGGCGGTGTCGCCAAACCACTCGTAGGCGACGCGGATATCGATGCGCTTGCCGGTGAGGGTGTTGAAGAATCGCCCTGCGGGGGGTGTTCCGAGGTGGTGCTCACCGACCCAGCCTTTCGTCTCCACGAGAAGCCAGTGGCGCGTGTTCCGGTCGTTGGGTGGCACCTTCCCCGTGAAAACGATCTTCACGCGGGACAGGTTTCCCGTGGCGTGATCGACGGAATTGAGCTTGTCGGTCAGGGTCGGGTTTTTCGTGCGACCCAGAATGCTTGCCTTGAAAGGTGCCCCGGTATCGAGAACGCCCTGACCAGTGACGTAATCCATGTAGACGGTGGTGATCTCCTGAAGCTTCCACGGCCTAGGGCGGGAGCTGGTCTCCCCGTACTTTTCGCGGTCGCGCTGTTTGGCTGACATGTTCTGCACGGGGCCTCCACTCCGTAGCTGTTATAACTAGTGATACTACCCCAGATAACTACGAAACGTAACTATTGCGACGTTTGGAAAGGCTGATTTCTCAAGGCTCTGCGTTCATCCCGCCGCCCCTCCCTGTGGCATCCTGATCGCGTGAAAGCCTTCCGCCCGCTACCTGAGCTGCTTATCTTCGGTGACCACCATGTTGACCCCGAGGAGGTGCGCTCTGCCCCGTACCGACGAGAGCCGTATGTTCGGGTGGAACTCCCTGACCTGGGCACGGTGGACGCGAAAGCGACCCGCTGGACGGCAGACCGCGTGCTGATTCTGTGGGTGAATGCCGACCACGACAATCAGTCAGCGTGGGTGCCCGCAGAGTGGGTCAAGCGGATTGATCGAGCAGAGGCGTCGTGGAGTGACCCCTACGACCTCTAGTGAATGCTCGGCAGTCTGTGCAGTCTTTGACTGCTGTGCAGTCAATATAGCGGGCGTGTTCCTTGGTTTTCAGGGGGTCGCGCCCGTTTTTGACTGCTGTGACTGTGGTGACTGGGTTGACTGCTGTGCAGTCGTTGACTGCTGATCGGCCCCTGTGGGGGAGCGCCCCGGGCGGGGGGGCAAGTCAGGTTTGGGGAGGTGGCCGGCTGTGGCCCGCGGCGGGCCGGGGGAGGTGGGTTATTCCGCCAGACTCGCGCCGCTGCGCCCCTGCTGCGCCCCTGCTGCGCCCCTGCTGCGCTGCCGCGCTGCCGCCCTGCTGCCGCCGTCGCGCTGCGGCCCCGTGCTCGCCGCTGCGGTGGCCTGCTGTGCGGGGTTGTGTGCCGTTCTGCGCCGTTGGTGGCCCTGTAGGGGGGTTGGTGGCCGGGTGCGGGGCTCCTGGGCGCTCCTGGCCGCGCTCCTGGGCGGGGGAGAGGGGCTGGTAGCGTTGATTCTGCAAGGCCCTATGTGCCCTTTGTGGGTGCCCGAAGGGTCTTGCATACCGCGAACCCCCGGCATCTGTCGGGGGTTCTTGCGTTGGCCCGCCCGAGCAGCTCGCCCCGCCGCTGCGCCGAGGTGCCGAGCCCGAGCAGCGGCCCCCGAGCGGCCCGAGCAGTGTGGGGGAGGGGAGCGCGGCCCGTGCGCCGGTCGATCCGGCCTCGATCTGCCGTCGCCCTCCTCGATCCCTCCTCGATCCGGCGTCGCCGCGCTCGATCCGCGGGGGTCGATCCAGCGTCGATCTGTGCCCGATCCATCGGTCACCGGCCTTGACAG
>NZ_JBIMEY010000014.1:0-20406 GCF_051262655.1 Nesterenkonia maliinae | reverse complement strand
GTGCGGGCTCGGGGGCCGGTGGCTCCGGTGCAGGCTCCGGTGCGGGCTCCGGTGCGGGCTCGGGGGCCGGTGGCTCCGGCGCAGGCTCGGGGGGCAGCTCGGGGAACAGATCAGGAAGCAGTTCCGAGATCGGGCGATCATCCGGGGGACCGGGGATCTCTGTGTCAGCGTTGGCTGAAGCGATACCAGTGAGCATGAGCGCGCTCAGCGTGGTCGCTCCGATGACGGCAGTTGATTTACGTGGCATGTCGGCCTCAATCTTCGGTGTCGGTAAGGGTGTGGACTGTGCGATCGGAGGCCTGGATATAGGCCTCGGGAGAGACGGCGAGAAAGTCTTCGTCCGCGGTGATGTCGCTGATCGGAGAGGCCCAGCCGTTACCGTCCGGGCAGAGCAGATGTCCGGTGAGAACTTCGTAGCCCTCGCAGAGTGCGTCTAGCTCGTGGTCCTCGGTGAGATAGAACTCTTCTCCGAGCAGCACGGTCCCTCGAACGGGGGTGAAGTCCTCTTCGTCGGTCTCCTCGGCGGTGAGCACGTCCCCGGACTCGGGATCGTGGATCACCAGTTGCGACGACTCCTCTTCCTCGGGGTCCGCCCAGAGAGTGACGATGCGTTCCGGGGTAGCTGCAATGAACAGGGTCCGCTCGTAGCCCTCGGCGGGCTCCTCCAGATCGACATCGTTGCCGTCTGGGTCCGTGACCGTCGCCGGGGAAGACGCCAGGTACGCGCCGTCAGGATCTCCTGCGAAGACCACTGCGCCATCGGGGATCTGCTCGGGCTCTGCCAGGGAGTTCATGGCGGTGTAGGTGCTGCCGGAATGCAGCACCGGGGCGCTGCCTCGTGTGTTCAGCTCCCCCTCGCGCAGCCGCTGGGATTCCATCGTCGCGACGACGACTTCCCCTTCTCCCGGGTCAACGGCAATGGCTTCGGGGGTGCTCATGATGCGGGCTCCCCCGGTGGTGGAGATATCCCAGGAGTCCAACAGCGTGCCTGTTTCGGTGTCGTAGAGCGCCAGGCCGCTTCGGTCATCCGTGGAGGCGAGCAGGTGCCGCCCGTTCAGGGCAAGGGGGGTTTCGTCTTCGGGGAAGATCCACGGCTCCTGCACAGCGGCGTCGTCGTTCTGGTCCCCATCCCCGTTCTGGGAGAAGACCCAGATTCCTGAGGCGGTCAGTGACGCGAGCACGATGACTCCAGCGCCGATGATCACCTTCTTCCGGTGGCTCCCTGCCAGAAGTGCGCTGAGGCCTCGGGTTGATTCTTCCTCGGCCGCGTCAGCCGCGGCGGCGCTGTCCTCGTCGTCTTCAGACTCGTCAATGGGGCGCTTGGTGCCGGGGATCTCTTCAAGGCGTCCGCCATCGTGAATCAGCACGTCGCGCTGAAACTTAGCGTCCTTGATGGTCACTTCAACCGGGAGAGTTTTTGCCTGCTCCTGCACCAGCTCAACAGCTTCGGCCCAGTTTCGGCGGATCTTCACGCCGTTGAGAGTCCAGGTTTCGCCCGCTGCAAGCAGCACGAACGTCTCGGGCTTCCCTTTTCGCAGAATACTCACGCTGCCCAGCCCCGCCATTCTGCGGATTCCGCTGGGTGTGTTTCAGGTCCTCCGTGGGACCGTAGATTTAACCAAGTCATGATGAACCCCCTTTCCTATTGCGCTGGCTTCCCTAGAGCCCGCGCATAAGACAACTATACAACAGATTGTTGAAGAGGCTCCTATTATTCATGCCGTTATCTACTAAAGTTTATCTTCGCGCTGCCTGGGTGGGCTCAGAGGTCTTCTCACCCCCCGTGCTCATCGCGGCAATGCTGGTCTCTTTGGCCGTGGTCACTGACCCCAACTGGCCCGCAACTACGGCGATCTCGGTCATTGCTTTCGCGGTGGTGCCGCAAGCGGTGGCGGTCGTGATGACCATGCGTGGGCGCGCGACAGATAAATTCATCGTCAATCGCCATCAACGTCATTTGTTCTACGGAATCGTGCTGGTCTCCACCGTGCTCGGGGCGTTAGCGACCTTGTTAGTGACGCAGAGCGCATGGGTGACGTGGGCCTGTTTCATCGCCATTTCGCTAATCGTCGTCGTGGCGGGAATCAATGCGTTCTTCAAGATCAGCCTGCACGCGCTGATCTCGGCCTTAGCTGCCGTGGTGATCGCCAGCGCGTTCTCGTGGTGGCTGCTGCTGCTGACTGCGCCCGTGTGGGCGCTGGTGATCTGGTCGCGGGTTTACCTGGTCCAGCACTCGCGCAGCGAGGTTATCGCTGGATCTGCGCTCGGTCTGCTCGCTGCCATTGTGCTGCTTTTCGGCGCTGGGGTGCCGATGGCGTGACCATGAGTCCCGCCGCAAGCGTGAGGATCGCGGAGTAGCCCAGGAACTCGCGGGCGAACACCATGGACGGAAAAACGGCGGTGATGGCGTAGAACAGCGTTGCCATGGACCCGGCGATATAGCCGTAGATCAACATGCCGGCTCCGACCTTGTATCGGGTCGGGGCGATAGCTCGCTTCTCCCCCTGGAACCAACGACTGAGCCCGCGCACGATCTGAGGCATAGCCAGGGGAATGATCGCCAGAGTCGCAAGCCAGTACGCCACATAGGCCGGGTGGTCTTGGTAGCTCACCAGGCCCCGGTCAGAGTGTGGGTCCAGGATCACGAACGCGACCGCGCTAAGGGCGATAACGGCCACGGGAACCCACCACGCCGCCCACCAGGGACGCCGCTCGGGCGTCATGCTCGCGAGGACCGAGATCGAGAGAAGCCAGGTCGCCAGGATCACGAAGCCGTGGACAACGAGGTTCGCATAGCTCTTCGCCCCTAGGAGCTGATCGAGCGGGTAATAGACCACGGAGTTCGCCAGTAAAGGCGCGATCACCATTGCCAGGTGCGCAGCCAACAATTTTCGGTTCGTAGTGCTGCTGAGCCCCGCCCGGATGCGCATGACAGCGCCCGTGCCTAGCACGAGGAAGACAGCAAGAAGGGTCCAGTTGTACGGGTCAGCCCAGGTGTTCACTCATCCTCCGGAGATCAGCGACGGCGCGTGCTTGCCGTTCCATATGCCCAAGAGACTGCTTGAAGTACGTGAAAAACAGCTCGTCAGCGACGTTCTCCAACGTCCGCTCGCGCAAGTCAGACTCGTACCCAGCTTCTTCAAGGGTTATGTGTCCTGCTGCCACCAGAGACACCCGATAATTTAGATCACCAGCTTCGCACATATCGTGCAGTTCGCCCATTGACCAGCTATTCCGAATGTTCCGGCTGGAGAGTACCGGGGCTGAAATGGTCATTGCTGCGGCGATGTTGACGCCTTCGCCCCTCTTCACTGCGGCGTCGTACCAGCGCAGGAAACCTAGATTCTCGTCTGCGGCAGAAAGTGGCTGGTCCCCTCGACTAGGGGCTCCGAGCCTGAAGTGCAGCTCCCGGGCGAGATCCTTGGTGCTGACCAGGGCCAGCACCTCCTCTTGGGAAGGGGTCTCGGTCCTGAGTAGCCGGCCAAAGTAGGGGAACGTCAGGAGCTGCTTCACCGGGTCTAGGCCAAGCCCGCGGGAGAAGGCGATCACCACGACAGACTCGATGTAGCCGCGGCCCTTCTGCATCGAGAGACGCGCCTGCGAGTAGCCGGTCAGTCTGGAAAGAATCTTCATCGAAAAACGCTGCTGGCCGGTGCTTAGATAGGCGGACTCGGCCCAGGAGAGAAACTCATCCTGAGGAATTTTCACTGCCGCATCTGCCTTCCCCGCGCCCCTCGGTGCAGTACAACGGCACAGGGGTGCATCCAGGGCCGCAAAGGCAAGCCTAGTCGCTTCCATGTTGCGGTAGCGCGATATCAGCGCCTGCCGCCCCGCAGAGCGGCGCTGCGCTAGGCCCTTCCCATCGAGGGCGGTAGGCCCCCACGCAGGCGTTCCCGGGGCCGTGATGCCCGGGAGCACCTCTCTAGGCCGCGTCCTCGCGGTGCGGCTCTGGCAGGGGGATAGAAGCGTCTGCTGGATCAGAATCCATCACGAACCGTGAATCGATGGCGCTGCCGCTTCCCCGCTTCAGGGAGAAGCCGCTGAAGCCTTTGCGCTGCGATGTCGGCACCTGCTCGTAGATCCGCGCTTCAGGGTAAACCTCCATCACCAACGCGAGGGCGCTGCGGAACTTGGGCTTGAAGTGCCGCAATGAGGCGGTGGAGCCGAACTGAGAATGAATCTGGTCCCAGGACACGTAGCTGTCACGGGTGATCTTGTACAGGCGGGCACAGAGCCAGAGGTAAACATCGAGAGGAAGTGCGGACTTGGACTCTGCCATCAGATGCTTCCAGGCCGCAGTCGGCACTGGGACAGCATGGGCGAGAGAGAGGTGGAACGGCTCGCTGAGAACGACCTGCGAGTTCTTCACCAGACGATCCTCTAACTTCGTCGGCAGCCAGAACTCTGTCTTGTCAGCGAGGTTAACCCTGTCGGCGCTTCGGCGGGTGACGCTCTCCCCTTCCTGCTCCAGGTTCTCTGTCGTGTGGACCGAGAACCCTGATCCGGCGACCAGCTCTAGCTGCCGGATGGCTTCACGCGCGCTTGTCGATCCCGACCACGAGAGTCCGACTCGACTCAGGAATGACCGATAGCTATCCCCCAGCGGGATCTCCCGTTTGCCAGAGATTCGACCGAGCGTGCAGAGGTAGAACAAAGCTGCTCGGGCGTATTTTCCTGACGGCACTTCCATGTAGGTAGATCCGTCGTTCCTCTGCATCACCGCGCCCGTCACCGTGAACGTCGTCTGCCCGTTCTGCCGAGTCCAGACAGGTTCTTCGATAGGCGCGAGGGGCAGGGAGAATCGGGTCAGGTCATCCACCATCGATCCACACATAGTGCGTCGCGGTGGGAGTTTCTGCATCTGATTCTGTAAGCTTGCCATTGAGGCAACACCGACCTTTCGCTTAGGTTGTCTCCATGCCCCCAGCTATTCCCGTAGCGTGGGGGCCTTAACATGTGTGCGTAGAGCAACAAGTCTACGTCTGTTTTTCACGCGATGACGATACTCGCCAAGCTTAGTCCCTCGTTGCTTACTGATTATCCTCCCTGCCCCCCTGTGGATAACCGAGGCGCGCCGCTAAACGGCCACTTTCCCGGTCCCTTCGGTGGTTGATTCGGCGTCACTCGTGGTTGATTCGGCGTCACTCGTGGTTGATTCGGCGTCACTCGTGGTTGATTCGGCGTCACTCGTGGTTGATTCGGCGTCACTCGCCAAGTTCTCAGACCCCCTGCATCCCTTGTGCTTATTGGCATCCAAGCTCGCGGCTGAGAGACCCCCCTAGATACTTTCCCTGGATACTCAACCTAGAAACTTCTTCCTTGCGCCGCAGGCAAACTAACGCGCGAGGCAAATTTTTGTGGATGACCAAATGCAGCGCAGCTCTTGCAGAGACTGCTGCTTTTCAGTGGTAGCTGCCGCGCACGCTCCGCGCGCTTGCCTGGCAAAACCGTTGGGCACCTTCCCGGGGCTAGAGCAATCACTTCAGAAACAGAGCGCGGTCTAGTCGTCTGAGGTTGGGACATAGCTAGAGCTGGCACCACAGATGATTCGCAAGCGGCAGGTGATCAGGTGGTTCAGGGCAAAGAAAAAGGCTGCATCGAATCCAGGGGGATCATCGATGCAGCCTCTCTCAGAGGTGCGGTTAGAACATGCTCAGGAACCGAATGGACGCCTGTCGTTGTGCTTCTCTTCGAGGTCATAGGTCAACTTGTCCACGGCTGCCTCCACGAATGCAGTCCAGCTCTTATGCCCGGTGTGAACGCGGGTGAACTCGTAGGCCTGCTTTGCCCGGGCGAGGGCGTTTTCTTCGTGGTAATAAGTGACCTGCTTGCGCTCGGGCTTCTTTGCCACAGGAGCAGGGGCTGGGGTCGGAGTCAGGGGCTGAGTCGGGGGCAGGTCAACTAGGTCGCCAGTGGGGGCCGAGTCGCGCATGGACTGGTACGCGAGGTTTCTGCTGAGGTTGGACGGTTTACGTGCCTGGTCGTTCATGGGGGAACGTCCTTTCCGGGAGAAGTGTGGCGGTCTGGTGAGGATGGCGGGCTAGGCGACGAGCTGCTGCAAGAGGGTGTCGTACTTCTTCCCCATGTCCTTCGCGACCGCCCGATTGTCTGTCATCTGGTCGAGCCCGCGGCCCGAGGAGAAGGAACCTGAGATCACCAGGCGTAGCGGGATCGTGGGTTCGAGGATGCGCAACTGAAGAGCGTCGGCGGCTGTGACGATCTCGCGCCTCCAGTGCTCGGCGTCGGTGGTGTTCTTTCGGTAGCCGTTGATGACGATTCCGGCCACCTCCAACCGTGGATTGGTGTACTTCTTCAGGTTCGTCACCGCTTCGAGGAGCTGCGCGATTCCGTTGGCGCTGTACATGTCAGCTTCGGCCACCACGACGATCCCGTGAGCGGCGGTGTAGGCGTTGAACGTGAGGTCATCGAGCGACGGCGGGCAGTCGATGAGGATGAGGTCATAGCGGCCCAGCACGGGCTCCAGAGCTTCCCTTAGCCGGAACTCGCGGCCCACGGGTCCAGTGGAGATTTCCTTGCGGACGCCGGCCAACAGGGAGCCCACGGTCGAGACCATATCGGCACCGTCCCACGGGGTGTCCACGATGACATCGGCAAGGGTCAGATCCGAGGCGGTGGAGAGAGCATCTGCCAGGCCCGGGGTCTCGTCGCTGAAGTCCGCAGGCTGAAGCGAGCTCGTCAGATTGCCTTGCGGATCGGCGTCCACGAAGAGGACTTTCAGACCGGCCAAAACGGCTGCGCGGCCAACATGGCCACACGTCGTCGTCTTGCCTACTCCGCCCTTCTGATTCGAGAAAGCTAGAACTTTCGCCATGGTCGTCTCCTTCAAAAAGTCTCGGTATCTCGCTGCTCGGGGGATGGTGCATCGTGCATGTTTTGACTGTAACACAGTCACAGCAGTCAATGCAGTCAAAGACTGCAAAGAAGTCAAAGCAGTCAAAAAAGTGCGACGGTGGGAAGAGAACGGGGTCAGGCGAAGAGGCAACGAGAACCTGCGTCCACTGTGGCAGTCATTGACTGCCGTGACTGCTTCGCAGGCATTCACTCGGGCCACGCGCACCGGCTGTCAGCACCGCTGCGCCGAGGGGGCTCATGTCTTCCCCGACCTCTCCCCCAGCGAGAGGCTCAAGTGGTGCGGGATCTCCGGTCGCGGGGGAGCTGCGCGGGGAGGCAGTCAACCCAGTCACAGACTGCCCGAGGGGCAGTGCAGTCAACCCAGTCACCTCAGTCGGGAACGGCATTGCAGTCATTGACTGCAAGCGTGAGCCCGGATCGATCCGGCTCCACGAGGGCGCAGCACTCCCCCGCCAGTGGCGTGGGTGACTGCTCGGCAGTCAAGGACTGCTCAGCATGGGTTCATTGCTTGGCAGTCAGTGCAGTCAAAGCAGTCAGAACACCCGCCGCGGGAGGTGCTGCGCTTCCGCCAACTAAGTGGGACACCCGACAGGCAATGTAGGGGACAAGTCAAAAAGGAAAATTTCCTATGGATTTGTATCCATGTGATAAGCTCAGACGCATGTGAATCTGGCTTGCCAGCAGTGCAGGGGACTGAGCTACCACCTAAATATAGGGTGTTTGAGCACCCCCTATGAGCCTGCATCCCTTTATTGGCGCGGAAGTAGCCTGCTGTCACGCCTCTCAGATCCATAAATGTCACCCCCTCCAGCGTGTACATTCGACC
Source organism: Nesterenkonia maliinae (assembly GCF_051262655.1). Taxonomy (NCBI): domain Bacteria; kingdom Bacillati; phylum Actinomycetota; class Actinomycetes; order Micrococcales; family Micrococcaceae; genus Nesterenkonia; species Nesterenkonia maliinae. The sequence continues at coordinate 12,707 of NZ_JBIMEY010000014.1, read as the reverse complement.
GCTCGTCGCCGTGGCAGTTCCCGTGACATCGTTGCCATGACAGGGAAGCAGCCATGTACATGCCGCGCGGTGGGAATCGTGTCACGCCCGCCCCGGATCGGGACGGATGCGGACTCCCCGGCCCCGCTCCGTCGCCTCACGCACCCTGTAGGGGTCACGCTGCGCGGCCCCCTTCACCTCATCGTTCGACGCCACCGAGCGCGGTGGCGCGACGTGAAAGCGCAGCAAAAAAGGACCGCCGACACCGTTCAGAATTCGGTGTCGGCGGCATCGCGGCGAGAGGTCAACTACCGGGATCGAGCCCCTATCTGATTCTGCTGCCCGATACGGGTCCCGAGGGGTCGGCGCACCTGGGGACGGTGGACGAGATGGCTTGGTGGCTCCCCTGCTGCTGTCCGCCCGAGCGGACAACCGGCTCCGGTCGCAGTGACTTGTCCCCGAGGGTGGGGCAATGCAGCCAGTCCCCGTGAGTCGCTTCTGTCGTACCCGCTGAGGGGTGTATCTACTGCCGCTCAGTGAAGTGCGGGGGGACCGATGGCCGAGGTGCTCCAACCGAGCCGCGCCCGGACTGACTGCGGTGACTGGCCTGACTGCCGTGACTGCATTGACTGCCCCAAGGGGCGGCTATCGCGGAGCCGCGCTCGGAGGTTCTGGCCGCTATGCAGTCGGAGCAGTCGGTGCAGTCATTGACTGCAAAAGGGTCATGGATTGCGAGGCTGAGTCACCCAGTAATTGCAGTCAATGACTGCACAGCAGTCAGAACAGTCACAGCAGTCAGGGGAGCGCCTCAGTCGTCGAGCTTCTCGGTGATGATGCGGTGAGGAATCTCCAGCAGCAGGAGCTGGGTGGAGACATCGCGGAGAAAGGCGTCGCAATGGCGCGGGTGTTTGAAGCCGGTGGCGGTCTGCCTGATGCGGATCTTCGTGGGGTAGCGCACCAGCTCCACGGGGAGCCCGGTCGCGTGGATATCGCTCATCGCGTCCACCACGGCGACGACGTTTCGCAGGTGGCTCGCGGTCTTGGCTTCGATCCATTCGGCTGCCCGCTGCGAGGGGTTCCGGTCGGTGTACCACCAGGCCACGGTGCGCATGGTGACGCCAAGCTCTAGTGCGACATCTTCGGTGGAGTACCCGATGCGTTGACGGTCGATGTCGAACTGCGCGGGGCTCATCGTTGAAGTGATCGTGCGGCCCACGGGCACCCTCTTTCGCTGCGGCCAATACGTGCCGATCTCATGCTACGCCGCGAGTTCACAAAATATGTATATAGCGGCAAGGCGGGCTAGGTGGGCCAGTTTCTATGGACGGTGGACGCGCCACCATAAAACATGTATGTTCTTACATGTAATAGTTTACAAGTGGCTCTCGCGGGAGCTGCGCCCTTCTCACAAGGAGTCACCATGACGAAGCTCTACTACGGCGGGCAGTACATCATGCGCCGAAGCAATCGACTCTCTCCCGGCTCATTCGGTGCAATGCAGTCCACCATGCCGCCGCCAGACTCGGTGCACGTCTCAGAGAAGCAGAAGCCGGTTCACGCCTGGACCCTGGACACCTGGGAGAAGGTCGCAATGACGCGCCGCGAGAGCCTGCGCGACGACATGCTGGCAGCGATTGCAGAGTTGCGCGAGGAAGAGCCCGCGCTGCGCAAGCAGTACCGGAGCAAGTAACGCCCCCTTGATTCCCCGCACGGGGCGACGACGATTGGAGCAGATGATGACCCCTGTTGAGCTATTGGCCCGCCGTGAGGCTCTGGGCCTGTCCCTGAAGGCCCTGGGTGAAGTGTGGGGGGTCCGACCAGACAGCATTGCCCGCTGGGAGTTTGGGCGGAATCCCCCGAGAGACTGGACGTGGATCGCGGAGACCATCGCCTCTATGGAGGAATATCAGGATGACCTCGTGGCTGAGCTGGTCGAGGTCGCCCGGACGCTGCACGCCGAGACTGGTGAGGCCGCACTGGTGACGTTCGACAGCCGCGGGGCGTTCTACCGCTGGCACCCGGAGGCCCGTGAGAAGAAGTGGCGAGGTTCAGGTCAGGGCGTGCCGGTCGAGCTGCACCGGACAGCCGCAGCGCGCGCCGCCTATGAGCTGCGCACCGTGGAGGGGCTGGAGCGGGTCACGATCTCGGCTGCCCCCGAGGGTGTGGCGTGAACGGGCTAGAGACGTGGATTCATGGCCGCTGGGAGTCTCTGGAGGGTAGGGGTGGTTCGCCCAGCGTCTGGAAGTGGTGGGTCTGGAATGGGGTGGCTGTCGTCTTTTGGGTGGCCGTCGCGGGGGGAGCGTTCTGGCAAGCTCGGCGCGTGGCCGGAGAGGCTCGAACCGAGGCCAGAGAGGCCCTAACAGAGGCCCGAAAGGCTGACCGGCTTGAGGCATTCGGCAACATTGGGACTGCTACGCCAGAGGAGCCCGCGAGTCAGGCGTTAGCGAATATAGCTGCTGCGACAAGGGAGATAGTCAGTGCCCTATCTGGGGGCGCAGTGCATGTCGTGTTCCCCCAGACCGGCCTGTTCCTCATTGCTCTAGGCCTGCTCTGCGTGTTTCTAGCGGCGCGTCGTGTTGTGGCCGTGGTGGGGGCGAAGGCGACGCGGGCCGAGGCTTGGACACATGATCTTTGGGGTGCCGAGCGGGTTCTTCTGGCGGGTCTGCTGGTGGTGCTGCTGCCGGTGGGGGTGGTCTTGTACGTTGCCAATCTTGGGGATTCCGTGGATGTGAGCGGCCTACTTGAGTTGGTGGCCGGCCTTTTGGTGATTGCGCCGATTGCGGTCCTTGTGGGAGAGAGGCGCTGGGCGCTGCTAAGGCTCTGGGGGGCCAAGATTGACGACAAGGCGTCTGAGACCGGCACCGATGACGAGGCAGCCGAGACCGGCACCGGGGAGGAAGGACACGGTCGCAAAGGGGTTGAGGGTCTCGGATGGAAAGGTGCTGCGGTAGCGGGAGGCACTGGCGCGGGAGTGGCGCTGTTGGTCGATGGCCTGAGACGACGAATGCCCTAAGGCGTTAGCTGCGGGCCGGAGCCGCGAGCGCGTGGGGTGTGGTGAGGAAGCGGGCGCAGGTTTGTTGGGCTTGGTAGTGGGCGCAGGCGGCGCTGGTGGCCCCGATGGCTTCCATGTCTTGGATGGTTTGGCCGAGTTCGGTGTGGAGTGCTTGGAGGTGTGGGGTGAGGTCGTCTCGGGCGGTGTTGGGGATCTCGGGGGAGGTGCTCATAGCGTCCACACTACGTGTAAGTGTTTACATATTCAAGGGTGACGCACCCTAAGGGGACAAGTCATTTAGAACTAGTCGAGTTCCGCGCGCTCGTGGGCCTCGGGTGGCCCGCCATCGATCTCCCAGCCGTGGTTCTCGCGCATATGCACTGCCAGACTCCAGCCGGTGCCGGTGAAGCTTCCCGTGAGCACGGGGGAGCCCTGGTCGCTGAAGTGCTCGTGGAGCCGTAGGAGCAGGGTGGAGCCGATTCCGCGGCGACGCCAGGACGGCTGCACGCTCACGGTCTGATAGATCACCTCGGGCCGGTCTGTGTGGCCTGAGCGCCCCGTGATCACGGTGGCGCTGGTGATCGCGCCGATCCGCAGTGCCTCGGTCTCGCGCGGACCGATGAACAGCGGTGCGGCGGTGAAGCGCAGATGCCTCCGGTGTCGGATGACCAGGAGCCACGCTGAGCCCGGATCACGCGGAACCCCCCGGGGGCTGAAGCGCCGTAGCGGCTCCAGCCACCTCGGGGGTGGCGGTGAACTTCGATGATGCGAGCGCCTCTAGAGATCCGCATATCGGCCTAGAACTTCAGCGACTTGCGGACGTTGCTGCGGGCGCTGCGCTTGATGCTGCGGGTTGCGCTGCGGGTGACCGTGCGGCGCAGCTTCGGGAAGAAGATCAGGAGCGCGATCACCACGGCGAGCGCGGCGGCGATTCCGCCGATGATGAGGGGGTTTCCGGTGATCTCGTCGGTGAGATCCTCCAGCGGGTTTGCGCTGCCGTTGGTGGCCTCGGGGGCGGCGGTCCATTCCTCGGTGTAAAGGGCCTGCGCCGGGGCGGCGGGGGTGCCTTCGCACTCGGGATCGCTGAGCACGTCGCTGATGACTTCGTGTTCGGCGGGGTTCACGGCGAGATCATATTTGGCCTTCACAAAGATGATGCCGCCCGCGAACGCGCAGTAAGCGCCTTGGTTCGGGGGCAGGTATTCGCTGGCGTCGCGGTCGGACTTGCTCTGATTCTCGGAGGCCGAGACGGCCAGGAGGTTATCGGGGTCTTGGTAGAACTCTTGGCGGGTCTCGTCGTCCCAGGCGTGAGCGCCGTTCCTATGCGACTGGCCAGCGGATACGAGGTGCTCGACATCGACCTCTGAGGAGCCCTGGACGTGTTCAATCTCTTCCCCGGAATAGGCGCCGGTCATCGAGCCATAGTCCACGGTGCAACCGTCGAGGGAGAGGGTCTCGGGGTCGAGGTCGCGGGCGAGGATGTCTTCTCGGGTGGTGCAGCCGGACCCGTTGGCATCGACCCAGCCGGACGGGGCGTAGCTGTCCCGGTCGTAGCCGTCCATCGAGTGATCCTCGCGGATCTCGATGGTTTCGAGCACCTCCAGCGCGGGCCGCTCATCGGTCGCGGTATCGGCTGCCGCGGGGCTGATCGCCAGGGCCGGGAGCAGGAGGCCTGCGGCCACGGCGAGCGCCTTGGCGGCTGTGCGGGGTGCTGTGGGGGTCTGCATGGTGTGGGGGCCTTCCGGGGCTGCTGGTGGGTGCTGTGTGGTCTCGGGCGGTGCTGTGCGGGAGGTGGGCCGGTTAGGTGGCGGGGCAGGTCTCGCAGGTGGCCTCGGCGGTGGTGGCGGCTACCCAGTCGGCCAGGGCGGTGAGGTGGTGTCCCCCGTGGGGGGCGGCGTTGATCGCGGTGGTGAGGTAGTGGCCTGCGTGGACGTCGCACCGGGTTTCGCCGTTGGCGTTGATCCATACGCGGTCGGTGTTCTGTGTCGGGGCCGGCTGGGTGGTCTGCATGGTTTCTGGTCCCTTCGTGTGGGGTGCGGTACCGGTCGAGCCGCTCCGCTTGGTATATGTAAGAGCTTACATGTTTTAGAGGGGGTGCGCAACCCTGCCGGTGCCCCTTGTGGGGGCGGTGATTCCACCAGGGGAGAGCGGCGAGCGCCCCGGCCCCCGTGGTGGGGGCCGGGGCTGGTGCGGCGCTTAGATCCAGCCGGGGCCGGGGTTGCCGTGGAGGGTGCCGTTTTCGAGGCCGAACATGACTGCTTCGAGGTCGCCGGAGTAGACGTTGCTCAGGGTCAGGTGCAGGACCTTGGCGTCGTCTTCGTAGTAGAAGACTTCCACCCGGTAGGTGTCGTTGATGTCGTGGGTGACGTTGGCGATCATCCGGCGCGGGGCCGGACCTCGGGAGCCGTCTGCGTGGACGGGCTGAATGTTGATGCTGAAGCTCAGGCCTTCGCCGTCGAGGGCGGGGGAGAGGTTCTCGGCTCCGACGACCATGAGGCCGAATCCGCCGATCTGGCTGCTGATGCTCTGGTGGAGAGTAGTCATGATTCTGGTCCCTTCAGGTGGGGTGCGGTGTCGGTCTGTGCCGTACCGCCTAACATGTAAAAGCTTACATGTTTGTGGGGGTGTGGTCAAGGGCTGTCGAGGCAGCACTTTCCCGGGGACGCGCGCGGCGGTTCACGGGACCTAGGCGCGGGGTCCGGGCGGTGATGAGATAGGGCCAGGGATTCCGCTGCGGGATAAGCCCGTGAGCGCCCACGGGTCCCGTATGGGCCTTCAGAGCAGGTGAGGAGACGACTGCATGGCATGGGTATTTGTAGGCGATAGCCCGGTGGTTTCCCGGGAGTGGGTGTACCCGTTTCTCACCGAGCACGAGAACTTCCCGATCAGCCAGACCAAGGGGGTTCTCTGGACCGAGACCGTCACCGGTGATGACGTGATCATGGTCCCGGACGGGGACCACACAATGTCTTGGAACGGCGAGTTCTACCGCACTTCTTTCCGGGTGTTCCGGCGAAGTTTCAACACCGGGGAGATCCGCGAGGAGACCCACCCCATGCTTCAGGATGCGCCGGGGCTGGGGTATTTCGATGAGAATCGGCGCGGGTTGGACCGCTATTGGAATGCTCACCAGGCGTGCGCTAAGGCGGTGCAGGCACACCTGGGCATCTAGAGGCCGTCCCGGTGCTTCGGAGGCCTGCGAGCGCCCCGGCCCCGCGAGGGGGCCGGGGGCACCCGGTGGGGCTTACTCGTTGGTGTGCTTGATGATCAGGTTGTAGGTGTCGCTGAGCTGGTCGATGATCACCGCGTAGCCGGACCCTGCGCGGACCATGCGCACGCTGGCGACGGAATCTCCCTCGTCGTTGTCGAAGTCCACTCGGCCCGCGTGGTTGGCGATCCGGGGATTCCAAGGGACGGGGGTCAGCGGTTCCCCGTCGAGGTCATCACCGCTACCGGCCTGCCCGGTCATATCTCCGGCGTCGCGGTCGAGTCCGGCGTAATCGACGCCGCAACAGGAGCAGAATCCCCGGTCATCCAAGAGGTCTTCCGCCGACTCGCGGTCCTCGTCGGTGTGCCACTTCTGGAGGTAGTCGAGGGCGGCTTCTCGGTCGAAATAAGTGGTGGTGCTCATTGCGGGTTTCCCTTCCCGTAGGGGGGTGCGGTGTCGGTCCATGCCGTACCGCCTGACATGTAAGAGATTACATGTGTCTACGGTGGCGCGCAACCCGTTCGCCGTGAAGCTCAGCCGCTTCGCGCTCGGCAGCTTCTGCGCGCCGGTCATAGGCGTGGGTCAGGATTTTAAAGACGATGGTGAGCACCACCAGGGCGACGGCGGCGAGCAGCATAGGGGTAGCAATCCACCAGAACAGATCGGGGTTTCTGAGGGGGGTCATTGTGCAGCCTTTCGTGTGCGGGGCTTCTGGTGTTCAGAGTAAGCGGCAGGGGGGACAAGCCCCGGCCCGGATCGAGCCGGGGCCTAGTCCCTTGCCGTGGGGTCTAACTGGCCTGCTCGGCCTGAAGGGCGGTAAGCACCTTGGGGCCGTACCAGGGGGTCAGCACGCAGCCGCCGACCATCACGTAGGGGGTGCCATCGATGATGCCTTTGAAGTCGGCGTGGATCTTTCCGCGGAGCTTGAAAACGGCGGAATCCGGGCCGTACTCGGCAAGTTCGTTGCGCATCGGTTCGGTGATCTCGATGGTCTTAGCCATGGTGTGAATCCTTGTCCTCTGAGGGGGTGCGGTGTCGGTCTGTGCCGTTCCGCCGTACATGTAAGAGTTTATACGTTTTGGAGGGCGTGCGCAACCCCCACTTTCCCCGCGATCGGGCGACCCCCGCCCGCCCCTTTCGGGGCGAGCGGGGCCGGTGTTGATCGGGACTAGATTCGCACGTCTTCCAGGTAGGTCAGCACGCAACTCGGGGCGTCCCGGTGCTCTCCTGATTCGTAGTCAAACCCGAGCACCACGGCGTCACCCACGATGGAATCGTAGACGCTGATGAGCTTCAATCGGTGGGCGAGCTTGGTGGCCCGCACGTTGATTTCCTTGCCCTTGATCTTGCCCTCTTCGTCCAGGTAGATCGTGACGTTACCGACGCCGACCGCCTGGATATATCCGCCGACGATTTCCTGGAGGACATCGAGCTTTCCGGTGGTCGCGGCCACGGTGACCTCAGCGGCGGGATCTACTGGGACGGTGATGGTCTGAACAGTCATGGTGGAACCTTTCCTATGGGGTGCGGTATCGGTCTATTGCCGTTCCGCCGTACATGTAAGAGCTTACATGTTTGTGGGGAGGTGTGCAACCCCCTGAAGCGCAGCGCCCCGCGCGGCCCCTCCTGGGTGTCACCGGCCCCTGAAATACTGAGGCCATGACTGACTTCACCCCCGCAGTGCGGAAGCGAGTTTTTACCTGCCCCCATTGCTCTGCAATCGGCGCTCAGGTCTGGACAGAAAATGTGTCTTTCGTTGAAACGTACGACGGTGACGGTCAGCCGGAATCCATCGATTGGAATGACCTGATGCGCGCTACGTGTGGCGCGTGTGAGAACTACTCAATCTGGATAAGGAATCGGAGGGCGGAACTTGCTCGGGTGAAGCTCAGTGACATATCGAGGCCCAGGGGTGCGGCCCCGGCAGTGAGCCCGACGATTTCCCCCATGTGGGCAATGATCTGGCCCAAGAGGTCCGATGCACCACTTCCCCACGAGGCGATGCCAGAGGGCTTGAAAGAGCTGCACTCTGAGGCCCGGGCGGTCCTCGCAGATTCCCCCCGTGCGGCAGCCGCGCTGTTGAGGCTTCTGATGGAGAAGCTGCTTCAGGACACCACCGGCAAGCCGGGGAACTTGAATGCGCAGATTGGTCTGCTTGTGGAGCGCAGGACGTTTGACGAGCGGCTACAGCAGACCGCCGACACGATCCGCGTCTCAGGCAACGGCGCAGTTCACCCGGCACAGATTCAGTCACAGGGTGACACCGCAGAGGTCGCGCTGACCATGTTCGAGCTGGTGAATTTCCTGGTAGATGACCTGATCGCCCGACCACGAAAAATCTCCCACCTGTTCAACGCGATACCCGAAGGGGCGCGCGAGGCCATCGCGCAGAGGGACGGCGACAAGGCCTAGCGGGCCGCGCATTCGCGAAGGTTGCGCACCCCTCACAAAACATGTAAGCTCTTACATGTAACGGCGGAACGGCATAGACCGACACCGCACCCCCACGAAGGGATCTCAACATGAGCACCACCACGAAGACCGAAACCATCATCAAGCTCACCAAGATCGGCCAGGATGGCGGAACCGATATCGCGATCACTACCGAGGGGATCCCCTTCCACGCCGAGTCAATCGCCCGGGGATACACCGAGGCTTCCCGCTGGGAACAGTGGGACTGCACCACCTGCGGAGCGCAGGCCGATAACAACCCCTCCCGCGACGGCGACCGCTACGACCAGCACACCTACTTTCACGGCCACAAGGCCACCCGCTGAGAGTCGAACCACCCGCCGCCCCGGCGCACCTCGCGCCGGGGCCGCGCGTCGGCAGTTGGTACCCAAATCCCCCGGGGGCCGCGGGGAGTCGGACCAGGGTTGCGCGCCGCCTATAAAACATGTAAACTCTTACACATAAGGCGGAACGGCATAGACCGGCACCGCACCCCACTTGAAGGGAACACACGATGAGCGTCCAGACCAGCAACAACCTGAAGACCGTCCTTCGCATGGAGAAGGTCAACGAGTGCGGCTACATCGATACCGCCGTTGCCGCCGTCGAGCCCAGCACGGTCGCCCCAATCCCGCCCGAGGGCTACTCCATCGTCGCCACCTGGGAAGAGTGGACTTGCACCACCTGCCGCACCAAGACCGACAACAACCCCTCCGGCGACAATGACCGCTACGACCTGCACACCTTCATCTACGGCCACGCGGCCACCCGCTGAGAAGCGATCCACACGCCGCCCCGGCGCACCTCGCGCCGGGGGCCGCGCGTCGGCAGTTGGTACCCAAATCACCCGGGGCCGCGCGGGACTGAAAACAGGGGTTGCACACCCCATTAAAAACATATAAGCTCTTACATGTCAGGCGGAACGGCAAAGACCGACACCGCACCTCCCACGAAGGGAACACACAATGGCCGCTCACATGGTCTCCAGCGAACACATCAACGTTTTGGTCTGGGCAGCTAACCGCTACTCCGATGGCCCGGTTTTCTATTACCAGCGCGCCGACCGCTCCACGGTCTACATCAACCGGGGCGAGGGGCAGAACGAAGCCGGTCAGATGCTCCTGGACACCAACGCTGCGAGCCTGAACCGCGTCTACGGCGACGAGCTGGAAGTCACCTACAGCTACCAGAACCCCGCATCGATGTTCTGGGCTCCGGTGGAGATCCTGAAGGCGATCCGCGGCTACATCTACCAGGCGTGCGACGCCGCCGACTGGGACACCTCCGACGCTAAGGCATTCTGCGACAAGCTCATGGTCGCGGTCCTGCACTACCTCCCCGGCTACGAAGATGCCGCCTGGTGCATCGAGCGGGACACGGTTCCGGTTGGCGACTAGGCGCTAACCGGGTCCCGGGTCGGGGGCGGCCCGGGACACAGAGAGCCCCCCGCCACTGCCACTGGCGGGGGGCTCTTCTGTCTCTGCGGCTCTGTGCGCCGATCTGCGGCCCGTTCAGCGCATCAAGGGCAGTGAAACCCACACTGGGCCGGTGCGGGCGCTCCTGCGGGGCGTCTAGCCCGCTGGTGAGGCTTTCCGGTTCTCCCGGGCGCGGTCAGTCCGTGAGGCGGCATAGCCGCGCAACCATGCGTGGCCTAGTAGCTCCTCCTCGGCGGTGTCCATACCGTGCGGGCATTCCCTGACGTGGAGCCCGTCGAGATAGGCGCGGTATCCGGCTTCCTGGGCTTTGAGAATGGCGGCTGTTTCAGACGTTCGCGACATGATCGAATCCTTGGGTTTTGGCGCGCTGTGCGGCGCGCGCATCGGAGGCCCAGCCGAAGAGGCTATGTCTAAAGCTCGCTAAGGTCATTCTGCCGTGCTCATTGAACCAGGCTTGCAGCTCCTCGCTGCCGTATTTCTTCACCCGGGAGATCGGACCAGAGAACAGGCTTAGGTCATCGATCCCGGCTGCTCGGCCTTCTGCGTTGAGCAGATAGCCAAGGTCATTTTCGGCCTTTCGGTGCTGCGCGTATCGGTGGCAGTCGAACTCCTCGCGGGCTCTCTCGTGCGGGGTCACGGCCCGCTGAGGCCGCGCGGCGGGGTTGGTCACCGGGTCAGTATCGAAGTCAGGCGCGGGGGCGGTTTCGAGCCATCCCCGGATCTCTGCGGCGCTGCTCTCGCGCTTCTCGCGCTCATCGATCAGGCCTTCCAGCTTGTCCCAGGCCTCGGGGTCATCGCCCAGGCTCCCGGAATACTCGGCCAGCTCATCCCAGCTCATCGAATGCACCCGCGCGGCGGTGATCGAATCGGCTGCGCTTGGCTTCGCCGGCCCTATCGCTGCGGGTCTGGAATCGGCTGCGGAATCGTCGCCCTGAGCCGCTGCGGGACTGGCTGCGCCGCCGTCTGCGGGTGCGGCCCGTGCGGCCTGCTCTCGGGAGGTGGTGCGCTCATAGGCCCCGATGAGTTTGTCCATGCGGCGTTGCAGCTTCTCGTCTGGTATCCCTGCTGCTTCCGCGCGCTCGATCCGGGCTTCCATGCGGGTAGCTGCTTGCCGCGCGGACAGCGCGGCCATCACCCGGGGGTCGGAGTGGTATGGGCAACGTTTGCCGCCTTCTGCTACTGATCTGCACATAGTGACTTGTCCCCTTTCCTTCCCAACTGTAGCAAGGATGCAGCAGTTAACAAGGGCTGCGCGGGGTGGAGAATCTACCCATAATATCTAGCCCCCATTTACTAGACAGGTAAAGGGGGGCTAGAGTAGGGTATATGACACAGCGGAGAGACATGGTTAAGCGGCTCCATAGGGCCGCGAAAGCTCAGGGTATGGAGTTCACCAAGCATCGCGAAGGTGGCAATCACACAGTGTTCGACCTCGACGGGTTGAAGGTCATACTTCCCCGGCACCGCGAGATCAACGAGAACTTGGCCAGAGATATCTATATCCAGGTCGAAGAGAAGCTAGGCAAAGGATGGTGGCGCAAATGAGCACCTACACAGTCAACGTCGACCGCGACGGAACCGCCTGGCGGATTCGCGTGCCGGAGATCGCTCGATCCACCGCCGCCCGGAACCTGGCCGAAGTCGAAGTCATGGCCCGCGACCTGATTTCTCTGGTGACAGATCAAGAACCCGACGCCTTTGAGATCGCTATCAATATCGAACCACCGAGCCCCGTGCGGACAATCGTGGAACAGGCCATCGAGCATCGCGCCCAGGCCGACGAAATGAACCAGCTCGCCGCCGCAGAGATCCGCGAAGCCGCCGCGCAGCTCCGCACGCGGGGAGTTACAGCCCGAGATACCGCGCAGCTCCTGGGGGTCTCTCCCCAGCGAGTGAGTCAGCTCCTGTCCAAGCCTGCCAAGGTGAAGGTCGGCAAGGTCAAGGTCGGCAGCAAGGTCAAGGTGAAGGTCGGCAGCAAGGTCAGTGCCGCGCCCGCCGTGGGGATGGTTCCTAGCGGCAAATTGGACCGCCGCGACGAGAAGGGCAAAGAGGACCGACGCGAGTTCAAAGATGAGGCCAAAATAGCGGCAAAATACCGGTGACTGCTGGGTAGTCTGGGCAGTCTTTGACTGCTGTGCAGTCAATAGAGCGGGCGTAATCCTTGTGTTCAGGGGGGTTACGCCCGTTTTTGACTGTGGTGACTGCTGTGACTGGGTTGACTGCTGTGCAGTCTTGGACTGCTAATCGCCCCCGTGTGACCGCCCGGTCAGGGGGGGGGACAAGTCAGATTTAGAGGCGGTGGCCCGCTGCGCCCCTGCTGTCGTCGCCCGCTGCGGCCTGCTGTCGTCGCTCGGGGTGGTTTGGGGTGCGGGGTTGTGTGCCGTTCTGCGGTGTTGGTGGCCGGGTGCGGGGCTCCTGGGCGCTCCTGGCAGCGTTGCGGCGGGCTCCTGGTGGTCTCTGCTGCCGTTGTTCGCCCCTGTGCTGCCCCCGTGGCCCCGGTGCTGGGCTGGTGGTGGCTGCGCCCGGGGCCGGGGAGCTGCGGCCTGAGCAGCGTGGGGAGCGCGGCCCGCGCGCCGGTCGATCCGCGGGGGTCGATCCAGCGTCGATCTGTGCCCGATCCATCGGTCACCGGCCTTGACAG
>NZ_JBIMEY010000013.1:0-28088 GCF_051262655.1 Nesterenkonia maliinae | reverse complement strand
TAGTTCGGGTCCTGGATAACGCGCCGCGCGCCAGTTCAATGACCATGAACCCACCAGCGTCACGCGTCCTACAATGAGCGCGTTGATGAGCAACAATGCGCAGTCATTGCAGATTCTTTCTGGCCGTCCGGGGACATCTCCGGTACGGCCTTTTTCTGTTTCTGGGACTATTCAATTGCTCGCCAGATCACCCAAGTCTCGCGCTTCCCGTCCACAGCAGCTATAAGGCCGTCTGCGCCGCTTCAGGCGGTATCCTGGGATGGCCCTGCGCACGTAATCCAAGGAGAACCAAGAAGCTATGCCTGACGAGTCCTACGGCGACCGCCCACGGCCCCCGCGCAATCCGCGTGACCTCCGCCGGTCCAACAGCGACGATCGCACGCGTTCTCCTGAGATCGACGAGGATGTCACCGGCAAGGAGCTGGACCGCGCGGCCCTGCTCCAGCTGCGCACCCTCGACGACGTCAACCGTCCATGGGTGGCCAAGCACCTCGTCATGGCGGGACGACTCGTCGACGTCGCCCCCGACGTCGCGTTTCAGCATGCCCTCGCGGCCTCCCGCCGTGGCGGCCGTCTCGGCATCGTGCGCGAAGCGGTAGGGCTGACCGCCTACGCCGCAGGTGACTTCGCCGAAGCGCTGCGCGAGCTGCGCACCTACCGCCGGATCAGCGGCGACCAGACCCACCTGCCGGTCCTGGCCGACTGTGAACGCGGACTCGATCGCCCGGAGAAGGCCATCGAACTCTCCCAGTCCGAAGAGGTCGCAGGTCTCACTGGTCCCGTCCGTGCCGAGATGGCGATGGTCGTCTCTGGGGCCTACACCGACCTTGGCGACAATGCCTCCGCGGTGACTGCTCTGGAGGTCCCTGAACTCGACATCAACCGGGCCTTCAGCTTCTCGCCCCGGCTGTTCACCGCCTACGCGGCCGCACTCGAGACCGTCGGCCGCGGCGAGGAGGCCCAGCGCTGGCGGGAACAGGCCTTCGCCGCTGAGCGCGCACTGGGCACCGGCGCCTTCGAAGATCCTGAGATCCTCGACTTCGACGACGAACCCGCCGATCTGCCCAAGGTCAAAGACGTCCTGGGACGGTCCAAGGGCGGCGACCGGGGCCGTGATCAGAGCCGGGACCAGGACCGCCGACGCGGAGGACGTGCATGACCTCGAGTCTCCTGGACTCCTACGACGGTGTCCTCTTCGATCTCGACGGCGTGCTCTACGCCGGACCTCATGCCATTCCCGGGGCCGCCCACGCGGTGGAGCAGCTGGTCAGCCGAGATGTTCCGCGCGGGTACGTCACCAATAATGCCTCCCGCTCCGCTGAGCAGGTCGCAGGCCACCTCAACGAGCTCGGTATCCCCGCGCTGACCCACGAGGTCTTCGGCTCCGCCCCCGCCGGGATCGCTCTGCTCAGTGCGGCGCTCGACCCTGGCTCCAAGGTGCTGGTCACCGGCAGCGGCTACCTGCGAACCCTGGTGCAGGAGGCCGGGTTCCACCTGGCCGAGTCCGCAGCGGATCACCCCGCCGCAGTGATCCAGGGCTTCGACCCCGGACTGGGGTGGGCAGACCTCGCTGAGGCCGCTTATGCCGTGAACAACGGCGCGCAGTGGTTTGCCACCAACCTCGACCTGAGCATTCCCCGTGAGCACGGCATCGCCCCAGGCAACGGTGCCCTCGTCGAAGCTGTCGGCCGCGCCACCGGAACCACCCCTACCGCCGCAGGCAAGCCGGAGCCCGTGATGTTCACCCAGGCCGCCAAGGCGCTGAAGATGCAGCGTCCCCTGGTCATCGGGGACCGGCTCGACACCGACGTGCTGGGCGGAAACCGAGCTGGGTTCGACACCGCCCTGGTCCTGACCGGCATCGACACCCTCGGGTCGGCCCAGCTAGCCGAGGATTCCATGCGCCCCGACTGGATCCTGCGCGACCTCGGCCAACTCTTCGACGGCTCGCACCAGGCCCTGCAGGAGCGCGCAGGAACATGAGTCAGCAGCAGCACGGCTCCGAGGGTCTCTCCGATGGTCAGGGCCACCCCGAATCCGAGCTGAGCCTGGAGCAGCTCGAGTCCGACATCGCCGAGGCCGAAGCGCTGGTCCAGGAGCTGAACCAGCGGCTCCAGCAGACCGCCGACCGCAGCCGATGAGCGACGCTCTCCGCCTCGACAAGGCCATGGTCTCCCGCGGTCTGGTCCCCAGCCGCACCCGCTCCGGACAGCTGATCTCTCAGGGCCAGGTCAGCGTGGACGGCGTCGTGATCCACAAGGCCTCCACCACTGTGGCCGAGCACCAGCGGATCGACGTGGGCAATCAAGACCCCTGGGTCAGCCGCTCCGCGCACAAGCTCGACGGCGTCCTCACGGCCTCCCCGCAGATCCCGGTGCAGGGCAGGCGCTGCCTCGACGCGGGCGCCTCCACCGGAGGCTTCACCCAGGTGCTGCTCGAGCGCGGCGCGGCACACGTCGTCGCCGTCGACGTCGGCCACGATCAGCTGCACGCACTGCTCGCCGGCGATCCCAGGGTGGAGAACCATGAGGGGCTGAACCTGCGCCACCTCAAGCCGACGGATCTGGGGGAGCCCTTCGATCTGATCGTCGCTGACCTCTCCTTCATCTCCCTGCGACTGGTGCTGCCTGCTCTCGCCGGGCAGGCCAGCGAAGGAGCTGATCTGCTGCTCATGGTCAAGCCCCAGTTTGAGATCGGCAGGGACAGGCTGGGCCGCACCGGGGTGGTCTCCAGTCCGCTGCTGCGTCGCGAGGCGGTCGAGTCTGTCCTCTCGGCCGCCGACGCCCAACACCTGAAGCTGGTCGCCGTCCACCGCTCGGGCCTGCCCGGCCAGGACGGAAACGTGGAGTTCTTCCTGCACCTGCGCCGCACCGAACATGCTGCTCCAGCCTCTGCCGAGGCAGACGCGCTCAGGAGCGATAGGCTGGGCTCGGTCGAGTTCGACTGAAGGAGGCTCCATGACCAGAGAGATCCTGCTGCTCGCCCATACGGGTCGGCGCGACGCCGTGGAAGCGGCTGTCACCGTCGCAGAGCGGCTGCACAGCGAGGGACTCCGCCCGGTGATGCTGGAGCGGGACATCGCCTCCTTGAACCATGTCATCGGGGACCGGCTGCGCGGCCTGCCGCTGGCCGTGGCCGACCTCGAGGTGCCCCTGGCCGACTGCGAGGTCGGCATGGTCCTGGGCGGCGACGGCTCCATCCTGCGCGCCGCGGACCTCGTGCGTGGCTCCGGACTGCCCCTGATGGGGGTCAACCTCGGCCACGTGGGCTTCCTCGCCGAATCCGAACGCACCGAACTCGACGCCTCTGTGCAATGGGTGGTCGATCAGAACTACACCGTGGAGCGCCGGATGGCGCTGGACGTGCAGGTCTGGCACGCCGGCCGCCACGTCGGCAGCAGCTGGGCGCTGAACGAGGCCAGCATCGAGAAGCAGTCCCGCGAACGCATGATCGACCTGATCATCGAGATCGACGGCCGGCCCGTCTCCGCCTTCGGCTGCGACGGCGTCGTCATGGCCACCCCCACCGGATCCACCGCCTATGCCTTCTCCGCCGGAGGCCCCGTGGTCTGGCCCGAGGTCCAGGCCCTGGTCATGGTGCCCATCTCCGCCCACGCGCTGTTCTCCCGGCCGCTGGTGACCGACCCCGACTCGATCATGGCAGTGGAGGTCCTGCAGCGCGAGGACGAACAGGGAGTGCTCTGGTGCGACGGCCGTCGCTTCATGGAACTCCCACCCGGCTCCCGCGTGGAGGTCACCCGCTCCGCGGAACCCGTGCTGCTCGCCCGGGTGCACCAGACTCCCTTCTCCGAACGACTCGTGGACAAGTTCAACCTGCCCACCACCGGCTGGCGCGGACCGGTCGACCCGGCCAACCAGGTCCCGACCCCCGATGCCTTCCACCGCGGGGAGGCGACCAAGCGGTGATCGACTACGTCACCATCAGCGACCTCGGCGTGATCGAACACGCCGAGCTCCCGCTCAACGCCGGATTCAACGTGGTCACCGGTGAGACCGGTGCAGGCAAGACCATGGTGGTCACCGCGCTGGGACTGCTGCTCGGCGCCCGCGCCGAGGCCTCCGCGATCCGCTCCGGGGCCCCGCACGCCGTGGTCGACGCCGGCATCACCGTCCCCGCCGGACACCGCTGCGTGGGCCTGGCCCGCGAGGCCGGCGCCTGGCTGGAGACCCCCGAGGGCGCAGCGGCCGCAGACTCCTCCAGCCACGCAGACTCCTCCATCGACACAGACTCCTCCAGCGCCGAAGACTCCAGTGCCGAAGACCCCGACTCAGCTCCGGCTGCTGACCAGCCCGATCAGCCGGGCGAGGTCGAGATCCTGCTCGGCCGCACGCTCAGCGCCAAGGGCCGCAGCCGCGCCAGTGTGAGCGGTCGCAACGTGCCCATCGCGCTGCTGGGCGAGATCGGAAGCTCCCTGGTCACCGTGCACGGCCAGAGCGACCAGCTGCGACTGCGCTCCGCCGCCGCCCAGCGACGCGCGCTGGACCGCTACGCCGGAGAGGAGTTCGCCGAGCAGCTCGCCGCCTATAAGCAGAAGTTCACCGGCTACCAGGTCAAGGTCGTCGAGCTCGAAGAGATCACCACCAACGAGCGCGAACGACGCCGCGAGGCCGAACAGCTCCAGCTCGCCCTGGAACAGATCGACGCCGTGGAGCCGCTGCCGGGGGAGGACCACGAGCTCAAGACCGAATCGCTGAAGCTTGAGAACGTCGAATCCCTGCGTGAGGCAGCCCGCTCCGCCCAGCTCTCCCTCTCCGGTCCCGACGCCGCCGAAGCCCTCGGCGACGTCCCCCACGCGGTGGCCCTCGTCGAATCCGCCACCATCGCACTGGCCGCCGTGCAGGACCAGGACAAGGAGCTCGGAGAGATCGCCGAGCAGATCTCCTCCGTCTCCAGCCTGCTCAACGACGCCGCCTCCGAGCTCGGCATCTACGCCGCCCACCTGGATGAATCAGGCCCCGAGCGGCTCGCCGCGGTGCACCAGCGCCGCGCCGACCTCGAACGGCTGATCCGGCTCTACGGACCCGATATCGACGCGGTGCTGACCTGGGCCCAAGAGGCACGGGTCCGGCTGCACAACCTGCAGTCCGACACCGACCGGATCGAGGAGCTCGGCGCGGAGATCGACGAGCTGCAGGCCCGGCTCTGGACCGAGGCACAAGAGCTGCGTCGTCGTCGTGCGCAGGCGGGGGAGCAGCTCGGCGCCGCCGTCGGCGAGGAGCTCGCCGCCCTGGCCATGCCGCGGGCGCGGATGGTCATCGAGGTCACCGAGACCGCCGAGCTGGGCCCCGAGGGCGCCGACACCGTCGCGATGCTGCTGGCCCCGCACCCCGGGGCCGACCCGCTGCCGCTGGGCAAGGGCGCCTCCGGAGGTGAGCTCTCCCGGGTGATGCTGGCCCTGGAGGTGGTCCTCGCCGAGGGGTCAGACACCGAGACCTTCATCTTCGACGAGGTCGACGCCGGGGTGGGCGGCAAGGCGGCCGTGCAGATCGGACGCCGGCTCGCGATGCTCGCCAAACACCGTCAGGTCATCGTGGTCACCCACCTGCCCCAGGTCGCGGCGTACGCGCAGAACCACATCCGGGTGTTCAAGTCCTCGGTGCGCGATGACTCAGCCTCCGGCGGATTCACCGCCTCCGATGTCACGGCCCTGGACGAAGAGCAGCGGGTCAGCGAGCTCGCTCGGATGCTCGCCGGCCAGGAAGACTCAGAATCAGCCCGCGCCCACGCCCGGGAGCTCATCAGCGGTGCGGCTGCGCCGTAGCTCACGTCCGTGGCACTACATTCACCTCCCGTTCACTGTTAGGATCGAACTCCGTGGTGCAGAGAAACAGTTCCAGGAACCAGAACAGCCTCCCTACTAGTCGACAGATCTTTGTCACGGGGGGTGTGGTCTCCTCCCTCGGCAAGGGTCTGACCGCCTCCTCTCTGGGGCATCTGCTCCGGGCCCGTGGCCTCTCAGTGGTCATGCAGAAGCTGGATCCCTATCTCAATGTGGATCCCGGCACGATGAACCCGTTCCAGCACGGCGAGGTCTTCGTCACCGAAGACGGCGCCGAGACGGATCTGGACATCGGACATTACGAGCGATTCCTCGACGAGAACCTCGACGGGCTCAACAATGTGACCACCGGTCAGATCTATTCAACCGTCATCGAGAAGGAACGCCGCGGCGACTACCTCGGCGACACCGTGCAGGTCATCCCGCACATCACCAACGAGATCAAGCGCCGGATGCGGCTGCCCGCCGAGGGTATGGACGCCCCGGACGTGATCATCACCGAGATCGGCGGCACGGTCGGTGACATCGAGTCCCAGCCGTTCCTCGAAGCCGCCCGCCAGGTCCGTCAGGACATCGGCCGGCAGAACGTCTTCTTCCTCCACGTCTCCCTGGTGCCCTACATCGGCCCCAGCCAGGAGCTGAAGACCAAGCCCACCCAGCACTCGGTGGCAGCGCTGCGATCGATCGGCATCCAGCCCGACGGGATCGTGCTGCGCAGCGACCGCGAGCTGCCCGCAGAGATCCGCGGCAAGATCTCGCGGATGTGCGACGTGGCCGAGGACGCGGTCATCAACTGCGCCGACGCCCCCAGCATCTACGACATCCCGCGGATCCTGCACCGGCAGGCCATGGACGCCTACGTGGTCCAGGCCCTGGACCTGAAGTTCAAGGACGTGGACTGGTCCAAGTGGTCCAAGCTGCTCAACGTGGTGCACAATCCTGACCACGAGGTCGAAGTGGCGCTGGTGGGCAAGTACATCGACCTGCCCGACGCCTACCTCTCGGTCACCGAGGCGCTGCGCGCCGGCGGCTTCGCGCACAGCACCAAGACCAAGATCCGCTGGGTCGCGTCTGATCTGTGCGCCTCCGAAGAAGGTGCCGCGAAGGCGCTCGACGGGGTGGACGCGATCTGTGTGCCCGGCGGCTTCGGCGTGCGCGGACTCGACGGCAAGATCGGCGCGCTGCGCCACGCCCGGGTCCACGGCATCCCGGCGCTGGGCCTGTGCCTGGGTCTGCAGACCATGGTCATCGAATACGCCCGCAATGTGCTGGGCCTGAGCGAGGCGAGCTCCACCGAGTTCGATCCGCAGACGGCCTACCCGGTGATCGCCACCATGGCTGAGCAGGAGGCCATCGTCGACGGCGCCGGCGACCTGGGCGGCACCATGCGGCTGGGCTCCTACGAGGCCAAGCTCACCGAGGGCTCCGTGGTCGCCGAGACCTACGGCAGCAACGAGATCACCGAGCGGCACCGGCACCGTTACGAGGTCAACAACGCCTATCGCGAGCAGCTCGCCGAGGCGGGGCTGGTCTTCTCCGGCACCTCCCCGGACGGCACGCTCGTGGAGTTCGTGGAGCTGCCCAAGGAGACGCACCCGTACTACGTCTCCACCCAGGCGCACCCCGAGCTGAAGTCCCGCCCGACCAACGCCCATCCGCTCTTCGCCGGTCTCATCCGCGCAGGGCTGGACCGGCAGCTCGCCCAGGGCGGACGCGGCTAGATCCATGGCCATCCAGGACGGGTCCACCGCTCCTGAGCAGGCACGGGAACGGCACCTCCAGCGACGCGCGGAGGTGCCGTCCTCGTCTGTGGGGTCCGAGATCGAGGACTACCTCACCCACCTGCGGATCGAGCGCGGGTCCGCGGCCAACACGCTGAGCTCCTACCGCAACGACCTGCTGCGCTACGGCGCGTTCCTGCTCGAGCGCGAGATCACCACGCTGCGCTCCATCGACGAGAGCCTGATCGCGGACTTCCTGCAGCGGCTGAGCACCGGCGACGACGGCGGCTCGGCCCTGTCCCAGCGCTCGATGGCCAGAGTGCTGGCCTCGGTGCGCGGCGCGCATCGCTATTGGGCGGGGGAGGGCCGGACCACCCATGATCCGGCGAAGCACGTCGCCGCCCCCAAGCCGCGGCAGTCCCTGCCCAAGGCGCTCAGCGTCGACGAGGTGCAGCGACTCTTGGACGCGCCCAGCCGAGACACCGAGCTGGGCCGCCGCGATCGGGCCCTGCTGGAGTTCCTCTACGCCACCGGCGCGCGGATCACCGAGGCGGTGAGCCTCGACGTAGATGACATCCATGAGATCCGGGCGGCCCCCGCCGGGACTGACGGTGCGGGTGGCGACGGTGATGGTTCCGACCGCGCTGATGGTACCGACGGCGCTGGTGGTTCAGCCGTCACGGACGGGCTGGTGATCGTGCGGGTGACCGGCAAGGGCGATAAACAGCGGATGGTCCCCGTGGGGCGCTACGCCCAACGCGCGATCAACGACTACCTCACCGCCGGGCGCCCGGGGCTCGCCGCGCGGATTGGCAAGCGCGCGCCGTCGCCCGGGTTGTTCTTGAACAAGCTCGGCGGCAGACTCTCCCGGCAGTCGGCCTGGACCGTGCTCCAGACCCACGCGGCCGCCGCCGAGATCACCCAGGAGGTCTCCCCGCACACGCTGCGCCACTCCTGCGCGACCCACCTGCTCGAAGGCGGCGCCGGGATCCGACTCGTCCAGGAGATGCTGGGCCACGCCTCGGTGACCACCACGCAGATCTACACGAAGGTGACCGCCGAGGCGCTGCAGGAGAGCTACGCCACCGCACACCCCCGCGCCCGCTAGATCCCCGCTCTGATCCGCTAAATCGTCCGCGCCTGCGGTGCACTCGGCGCCGATTGGGCGCTTTGTGGCGGTATGCGGTGCAGTTCGCCCGCCCATTCCACCGCAAAGCGCCCAAAGGGTGCGCCCCGGGCCCCGGGCGCCGACGCCTCAGAGGTGGCGCTCGTCCGGGCCGTTGTACGCGCTCAGCGGGCGGATCAGCGCGTTGTCCGCGCGCTGTTCCGCGATATGCGCAGTCCAGCCCGTGATCCGCGCGGCGATGAACAGCGGAGTGAACATCTCGGTGTCGAAGCCCATCAGGTGATAGGTCGGTCCGGCCGGGTAGTCCAGGTTCGGCAGGATGTTCTTGGCCTCACCCATCGCCGCCTCGAGCCCGTCGTAGAGGCCCATCAGCTCGCCGCGGCCGTAGTAATCGACCATCGCGTCCAGCGCCTGCTTCATGGTCGGGACCCGGGAGTCGCCGGACTTGTACACCCGGTGTCCGAAGCCCATCACCTTGCGCTTCTCCGCCAGGGCCTGCTCCATCCACGTCTTGGCGCGGGCGGCGGCGTCCTCGCGGGTCTCGGCCGGGTCGATGCCGATCTCCTCGAAGGTATGCATCACCGCCTCGTTGGCGCCGCCGTGCAGCGGCCCCTTCAGCGCGCCGATCGCGGCGGTGACCGCGGAGTGCAGGTCCGCCAGCGTGGAGGTCACTACCCGGGCGGTGAACGTCGAGGCGTTGAAGGAATGCTCCGCGTAGAGCACCATCGAGACCCGGAAGGCGTCGACGACCTCCGCAGGGGCCTCCTCGCCGAAGGTCATCCAGAGGAAGTTCTGCGAATAGTCCAGATCCTCCCTCGGCTCGACGAGCTCCAGCTCACGACGCCGGCGCTGGTCGTAGGCGACGACGGCCGGGAACGCCGCGAAGAGCTCCTTGGCCTTGGTCAGCTCCGCCTCCGGAGAGGAGTCTTCGGAGAGCGGATGGTTCGCACCCAAGACCGAGACCGCGGTGCGCCCGACGTCCATCGGATGGCAGTCCAGCGGTAGCAGGTCGATCGCCGCCCGGACCCGGGGGTCTAGCGCGCGGTGGGACCGTTCGAAGCCGCGGAACTCCTCCTTCTCCGCCGCGCTTGGCAGCTCCCCGTTCCAGAGCAGCAGCGCCACCTCCTCGAAGGAGAGTGCGGCGGCAAGCTCCTGGACCGGGTACCCCCGGTAGAGCAGCGAGTTGGATTCAGGATTCACCTTCGAGACGGCGGTGTGATCGGCGACCACACCGGCCAGTCCCTTATAGATCTGCTCGGTCATCAGTGACCTCCTCAGGTCATTGCAGGGTCTTTAGGAGTCTTTGCCGTGCACGTCGGGAACATCGAAGTTGAAGATCCCGGTGTCGAACGCGTTGTACGCCTCGTAGTCGACCAGTTCGTAGAGCCGTGCCCGGGTCATCATCTGTTCCACCGCGCCCTGCTGGGAACCCTCGGCGGCCAGCACGTCCAAGGTGCGCTCGATCGCGCCCATGGCGGAGCGCAGCGAGGTCACCGGGTAGATGACCATCGCGACGCCGGTCTGGGCGAGCTCTTCGCGGGTGAACAGCGGGGACTTGCCGAACTCGGTCATGTTTGCGAGCACCGGCACATCCACTGCAGCACAGACTGCGGCGAACTCGCTGAGGTCCTTCATCGCCTCGGGGAAGATCGCGTCGGCCCCGGCGTCGACCAGGGCCTTGGCCCGCTCGATCGCGGCGTCGAGCCCCTCGACGGCGCGCAGATCGGTGCGCGCCATGATCAGGAAGTTCTCGTCCCGCCTGCCGCGAGCGGCCGCAGCGATCCGCTGGGTCGCGGTCTGCAGGTCCACCAGGTTCTTGCCGTCCAGGTGGCCGCAGCGCTTGGGGTTGAACTGGTCCTCGATGTGGCAGCCCGCGAGCCCGGCGTCCTCGAGCTCCTGGACCGAGCGGGCCACGTTCATCGGTTCCCCGAATCCGGTGTCGGCGTCGACCAGGGCCGGGAGATTGGTGGCCCGGGCGATCTGGCCGGCCCGCTGGGCGACCTCGCTGAGCGTGGTCAGCCCGATGTCCGGCAGACCCAGCTCGTTGGCCAGCACCGCGCCGGAGATGTAGATCCCGTCGAAGCCCTTCTGTTCGATCAAGGGTGCCGAGAGCGGGGTGAAGGTGCCCGGGAACTGGCGTGCCGCCCCGGGGGTGAGCATCGCGCGCAGGTCGAGGCGCTTCTGCGCAGGGGTGATGGTGGAGTACAACATGACCTAGAACAGTCCCTTCGGTCCGGCGGAGGGGTGGATGACCCCGGTGGCGGCGAGGATGTTGAGCTGATCGAGCTCTCCCGCGGCAAGGGTCTCGAGGTTCTCGACGGCGCCGAGGAACCGTTCGATCTCCGCCTCGGCGATCACACCATCGGCCAGCGTGCGGAACTTGGCGATGTACTGCTCGCGGGCGAAGGGCTTGGCGCCCAGCGGGTGGGCGTCGGCGACAGCGATCTCATCGGTGATCACCTCGCCGTTGTGCAGCCGGATCTCCACGGATCCGCCGAAGGCCTTCTCTGCGATGTCGGTGGAGTGATACCGGCGGGTCCACTCCGGATCCTCCTCGGTGGTGACCTTGTGCCACAGGGCCACGGTGTCCTCGCGCTGGGCGCGCTCGGGGGTGTAGGAATCGACGTGGTGCCAGGCACCGTCCTGCAGCGCGACGGTGAAGATGTAGGGGATCGAGTGGTCCAGCGTCTCCCGGGAGGCGGTGGGGTCGTACTTCTGCGGGTCGTTCGCCCCGGAGCCGATCACGTAGTGGGTGTGGTGGCTGGTGCGGATCAGCACCGATTCCACCTGCTCGGGATCGGTGACCTGCGGGTGTGCGTTGTGCAGCCGGCGGGCGAGGTCGATCCAGGCCTGCGCCTGGTACTCCGCGGAGTGCTCCTTGGTGTAGGTGTCGAGGATCGCGCGCTTGGGCTCGCCGTCGGCGGGCAGCGGAACCTCGTAGGAGGCGCTGGGTCCGTCGAGCAGCCAGGCGATGACACCGTCCTCACCCTCATAGATCGGCACCGGGGAGGTCTGTCCGCGCATCGCGCGGTCCACGGCTTCGACCGCCATCTTCGCGGCGAAGGCCGGGGCGTGGGCCTTCCAGGTGGAGATCTCGCCCTTCCGCGACTGACGGGTGGCAGTGGTGGTGTGCAGCGCCTGGCCCACGGCCTGGAAGATCGTCTCGGCGTCGAGGTTCAGCAGGGTGCCGATTCCGGCCGCGGCGGAGGGTCCGAGGTGGGCCACATGGTCGATCTTGTGCTTGTGCAGCGAGATGGCCTTCACCAGGTCCACCTGGATCTCGTAACCGGTGGCGATGCCGCGGATCAGCTCGGCACCGGAGGCTCCGGTGTGCTGCGCCGCTGCCAGCACCGCGGGGATGTTGTCCCCGGGGTGGGAGTACTCGGCGGCCAGGAAGGTGTCGTGGTAGTCCAGCTCGCGGACCGCGACGCCGTTGGCCCAGGCCGCCCACTCGGGGCTGGACTTGGTCTCGATGCCGAAGATCGAGGCGCCGGAGCCGTTGGCGGAGACCGCATGATCCAATGCCTGGGCGCGGGCGCTGATGATCGGAGCGCGGTTCAGCGAGGCGACCGCCACGGAGGCGTTGTCGATGATGCGGTTGATCACCATGTCGGTGACCTCCGCGTCGACCTCCACCGGGTCCACGGCGACCTGGGCGATCTTCCAGGCAAGCTGGTCCTGACGGGGGAGGTTCTCGTCGCTGCGGTAGACCCGTACGTTGTGGGTGATCATGCTGGTGATTCCTCTCGATTCGGCGTCAGGCTTCGGTCCTGCTGTGGCAACTCGTGCTGGGCGGTGATGTAGGCGAGGCTGCGGCGCAGGTGGATCAGCATCGCGGCCCCCGCGGTCTCGGGGTCCCCGGAGGCGATGGCGGTGCAGACCTCGCGGTGTTCCCGGGCCGACGACGCGAGCCGTTCAGGCTCGTGCTGGGCGAGCCGGCGGGCGCGCACCAGGTGCGCGCGCATGCTGCGCAGGGAATGGCTCAGGTAGGGGTTGGCCACAGCCTCCGCGACCGCCTCGTCGAGCTCCTCGGTGAGCCGGTAGTAGTGCTCATCCTCCCGGGCGTGACTGCCCGCGTGCAGGGTCTCCTCCGCGGCGGTGAACCGCTGCGCGAGCGCGGTGAACCGGGCCGGGTCTCCGCGCTGGGCGGCGAGCCGCGCCGACTGGACCTCCAGCGGAAGCCGCAGCTCGAAGAGCAGGTCGACGTCGGCGGCGGAGATCGAGCTGACCACCGTGCCGCGTCCCCTGGTCTGATCGGCGAGCCCGTCAGCGATCAGCCGGGACAGCGCTTCGCGCAGCGGTGTGCGGGAGAGGCCGAGCCGTTCCGCCTGCTCGACCTCGCCCAGCAGGGTCCCCGGGGTCAACGCCCCGTCGAGGATCTCCTGCCGCAGGGTGTCGTAGGCACGGTCGCTTGCACGCATGCCTTGAGTGTATACAGACAAGGCGGTTCTGTGGAGCGCTGACGCCAAGGGTTCTTGAATTCGACGACTTCTGTATACATAGGGCTTTACGTGCTGTGAGACAGGTCATACTCTAGGACGTGTCACGCGTCCTTCGATGATGAGTCCACGCCGATGAGCAGGAGCACTCCCATGACCGGTACGTCCTACCGTGAGCTGCACGCACGATCACTGGCCCAGCGTGAGGAGTTCTGGCTCGCCGCCGCCGAGCAGGTCCACTGGGATCGCGCACCGCAGCGCGCCCTGGACGACTCGGCGGCTCCGATCTACCGCTGGTTTCCCGAGGCGGAGCTGAACCTCAGCTACAACTGCCTGGACCGTCACGTCGAGGCTGGACGCGGGGAGAAGACCGCCCTGGTCTACGACTCCGCCGTCACCGGGACCATCCGCAGCTACAGCTACGCCGAGCTGACCCAAGAGGTCACCCAGTGCGCCGGGATGCTGCGCGACCTGGGGGTGGGTGCCGGAGACCGGGTCATCATCTACCTGCCGATGATCCCGCAGGCGCCCATCGCGATGCTCGCCTGCGCCCGGATCGGCGCGGTGCACTCGGTGGTCTTCGGCGGATTCGCCGCGAAGGAGCTGGCCTCACGGATCGACGACGCCTCACCTGACGTCGTGCTCACCGCCACCGGAGGCATCGAGCCCACCCGCACGGTGGAGTACCTGCCCACCGTGGCGGAGGCGCTGCGCCTCGCCACCCACCAGGTCCGCCACGTGGTGGTGCAGGAGCGCGAGGGCTTCGCGCACAGCCTCAAGCAGGTCGCCGCAGACTCGCGCGCCGAATGGCACGACTGGGGCCCGCGCGCGGCCCAGGCGGAGCCCGCCGCGCCGGTCGCGGTGCGCGCCACGGACCCGCTCTACATCCTCTACACCTCCGGGACCACCGGCCGGCCCAAGGGCGTGGTCCGTGATCAGGGAGGCACCGCCGTCGCGCTGACCTGGTCGATGCAGGCCATCTACGACGTCGGCCCGGGAGAGACCATGCTCACCGCCTCCGACGTCGGCTGGGTGGTCGGACATTCCTTCATCGTCTACGGGCCGCTGCTGGTCGGGGCGACCTCGGTGCTCTACGAGGGCAAACCGGTAGGCACCCCCGACGCCGGCGCCTTCTGGCGGATGATCCAGCAACACCGGATCACCGCGCTGTTCACGGCCCCCACCGCGCTGCGCGCGATCCGCAAGACCGACCCCGAGGCGGCGCTCGTCGCCGACTATGACATCTCCTCGCTGCGGCACCTCTACGCCGCGGGGGAGCGGCTCGACCCGGTGACCCAGCGCTGGATCACCGAGGCGCTGCAGGTCCCGGTCATCGACAACTGGTGGCAGACCGAGACCGGGTGGCCGATCGCGGCCAACCCGGTCGGGATCGAGGCCCTCCCGGTCAAGGAGGGCTCCGCGACGCTGCCCATGGCCGGCTACGACGTGGTGATCCTCGACGCCGTCGGTGAGGAGCTTCCCGCGGGGGAGGAGGGAAACATCGCGCTGCGCCTGCCGATGCCGCCCGGGACCCTGCCCACCCTCTGGGGCGATGACCAGCGCTACATCGACTCCTACCTCGCGGCGTTCCCCGGGTTCTACGCCACCGGGGACTCCGGCTACCTCGATGCCGAGGGCTACCTCTTCGTGATGGGCCGCACCGACGACGTGATCAACGTGGCCGGGCACCGACTCTCGGCCGGAGCCATCGAGGCCGTGGTCGCCTCCCACCCCGCAGTCGCCGAATGCGCGGTGATCGGGCTGCAGGACGAGCTGAAGGGCCAGCGCGCCTCGGGATTCGTGGTGCTCAAGGCCGGTCGGGAGGACGACCCGAAGACGCTGCAGGCCGAGCTGACCGAGCTGGTGCGCCGGGACATCGGGCCGGTGGCCGACTTCAAGACCGTGGCGGTGGTCGCGGCGCTGCCGAAGACCAGGTCGGGCAAGATCCTGCGCAAGACGATGCGACAGATCGCCGACGGCGAGCAGGCGCGGGTGCCATCGACCATCGAGGACGCCTCGGTGCTCGATGACCTGATCCCGGTGCTGCGCCCCCAGCGGTAGGCTTGTCGGCGGCGCGTGACCGCGCGCCGCCGACACCCGAACACCCGAACACGTAAACACGTAAACACGTGAACACGTGGCCACCTGGGGGAGACCGATGGACCTCGCGCTGCTGGCCGTGGAGCTGCTGGGCACCTTCGCCTTCGCCGTCTCCGGGGCGCTGCTCGCCGCCCGCAAAGGCTTCGACGTGGTCGGCTCGCTGCTGCTGGCCTCCATGGCCGGACTCGGCGGCGGCGTCACCCGGGACATCATCATCGGCGACGGCCCCCCGGCCGCGTTCCAACAGCCGATCTACCTGGCCCCGGTCCTGGTGGCGGTGGTCCTGGTGCTCACCGGTCTGCTCCACGAGACCCGGCTGCGCCGCACCCTGTTGGTCTTCGACGCCGTGGGACTCTCGCTGTTCTGCCTCACCGGCACCGTCATCGCCTACAACGCCGGGCTCAACGAGATCGCCTGCGTGCTGCTCGGGGTCACCACCGCGGTCGGCGGCGGCGCGATGCGCGACGTGGTCGCCAACGAGACCCCACAGATCTTCAACCCGCGCGGCGTCTACGCGGTGCCGGCGATGTTCGGCGCCGGCCTCATCGTGATCGTGCTGAGCGTCGAGCTGCCGCTGATCTGGGCTGGACTCGTGGTCTCCAGCCTGGTCTTCGCGCTGCGCATGATCTCGCTCAGGCGCGGCTGGCGGGTCCCGCTCGCCGGACGCCGATCCGGCGGTGCCGCCTGAACTGAGGGCGCCCGGCCACGCCGACTGACCTGAGGGCGTCCGGCCACGGCGCCTGGGCGGGGCGAACCTTCGAGTGCCACTTGGCGTGCGCATCTTGCCTCGCCCATGACACGGGGTAACCTGGATAAGTTGTTGTCCGCAGGAGGAAGTTGAGGATTCACGTGAGCGAGCCGGGTGCCCGGATGGGCGAGACGCCTGACCGGGAAGGGAACGCGTCGGAGGCTGCGGCGCCGACGGAACTCTTCACCATCTACGGCGACGCGATCATGGGTCCCACGGGTCGGCCCAAGCACGAGTTCGCCGAGCCCGCCCCGCTGAGCAGCCACGGACCCGCGCGAGTCATCGCCATGGTCAACCAGAAGGGCGGAGTGGGCAAGACCACCTCTGCGATCAACCTGGGCGCCGCGCTCGCCGAATACGGCCGCCGCGTGCTCATGGTGGACTTCGACCCGCAGGGCGCGCTCTCCGCAGGATTCGGGACCAGCCCGCATGAGCTGGAGACCACGGTGTACAACGTGCTCATGGAGCGCGAGGTCAAGACCCGCGACGCGATCGTCTCCACCCACGTGGAGAACATCGACCTGCTTCCAGCGAACATCGACCTCTCCGCCGCCGAGGTCCAGCTGGTCAACGAGGTCGCCCGCGAACAGGTCCTGGACCGCGCGCTGCGCCAGGTCCGCAACGACTACGACGTCATCATCATCGACTGCCAGCCCTCGCTGGGACTGCTCACCGTCAACGCACTGACCGCCGCCCACGGCGTCGTCATCCCGCTGGAGGCCGAGTACTTCGCGCTGCGCGCCGTCGCGCTGCTGGTGGACACCATCGAGAAGGTCCAGGACCGGCTGAACCCGGATCTGGAGATCGACGGTGTGGTGGTCACCATGGTGGACCTGCGCACCCTCCATGCCCGAGAGGTCATCGCCCGGATCGTCGAGGCCTTCGGTGACAAGGTCTTCGAGACCGTGATCAAGCGCTCGGTGAAGTTCCCCGACGCCACCGTCGCGGCGGAGCCGATCACCGCCTACGCACATAAGCACGAGGGTGCCAAGGCCTACCGGCAGCTGGCCCGCGAACTGATCCTCCGAGGTGGTTCGCCCTAGTGGCGCACCCGGCAGTCGGCGCCGCGGCGCTGACCGGTGCCGAAGAAGCCGGAAGCCTTGGGGGCCTCGCGGCAGAGGCGGGGCCGGATGCTCCCGCGGCGACCGGATTCACCGTGTCGCTGGCGAACTTCGATGGACCCTTCGACCTGCTACTGGGCCTGATCGCCAAGCGGGAGATGGACGTCACGGCCGTGGCGATCTCCGCGGTCACCGATGAGTTCATCAGCTATGTCCGGGGACTCTCGCACCACCAGGCGCTGGATGAGTCCTCCAACTTCATCCTGATCGCCGCCACCCTGCTCGATCTGAAGGCTGCGCAGCTGCTGCCCGGCGGGGAGGTCGAGTCCGAGGAGGACATCGCCGCCCTGGAGGCCCGCGACCTGCTCTTCGCCCGGCTGCTGCAGTACCGGGCGTTCAAGCACATCGCCGGGCACATCGCCGAGCAGATCCAGGCGCACTCGGACCGCTTCCCGCGCCAGCCCGGCACCCACCCCGAGCTCGCCCAGCTGCTCCCGGAGCTGGTCTTCAAGACCACCCCGGAGGACCTCAAGACGATCGCCGAGCGCGCTTTCGCTCGCCCGGCCATGGAGCCGGATCACATCAAATTCGAACACCTGCACTCCCACGCGGTGGACATCCGAGCGGAGATGGCGGTGATGACCGCTGCGCTGCGGGAGGCCGGCGCGGCCAGCTTCAGCGACCTCATCCGCGAGGCCGAGAGCCGGCTCGTCGTCG
This sequence comes from Nesterenkonia maliinae, assembly GCF_051262655.1. Lineage (NCBI taxonomy): Bacteria > Bacillati > Actinomycetota > Actinomycetes > Micrococcales > Micrococcaceae > Nesterenkonia > Nesterenkonia maliinae. The sequence continues at coordinate 10,376 of NZ_JBIMEY010000013.1, read as the reverse complement.
TCGTACGGTTCCTGGGTCTGTTGGAGCTCTACCGCGACCGCGACGTGGCGTTCGAACAGGACGCCCCGCTGGGGGAGCTGCGGGTGATCTGGTCCGGACCCGCCAGCGGCGAGGTCGCGGCGCTGGACCGGGCCGCCGCCGAATGGGCCGAGCTCCCGGACGCCCAGGCCGCAGCGGACCCGAAGGAGAACCCCGATCATGGCTGAGCCGATCAGCGAGGACACCCTCGCCGCCGCCGAGGCGGTGTTGATGATCACCGAGGAGCCGGTCTCCGCAGCGGAGCTCGCCCAGGTGCTCGAGATCCCTGAACACCAGGTCATCGCGGTGCTCGACGCGCTGCGCCTGGACCTCGACGGGATCACCGAGGGGTCCCGGCGGCGCGGCTACGAACTGCGCGAGATCGCCGGGGGATACCGCTACTACTCCCGCGCCGACTACGCCGAGCAGGTCTCCGCCTTCGTCCTGGGCGGCGCCACAACCCGGCTCTCCCAGGCCGCCCTGGAGACCCTGGCCGTGATCGCCTACCGGCAGCCGGTGGCCCGCTCCCAGGTCGCCGCCATCCGCGGGGTCAACGTCGACGGCGTGGTGCGCACCCTGGTCACCCGCGGCCTGGTGGACACCGCCGGCACCGATCCGCTCACCGGAGCCACCCTGTATGTGACCACCGCAGACCTGCTGGAACGGCTCGGGATCAACTCCGTGCAGGAGCTTCCACAGCTCTCCCCGCACCTGCCCGGCATCGAAGCAGCAGGAGAGCTCGGCCCCGAGAGCTGAGTGGCGAAGCGGATTGGACACTCCCCATAGAATGGAGACCATGAATTCTTCGGGCCCAGACCGCCGCGCGCGCGAGGCGCAGCGGCGAGAGCCGCGCGCCGCCACGGCAGCCCGCACCCCGAAGGCCGGTCAGTCCGGGGGCCCCTTCTCCTCCGAGGACCCCCAGCGGATGATCTCCACCGGTCCGAGCCGGGCCAAGCCCCGCCGCGACGAGGCCGAGGAGAACTTCGCCGCCGTCCACGACGCCGAAGGCGTGCGGCTGCAGAAGGTCCTCGCCCAGGCCGGCGTCGCCTCCCGTCGGGTCTGCGAGGCGCTGATCTCCGAGGGCCGCGTGTCGGTCAACGGCAAGGTCATCATCGAACCCGGCATCCGGGTCCAGCCCGAGGACGTCACCATCCACGTCGACGGCGTGCGCATCCAGCTCAACGTCGAGCACCAGTACGTGATGTTCAACAAACCCACCGGCGTGGTCACCACCATGTCGGATCCGCACGGCCGGCCCTGCATCAACGACTACCTCACCGAGGAGATGAAGGCCGCCCGGCTCTTCCACGTCGGTCGGCTCGACGCCGAGACCGAGGGTCTGCTGCTGCTCACCAACGACGGCGAGCTGGCCAACAAGCTCACCCACCCCTCCTACGAGGTGCCCAAGACCTACGTGGTCGAGGTCGCCGGACCGGTCTACAAAGAGGTCGGCAAGAAGCTGCGCGCCGGCATCGAGCTCGAAGACGGGCCCATCGCCGTGGACGACTACCGGCAGCTGGGCAGCGACGGCCGCCGCACCATGATCCAGGTGACCCTGCACTCGGGACGCAACCGGATCGTGCGCCGGATCTTCGACCACGTCGGTCACCCGGTGCTGCGCCTGGTGCGCACCGCCCTGGGCGAGATCACCATCGGCGACCAGCAGCAGGGGACCGTGCGCCCGCTCGGCCGGCTCGAGCTGGGCCACCTGCTCGATCTGACCAGCAGCGACGACGCCGCGAGTCCCGACGCGCCCAGCTCCGCCGGCAGCAGCGAGGCCGGCGCGCGATGAACCTGCTCACCGCCACGCCCGCCAGCGTGCGTCAGACCCCTGCCGTGCTGATCCGCGGCACCGGACTGCTCGGCACCAGCATCGGGCTCGGTCTGCGCGCCGACGGCCACCGGGTGCTGCTCTCGGACCCCTCCGCCACCGCCCAGGCGATCGCCGCCGACATCGGCGCGGGCACCATCCTCGAACAGGCCCCCGCCGAGACCACCCCGGAGATCGTCGTCGTCGCCGCACCCCCGGAGGCGACCGCCGCCGAGGTCGCCGCCGCCTTGGTGCGGTTCCCCGACGCCGTCGTCCTGGACATCGCCTCCACCAAGGCCGAGATCCTCGCAACTTTGCTGCGCCTCACCGACGACGAGGACGCCGCACTCACCCGGGTCGATCTGAGCCGCTACGTGGGCACCCACCCGATGGCCGGACGGGAGAAGTCTGGCCCCGTGGCCGCCCGCGGCGAACTCTTCACCTCCATGCCCTGGGTCATCTGCCCGGCCGTGGACCCCGCCACCGGAGAGCAGCTCTCGGCACCGCAGGCCGTGGAATGGGCCGAGGAGCTCGGACGCCGACTCGGGGCCACCGTGCACCAGATGGACCCGGTGCGGCACGATGAATCCGTGGCGCTGATCTCACACCTGCCGCAGATCGCCGCCTCACTCGTGGCGTCCCGGCTGCAGGACGCTCCCGTCTCGGCGCTGGCACTGGCCGGCAACGGACTCCGCGACGTCACCCGGATCGCCGCCTCCGACCCTGGGCTCTGGGTACAGATCCTGTCCTCCAACGCGCGCCCCGTGGTGGAGATCCTCTACGGACTGCGCGAGGACATGGAACGGCTGATCAGCACGCTGGAGGCCCCGCGGGCCCCGGGCGGGCAGGCCGACATCGCCCAGCTGATCGCCGAAGGCAACTCCGGGGTCACCCGGGTGCCCGGCAAGCACGGCGCGCCCCCGCAGTCCTTCGCGGTGCTCACCGTGATCGTCGACGACAAGCCGGGCCAGATCGCCGCAGTGCTCAACGACGTGGCCACTATCGGGGTCAACGTCGAAGACCTCCGCATGGAGCACTCCGCCGGCCACCAGGTCGGCATGGTCGAGCTCTCCGTGCTGCCCGGACGGCGAGACGAGCTCGCCGACGCCATGACTGAACTTGGATGGAAGGTTGTGCTCTCGTGAGTCAAGGACAGCGTCTGATCATCGCGGTGGACGGCCCCTCGGGGTCTGGGAAGTCCAGCGTCTGCCGAGCCGTGGCCAGCCAGCTCGGCGCCGCCTACCTGGACACCGGGGCGATGTACCGCGCCGCCACCTGGTACTGCCTCGCCCAGGGGGTGGACCTCGACGACGAGCAGGCCGTCGCCGTCGCCGTGGAAGAGATTCCGCTGACGATCTCCACCGACCCCGAGCACCAGATCATCACCGTGGGACAGAGCGACGTCACTGCCGCCATCCGCGAGCCCCGGATCTCCGAGCGGGTCTCTGAGATCGCGACCAACCGTCCCGCCCGGGCGCTGCTGATCGCCGCGCAGCGCCGGATCATCGACGATTCCGGCTTCATCGTGGCCGAGGGCCGTGACATCACCACCGTGGTGGCCCCCGACGCGCAGGTGCGCGTGCTGCTCACCGCCTCCGCGGAGGCCCGGCTTCGACGCCGGGGCCTGCAGCTCGGCGGCACCGAGACCGCCGAGGCGCTGCGCCGCCAGGTCATCGACCGCGACACCCGCGACTCCACCGCATCGAACTTCACCGAGGCAGCCGACGGCGTCGCCGTCCTGGACTCCTCGGACCTGACCTTTCAGGAGACCATCGACGCGCTGATCCAGCGCGTTGAACAGGCCTCCGCCGAACCACTCTCGATCCCATCTGCAGGAGCATCCCGTGGCGAACAACGCTGAGAACAATTCCTCCGACTCCCCGGAATACATTCCGGCCGTGGAGGACGACCGGCTGGCCGAACGGCTGGCGTCGATCACCGAGGAGGAGGCCGAGGCCCGCGCCGCCGCGCTGCGCGCCGGACTCTCCGACTATGAGCTGGCCGAAGAAGACGCCGCGGTCCTGGAGTTCGACGAGGACGACGAGGACTACGAGCCCTACGTCGCCGCGCCGCCGGCGCTGGCCGTGATCGGACGCCCCAACGTCGGCAAGTCCACGCTGGTCAACCGCATCACCCGCTCCAAGGAAGCCGTGGTCGAAGACGTGCCCGGCGTGACCCGCGACCGCGTCTCCTACGACGCGGAGTGGAACGGCAAGGACTTCACCCTGGTCGACACCGGCGGCTGGGAGCAGGACGCCCGTGGCATGCACAAGCGCGTGGCCGAACAGGCCGAGATGGCTGTGGACGAGGCCGACGCCGTGATCTTCGTCGTCGACGGACTCGTCGGCGCCACCGCCGTGGACGAGGCCGTGGTGCGGATGCTGCGCCGCAAGAAGAAGCCGGTGCTGCTGGTGGCCAACAAGGTCGACGCCCCCTCACACATGAGCGAGGTCTACGGCCTCTGGAACCTCGGACTCGGCGAGCCCTACCCGGTCTCGGCGCTGCACGGCACCGGCACCGGTGACCTGCTCGACGCCGCCGTGAAGGCGCTGCCCGAGTTCGCCGAGCACGGCGGCATGATCCCCACCGGCGGTCCGCGCCGCGTGGCCCTGGTCGGACGGCCCAACGTGGGCAAGTCCTCGCTGCTGAACAAGCTCGCAGGCTCCGATCGCGTGGTCGTGGACTCCGTGGCCGGCACCACCATGGACCCCGTGGATGAGTTCATCGAACTCGGCGGTGAGACCTGGCGCTTCGTGGACACCGCCGGCATCCGGCGTCGTCAGCACATGGCCTCAGGCTCCGAGTACTACGCGATGCTGCGCACCCAGCGCGCCCTGGACAAGGCCGAGGTCGCCGTCGTGCTGCTTTCGGTGGAGGAGCCCGTCTCCGAGCAGGACGTGCGGATCATCCAGATGGCGGTGGACTCCGGCCGCGCCCTGGTGGTCGCCTACAACAAATGGGACCTGATGGATGAGGAGCGCCGCTACTACCTCGAGCGCGAGGTCACCCGCGACCTGGCGCACATCGCCTGGGCCCCGCGGGTCAACGTCTCCGCGCTGACCGGCTGGCACAAGGACAAGCTCGCCCCCGCCCTGGACACCGCACTGACCAGCTGGGGACGACGCATCTCCACGGGTCGGCTCAACGCCTTCCTCGGAGAACTGGTCGCAGCACACCCGCACCCGGTCCGCGGCGGCAAGCAGCCCAGGATCCTCTTCGCCACCCAGCCCTCCACGAAGCCTCCGCGCTTCGTGCTCTTCACCACCGGGTTCCTGGATCCGGGCTACCGGCGCTACATCACCCGCCGGCTGCGCGAGACCTTCGACTTCACCGGGTCACCGATCGAGGTCTCGATGCGCGTACGCGAGAAGCGCAAGCGCAAGTAGGTCGCGGGGAGGGGGCGCCGCCGATCAGTACAGGGCGGCCTCTGGATGAAGCGGACTCTGTTCACCACCGTTCCGTCGCTTCAGGCAGGAATCCCGTCGGGAAAGATGTTGCCCTGCAGTGCGCCGAGCAGGCGTGAGCGGCTCTTCTGGCTCAGCCCCAGTGCGCCGGACTCAGACCGAGACATGAACGCGGTGATCATTCGTCCAGGTGCGCGTGAAGGCAGGGATGAAGTCCGTGGTGGGTCCGCCGGTCTCGGCGGCGATGTCGCGAAGGCCGCGCCAGTCGATCTCCTCGCGGAGGACGGCGGCGCAGGACTTGTCGCTGATCGAGATCACCTCGTCGACGCAGGTGGTTCCGGCCGGTGATCCGGGATTTACATGGTAAACGCATGGTTCGCCGGTGGCACCCACGAAGCCCATCTCGTGCGCTGAGACCGCCACGACGACGGCCTGGTGACCTACCCGCTGACCGCTGCGGGCACCATCTCCGTCACTGTTTCAGCGGACGCCGAAGGGCGAGTCCGCCCGGTGCGCCGCGGCCTGTTCACGCTGGTGCTGCGTGAGGCGCAGCAGCCGATTCGACGCGGTGTCGAAGAAGGCCAGCTGCGTCTCGGCGATCACGCAACGGGTGCCGTCCACGCCGTCGCGGAGCTCATAGGCCAGAGTCAGACCTGCACCTTTGAGCTGGGTCACCCACACATCGATCTGTGCCGGCACGTCCCGGTACTCCAGGCTCGCCAGGTAGCGCACCCGATGTTCGACGACGAGCGCCTGCGCGTCGCGGGGGAGCTCGTTGAACAGCGGAGCGAGCGGTTCTCCGACAGGGCTGCCCGTATGCGCCGGCGATCCGAAGGCGCGGATGCGGGCCTCCTCAAGCAGGCGCAGCACCTCGACGTTGTTGATGTGCCCGTAGGCGTCCATGTCCCCCCAGCGCAGCGGCACCTGGGTGCTCAGCCGAGGGCTGCGCGGTGCACCAGCATCGCTGCTGTCGCTGCTGTCGGTGGTCCTGAGAAGGTGCTCGGTCATGCAGGCCAGCCTAACGCGAGCATTTCAGGGGCTGCGGGAGGTGTGGGTCATCCGCGCGAGACGCGGCCGCCCAGCGCCCCGAAGGCCAGCGTGAAGCTCACCGCACCCACGATGGCGATCGCGAGCAGCCCCGGCCACAGGTCAGCCCAGACCCAGCCTTCGGAGAGCAGCGAACGCAGCGCGGCCAGCAGATACGTGATCGGGTTGTAGTCCGCGATCGCCGCAAGCCACCCGGTCAGCGCCTCCTGCGGAAGGAACGAGGTGGTCAGGAAGGCGAACGGGAAGAACAGCAGGAACGAGGCGTTCACCGCCGCCGGGCTTCCGGTGCGCAGCGCGATGGCATACGGGAACCCCGTGAACGCGAGGCCCCAGAGCCCTCCGATGAGCAGGAAGGCGATGACGCCCGGGAGGCCGGTGGCGAACTCGACCCCGACGAAGAAGCCCAGGATGAGCACCGGCACGCACAGGGCTATGACGAGCACGAGGTCGGCGACCATCAGTCCGAGCAGCAGTGCAGAGCGGCGCATCGGGGTGAGCAGCAGCCGATCGAAGTAGCCGCTGCTGATGTCGGTCACCAGGTCGCTTGCCCGGGAGACTCCGGTGACGGCGAAGACGATGGCCACGGGCAGCTGGAACGCCCGGAAGTCGGCGACTCCGATCCCTTCTGCCACCGATTCCAGGGCGCCGATGTTCACCACGAAGAAGAAGAGCGGGACGATCAGGGCTGGGATCACGGCAGCGGGGTCCCGGGGGATCGCGCGCAGCGCGCGGGTGGCTACTGAGCTGAGGTCGCGGAAGAATCCTGCGCTCTTGGGCTCGATCCTGGTGGTCGGGGGAGCGGTGGTCGTGGCGGAGGAGTTCACGGGGTCTCCTGGTGACTCTGGGTTTCCTGGTGACTCTGGGTTTCCTGGCGACTCTGGGGGTCCTGCAGGCCGGAGGCGCCGGCCATGAATGGATCGGAGTCGGTGATGTGTTCACCGGTCACGGAGAGGAAGACATCATCGAGGGATGGCCGACGCAGGGACAGCTCGACGACCTGGGTCTCGGGCACCTGGGCCAGCGCGACGGCGATGGGGCTGATTGCGGACGGCCCGTCGGAGACGCTCAGGGTCACAGTGGGTCCGTTGATCTCCACGCGTTCCACCAGCTCCAGGGATTCCAGGGCTCGGCCGGCGCTGCCGATGTCCCCGGTGAGCGTGACGATCACGACGTCGGTGCCGATCGTGCGTTTGAGCTGCGCCGGTGTTCCCTCGGCGACCAGGCGGCCCTTGTTGATGATGCCCACCCGGTCGGCCAGCTCGTCGGCCTCCTCGAGGTACTGGGTGGTGAGGAAGACCGTCATCCCGAGCTCCTGGTTCAATCGCCGAACCTCCTGCCAGACCTTCGCGCGGCTGACGGGATCCAGCCCGGTGGTGGGCTCATCGAGGAAGAGGACCTCGGGATCGTGGACCAGGGCCAGCGCGAGATCCAGGCGACGCTTCATGCCGCCGGAGTACGTGCCGATGCGGCGGTCCAGTGCTGAGCCGATGTCCACGAGACTGGTCAGCTGATCCACGCGGGCCTTGGTGGCCTTGGCAGAGAGCCCGTAGAACCGGCCCTGCAGCGTGAGCATCTCGGAACCGGTCTGCTTATCGTCGAGCGCCGCCTCCTGCAGGGCGACTCCGGCGCGGAGCCGCACCTCCCCGGGCTGGGTGGCGACGTCGTACCCTGCTACGGTCGCGCGACCGGCGGTGGGGGTGAGCAGGGTGCACAGGATTCGGGTGAGCGTTGACTTCCCGGCACCGTTGGGACCGAGGAACCCATAGATCTCGCCCGCCTGGACCTCGAGGCTGACGCCGTCGACGGCGCGCAGGTCGCCGAACCGACGCTCCACGCCCTCGGCTCTGATCGCGGTCTGGCTCGACGACATGCCTGCTCCCTGGGGGTGTGAAGGGGAAGGGGCGGGCTGTCGAACGGCTGTGCCCGGCGCCTGCACTCTGAGTGGACTCAGAATAGAAGTGTCGGGGAAAGCAGGGCAAGAGTCGCCACGCTTGCGGCTTACAGGCTGGTCAGGGAGCGGGCCTGGTCAACTCGTTCGAAGTTTTCCTTGAAATTGTTGCATGGTGTGACCCTATACTGAGTGTGATCTGTATCACCAAGATACAAAATCGCATCAGCTGTATGAAGGAAAAGGCGTGCAGACTATGACTGGAAAGAATCGAAACCCGCGGTCCCGCTCCGGCGTGGTGGGGCTGATCGCAGCAGGGTCGCTGCTGATCACCAGCTGCGGCGGGGGTGACGCTGAAGCCGACGAGGGCGGTGATGCCGCTGAGCGTGACTTGGCGGCCATGGCCGACTTCGGGGTCGGAGACAGCTTCGTGGCGACCGAGCCGCTGGAGCTCTCGGTGCTCTACCGCAACAACCCGGACCATGGGTTGGATGAAGACTGGATGTTCTTCGATCACCTTGAGGAGAACCACAATGTGTCACTGGCCATCGTGGATGCTCCGCTGAGTGATTTTGAACAGCGCAGATCCCTGGTCATCGGCGCCGGGGACATGCCGGACATTGTTCCGGTGACCTATCCCGGTCAGGACGTTCCCTATATCTCCGGCGGTGCGCTGCTCCCGGTGAGCGACTATCTGGACCAAATGCCGAACTTCTCTGAGAAGCTCGACGCCTGGGATCTGCGCGAGGACTACGAGGCTCTCTACCAGGAGGACGGCAAGGCATACATCCTGCCGGGCCTGCTGGAGGATCCCTTCCAGCACTTCTCCCTGGTGGTCCGCGGCGACATCTGGGACGAGATGGGCTTCGAGGACCCTGAGACCTGGGAGGAGTTCGCCGACCAGCTGCGCGAGGTCAAGGACGAGTACCCGGATTCGGTCCCGTACTCGGACCGCTGGGAGCTGCAGAGCACCCTGAACTTCGCCTCGGCGAACTTCGACACGGTGGCCGGATGGGGCTACGGAGACGGCATCTACTTCGACCACGACGCCGGGGAGTTCATCTACGCAGGAGCCTCGGATGAATACCGCGAGCTCCTGGAGTTCTTCGCCGGCCTCCTCGAGGAGGGGCTGATGGACTCCGAGACGCTGACCCAGGACGATCGCACCGCGGAGCAGAAGTTCTCCTCGGGCAGCTCGCTGGCCATCGCGGGCAATGATGAGTCCACTCAGATCTACACCCGGGGCTTCGAGGAGCTGGGCACCGAAGGTGCCGAGGCGCGGCTCATCCCGATCCCTGGCGGTGAGGACGGCGACTTCGTGCACAGCGGGGCACGCTTCGACAGCGGGCTGGCGATCTCTTCTTCCATCGCCGAGGACGACGACTTCCTGGCCAAGCTGCAGTTCATCGACTGGCTGTACTACTCCGACGAGGGCCTGGAGTACGCCACCTGGGGTGTGGAGGGAGAGACCTACACCGTCGGCGAGGACGGCACCCGTGAGCTGGATCCGAACATCGACCTCAACAGCCTGAACCCAGAGGCCGAGGAGCACCTGGTGCGCGACTACGGCTTCTCCAACCAGCCCTTCCTTCACGCCGTGGGCTCCACCACGGACCTGGTGCATTCGACCTTCCGCCCGCACGTGGTCGAGTGGCAGGAGAAGATGCACGACAAGGAAGAGCTCCCGGTGACGCCGCCGTATCCGTTCACCGATCTCGAACTGGAGCAGGCAGGTCTGCTGCAGACCACACTCACCGACCATGTGCAGACGGCGTCGGCGCAGTTCATCCTGGGCCAGCGGTCCTTCGACGACTGGGACGCCTACGTCTCCGAGCTGGAGAACCTGAACATGCAGCAGCTCGTGGACCTCGCGAACGAGGCCCATGAGCGGGCGCAGTGACGCCGTGACTGCGCGGGGTGAGCGTGCGCTTTACCGGCCTTTGCGCACTCCACCAGGGGTACGGTCCGGACGGTAGCCCACGGAAGCCCCCGTAAAACAACAAAGGGAAAGCCTCAAACCACTAGTTGGTTTGAGGCTTTCCCATTGTCTTTGGTCGGGCTAGCGGGATTTGAACCCACGACCTTCCGTCCCCCAGACGGACGCGCTACCAAGCTGCGCTATAGCCCGAGATCATTCCGGCAAACTCGCCGGAAGCACCAGGAAAGTCTACCGCATGATCTGGCTCAAGCGCGCATCGAGTGCAGGCGC
>NZ_JBIMEY010000012.1:0-30977 GCF_051262655.1 Nesterenkonia maliinae | reverse complement strand
ATCGATCAGTTCTGCATCGATCACCAGAGACTGGATCAGCCCTTGGTGCTCTTGCGGGCCGATCCCCAGATGTCGATGCCGCCGTCGACGGCGTGCTCGTCGATGGCGTCCAGCTCTTCCTTGCTGAACGAGCGCTGATCCAGAGCCGCCAGGTTGGACTTGAGCTGCTCGGGCCGGCTGGCGCCGATCACCAGGGAGCTCACGCGGTCATCGCGCAGCGCCCAGGCCAGCGCCATCTGCGCCAGGCTCTGACCACGGGCGGCTGCGATGTCATTGAGCGAGCGGATGTGTCCGAGGTTCTCCTCGGTGAGGAAATCGTCCCGGAACGAGCCCTTGGTCGCGGCACGCGAATCCGAGGGCACACCGTCGAGGTACTTATCGGTCAGCATTCCCTGGGCCAGTGCGCTGAAGCCGATGACGCCGACTCCGAGGTCGTCGACCGCGTCGAGCAGGCCCTCGGTCTCGATCCAGCGGTTGAGCATCGAGTAGGAGGGCTGGTGGATCAGCAGCGGAGTGCCGAGATCCTTCAGGATCGCGGCGGCCTTGATCGTGTCTTCGGCGGAGTAGGACGAGATTCCGGCGTAGAGAGCCTTTCCGGAACGAACTGCCGCGTCCAGGGCCGACATCGTCTCCTCCAGCGGAGTGTCAGCATCGGGGCGGTGCGAGTAGAAGATGTCCACGTGGTCCAGGCCCATCCGGCTCAGCGACTGGTCCAGGCTGGAGAGCAGGTGCTTGCGGCTGCCGGTGGGGCCGCCGTAGGGGCCGGGCCACATGGTCCATCCGGCCTTGGTAGAGATGATCAGCTCATCGCGCAGCCCGGCGAAGTCCTCGCGCAGGATCCGTCCGAAGTTGATCTCCGCCGATCCTGGGGGAGGCCCGTAGTTGTTGGCCAGGTCGAAGTGGGTGATCCCATGGTCGAAGGCCATGTGGATGATCTCGCGCTGGTTCTCCAGGGCGAAGTCGTCACCGAAGTTGTGCCAGAGCCCCAGCGAGAGCGGGGGCAGCACCAGGCCGGAGCGGCCCACACGGCGGTACTCCGCGTTGTCGTAGCGGTCTTCTGCGGGAACGTACATGGTGGCTCCTGAATTTCGCGGTGTCGGTGTTCAGAGTCTCGGGGGAGGCCCGGCCGGTCCAGACAGGAGGCGGGCCCCTGATCACCTTACGCCTGCGAAGCCGCTGCTCCACCCGGCAGTGCCGCCGCCGCGCGGTCCAGGTCTGCAGACGTCACGGAGTCCCCGAAGCTGAACCGCACCGCCGTCTGGGCCACCTCCGGTGAGTACCCCATGGCGCTCAACGCCGGGCTCGGCTCGCTCGACCCCGCGGCGCAGGCCGAGCCCGAGGAGCAGAAGATGCCCTGCCGTTCCAGGTCCAGCAGCACCGACTCCCCACTGCGACCGGGCAGCACGAAGGACGCGTGTCCGGCCAGCCGCCGGGTCCGGTGCCCGGTCAGCCGCGCGCCGGGCACCCGGGCGAGCACCGCCTCGATGAACCCGTCGCGCCGCACCGCCAGCCCCGCGACGTCACTTTCAGACGCGAGCTGCAGCGCCGTCGCCATCCCGACTGCTCCGGCAACGTTCTCGGTGCCCGAGCGCAGGTCCCGCTGCTGGCCGCCACCATGGATCAGCGGCTCAAAAGGCGTCCGACGGCGCAGGTACAGCACCCCGGTGCCCCTAGGTGTGCCGAGCTTGTGGCCGGCAAGGCTCATCGCGCTGACGCCGAGGGCCTGCACATCCAGGGACAGGGTCCCGGCCGCCTGGACCGCGTCGGTGTGGAACGGAACCCGATGCTCGGCACAGAGCGCTGCCATGGCAGCGATGTCCTGGACCGTGCCGACCTCGTTGTTTGCGTAGTGGATGGAGACCACGGTGGTGTCAGGACGTAGCCTCGCGGCAAGCGCGTCAGGGGTGACCACGCCGTCGCTGTCCACCGGCACCGTCTCCACCTCGTAACCCAGCCGGCTCAACCAGGCCGCAGACTCGCTGACCGCGGGGTGCTCCAGGGCAGAGGTCAGCACGTGGCGTCCGCGCGGGGCGGCGAGCGCGATGCCCTTGAGCGCGGCGTTGTCGGACTCGGTGCCGCCGGAGGTGAAGATGATCTCTGCCGGCCGAGCGTTCAGGTGCCGGGCGACCTCAGCACGGGCGGCCTCCAGCGCCCGGGACGCCGCGGCCCCGGGTTCATGGACGCTGGAGGGGTTCGCGTACCCGGTCAGGTGCGGCCACATCGCCTCCAGCACCTCGCGTCGGACCGGAGCCGCGGCGGACTCGTCCAGGTAGAGCATCAGTCCGAGGTCCCCGGCCCGTCCGCCTCAAGCTCCGCGGCGAGCACCGGATCGATCTCGACGTGGATGCCGGTCCCAGTGTTCACCTCTAGCCCCAGGTCCATGTCTAATCCCAGGTCCAGGGCGCGAGCACCGTGGGTCAGCGCGCCCACGCTGATCAGGTCCACCCCGGTGCCGGCGATCGCCCCGATCGTCTCCAGGCTCACCCCGCCTGAGGCCTCCACCAGGGCCTGACCGTTGATGAGCTCCACGCCGCGGCGCAGGTCCTCGAGGCTGAAGTTGTCCAGCATGATCGTGTCGGCCCCACCGGCGAGCACCGGGGCGATCTGTTCGATCCGGTCCACCTCCACCTCGATATGGGTGGTGTGCGGCAGGCGCTCGCGGGCGCTCAGGATCGCCTGGGTCAGCGCCTCAGGGGAGTCACCCAGCGCCGCCAGGTGGTTGTCCTTGGCCATCACCGCGTCGGAGAGCGAGAACCGGTGGTTGTGTCCGCCGCCGCAGCGCACCGCGTAGCGCTCCAGCGCGCGCAGCCCAGGCGTGGTCTTGCGGGTATCGGTGACCCGCACCCCGGTCCCCGCCACGGCAGCGACATGCTCGCTGGTCAGGGTGGCCACCCCGGAGAGACGTTGGACCAGGTTCAGCGCGACGCGTTCGGCGCCGAGGATCGCACGGGCGGGGCCCTGCACACGGGCCAGGACATCCCCAGGGGCGAACCGTGCGCCGTCGTCGGTCTCGAGACTCACGCCGACGGCGGGATCCAGCGCGGCGAAGGTACGGGCGAAGATCTCACCTCCGGCGAGGATGCCGGGTTCCCGCGCCACCAGCTGGGCCTGCGCGGTGGCCTCGGGAGGCACGAACGCCAGACTGGTGAGATCACCGAAGGGGATGTCCTCGGCCAGGGCCAGGGTGATGACTGCGTCGATCTCGCGGGCGGAGAGCTGAGTGTCCACAGGGTCCCTTCAGTCTTTCGGCTTGGCGGCGAGCATCCGGTCCAGTGCGACCTTCGCCTGCACGGAGACCTCAGACTCGACGCTGATCTGGTTGTTCACCCGTCCCTGGACCAGCTCGTCGAGCACCCAGGCCAGGTAGCCCGGGTGGATCCGGTACATGGTGGAACACGGGCAGATGACCGGGTCCAGGCAGAAGATTCTCCGGTCCGGGTACTGGGCGGCCAGCCGGTTGACCATGTTGATCTCGGTGCCGATCCCGATGGTGTCCCCGGGGTCGGAGGCGGCGATGAACTTCTGGATCGCGTCGGTGGAGCCGGCCGCGTCGGCGGCATCGACCACTTCCATCGGGCACTCGGGGTGCACGATGATCTTCACCTCGGGGTTCGCCGCGCGGGCCTGAGCGATCTGGTCCACCGTGAAGCGCCGGTGCACGGAGCAGAACCCGTGCCAGAGCAGAACCTTGGCCTCGTGCAGCTGCTCAGGCGTGTTCCCGCCCAGCGGCTTGCGCGGATTCCACAGCGGCATCTGCTCCAGCGGCACCCCCATGGCCTTGGCGGTGTTGCGGCCCAGGTGCTGGTCCGGGAAGAACAACACCCGGTGGGCACGCTCGAAGGCCCACTCCAGCACGGTCGCGGCGTTGGAGGAGGTGCACACGATCCCGCCGTGGCGGCCGCAGAAGGCCTTCAGTGCGGCGGAGGAGTTCATGTAGGTCACCGGGAGGATCGGGACCTTGCCCTCAGCATCGGGTGCGGTGTCCGGATCCACCCCGTATGTCTCGCAGATCTCCTCCCAGGCGGTCTCCACCGAGGACTCATCCGCCATGTCGGCCATCGAGCAGCCCGCGGCGAGGTTGGGCAGGATCACCGACTGCTCCGGGCCCGAAAGGATGTCGGCGGTCTCGGCCATGAAGTGGACCCCGCAGAAGACGATGGTCTTCGCCTCCGGCTTGCTCAGCGCGGCATTGGCCAGCTGGAAGGAGTCGCCCACGAAATCCGCGTGCTGGACGACCTCGTCGCGCTGATAGAAATGCCCCAGGATGACCAGCTCCTCAGCCAGCGTCGCCTTCGCGGCCCGGATCCGTTCATGCAGCTGCGGCTCCGGCATGAGCTGGTAGCGCTCGGGCAGCTGACCGGGCCGGGAGACCGGGTCCGGGAGCCGATCGGCCTGCGAGGAACCGGGCCCATAGCCCGGGACGGTGTCGAAGTCCCAGGGTCCGGCGGCCAGCTTGGTGTTGCAGCTGTCCTTCGGGGTCAGGGTGATCAGGTCATGTACCGAGGCGGTCATGGCGTCTCCTGGATGGTGAGGGTGTAGCGGGTGCGGTGGGGGTTGGAACGGTAGAGCCGCGGCGGGCGGTGCGCGGTGCCGGTCATGCGCTCGCCGGTGTCCTCGACCGTGCCCTGGGCGATGATCTGACGGCGGAAGTTCGAAGGGTCCAGCGCCCGGTTGAGGATCGCCTCATAGACCCGGCGCAGCTCGGCGAGCGGGAACCGCTCGGGCAGGAAGGCATGCGCGATGGGGGAGTAGGTCACCTTTGCGCGCAGCCGGTCCAGGGCGTAGGCGAGGATCACGCCGTGATCGAAGGCCAGCACGCCGGCCTCCTCCGCGATGTCATCGGCCGGGAACCATTCGAGGTTCTCGCCCTCCACCGCGTCGGCGTCCTCGTCCTGGCGCACCAGCGCCCAATAGACGATGGACACCACCCGGGTGCTGGCGTGGGAGCGGTCCACATCGCCGAAGGCGTAGAGCTGCTCCAGGTGCCGCGGAGCCAGCCCGGTGGTCTCGAGCAGGGTGGCCCGGGCGGAGCTGACCAGGTCCTGGTCCGGTTCCAGGGGCCCGCCGGGGAGCGCCCACTGGCCGAGGAAGGGATCGCGGATGCGGCGCACCAGGGGCAGCCAGAGCGTGAGCTCCCCGGTCTCCGGGTGCGGGCGCAGCGCGAAGACCACCGTGCTCACGGCGAGCTCGGTCTGCAGGTTCGACGGCGCGGTCATGGCGAGCCCTTCTTAAGGTGACACTGACACTATGGTCCATGTCATATGGTCAGGTCAACCTGAAGGGGTCGTAATATCCACCAACGGTGGGTTTCTGCCCTGTACAGGAGCGCTCTGGGCTGGAACGATGACGCCCATGCGTCAATACGTGGTGGTCATCTGCAGCGCACTGGTGGCCCTGGCCGTGAATATCCTGATGGATCTCTACACCGACGTACCGATGCTGGTGCGCTGGGGAGTGGCCATCGCGATCGCGATGGTCGTGACCGTGCTGCTTGCACGCAAGACGGCAGCGCGGGCTCGGCGGGACGCGGCGGCGTCCGGGCAGAGCGCTGTCTCCCCCAGATGAGACCGTGACGCCGATGAGCCTGGTGGTGCCGCTACATCT
Source organism: Nesterenkonia maliinae (assembly GCF_051262655.1). NCBI lineage: Bacteria > Bacillati > Actinomycetota > Actinomycetes > Micrococcales > Micrococcaceae > Nesterenkonia > Nesterenkonia maliinae. Next base: position 25,373 of record NZ_JBIMEY010000012.1, on the reverse strand, counting down.
GCCTGTCAGTCAGCGAGGCCGGCCTGGACCTCGTCGAGGAAGTCTGGGATCTCGGTGAGCTGACGCGCGAACTCTGTCGCGCCCTCGGGTGCGAGGTGGATCGCATCCCGGCTGTGGTCGTCTCCCCACCAGGAGCCGAACTCGTCCACGGGGAAGAGTCGGACGTCATGCGGGTCCGTCAGAGCCTGAGCTGACTCCTGCCGGCGGGCGTCATAGTCCCGCCCTGCCTCCTCAAGATTCGCCTGGTGGACGGGCGTGTAGGGAATCTCGAACGCAAGCACGGTCACGCCATGGCTGCGCAGCAGATCAGCGGCCTCGCCGAACTCGGCGACAGCTTCATCGTGCACCGTCGGGAAGCCGGGAAATCCTCGCTCCATCCGGGTGTCGCTGATCTCTTCGGCCTCGGCCGCACTGACCCCGGGGTGGATCATGAAACCGTCTGAACGCAGCCGGCTGCCTTCTCTGATCCGCAGGCTGGTCTGGGCTGGTTGTCCCTCCTCCGCCCGCGCCACCTGCCCCCCGCCGGTGCGGAACCGGAACAGCGGGTCAGCGACGTCGCGTTCACAGCGCGCAGCGTCCGCGTCGCTCCAGGTATCGCTGGCGGGCCGGTCGCATCCTTCGACCATCGAGGAGAACGGTGACTTCGCACCTTCAGAGGTGTAGAAGTCGTCCCGCTCGGCCGCTCGGGTCGAGATGCCCATCAGCGCGACGGACGGCAGTTCGTCGAGGCTGACGATGTAGCGGGCCAGCAAGCGGTTGATTCCCCAGCGGGCCCGGCTGCTCGCGCCGTTGAAGACGGAGACCTCGTCGCCGGTCGCTTCAGACAACAGCTGCCCCAGTTCGGCTGGATCGAGACCTTGCTGTGTCATGGAGTCGCCGAAGATGACCACATCGGGCGCCGGGTCGGCGGCACCGAGGGCATTGGTCATCGTCTCGAAGGCGCCGCCATGGGCGGGCGCCACGGGGAGGAGGTCTTGAGCCGACCAGTCCTCGATCTGCTCCGTCGTCACGTCCTGGGTCAGCGACTGATTGAACTTCACCGTGGGGAAACTGTCCTCGGCCGTCGCGGGTGTGGCCGGACTCGAGGTGCCGTCCTCGGGTGGATTGCTGTCACAGGCGGATAGTGCGAGCAGCAGAGCAGTGCAGAGGACTGCGAGACGACGAGGAGGCATTGGTTCAGGTTACAGGCACGTCAGCAGTGCGCCGTGCTTGACTGATGGCATGAACCCCCTGGAATTCACCGTTGACGGAGAGATCTTCCGCGTGAGCGAGAGGTTTCAAGATGACGGCCGGATGAGCTACGACTTCGCCTGGCTCAACGGGCCGGCCGACGGCACCTATGGGTTCACGGTGGGGTGTTCACCGCTCGGGGCCCGAATGACTCGGGGAGAGCTGATGGAAGCGGGGCGAGGGTTCGCTGCCTCGTTCTACGAGCCTGGGGGCATCGGTGAGGAAGACTTCCCGGAGCACGTCGCGCCACACCCGCGCTCGCATATGTGAAAGCATCTTCGTCAGCGCTTTATATGCATCTACGCGTCGGAGGAGCGCCTCAGAGGCGTGCTGTACACGGCGCGGACCGGGATGGGTCCGGCCAGGTCATCCGCCACTCGGTGCATCCCCAGCTTCTCGGCCACCCGCTCCGACGCGCGGTTCTCCGGATGAAGGATCGCTACCAGCTCGGTCTCCTCGGTGTGTTCCCGGGCGAATTCAAGACACGCCAGCGCGGCCTCGGTGGCGTAGCCCTGGTTCTGCTTTTCGGCCCGCACCCGGAAACCGACCTCGAGCTTGGGGGTGCCGTTCACAGACTGCCAGGTCAGACCACAGTCGCCGAGGAAATCGCCCTCGAGGGTCTCGATGATCCACAGGCCATAGCCGTGCTCGGCGTAGCGGCGCTGGGACTTGGCGATCCACTGCGCGGCCTCCATTCGCGACTTCGGGGCCGGGTAGTAGTGCATCACCACCGGGTCGCCGAGCAGCGCGGCCATGTCCTCGAGGTCAGCGTCGGTCATCCTGCGGAATCGCAGTCGTGCCGTGGGCGGGGGAATGGGCATGGGGGCAAGAATAGGCTGACATCTGTCAAAGGAGAGACTGGACATGGTTCTACCCGGATGGCTCGCCGACGGCGCCGCCAAGCTGATGCAACGAGCTCCGCGCGGTCCCCGGCTGCCGTCGGAGGTCGCGTTCACCGAGCTTCCCGCCACCACCGAAGAGATCACCATCCCGACCCGCCACGGCCAGCTGCGCGCGATCCGATACTCCCCGCCCTCGGGCCCGGCGGGCAGCGGCGTGTACCTGAACCTGCACGGCGGCGGGTTCGTGATCCGTCACCCCGAGCAGGATGACGCCCTGTGCCGCTTCATCGCCTTCCACGCCGGTGTCACAGTGATCAATCTCGACTACATCCCCGCCCCGCAGTCGCGGTTCCCCGGCCCGGTCGAGCAGGCCTACGACGTCGCGGCCTGGGCTGCCGCACCGGACCGCCCCTGGGACGGGGGCAAGCTGGCTGTCGGAGGTCAGTCCGCGGGCGGCGCCCTGGCCGCCGCGGCAGCCCGGCTGGCCTTCGAGGGAGGAGCCCCCGATGTTGCGCTGCAGGTCTTGATGTATCCGGCCTTGGATCTGACCATCCCAGCGGCCCAGAAATGGGCGCCGGGTCGGGAGAAGTTCCTGGTCAGGATGGGACCCGTGTTCAACTCCGCCTACTGCCCCGATGTCCGGGTCCGAGCTCACCGGCTCATCTCTCCCGCGTCAGATGCGGACACGGCCTCTCTGGCGGGGATCGCTCCGGGACTCGTGATCTCCGCAGAGCGGGACATCCTGCGCGACGAGGCCGGACGGTACGCGCAGCGGCTGCGCGCGGCGGATGCGCTGATCGATCACCTGGATCTGGAAGGGGTGGGCCACGCGTTCAACATGGGAGGCGCCGGCCGCGACGTCGTCCTGCCGGTGTACGAGAAGATCGCGGAGGCTGTCCGGGTTGCATTCGCGTAGAGACCCGCTCTCAGGGTCAGCCTACTTGTTCCCACTCGATGACGGCTCCCAGGTTCTTGTCGTGGAAACGCACGACGACGTCGTTCTCGGTGATCTCCAGGAGCCGGTTGCGGGGGTTGCCGGTCTCCCTGAATCCGAGCTCGGCAAACCTGTGACGAAAACTCTCGATGCCGGTGCGCGTCACGAACTGCAGGTGTCGGATCCCGTCGATCTCCGACCCTGTCTTGGGCTGTGGCAGTTCGATGAAGCTCACGCTCCAGCCATGCGCCCGGAGCGGCTCATGGAGCTGCAACACCGCGATGAGTCGACCATTGACCAGGCTTTCGCTGATCCACGTACCGGCCAGCGCCAAGTCCTGCTTGCGCCTGGTGTAGCGATCGTTGCTCGAGACCTGAAGGCACAGAGTGTCGTTCTGGACCAGTTCATCTCGCACGCCCAGTGACTCGATGAGCTTGTCGGCATCTCGGACGGCGGCGGCGTAGAGCTGAGCAATCTCCATACGAGCTACGCTACGTCTCCCGGGTCAACACGATGTGCATGAGGTCGATCTCGTGGGGTGTCGGCGTATTCTCCCGGCATGGAACAACTGCAGAAGCGGCCAGCACTGGGCTGGAGGGTGGCTCTCGGCCGTGGAGCGGCACTGGCCGCCGTCGTCCTGGGGGTGACCGGGTGCGCGGTCTCGCCGGAGACCACCGTCGTGGAGAGTTCAGGCCAGGAGCGCACTGTCCACTGGGAGGACTATCCAGGGGACGCGTATACGGATGCCGAAGAGATCCTCGCTGCGCCGACTCCGGAAGAAGTCGAGGACCGTCAGCGGCAGCTCTTCGCGGAGCTCGAGGCGATGCTTCGGGATGACTTCGCAGTGGCAGTGAGCCCCCGTGGAGAGCCCTGATGGTATGAATCTACGGGCAACGGCTACGGCGGGGAGACCTACCTGACCACCTACAACTCGGCCGCCTGGACCTCGGAGACGGTGCCCGAGGGTCCTGACGCCTGGCGCGAGCTGCTCGATGCCGTCGAAGAGGTGCTTGCCGCGCACGAGCTGGGAGGACTCATCCTGCTCCACGAGTCATCTCTGTACAGGGCGGACGCGGCATGGCAGGAGGATCTGCTCGAGCAGTTCAGAACCACCGATCCTGAACAGTACTGGGAATGGACCGCCGATTCGGCGTGCGATGGAACCCTTTGAAGGTCTGGCGAAGCCCGAAGCCACCCACTCGGACTAGAGATGGGGCGACGCCTGAGAAGACCACGATCGGCTTCGACGTGGTGCCGGCGGAGGAAACGGCGAAGAACACTCCTGCGGCGCGGAAAGGTGCTCTTCGTCACTCATGGCAAGGTGGACACCACCCGCTGGGGTGACAGTTCCGAGACCGGCATACGGCTGGGCGTGCAGCAGAACGACAGACCAGGACTTCAGATCAGGAGATCATCATGACCACCGAGATCAACGACATCACCGGTGCGGACACGCAGTCGGGCTCCGAGGCAGGCCCCAGCGACGCCGCGATCGAGGCTGGCCGTCGGGCCTATGAGCTGGACCGCAGCCACGTGTTCCACTCCTGGAGCGCGCAGGAGTCGCTGACCCCGATGACCGTGATCGACGCAGAGGGCTCCTGGATCTGGGACGGCGAGGGCAACAAGCTCCTGGACCTGACCTCCCAGCTGATCTTCACCAACGCCGGGCACAAGCCCCCCAAGATCATCGAGGCGATCAAGACCCAGGCCGAGAAGCTGTGCACCGTCGCCCCGCAGCATGCCAACGAGGCCCGCTCCGAAGCGGCACGGCTGATCACCGAGCTGCTGCCCGAGGACATCAACCACGTCTTCTTCACCAACGGCGGCGCCGACGCCAACGAGCACGCGGTGCGGATGGCCCGGTTGCACACCGGTCGGCGCAAGGTGTTCTCCGCCTACCGCTCGTACCACGGGGGCACCCACCTGGCGGTGAACCTCACCGGTGACCCGCGCCGGATCGCCTCCGACGACGACGCCGGTGTCGAGCACTTCCTGCCCGCCTACACCTACCGCTCGTACTTCAACGCCGACGACGAGGCGCAGGAGGCCGAACGCGCGCTGAACCACCTGCGCGACCTGGTGATGCTGGAAGGCGCAGGGCAGACCGCGGCGATCATCCTGGAGGCCATCCCCGGTACCGCAGGCATCTACCTGCCTCCGCCGGGCTACCTGCAGGGGGTGCGAAAGCTCTGCGATGAGCACGGCATCGTCTTGATCATCGATGAGGTGATGTCGGGCTTCGGGCGCGCCGGGAAGTGGTTCGCCCACCAGCACTATGGGATCGAGCCCGACATCGTGACCTTCGCCAAGGGGGTCAACTCCGGCTACGTCCCGATGGGCGGCGTCGCCATGAACGACGCGATCTACGCGACCTTCGCCGAACGCGCCTACCCGGGAGGACTGACCTACTCCGGTCACCCGCTCGCCGCCGCAGCAGCGGTGGCAGCGATCACGGCGATGCGCGAGGAAGGCATGGTGGATAACGCGCTGAAGCTGGGGGAGGAGGTCATCGGACCCCGGTTGGCCGCGCTGAAGGATCGGCATCCGAGCGTCGGGGATGTGCGCGGCGTCGGGATGTTCTGGGCGATCGAACTGGTCAAGGACAAGGAGACCCGCGAGCCGCTGGCACCCTATGGTCAGACCCCCGCAGTGATGGGCCGGCTGGTCGCCGAGGCCAGACGCCGTGGAGTGCTTCCCTTCATGAATATGAACCGGCTGCACATCTGTCCGCCGCTGAACACCACCGCCGAGGAGCTGCTCTTCGGGATCGACGTGTTGGATGAGGTGCTCGACCTCGCCGACGAGTCCATCCGCCGCGTCTAGTTTCCTCAGCGGGTGCTGAGGCCGGCGCCGCCCCGTCCGTATCTGTCGGATCGCTGGGAGGCGGAAGCGACGGTCGCCCGGGTCGGGTCTGTGACGGTGCCCTCACGGCGGCGCGAGGATTCAACTCTCTCTGTGCGTGAGAGTAGAGTCTCACGTGTGATGGAAGCAGATACCAAGCAGATCTTAGAGGAGGCCTTGTCTCGCCGCACCGTCGCGGTGATCTCGCATCCCGATGCGGGCAAGTCCACGTTGAGTGAGGCGCTGCTGCTTCATTCCAACGCGATCACCGAGGCCGGCGCGGTCCATGGCAAGGCGGGACGCCGCGGCACCGTCTCGGACTGGATGGAGATGGAGAAGGCCCGCGGCATCTCGGTGAGCTCAGCGGTGCTGCAGTTCACCGTCGGTGACGCGATCGTGAACCTGGTGGACACCCCCGGGCACGCCGACTTCTCCGAAGACACCTTCCGCGTGCTCGCTGCGGTGGACGCGGTGATCATGCTCATCGACGCCGCCAAGGGCATGGAAGCCCAGACCATGAAGCTCTTCGAGGTCTGCAAGGCCCGCGGGCTGCCGGTCATTACGGTGATCAACAAGTGGGACCGCCCTGGCCAGGACGCCCTGGAGCTGGTGGATGAGATCCTCACCCGCACCGGGATGCGCTCGATGCCGCGCAACTGGCCCGTCGGAGACTCCGGGCACATGCTGGGCCTGCTGCACCCCGACGAGATGACCATGAACCGCTATACCCGCGCACCCGGCGGCGCGAAGAAGGTCCTCGCCGAGAAGCTCTCCGGCGAGGTGGCCGAGGCCGAGTATCCGGTCGAGTTCGAGACCGCGGTGGAGGAGTCCTCGCTGCTGGAGGTCGACGACCAGTTCTATGACCGTGACGCCTTCCTCGCCCAGGAGGCCACCCCGCTGTTCTTCGCCTCCGCCGTGCAGAACATCGGCGTCGAAGAGCTGCTGCACTTCATCATGGCGGAAGGTCCGCCGCCGCAGGCGCGCCCGGACGCCGAGGGCACCCCCCATGACCTGACCTCTGACTTCAGCGGCTACGTCTTCAAGGTGCAGACCGGCATGGACAAGGCTCACCGCGACCGGATCGCGTTCATGCGCATCTGCTCCGGGGTCTTCGAGCGCGGTATGGTCGCCACCCACGCGCAGTCAGCCAAGCCGTTCCCCACCAAGTACTCCCAACAGGTCTTCGGCCGCGACCGCACCACCGTGGACACCGCCTGGCCCGGCGACGTCGTCGGCCTGGTCAACGCGTCCATGCTGCGCCCGGGCGACACGCTCTACGCCGGCCAGTCAGTGATGTTCCCGCCGTTCAAGCCCTTCGCCCCCGAGCACTTCCGGGTCGGCAAGACCGGGGACGCGTCCAAGCACAAGCAGTTCCGCAAGGGCATCGAGCAGCTCGACCGCGAAGGCGTCATCCAGGTGTTCTACTCCGAGCGCCGCGGCCAGCAGCGCCCGGTGCTCGGCGCCGTCGGACCGATGCAGTTCGAGGTCGTCTCCGCCCGCATGGAGTCCGACTTCGGCGCCTCGGTCTCCTTCGACGCGCTGGACTACTCGGTCGCCCGCGACATCGACGCCGCCGCCGCCGAGATCCTCGGCAGCCGCCAGGACTGCGAAGTCCTCTACCGCAACGACGGCACGCCGGTGGCGTTGTTCAGAGACCCGTGGAGGTTGCGCACCGTCCAGCGCGACCACCCGAACCTGCTCCCGGATCCTCCGGGCAGCATCAACGCATCGGTCTCCGCACGGATGTGACCGATCGCCGAGGGCTGCGGGCACCCCATGCTGAACCCTCTTGGAAGGAACACCATGCACGCTGTCACACGAGTTGAAGTCGTCGAGGCTGTCAAGACCGCATTCACGATCACCGCCCAACCGACCGTCCCGAGGGATCTCGTCGAGGCAGCCACCGCCTCAGGGGCCCGTCCCGCCGTGGTCACCGTGCTCGAAGGGCTCGACGGCGACCTGCAGTTCCGCAGACTCCGCGAGCTCTGGGAGTACTTCCCGCACATGCCGGTCAACGCCGCCGACGCCGAGTAGCACCCCACGCGGATCGGGGTTCGCCGCCGACCAGGGGCTGGCATGCTGGAAGCATCGGCGTAGGCTCGAGGCCATGGTCAAGAGGCACAGCACCGCAGCCATCGAACGCACCACCCGACGTCCCTGGGCGCAATGGGTCACCGCCCTCGACGACGCCGGGGCCGCAGCTCTGCCGCACCGGGAGATCGTCGGCATCGTCTATGACCACATGCCACCCGACGTGGAGAATCGCGGCTGGTGGGCCCAGAGCGTGGCGGTCGCCTACGAACAGCACCGCTCCCTGCGTCGGCCCGGGGAGTCCCGGGCCGGGCAGTTCCAGGCCTCCGTCTCCAAGACCTATCCCGGAGACATGGACGCTGCGCTTCAGGCATGGGTCGACCTCGTCTCTGGGCGCGACTCCTTCGGCGGGGTCGCGCTCGAAGGCGTCCCCGGCACCTCGGCCACCGAGCGGTGGCGCTACTGGCGCGCCGGGCTGGCCGACGGTTCCCGGGTGGCGGTCACCATCGCGCAGAAGTCCGAGGAGCGGTCCTCGCTGGGGGTCGGGCACACGAAGCTGAGCTCGCCCGAAGAGGTCGAACGCTGGAAGGCGATCTGGCGGGAGCTTCTCGGCCAGCTCTGAGCAGGCCTGCTTGGAACCGTCCCCGTGCGGCTCAGAACAGGTGCGGCATCTCCTCGCGGAGCTTGTCCTCGAGCAGCGGTGTCAGGGATTCGATGTAGTGGTTCGAGAGGTGACTCTGGTCGTAGTAGACCGCGATGTTGCCGATCACCGCCGGGCAGGTCTGTTCGAAGCAGAGGTGCTCGGTCATGTCCACGGTATAGAGATCCTCCGGAAGTCCCGGTTCGGTGAGCGGGTTGGGGTCCTGGTAGCTGACCGGGTCCATTCCGCAGGCCTCGGCGTCCCCGCCCTCGGCCAGGCAGTCAGCGACGGAGTCCTCGCGCCGAGGGGTGCCGCGCATCAGCAGCACCTCAGGGCCGCGGTCTCGGATCTCCCGCCACATTTCCGGGGCGCCCCAGTAGATGTTCTCCGCCGCGCCGTCGGCGGGCACCCGGGTGCCCGCCGTGAACACCAGGTCCGGTTCGCGCTCGGAGATCACATCGAGCAGGTTGACGTTCCACTCATGGCACTGATTGCCCTCGGGGTCCGAACCAACGGTGAGCACGCAGGCGGACTTGTCCGCGATCAGCAGCTCCCAGTTGTTCTCCGCGGCCACAATCCTCCACGCATGGTGCCACTGACCCGCGTGAGAGCCTCCCGTGATCATCACCGTCAGGTCTGGGTCCCCTGGCTTGCCGGGGTCTTCACACACTAGGACCTCACCACGGTCCACGCCGTCGCCCTTCTCCTGCCGGCATCCCCAGTCGTAGTAGTCCGGACGGCTCTGCGCCAGCGTCTGCAGGTCAGGGATGAAGTCCACACCTCCAGGCGCCTCCGTTCCCTCCAGCGTGGCCAGTGCCCCGGGATAGTCGTCGGGATCAAGCTCCGCCAGCGAAGGTGCTGCCCCGCGCTGCAGGTCGATCGTATGGATCGCGTAGCTGCTCGCCGAGCCGCCGATCAGAAGCACCGCAGCCGCCATGGACAAGGGTGCTCGGGGTGAGACCCGCGCTGCGGCTCGGTTCACCGGACGCTCCACCCACCGATGGGTCAGCACCGCGAGCACCATCGAGACGGCCAGGACGAACAGTGCCCCGCCCACTCCCAGAGTGGAGTAGCCGCGGACCTCGAGATAGAAGATCAGCAGCGGCCAATGCCAGAGGTAGAGAGCGTAGGCATGATCGCCGACCCAGGTGAAGAACCGAGCCGAGAGCATCCGGGTCGCGGTCGTTCGAGAATCCCTGGTGCCCCCTTCGGGGTCGGCGGCGGCGAGCACCAGCGCCATGCCCAGCAACGGCCACAGCGCCCACGGGCCGGGGAACAGGGCCGCGCCGTTGAAGATGAAGCCGGTGATCACGATCAGCACGACGCCGGTCCAGCCGGCCAGGCCCCGACAGCGGCGGGGCAGCGTCAGGGCGGAGCCCAGAAGTGCCAGGAGCCCGCCGAAGCCCAGTTCCCAGAAGCGGGTCCGGGTCATCAGGTAGGCCTCGTCCTGGTTGACCCCGCCCATCTAGACGGCCTAGCCGAACGAGGCCACGACGATGATGCCTGTCATCAGGCCCATCACCAGGATCGGACTGCGACGCACCCGCCTCGCGAGGAAGAACGCGGCCAGCGCCACCAGGGGCCAGAGGAGGTAGAACTGGCCCTGCACGGAGAGGGACCAGAAGTGCTGGAAGGGACTCGTCTGCGGACCGGCCGCCCCGTAGGCGAGCTGCGAGCTGATCAGCTCGAGGTTCTCGAAGTAGAGCAGGGAGGCGCGCGCCTCGGCGAGGAGCTGAGCATGGCGGGTCTCCGGGAAGACGAGCAGCCCGGCCAGGGTGGTGACCGAGATGACCAGCGCCGCGGGCGGAAGCAGCCTTCTGGCGAGCCGCGCCAGATATCTGCCGACGCGGATCCTGCCGCCGCTCTCCACCGCCTCGCGCAGCAGCATTGACGTGAACAGGAACCCGGAGATCGCCAGGAAGATGTCGATACCACCGGAGACTCGGCCCGCGCCGAAGAGATGGAAGAGCACCACTCCAAGGATCGCGAGGCCGCGCAGGCCGTGGATCTCGGGTCGATATCTCCGCTCGGGAGTCACCTGGGAGGCGTCAGGGTGCGGGGCCGGAGCCGGATCGATCGCTGGGGGGAGTGGGCGCACAACGGTCCTGCCTGGATCGGTCCCGACAATGCTGCGGCGTCGGCTGCAAGTGTCTGCAGAGCAATGAGTCGTGACCTAGTGCACCCTAAGTAGTTTTAATTTGCAACTTCATCCCGAGGTCAATGGCGCATTGATCAGACACAAAGGGTTTATACAGAGCCTTCAATGGCCTCAGACGACTATCTCAAGGGATGAGACCCGCGGACCCGTCGCTCGGGTTCTGCCGGACTACGGGGTGGCCCCCGCCTGGTATCGGCTCAGCGTCGCATCGCGGAACTCGTAGAAGCGTCCCTGTTCGATGCTGGCCCGGATGTCATCGACCATCTTGATCGTGTAGTGCTCGTTGTGGATCGTGCACAGCGTGTTGTAGAGCATCTCCTTGGCCTTGAAGAGGTGATGCAGGTAGGCCCGCGTGTAGTTCTGGCAGGTGTAGCAGGTGCACTCCTCATCGATGGGGGAGAAGTCTCGCTTGAAGCGGGCCTGCGGAATGTTGTACCGCCCGTCGGGGTGATAGACCCGCCCGGTGCGCGCGACCCGCGACGGGGAGACGCAGTCAAAGGTGTCGGCCCCGTTCTCGATGGCGGTGAAGAAGTCCTCGGGCTCGGAGATGCCCAGGAGGTGTCGGGGCTTGTCGTCCGGGAGCTCCTCGGCCATCCAGCCCACGATGGTCCCGAGGTTCTCCTTGTCCAGCGCGCCGCCGATGCCGAAGCCGTCGAAGCTCTGGCCCTCGATCTCCATGGAGCCCAGATCCTTCGCGGCCTTGCGACGCAGGTCCCCGTACTGGGCTCCCTGCAGCACCCCGAAGAGCGCCTGATAGGGCCGGTGGCTGCGTTCGGCGGTGAGGCTGCGGTGCGCGGAGAGGCAGCGCTCGGCCCAGAGCCGGGTGCGCTCCAGCGAGGTCTCCTGGTAGTCCCGAGTGTTGAACAGCGTGGTGAGTTCGTCGAAGGCGAAGATGATGTCCGCGCCGATCTCGTGCTGGAGCCGCATCGAGATCTCTGGGGTGAACCGGTGGGTGGTGCCGTCGATATGGGACTTGAAGGTCACGCCGTCATCGTCCACCAGTGCCAGACGCACCTTCTTCGGGGCGACGGCCGCGTCGTCGGGGACCACCGAGGCATCCATGGTGATGACCTTCTTGAACCCCGCGCCCAGGCTCATCACCTGGAACCCGCCGGAGTCGGTGAAGGTCGGCAGCGGCCAGTTCATGAATCTGCCCAACCCGCCGGCGGCGTCGATGACGTCGGTGCCGGGCTGCAGGTTCAGGTGATAGGCGTTGGCCAGAGCCGCCTGAGCGCCGACCTCGAGCATCTCCTCCGGGCGGACGGTCTTGATCGTGGCCTTGGTGGCGACCGGGATGAAGGCCGGTGTCTTGATGTCGCCATGGGGAGTGCGGATCGTGCCCGTGCGACCCAGCGCGCCGTCGATCCGAGCTTCGACCTCGAAGCTGAAGGACGCCCGTTCCGCCTGCGGATGCCGCCGGGCCTCCTGCGGCGCGGGATTCTGGGCCGCGGGGTTCTGGGGCGCGGGGTTCTGCGTCGACCCCTGCGCCGCGGCGTCGGGAAGAGCGGAGGACGGGGGCTCGGTGTTCAGCTGATTCGGCACCCGCTCAGTCTAGTCAGGGTCCTATGCTTATCCGGTGCCTTCCGTCTCCGCTCTGACCGCGACCGTGACCGCGAGGCTGGCCCGACTCTGGCGCCTGACCGCGGAGATCCTGCCCGGTGCGGCGCTGGCACTGATCCTCGCGATCGCCGCACACCGGCTCATCGCCGAGCTGATCCCAGTGGTCTCCGGACTGCTGATCGGGGTCCTGGCCGGCATCGCGCTGCGCAGCTTCGGCTGGGTGCCGTCCTGGGGTGAACGAGGGCTCGAATGGTCCGCCAAGACGCTGCTTCGAGCGGGCATCGTGCTGCTCGGACTCCAGCTGGCCCTGGGAGACCTGCTGAGCCTGGGCTGGGAGATCCTCGTCGTCGTCGTGCTCACGGTGGGGGTGACCTTCTTCGGCATGCTCGCCCTGGGGCGGATGCTGGGCGCCCCGCAAGGGATGACCACGCTGCTCGCCACCGGCACCGCCATCTGCGGGGCCTCCGCAGTCGCCGCAGCCGCGGCGGCGATCGACCGAGGCGACGGCCGGGACGACGACGGCGCTCCGGTACAGTCCTCGGCGGCGACCGCAGTGTCCGTGGTCACCCTCTACGGCACCCTCGCACTGCTCGCGCTGCCGCCCCTGGGGGCGCTGCTGGGCCTCGGGGAGGAACAGATGGGCGTCTGGATCGGCGCCAGCGTCCATGAGGTAGGTCAAGTGGTCGCCGCCGGAGGAGTGGTGGGCGCGGTGGCACTGGCCACCGCGACGCTGGTGAAGCTCGCCCGGGTGGTGCTGCTCGCGCCGATGGTCGCCGGGGTCAGCCTGAGCCGACGACGACGACGGACAGTCGCCGTTGGGCAGCCGGGAGGTTCCAGGCCGCCGCTGATCCCGCTCTTCGTGCTCGGCTTCCTGGCGATGATGACCCTGCGCTCGGTGACCGATCTGCCGGCGTCGACGCTCGACTTCTCAGCGGACGTGACCACCATGCTGCTGACGACCGCGATGGTCGGAGTCGGGGCGTCGGTGGACCTGCGGCGGCTGCTGCGTGAGGGCGGCCCGGCGCTGCTGCTCGGCGCCGGCGGCACGGTGCTGGCGGTGGGGACCGGACTGGGGTCGGTGCTGCTGCTGGTGGCCTGACCTCGACACCCATTCGAAAGTATGTTCGAATGGCTCCATGAGGTGGCAGGGACAGGCAGTGCAAGGGGGTGAGGGCGCGGCTCTCATCCCGCTCAAGGGACTCATGCGCTCGGTGCGCACCCCGGAGTTCGAAGGCGTGACCTTCCACGAGGTGGCGGCGAAGACCGCACTGAACAAGGTGCCGGGTCAGTCCAATATGCCGTTCTCCTGGACCGTGAACCCGACCCGCGGATGCCTTCACCAGTGCGTTTACTGCCTGAGTCCGGAAACGCTGATCCTGATGGCCGACGGTCGGCAGAAGCTGCTTCGTGACGTCCACGTAGGTGACGCCGTCGTCGGCACCGAGCTCAACGGCAGGTATCGCCGTTTCGTCCGGGCAGAGGTGTTGGCGAAATGGGGAACAGAGAAGCCCGCTTTTCGCGTCACCCTCCGCGACGGCACCGAGATCGTGGCCAGCGGAGACCATCGGTTCCTGACCGAGCGCGGTTGGAAATACGTGGCCCGTCCAGAGGACGGGTCCCAGCGCCCGAGTCTGACGCAGAACAACAGGCTCATGGGATTCGGGCTGGGGATGCCTCCCGAGCAGTATGCAGAACCGGAGGACTCGGCGGAGTATCGACGTGGGTACCTCACGGGGATGATTCGTGGCGACGGCATGCTGATCGATAAAACATACGTGCGGGCATCCAATGGGAAGCCGTACCGTGTGACGATATTTCGTCTAGCGCTTACTGATGCTCCCGCCCTGATTCGCAGCAGAGACTTCCTCGCGCGAGTAGGGATCAAGACGGCCCTCAAACCCTTCATTACTGCGGGACAGCAACGACCGATGCAGGCGATCTACACATCCACGCGGACGAACTACCGCGGTATCAAGCAGATCATCGATTGGCCCGAGGATCCTTGCTCAGACTGGCGACGGGGCTACCTTGCGGGCTTCTTCGATGCAGAAGGTTCCTACTCTCAGGGTGCGCTGCGCTTCTCGAATTCAAACCAAGAGATGCTTTCGCGCGGCCTTTCCGCCCTGCACTCCTTGGGGTTCGATGGAGTCATCGAACCTGCCAACGCTCGCGGTATCGCTGCGCTTCGTGTGCGCGGTGGAAGAACAGCTCACAGACGTTTCTTCCACACGGTCGGTCCTAGTATCGGCCGAAAACTCGCAATTCTAGGGAGCGCGGTGAAGACTTCGAGCGACTTGCGGGTTGCGAGCGTCGAGGCGCTGGGGCGCACGGAGTCTCTGATCGACATCACCACCAGCACCGGTGACTTCATCGCCAACGGCGTGGTGAGCCACAACTGCTTCGCGCGGAAGACCCACGAGTACCTGGACCTCGACGCGGGCCGGGACTTCGACACGCAGATCATCGTGAAGACCAACGTCGCCGAGGTGCTCCGCGCCGAGCTGAACCGACCCTCGTGGAAGCGCGAGCACGTGGCGCTGGGAACCAACACCGATCCCTATCAGCGCGCCGAGGGCCGGTATCAGCTGATGCCCGGAATCATCCGGGCGCTCGCAGATTCTGGGACCCCGTTCTCCATCCTGACCAAGGGGCCGCTGCTCAAGCGCGACCTCCCGCTGCTCCAGGAGGCGGCCCGGCAGGTGTCGGTCTCGGTGGCAGTCTCCCTTGCGGTCATGGATCCGGAGCTCCAGCAGAAGGTGGAGCCGGGAACGCCGGACCCGCGGGCGCGCCTGAACCTGATCCGCTCCATCACCGATGCCGGGCTGGACTGCTCCGTGCTGGCCATGCCGATCCTGCCGTGGCTCACCGACGGCGACGAGCGCATCGACACCCTCCACGCCGCGCTGGCCGAGGCCGGGGCCAGCTACGTCACCACCGGCGCGCTGCACCTGCGCCCAGGAGCCCGGGAGTGGTTCATGGCGTGGCTCGCCCGTGAGTATCCCGCACTGGTGGCCAAGTACCGCCGGATCTACGGCGGCGGCTCCTATGCGTCGAAGGAATATCGGCACTGGCTCGCAGACTCGGCACGCGCGGCTCGGCGTCGCCATGGCTTCGACAAGCCTGCAGACCTGATGTGGCGTGAGCGCAACGACCCGGACTCGCCGGTGACGGGTCAGGCGGCGTCTGGTTCGGCGGGGAACCAAGCGGCGCTGACCACCGCGGCCGCGGCGCCGGTTCAACCCGCGCTCTTCTGACCCCCTCCATCCCGTAGTCTGGTTTGCATAAGCAACTAACGCGACGGATGGGTGTCCTGCTCGATCGTCGCGCCGACGCCTCAGGAGTGCCCATGACGTTCACCCACGCAGAGACCTTCACCACCAGGCCCACGCTCGAGGGCAGCTTCGGAATGACCGCCTCCACACATTGGCTCGCCACGGCCTCCTCGCAGGCTGTGCTCGAACGTGGAGGCAACGCCTTCGACGCGGCGGTGGCCGGGGCCTTCGTGCTGCATGTGGTGGAGCCGCACCTCAACGGTCCCGGCGGCGACATGGTCGGGATCTTCGCCACGGCCGGCGCCCCCGAGAAGCCGCAGGTGCTCATGGGTCAGGGGCCCGCGCCCGCCGGGGCGCTGATCCAGCACTACCGGGCACTCGGGCTCGAGAGCGTCCCGGGTGCCGGGGCCCTCGCCGCGGCCATCCCGGCCGCCGTCGACGCCTGGCTGGTGCTGCTGCGCGACCACGGGACCTGGGATCTGGCGGAGGTGCTCGAGTTCGCCATCGGCTACGCGGAGGACGGCCACCCGATCCTGCCCGGCGCCGTGCGGGCGATCTGCGCCGTCGCCGGGCTGTTCCAGGAGCACTGGCCGACGTCGGCCGCTCTCTGGATGCCCGAGGGCAAGGTCCCCGAGCCGGGGCAGATCGTGCGCAACCCCGAGTACGCGCAGGTCTTGCGCGAACTCATCGCCGCCGGGGCGGACAAGACGGGCCGGGTCGCGCAGATCGAAGCGGCGCGCACCGAATGGAAGACCGGACGCGTCGCGCAGTCGGCGGCGGAGTTCGTGCAGACCCCGCACCGCCACTCCGACGGCGGTGACTACGCCGGAGTGATCACCGCGGAGGACTTCGCCTCCCACAGCGCCGGATACGAAGATCCGATCTCGATCGAGTTCCGCGGACACACCATCGCGAAGTCCGGCCCGTGGGGCCAGGGGCCTGCGCTGCTGCAGGCGCTGAAGATCCTTGAGGGATACCCGGATGAGCAGCTGGATCCGGGCACCGAGATCGGCGCACACCTGATCCTGGAGGCGCAGAAGCTGGCTCTGGCGGACCGCGACACCTACTACGGCGACGTGCCCGTGAACCTCGAGCACCTGCTCTCCGCGGACTACGCCGCGCAGCGCCGCGGTGAGATCAGCGAGCACGCCTCCGCCGAGTTCCGACCGGGCCAGGTCCCGGGGATGGAGCAGGTGCTGCCCGCCCTGGTCGAGGTGTCCGAGACCGTCAGCGGCGCCGGCGCCGGAGAGCCGACGGTCTCCAAGGCCGGAGAGACCAAAGGGGACACCTGCCACCTCGACGTGGTGGACCGCTGGGGCAACATCGTCTCCGCGACGCCCTCGGGCGGCTGGCTGCAGTCCTCACCGGTGGTCGAGGGGCTCGGCTTCTGCCTGGGGACCCGGCTTCAGATGACCTGGCTCGATGAGCGCTCACACTCACGGCTCGAACCGGGCAGGCGCCCGCGCACCACGCTGACCCCGACCCTGGTGCTCAAGGACGGAGCCCCGCTGATCGCGCTGGGCACCCCGGGCGGAGACCAGCAGGACCAGTGGCAGCTGCCTATGCTGCTGCGGATGCTCATCGGCGGACACACCGCCCAGCAGGCCATCGACGCCCCCACCCTGCATACGACGTCGATGCCCGGCTCCTTCTGGCCGCGCGCCTGGGAGCCCGGCGGCGCCGTCGTGGAGGATCGGCTCGGCGCCGAGCTCATCGAGGGTCTGCGCCGCCGCGGCCACCAGGTGACGACGGCGGGGGACTGGGCGCTGGGGCGGCTCTCCTGCGTGATGCGAGACCCGGAGACCGGACGGCTCAGCGCGGCCGCCAACGCTCGCGGCGCTCAGGGCTATGCGGCGGGACGATGACAGCGAAGTGTGTGACGACGGCTGTGACGACGGCAGGCCGGGTCCTGGTGCAGACGCCGCTGACTTTGGGATGATGACGTCATGAGCATCATCAAGATCAACGCCATCACTGTTCCTGCCGACTCTGGAGATGAACTTGGGAAGCGGTTCGCCGCGCGCCGCGACTCCATGGAGGGCACCGCGGGATTCGAAGGGTTCGAGCTGCTGCAGCCCACCGACGAACGCACCACCTGGCTGGTCATCACCCGCTGGGCCAGCGAGGAGGCGTTCGAGAACTGGCGCACCTCGCAGGACTTCCAGAAGTCCCACTCCGGCGGCGAGGCCGGTGCTGAGGAGGCACCGAAGAAGCCTGTGGGCATGTCTGCGGAGCTGTGGAGCTACACCACCTCGGTGACCGGCTAGGTGGAACCGGGGCGGTGCTGGTAATCTAAATCGGTCAGTTGCTCGAGGAACTCGTTTCCTCGAATTGCACAGCTGGCGGGCCTCCGTAGCTCAGGGGATAGAGCGTTGGTTTCCGGTACCAAAAGTCGTGGGTTCGATTCCCGCCGGGGGCACAGAAAGACATCAGGTCCGCATTCTTGTCTCGACAAGGATGCGGACCTTTTTCGTGTGTCCCCGATGTCCGCGCTCATCAGGCCTGCCGGGTGGCATGTCAGAGGCCCACGAGAATCTAAATGTCGTCAGGGAAGAGGCACGCGCGGACCTGCCGCAGACACCGCGGATCCTGCTCCGTCCTCGACCACAGCCGCCCACCAGATCGGACACTGATCCTCATGAGCAGCACCAACCATCCCGAGATTTCTCCCGAAAAAGAAGCTGCGGCAGACCTCATCGCCCAGCTTGCCCACCGGGATCAGGTGGACAAGGCCGGAAAGTCATACATCGACCATCCGCGCCGCGTGGCGGCGATCGTGCGGGCCAACGGTTACGACCGCAGCTATTGCACCGTGGCGCTGCTCCATGACGTCGTCGAAGACACCGAGGTCACCCAGGATGACCTGCGCGCCGTGTTCGGTGCCGCCATCAGTGAGGCCGTCGACAATCTGACCCGCCGCGAGGCGGAGCCTTCCGAGGACTACTACGCGCGGCTTCTTCTGAGTGATCTGTCCCTAGTGGTCAAGCATGCCGACATCCAGGACAACACCTCTCCTGAGCGTCTCGCAGCGCTGAACCCGGCCACTCAGGAGCGGCTGAGTGTCAAGTACAGCAACGCGATCGCGCAGCTCGGCGGCCCTCGCCTTCAAGTGCAGGGCTGACACCCAGCTGGCCCGGCCAGACATGACTGCCGATCAGCCCGGGGCAGGCGCCCCAAGGACCCCAACACGAGACGTCTAGGCTAGGTCCATGGCCCAGGACCCGAGTTCGAATCACATCGCCTACGGCATCGCCTTCGGCGCGATCGCCGGCATGATCTTCCTCGACAGCGTCGCCCTCGGTGCGGGCCTCGGCCTCGCGATGGGTCTGGCCATCGCGGCCGGCTTCAGCCAGGACCGCAAGAAGAGGGATGAAGACGAGAACCCCGAGAGCACGGCCTGATCCCGAAGTCTGGTGTGGGGCGCGTTTCCCTGAAGAGACTGACCCGGCCTCGGCGTATCTCAACCCGCAAAGACTTCCACAGTGCAGTCCACCCACCACGGCTCAGCCTAAGTAGAGCTGCCAGACGTGACCGTCCGGGTCCGCCACGATGGACTCGAATCCCCAGGGCTGATGGGTGGGCGGGGTGAGCACCGTGCCCCCGGCCTCGCGCATCGCCTCGGTCACAGCAGCGAGCTCGTCGGCATCAGCGACCGCCCTCCCCAGCAGACACTCGCTGTGCCCCGCGGGGGAGAGCGCACGGTCGCCCAGCACCCAGCCGAAGCCCTCCTCGGGGATCAGGCAGAGGTAGGCCTCCCCGAACAGCCGAAACTGCAGCGGTTCGGGCAGGCCGTCCTGCGCCACCTCACCCACCGGCTCGAGACCCAGGCCGTCCCGGTAGAAGCGGTGGGAACGGTGCCGATCGGCGATCGGCAGGGTGATGGTGAACGCCAGTGACATGGATCGGGATCCCTTCCTCTGGGGTTGGGCCGACATGGCCTGAGTCAGCGGGACCTGTTGGTTCAGGTCCGGGACGACGCCGTCAGCACCTCCTCCAGACGCGCATAGCTGGTCTCCATCCCGTCGGTCATCCCGGTCTCCAGCACCATGTCCCGGACCTCTGCGCTGGGATAGGTGATGATCAGGGTGAGCAGCGTGCCGCCGTCGATGGGGGTCAGCGTCTGTTCGTTGATGTTGGGCTCGCCGGGGATGCCCTCCATGGACTCCGTGGTGACCTCACGGTAGGGCTCGTCCAGCTCGATGAGCTCACCGTAGAGCGCGAACCCCTCGGAGCCGTCCTCCTCCTTCTCCCACGCGAAGCGGTAGCTGTCTCCCACCTTCATTGCGACCTGGCAGTCCGACATCCTCCAGCCATCGGGTCCGAGCAGCCAGCGGCGCAGCAGGTCGGGGTCCCGATGCGCCTGGCGAACCTGTTCAGGGGTGCCGCGGATGATCCGACTGATCCGCACCTTGGTGTCGGTGAGCACCTGCGTCTGCACGCCCGTGCCGGCGGCGAAGGATGAGAGGTCCTCCAGCACCCCGTCCATCTGGCCCATGGCCGAGGTCATGCCCTCTTCCATGCCCATCTCGAGCAGCTGCTGATAGTCCTCGGCGGAGTTGAACCACGACGTCGAGGTCAGTCTGGATCCCTGCGGGGTCTCGTCGAAGACCAGGCTCAGGCGCAGCGCGGGCATCTCGGGGTTGGGGTTCCCGTCGTCATCGGCGAAGCCGTCGGTGATCTCGAAGGAGCGTCCCGGCTCCATCGACAGGTACTCCCAGTAGCCCGCGGACCGGGTGCCGTCTGGGCCGGTCATCCAATAGTCCGAACGTCCCCCGGGGTAGAAGTCGTGGCGGGTGAAGGTGGCGGGCCAGTCCGCGGGGCCCCAGAACTTCTCAAGCTGACGGGGATCGGCGTGAGCGTCCCAGAGTCGCTGAACCGGCACGGAGAACTCGGCGACCACGGTCATGGTCAATGCATCGGTGTCCTTGGTGACTGAGGTGATGGGCATGGTGAGCCTTTCTGCTGTCAGTGCTGCCCACTGGTGTCTGGTGTGGTGGTGTCCGCCAGGAGCGTGTCGAGGCGGGAGATGCGGCCCTGCCAGATGAGCTCGTATCCATCGAGCAGCGCCTGGGCCTCGCGGATGGTGTCGGGGTTGCCGCGGACCAGGCGTTCGCGCCCTTGTCGGCGCTTGGTCACCAGGTCTGCGCTTTCCAGGACGCCGACGTGCTTCTGCACGGCAGCGAAGGACATCTCATAGAGTGCGGCCAGGGCGGAGACGGTTGCCTCCTCGACAAGGGTGCGCCGGACGATGTCCCTGCGAGTGGCGTCTGCCAGAGCCCGGAAGATCCGGTCCACCTGGTCGTCACTAGGGGGCGGTGAAGTCTCATTACGTATAACCATTTGGTTGTACGTTAGGACTGCGCCGCGGTCAGGTCAAGGGTTCTGCGCCGAGTGATTTCTCCGATTCCTCGTGCAGCACCTTCAATGCCGCCGAGACCAGATCCTCACCTGCGCGGTCCTGCCTCACATGTGCCACGATCCGGCGCTGCACCGTTGGGTTGCGGAGCGCGCGGACCACTGTGCCGCGCGGCAGATCGCGCAGCGCGAGGTGGGGAAGGACGGTGATCCCCAGCCCGGCCGCCACCAGGGAGAGCGCCGCATTGTGATCATCGAGCCGGGCGGCGAACTGCGGCACGAACCCGGCGGCCTGACATGCGGTGCGGATCATCCGCCCATTGGGGCTGTCCTTGATGTCATGGTCCACCCACATCTGGTCACTGAGCTCGTGGACCTCCACGGTCTCCGAGTGGGCGAGCGGGTGATCCGTCGGCAGGACGACGGCGAAGTCCTCGTGCCGAAGCAGGTGACGCTGGTAGCCCGAGAAGTGCTCCTCGGGCTCCAGCGGTGATTCATTGCGGATGTCGATGTCCACCGGGCGTCCGGTCTTCTCCGCGTAGGGCTCGTTGAGGCTGATCTGCACGGTCAGCTCGGGATCCCTGGCGCGCAGGGTGGCTACCACCTGAGGCAGCCACTCCTTTGCGGCGGAGGTGAAGCTGGCCAGCACCAGGTGACTGGACCGGCCGCGGCGAAGACCCTCCACCAGACGGTCAAGCTCATCGAGGCTCTGCAGCACGGGGGTGCTTCCCTGCGCCAGGGACAGCGCCGCCGTCGTCGGGGTCAGCCCTCGACCGCTGCGCTCGAAGAGCTTCAACCCGGTCTCTTGCGCCAGGATGCTCATATGCTGGCTCACCGTGGCGGGGGAGTAGTGCAGGCTGCGCGCGGCCCCCTGGATCGATCCGGTGGCGATCACCGATTGCAGCACGCGCAGTCTGTGCGGATTCAACATGGCACCAGTATCACCCGATTCGTCGATGACGAACAGTTGTCTGTTTTTATCTGCTTGTGCTGACTGATGCGGTGTCCCAGGATGGGGCTGTGACACTTTCCAGCTACCTCGGCCTGCTCGCCGTCTCCGCCGTCCTGGCCATCACCCCGGGACAGGACACGATGCTGTCCCTGCGCAATGCGCTGATCTCCCGCCGGGCCGGCCTCGGAGCGGCGACAGGCTCCTCGGTGGCCGCCCTGATCTGGGCGGCACTGGCCGCCACCGGCCTGGCGGCGCTGTTCCAAGCCTCCCCGGTGGCATATGAGCTGCTGAGCCTGATCGGCGGCCTCTACGTGATCTTCCTCGGTGTCCGCGCGATGCGCAGCGCCTGGATCACGCTGAAGTCCCACCGACTGGCTCGCGCCGACGTCGGGGTCCCCGCGTTGGTCGGGGGCTCCTACGATCCGCAGCCCGCCGCGGTCGAGTCCGGTCCGGGAACGGGGTCGACAACCGGTGCGGCCCCGGATCAATCTTCAGGCACCGGCACCGGCACCGGCACCGGCACCGGCACCGGCACCGGCACCGGCACCGGTGGGGGCGCTCGCGGATCAGGTCGTGACCCCCGGGGTTCCTCGGGCCGGCGGACCCGTCGCGACATCACCAGCTTTCGCGGAACCTTCCTGATCGGACTGGGCAGCTGCATGACCAACCCGAAGGTCGGCCTGTTCTTCCTGGCGCTCTTCCCGCAGTTCACCCCCGTCGGCGCGTCTCCGGCCTTCGCGATCGGGGTGCTCGGCGGCACCGTGGCCGCCAGCATGTGGCTCTACCTGCTCGGCGTCGTCCTGCTCGTCGACGCCGCGAACACCTGGCTCTCCAACCCAGTGGTCACCGGTCGCATCGAGATGGGCAGCGGGCTGACCCTTGCCGGACTCGGCGTCTACCTGAGCGCCACCGGTGTGCTCGGACTGCTCGGCTGACCCGACTCACCCGCGTCACCCGCGTCCATTGGGCGCTTTGCGTCGCTATGCGGCCTCGGTCACCGAGCCACTCGCATCCAGTGGGCACTTTGCGTCGCTATACGCCCTCGCGCACGGGGCCATTCCACCGCAAACTGCCCAATCGACGGGCGGAGGGGCGAGCGCGGGGGAGAGCATCCCCGCGCGGGGGTCACCCGCCTCTGAATCCGGGCTCAGCAGGCGGACCCCGTAGACTGTCCCGGTGACTCCCGAAGAACTCTCCACCGTTGTCAAGAGCGTGCTCGCCGAGGCTGTCGAAGCCGGTGAGCTGAGCGTCGATCTCCCCAAGAACGTCGTCATCGAGCGCCCCAAGAATCGCGAGCACGGCGACTGGGCCACCACCGTCGCCCTGCAGCTGGCCAAGAAGGCCGGAATGCCCCCGCGTGCGTTCGCCGAGATCCTCGGCGCTCGGCTTGAGCAGGTCCGCGGCGTCGAGCGGATCGAGATCGCCGGCCCCGGATTCATCAACATCACCGTGGACTCCGCCGCCGCCGGCGAGCTCGCGCGCACCATCGTCGAAGCCGGTGACACCTTCGGCCACAACGACGCACTCGCCGGGCGCACGGTCAACGTCGAATTCGTCTCCGCGAACCCCACCGGACCGCTGCACATCGGCCACACCCGCTGGGCCGCGCTCGGCGACGCGATCGGCCGGCTGCTGCGCGCCTCCGGTGCCACCGTCGCCAATGAGTACTACGTGAACGACGCCGGCAACCAGATGAACGTCTTCGGCCACTCCGTGCTCTCCCGCATCCACGGTGAGGACGTCCCGCAGGGCGGCTATCCCGGCGACTACGTCATCGAGCTTGCCGACGAGATCCTCGCTGCCCGCCCCGACGTCAAGGACATGCCCCGCGACGAGGCGCTGCCGATCGTGCGCGAACTGGGCTACCAGGCGCAGCTGGGCCAGATCAAGGACACCCTGACCGCGTTCGGCGTGCACTTCGACGTCTTCTACTCCGAGCAGTCCCTCCACGCCGAGGGCAAGGTCACCGCGGCCGTGGAGACCCTGCGCGCGCAGGGCCACATCGAGGACCGCGACGGCGCGGTCTGGCTGCGCACCACCGACTTCGGTGATGACAAGGATCGAGTGCTCTTCAAGGCCGACGGCGAGCCCACCTACTTCGCCGCCGACGCCGCCTACTACCTCTCCAAGCGCGAGCGGGGCTTCACCGAGAAGATCTACCTGCTCGGCGCGGACCACCACGGCTACGTGTCCCGGCTCGAGGCCATCGCCGCCTGCGCCGGGGATGATCCGCAGCGCAACATCGAGGTGCTCATCGGCCAGCTGATGTCGATCCGCGGTGCGAAGCTCTCCAAGCGGGCCGGAAACATCATCGAGCTCACCGACCTGATCGAATGGCTCGGCGCCGACGCGCTGCGCTACACGCTGGCCCGGTTCCCCGCGAACTCTCCGATCGACGTGGACCCGGAGCTGCTGCAGTCCCGGACCAACGACAACCCGGTCTTCTACGTGCAGTACGCCCACGCCCGCTCCCGCAACGCCGCGCGCAACGCGGAGGCCGCAGGCGTCGACCGCGACAGCTTCGACGCCGGGCTGCTGACCCACGAGACCGAAGAGGAGCTGCTCTCCCACCTGGGACGCTTCACCTCCGTGGTGGCCTCCGCCGCTGAGCTGCGCGAACCCCACCGGGTAGCGCGCTACCTCGAGTCCCTGGCCAGCGCCTATCACGGCTGGTACGCGGTGTGCCGAGTCGCGCCCAGCGTCAGCCCCGACGGCGTGCAGGACCCGGTCACCGATCTCAACCGCACCCGGCTCTGGCTCAACGACGCCACGGCCCAGGTGCTGCGCAACGGACTGGCGCTGCTCGGCGTCACCGCCCCTGAAAGGATGTGAACCGCCATCACTGCTCACGGCTCCACCACGAACAGTTCCACCACGCCCAGCTCCACTTCGGAGACGACCCCTGCAGGCAGCTCGGCCGCGCCCTACTCGACGGCGCCCAGCGCTCACCCGCTGGCGCCAGCCTGGCTCACCCCTCGCCGGGACACCGATGACCTCGAAGCCGCGCTGCTCCCGGCCGACGCGCACCGCGACGCCGAGGGCCGCCTGGTCATCGGCGGCGTCGACGTCGAGACGCTCGCCGCCGAGCACGGCACCCCGCTCTATGTGCTCTCCGAAACCGATTTTCGGGCCCGGGCCCGAAGCTTCCGTGAAGCCTTCAGCGCCGCCTTCGCCCCCGAGGCCGAGGTCGACGTCTTCTACGCCGGCAAGGCCTTCCTGAGCACCCATGTGGCGGGCTGGGCCGTGGAGGAGGGGCTCTGCGTGGACACCGCCTCCGGCGGCGAGCTGTCCCTCGCCCTGGCCGGCGGGGTCCCGCCGAAGCAGATCGGTCTGCACGGGAACAACAAGTCCGACGCCGAGATCCAGCGCGCACTGGACGCCGGAATCGGACGCATCATCGCCGACTCGCTCGATGAGCTGGAGCGGATCTCCACCCTCGCGGTCGCCGCCGGCACCCGCGCCCCCGTGATGCTGCGACTGACCCCGGGCGTGCACGCCTCCACCCACGAGTACATCGCCACCGCGCATGAGGACCAGAAGTTCGGCCTCTCGCTGACC
>NZ_JBIMEY010000011.1:0-74486 GCF_051262655.1 Nesterenkonia maliinae | reverse complement strand
AGTCGCCGTCCTCGGCGCAGGCGGCCGCATGGGTACCGAGGCCGTGAAGGCCGTCCAGGATGCGCCTGACATGGAGCTCGTCGCCGCACAGGGCCGCAACGACCAGCTCAGCGAGATCCTCTCCGCCGGTGCGACCCACATCGTGGATCTGACCGTTCCGGAGTCCACCGAGGCTAATGTCCGCTTCGCCGTGGAGAACGGACTCCACTCCGTGGTCGGCACCACCGGCTGGGACACCGCCAGGTTGGACGCGCTTGAGCAGCTCCTCGCCGAGCACAGCTATGCCGGCGTGCTGATCGCCCCGAACTTCGCCCTGGGCTCGGTCCTGGCCACGGCCTTCGCGGCGAAGGCCGCGCAGTACTTCGAGTCTGCTGAGATCATCGAGCTGCACCACCCGAAGAAGGTCGACGCCCCATCGGGAACCGCGGTGCGCACTGCGGAGCTGATGGGTCAGGCGCGCGATGCAGCCGGCGTCGGTCCCTCCCCGGATGCCACCGAGACCGCTCTGGACGGGGCCCGCGGCGCTGATGTGGCGGGGATCAACGTGCATTCGGTCCGGTTGCGTGGCCTCGTCGCCCACCAGGAGGTCCTGCTGGGCTCCCCCGGTGAGCAGCTGACCATCCGCCACGACTCCTTCGACCGCGCCTCCTTCATGCCGGGCGTGTTGCTGGGTCTGCGCACGGTAGGTTCACGCCCCGGTCTGACCCACGGGCTCGACGGTTACCTGGACCTGGGACTGTAGCCCGCGTGAAGACCAAATTCTGGACCGGACTGGTCATCGTCCTGCTCGCCATCATGCTCGTCGGCGCCGGGGCCTCCGCCTGGCGATTTCTGCGCGTGGATGACATCTACGCCCAGCTGATCGGGGCCGGCGCGATGGCCATCGTGGTCCTCGGCGCCTGGGTGCTGGGCCGTGAGCTGCTCTTCGGCATCGGCACCGAGAAGCTGGGCCGCCAGCTCGAGACCGAAGGCGGACTGCCCGAGGACACCGTGGAACGCTCCGCCGGGGGCCGGGCGAACCGCGCCCAGGCCGATGAGCAGTTCAAGATCTACGCCGCCGAGGCCGAGGCCGCGCCGGAGGACTGGCGCTCCTGGTTCCGGCTCTCCATCGCCTATGACATCGCCGGGGACCGCACCCGCGCTCGGAAGAACATGCGCAAGGCCATCACCATGGAGAAGGCCGCCCGCTCGAAGGGGTAATGCCCCGGGGATGGCAGGGCTAGAGCCCGACCCACTCCTTGCTGCCGTCGGCGAAGAACTGCTCTTTCCAGATCGGCACCTGTTCCTTGGTCTGCTCGACCAGCTCGGCGCAGGCCTGGAACGCCTCTGCGCGGTGCGCGGATGCCACCGCGGCGACCAGCGCGTGGTCGCCGATCGCCAGCTCTCCGACCCGGTGCGCCACCCAGACCCGCACTGTGGGGAATCGCGCGGCGACGTCGACGGCGACTTGGGCGATCGCGTCGGCGGCGGAGGGGTGCGCGGTATAGCTGAGCCGGTGCACCGGCTGACCCTGGTCATGGTTGCGCACGATCCCGGAGAAGCCGACGACGGCGCCGGCCCGCTCCGCCCAGACCTCCGCCTCGGCCTGGGCGGGGGTCAGCGGCTGGTCGCTGAGCTGCGCGAGGATCACGCGCTCCTGCGGAAATTCGAAGGGCTCGTCGGCGGCGAAGCCGGCCTGGTTCAGCTCCTGGGACGCCTCGGAGCTCATTCCCCGTTGCCCCAGGCCTCGTGGTCGCGGATGTCGGCGACCTGGTCGCAGAGGTGCGGGAGCAGCTCGATGAGCACCTCCATGCCCTCGCGGACGGCCTTCGGGGAACCGGGCAGGTTCACGATCACGGTCTTGCCGGTGACCCCGGCGACTCCGCGGCTGAGCGAGGCCAGCGGGTTCTTGGTCCGGCCGTGGGCGCGCACGGCCTCCATGATGCCGGGGATCTCTTTGTCCAGGATCGGCTTGGTGAACTCCGGGGTCATGTCATCGGGGGTCAGACCGGTGCCTCCGGAGGTGATGATCACCGCGGGTTCGATCTGGACCAGGAGCTCGGAGAGGGCGGCGAGGACTCCCTCGCCGTCCGGGATCAGCACGGGCGGGCGGGCGAAGAAGCCGATCTTCTTCGCGTACTCAGCGATGACCGGGGCTGAGCGGTCCTCGGTGACCCCGGTGGCGGCCCGGGTGGAGACGATCACCGGGGCGATCATCCGTGCGGTCTCGGCGTCGGAGTAGTCGGTCTCGCCCAGGTCCGGCGCCTCGGCCTCGGGGGCGGCCTCAGCTCCGTTCGCGCCGGCTCCGTTCTCGGCCGGGGTGTGCTCGGGCGGGGTGGTGTGCGGGGTGTCGGTCATCGGGTCTCCGTCTCAGTCCTGGACCATTCTCCGCTGGCGCCGCCGGTCTTGAACAGGACCATCTGGTCGGTGATCACGGCGCCCTTGTCCACGGCTTTGATCATGTCGTACAGAGTCAACGCCGCGACGGTGGCCGCCGTCAATGCTTCGATCTCCACGCCGGTGCGGGAGGTGGTCTTCACCTCGGTGGTGATGAGCACCGAGCCAGCGCCCGGCGCGTCGACGCTGAAGTCCACGGTGACCTTCGCGACGGGCAGAGGGTGGCAGAGCGGGATGAGCTCGGGGGTCTTCTTCGCGGCCATGATGCCGGCGATCCGCGCGGTGGCCAGGGCGTCGCCCTTGGGCAGTCCGTCGCTGGCGAGCAGGGCGGTAACCTCGGCGGTGGTGTTGACCACGGCCTGGGCGCGGGCCACCCGCTGGGTGACCTCCTTGCCGGAGACGTCGACCATGTGGGCGCTGCCGTCTCCTCGGACGTGGGTCAGCTTCGGCTGAGACGCGGCCTCGGTCTGGTGATCAGCACGCTGTTCGCTCATCGGGTGCCGACCCCGCGACCGGTGATCAGCACGGCTTGCCGCTCGGAGCCGGCCGGGACCTCGACATCGTCCTCGGGCAGCACCAGCAGCGCGTCGGCCCGGGCCAGGTGGCCCAGCAGATGAGAGCCGGGGCCTCCCTCGAGCGCCACAGTGGGCACGGCGCCGGTCTCGGCCGCGGCGTCGTCGAGGATCCTGACCCGGCGGAACTGCCGGACACCCTGGGGGGATCTGATGTCCTCGGCGGTGCGCACGGTGATCCTGCGCGGCGGGGCGCAGTTGGGATCCACCGCCGCCAGGGCCGGACGGACCAGGGTCTCCATGCTCACGGCAGAGGAGACCGGGTTGCCGGGAAGCGAGATGACGGCGATCGGGGCGCGGGCGTCCTCCTGTTGGGATCGCCAGTGCAGAAGTCCGCGGCCCTCGAGGTCGCCTTCGAGCAGGCCCCAGCCCTGGGGGCCGCCGGGCTGCTGGGTGACGACGCCGAAGGAGATGCCGCGGCGCCCGAGGCCCTGGCGGACCACCTCGTAGGCGCCCTTGCTGATGCCGCCGGCGGTGATGATGAGGTGGGGGTGGTGCACGGCGACCAGCGCGTCGAGCGCATCGAGGAACCAGGCTGGGTCGTCGGTGCCGATGCGGGAGGTCTCCACCTGGTGCCCGAAGGTCTCCAGCACGGCGCCGAGCAGCGGGGTGTCGGCGTCGTAGAGCTGGCCCGGGCGCAGTTCGGAGCCGGGGCGGCGGATCTCGTCACCCGTGGAGACCACCAGGGTCCGGATCGGTTCCAGCACACTGATCTCGGCATAGCCGCAGGCCGCGAGCACGGCGAGCTGGGCGGGGCTGATCACGTCACCAGGTTCGGCCAGGAGCGTGCCGGCGCTGATGTCGGAGCCGACCTCCCGGATGTAGCGGCCGCGGGCGACGTCGGCCGGGGTGAGGCCGGTGAAGTGGACCTCCTCGGCGCCGAAGCCTTGCGTGAACTCCACCGGGATGACCACGTCGGCCCCGGCCGGGATCGGGGCGCCGGTCATCACCTCGAAGGCAGCGCCGAG
Source organism: Nesterenkonia maliinae (assembly GCF_051262655.1). NCBI lineage: Bacteria > Bacillati > Actinomycetota > Actinomycetes > Micrococcales > Micrococcaceae > Nesterenkonia > Nesterenkonia maliinae. The sequence goes on along the minus strand of NZ_JBIMEY010000011.1, from coordinate 70,570 downwards.
GGGCAGCAGGGCCGGCTCCTGTCCGGCGGCGGTGGTGCCGGCCACCGGCAGGGTCGCGTCACCGTTGGTCACAGTGAGGTCTGCCGCGCGCAGCGCGAAGCCGTCCATCTGGGAGTTGTCGAACCCCGGCAGGGGCACCTCGGAGACCAGCCGTTCAGCGACGATCCGGCCCGCGACTCCCCCGGAGGAGACCTCCACGGTCTCGCTGGCACGGGCGCTGAGGGCGGCGGCGAGCACCTCTTTCAGCCGGCTGATGTGCTCTTCGACGGGTACGCGGACGGAGGTCTCTGACATGGGGCCCAGTCTACGCAGTGGGTCTGACATCTCTTCGTGACAGGCCGCGGGGATACGATGGCCAGATGCAGCAGCTTCCCGCTGACCCCGCCCTGACTCCAGGCCACGCGAGCACCGCCTCAGCGAGCCCGAGTGCCACCGGCACGGGCTCATCCAGCCGGGTCCAGCTGGGCATGCCCACTCTGCCCTCGCAGAATCCTTCCCGGTCCGGGGTTGCGGGCGGGCCCGACACCACGGGCGCTGACCCCGCCCGCGGGCTGATGGACTCCTTCGGTCGCCGGGCCACCGATCTGCGGATCTCGCTGATCGACAAGTGCAATCTGCGCTGCACCTATTGCATGCCCGCGGAGGGGCTCCCCTGGCTGAGCAAGGATCAGCTGCTCTCCGCCGCGGAGATCCGCCGTCTGGTGAACATCGGAGTCAACACGCTGGGTGTCCGTGAGCTGCGCCTGACCGGCGGCGAGCCCCTGGTCCGTGCGGATCTGGTCGAGATCATCGCGGACCTGCGCGCCGATCACCCAGACCTGCCCATCGCGATGACCACCAACGCCATCGGCCTGGAGCGCAAAGCCGCCGCCCTGGCGGAGGCCGGACTGACTCGGGTCAACATCTCGCTGGACTCGGTGCACCGAGAGACCTTCGCCCAGCTGACCCGCCGTGACTCCCTGGACAAGGTGCTCATCGGGGTCGAGGCCGCCTCCGCCGCGGGGCTGACCCCGCTGAAGATCAACGCCGTGCTGATGCGCGGGATCAATGACGTCCACGCCGCTGACCTGCTGGAATGGTCGGTGCAGCGGGGCTTCGAGCTGCGCTTCATCGAGCAGATGCCGCTGGACGGGGATCAGCAGTGGAACAAGGAGGGCACGATCTCCGCCGCCGAGACCCGGGAGCTGCTCTCGGAGCGCTTCGTGCTGAGCCCGACCCCGGAGAACCGCGACGGCGCCCCCGCCGAACGCTTCGACGTCTACCCGCTGGGCACCACCGAGGAGGAGATCCTCGACGGGCTGCAGGGACCCCCGCTGGGACGGGTCGGAGTGATCGCCTCGGTCACCGAGCCCTTCTGCGCCGACTGCCGACGCACCCGGCTCACCGCCGAGGGCCGGGTCATGAGCTGCCTGTTCTCCAATGAGGAGTTCGATCTGATGCACCTGCTGCGCGACCCGGTCACCACCGACGCAGAGATCGCCCAGGCCTGGGCCGAGGCGATGTGGCTCAAGCCCGCGGCCCACGGCACCGACCGCCCGGGCTTCGACCTGGCGAGCTTCCACCGCCCTGACCGCTCCATGTCCGCCATCGGAGGCTGAACCTGATGACCGAGCGCTCCGCCGCCCCTGCGACCCCTGCTGCACCCGACGCCTCTGCTGCGCCAACAACACCCGCTGCACCCGGGACTTCCCCGCGGCCTGACATCTCCGCTGCACTCATCAGTGTCCGGTTCTTCGCCGCCGCCGCTGAGGCGGCCGGGGCTGAGGAGCTACGGCTGCCGGTTCCCGCTGACGGGGTCGCCGTCGTCGACCTGCTGGCGGACCTGCCCCGGCTGGTCCAGGACCACAGATCCGCCGCGGACAGCACGGCCGGCAGCTCGGCTGGCAGCCCCCAGGCCGACGGCGCGTCCGCTCCCAGTCTGGACCGGGTCTGCGCGCGGAGCTCCTTCCTGGTCAACGGGGTCAGGGCCCGCGCAGAGAGCGCTCGACTGCACCCCGGCGATCAGCTCGATGTGCTCCCTCCCTTCGCGGGCGGATAGCTGCATCATCTGCGGCCCCGAGCCGCTGACATGCCACGGGAGCGTCAAGTAGATTCCCAGGCATGATCAGGACGCCGATGGAGACGGTGCTGGCGCAGTTCGCGGCCTACCGGGTCGGAGACCGGCAGGCCGCGCGGATGCTGCTCAGCGATGACATGACCTTCACCTCGCCGCAAGATGACCATGTGGGCAAGATGACGTTCCTCGACACCTGTTTCCCCACCGCGGAGCGATTCCTGCGCCAGGAGATCACCACCGCCCTGGAGATCGAGCCCGGCACGGTCTTGCTGCGCTATACCGCGCAGCTGCCGAACGAGAAGCCGTTCAGCAACGTGGAGATCATGAAGGTGGTCGACGGGCAGATCACGGAGATCGAGGTCTACTTCGGCGGCGTCGAGGCCAACGGTGCCGCGCAGAGCCCCATCTGGGCCGGGCCGCACTGATCTGAAGACCTTGCGCCCAGATCAGCGAGCCGATCGGCGGGTTGAATCAACACCCCGGAGCAGCGGGTCGGATCAGCGCCCCCAGTCAGCGGGCGAGATCGACCTCGGTCAGCGGCACGACCTCACGCTCCCCCAGCGGCTCTTGGAGCTCGATGACCACCGAGACGTAGCGCGCCTCCTGGGTGCAGGCGGAACCCACCGCGTCCGGGAGCGTGCCGGAGATCGTGGCCACGCGGACCTCGTCGTCGTCCTCCTCGACCACCGATCGCACGCCGTAGCAGGCAGGGTTTCCGCTGTAGAAGGCCAGCTGCAGCTCCATCTCCGACGAGGTGCTGTACTCCTGCCAGCTCGAGAGATACTCCGTCACCAGCTCCTGGGTCTCCTGGACCGGCGTGGGGATCATGTCCGGCGCGACGTCGCGCCCCGCCCCGTCGGCACCTGCGCCGCCACCGTCTGCGCTGTCACCGTCGAGGTTCGAGCCGTCGGTGTTCAAGTCGTCGGTGTTCAAGTCGTCGGGAGTCGGGTCCTCCGCCGGAGATGTCGCAGCGGGGGCACTGGTGGACTGATCGCCAGGATTCTCAACACCCATAGGGCCTGAGTCTCCGGCACATGAGGTCAGGATGCCGAGACCGAGCAACGTGAACCCGGCGCTGGCTCGGCCGACAGTGCTGCGACTGCGACGCATGAGACCCCCTCGGTCCGCCTGCAGTGTCACATGTCAGTCTAGGCGGGGCCGACGACCGTGACAGCACGTGGTGAGCTGGCAAGCCGTGCGGCGACCTTGCGGACATCCTCGGCGGTGATGGCGTCGATCTGGTGCAGCGTGTCGGAGATGTCCACGAACTCCCCACGCACCAGCTCCGCGCGTCCCAGCCGGGACATCCTCGAGGAGGTCTCCTCCATGCCCAGCACGGTCCCGCCGCGTAGCTGACCCTTCGCGCGGGTGAGCTCCTCGGCGCTGACGTGCTCGGTGGCGATCCGGTCGAGCTCTGCGGCCATGACCTGCGTGACCTTCTCGACCTTGTTCGGCAGGCACCCGGCGTAGAGGCCGAAGTAGCCGGCGTCGGTCATCGCCGAGGAGAAGGAGTAGGTGGAGTATGCCAGGCCGCGGCGTTCCCGGACCTCCTGGAAGAGCCGGGAGGACATGCCCCCGCCGAGGACTGCGTGCATCACCGAGAGCGCGAAGCGGTCGTCGTCGGAGGCGGCCATGCCGCGTCCGCCGAGGATCACCTGGGACTGCTCCACGGGTTTGATGATGGTCTCGGTGCCGGCGCGGACCGGGATCTCGGTCTCGAGCCCGACCCGACGCTGCGCGGGTGAGCCAGGCACGGTCATGTCCCAGGAGGACTTGTCCAGCGCCTCGGCGATCAGGGAGACCACGTGGTCGTGGTCGAGCCCTCCGGCGGCGGTGATGACCAGCTCATCGGGACGGTACCAGCGCTGGTAGTGGTCGAAGACGTCCGCACGGCTGGCCGCGTTGATCTCCTCCGGGGTGCCGCCGATCGGCCGGCCCAGCGGGTGGCCGTCGAGGACCTGGGAGCCGAAGCGCTCGTGGACCACGTCTTCGGGGTCGTCCTCGGCCATGGCGAGCTCTTCGAGGATGACCCCGCGCTCGATCTCCATCTCTGCCGGATCCAGCAGCGCCGAGGTGACGATGTCGGTGAGCACCTCCACGGCCATGGGCAGGTCGGTGTCGAGCACTCGGGCGTAGTAGCAGGTGTGCTCTTTGCCGGTGAGCGCATTGGATTCACCGCCCACGCTGTCGAAGGCGGACGCGATCTCCAGCGAGGAGCGGGTCTTGGTGCCCTTGAAGAGCAGGTGCTCCAGGAAGTGGGTGGAGCCGTGCTGGTGGGCGGCCTCATCGCGGGAGCCCACCCCGATCCAGAAGCCCAGGGTGACCGAGCGCTGGCCCGGCATCTCCTCGGTGAGCACCCGCACCCCGGCGGGGAGCACGGAGCGGCGGACGGTGGAGCCGGCGTCGTTGTTGAGGACGCCTTCGGTGTGGGGATCAATGGTGACGCGCATAGGCCCCCAGGTTACCCGGCCAGTTGCAGAATCCGGCACCTACGTATCGACCGGAGAACGCAACCAGTCAGGAGGGACGGCGGGAGAACGACGACGACGGCGCTGCTCGCCTCCCAGCGGGGAGCGGCGCCGCGCGGCGTCGAGTCCAGACCCAGGCTCAGCGGACCACTGAGCTGAGCAGCAGGCTGGTCTCGCTGTTGACCACACCCTTGATCCCGCGCACCCGGCGCAGCACCTCGTCGAAGTCGCGCAGGTTCTCACACGAGATCTCCGCGACAAGGTCCCAGCCGCCGTTGGTGGTGTGCAGCGCCATGATCTCGGGGAAGCCGCGCAGCTCGGCGATCACGTGGTCGGTGGTGCGCCCGACGACCTCGATGAAGGAGATGGCGCGGACCTCGCCGGTCTCGTTGTGGTCGTGGACGCGCACGCTGAAGCCCACGATGACGCCCTGGGCCTTGAGCTTCTCGATCCGGCTGGTGACCGTGGCTCGGGCGACTCCGAGCTGTTCGGCGAGCGCGGCGACCGGGGCGCGGCCGTCCTTGCGCAGGGCGGAGATGAGGCGGCGGTCGAGGTCGGTGAGGCGAGGCATGTGCATCATGCTAACTCCACCCTGACAAACTGCCACTTGATTGCCCTGAAATTCACCAGAACTGCTCTTACATGTACACATCGAGATCCCTAGGCTGAGCCACATCAACCTGGCACGATTCCCGCACCACCGCTTGTAAGGAGCTCCTCATGACGCAGTTCGTCGACGTCAACAACATGGCCCGCTGGATCCAGCGCGAGGGTGTCGAGCACCTGATGACCGAGATGATCGCTTACCTCGAGGACGACTTCCGCCGCTGGGAGAGCTTCGACAAGATTCCGCGCATCGCCAGCCACACTCCCTTCGGCGTGATCGAGCTGATGCCGACCTCCGACCTGGAGACCTACGCCTTCAAGTACGTCAACGGGCACCCGCTGAACCCCTCGCGCGGGTTCCAGACCGTCACCGCCTTCGGCATGCTCGCCGATGTGGACAACGGTTACCCCACCTTCCTCGCCGAGATGACCCTGCTCACCGCGCTGCGCACCGCCGCGACTTCCGCAATGACCGCGAAGGCCCTGGCTCGACCGGACTCGCGGCGAATGGCGCTGATCGGCGCCGGCTCCCAGGCGGAGTTCCAGGCGTTGGCGATCCGCTCCGCTTTGGGCATCGAGGACCTGCAGGTCTTCGATGTGGATCCCGCCGCGATGGAGAAGCTGCGCCGGAACCTGGAGCCGCTCGGCTTCCGGGTGACCGTCGCATCCTCCACCGACGAGGCCGTGGCCGGGGCCGACATCATCACCACCTGCACCGCGGACAAGGCGCAGAACACGATTCTGAGCTCCGCGCAGATCTCCCCCGGCGTGCACATCAACGCCGTGGGCGGAGACTGCCCGGGCAAGACCGAGCTCGACGCGGAGATCCTGCGCCGCGGCCGGGTCTTCGTGGAGTACCCGGAGCAGACCCGCATCGAGGGCGAGATCCAGCAGATGGAGCCTGACTTCCCGGTGGTCGAGTTCTGGCAGGTGCTCACCGGCGCCGCGGAGGGTCGGCAGTCTGCCGAGCAGATCACGATCTTCGACTCCGTGGGCTTCGCGATCGCAGATCTCTCCGCGCTGCGCTTCGTCCGCGACGCCACCGCAGGCACAGACCTGCAGACCTCGCTGGACCTGGTCGCCGACCCAGAGGACCCGAAGGACCTGTTCTCGCTGGTCAGCTCGCTGAAGCCGGTCGGGTGATCCGAAGATGACTGAGGTGCTTGATGCCCCGGTCGGGCGGTTCACCCTGGGACCCGACGGCGAAGCGCGGGTCTCCTCTGCGGCTGCAGTGACCGAACAGGCCCCGTCCCGGGTGGTGCTGGTGCGACCGCACCAGTTCACGCCCAACCCGGAGACGGCCGCAGACAACAGCTTTCAGCAGCGGATCTTGGAGGCACTGCTGCCCTCAGCGGCACGTGAGTCTGCCCGCCAGGTCGCAGCCGCGGCCTACGCCGAGGTCACCGAACTCGGCCGGACCCTGGAGCGGCTCGGGGTCGGCGTGGACATCTTCGATGACCCCACCAGGGAGACCCCGGACAGTGTGTTCCCGAACAACTGGTTCAGCACCCACCCCGACGGCACCGTCACGCTCTACCCGATGTATGCGGAGAACCGGCGGGCCGAGCGGCGCGGGGACATCCTGGCGCACCTGCAGGAGACCTGTCGGGTGCGACGGGTGGTGGACTACTCCTCGGCGGAGCGCTTCGGGGAGTATCTCGAGGGCACCGGCTCGATGGTGTTGGATCACCGTGCTCGACTCGCCTACGCCTGCCGGTCTCGTCGGTTGTCGGCCGGTCTGTTCTCCGAGTTCTGCCACGACTTCGACTACGCTCCGGTGCTCTTCGACGCCACCGATGCTGACGGGGTGCCGGTTTATCACACCAACGTGATGATGTCTGTGGGCACTGACCTGGCGCTGATCAGCAGCGAGATGATCCGCGACCGCGTCCAGCGCGAGCACGTGCTCGGAGTCCTGCGCGACTCCGGTCGGACGGTGGTGGAGCTCAGCGAAGCCCAGGTGGGCAGCTTCGCCGGCAACTGCCTGGAACTCGCCGGGACCGAGGGGCGGTGCCTTGTGCTGTCCACGACCGCCGAGGCGAGCCTGACGGCGCAGCAGCGGGAGACCATCTCCGGCCACTGCACGCTGGTGCCGGTGAATGTGTCCACGCTTGAGGCCGCCGGTGGATCCGTACGCTGCATGATCGCCGGCAACCACCTCACCCTCCGCTAACCCCTTCCTGGGCAGTTGCAGTCTCCGGTAGCTACGTATGGACCGGAGACTGCAACTGCATGGGATGAGCGGCTGGAAGCGGACGACGGAGCTCGGTCGCCTCTTGCTCGGGGGCCGGGGCCAGGTTGGGGATCAGTCCCCCAGCCAATTGCCGTTGGCGTCGTACTGGTCAGCGAAGATCTTCGGCGGGGTGTCGCCCGGCTCGAGGGTGACCGGACCGTTGCAGCCCCAGTCGACGGTGTTGCGACAGGAGCCGGAGACGTTGCGGGCGGCCACTCGCCAGATGTCGGCTTCGCCGGGTGATGCCTGAACGTCCACGGAGCCGGGGATGACGATCCAGGGTCCGCCGCCGACCCGGTACTCGCCCACAAACGTGGTGGTGAGGCTGACCGGGAAGCGGCCGGTCTCGGTGTAGACGTGGCTGGTGGGCGTCTCTTGGTCGGTCTTGACCACCGTCTCCCCCTGCCAGCTGTCGGGCATGGGCTCGCCTGGGTCGTAGGTCACTCGGCTGGTGCCGTCACCGTAGTCCCAGAGGAAGCTCTGCGGGTTCACCCGGATCTCTACTGGGATGCCGAGGAGGGTCTGATTCAGGTTCTGGGGCCCCACATCGGCGAACATGTGCGTGTGCTGGTTCCTGTAGCCGAAGCCCAGGAGGTCGGGTTCGAACTCGACGGAGCCACCGGCGATGGGGAGGGTGACGAAGGCTTCCTCGACAGCGCCGGGGAGGAGAGCCATGATGTCGACTAGTTCTTCTTGCTCCGCATCTTCCACCTCCACTGCTTCAGCTGCTGGCGCGCAAATGAACCCGGAGAATTCGCCCGTATCGACTGGACTAACTGCATCCAAACCTCGAGAAGCACACTCGTCAATAAGGACCACCCTGCAGTCTGGTTGGTCTGCCCCTTCTTCTGTGCTGCAGTACGTCGGCGGAGCTTCCGGAGCTGGAATCGACCAGTCAGCGCCCAAGCCGCGATTGACATTATCGTCGGCGCGATCCCGAGGTAGCCACGGCGGTCGGTTCGGGGCCCGAACCTCAGGGCGCTCGCACCGAACCGCGCCCTGGGCTTCTCGTCCTTCCCACGTGACCGCGTGGTCACAAGACCGCGACATCACGGGACTAGCAATTCCAGCTCCGAACGGAGGGGCCAAAACATTCGCCACGAGGCTACTCAGCATCATCAAGGCGCTCACAGTGATGGATAACCTCACTGGTCGACCGCTTCAAATATCTCGAGCTCCGCTATCCACCATTGACGGCCGTCGAAGTAGAGAGAGGCTTCAGCGTCGTAGGTTCGGCCTTCGACAACGCCTATGGATTCACCGCCTGAGCCGTACGCGGTGTAGCCACCTTCGACAAGGGCAAACAGAATGCCCGCGTGACCGTCAGCTGTGATGCTAGAGACCAGTTCATCACCAGTCGTGGTGCCCTCCGCGGCATACCAACCGTTCTCCACCTCGTACAGGTCATAGAACTGGGCGATCGTGTTGTCGCACATTTCGCAGTCAGGAGCCGAGAGTGCCGCGACCGGTTCAAATTCACCCGTCAGCTGCAGATACGTAATTGCCTCGAACCAATACCTCAGCGCCGCCAGCGCGCCCTCTTCGGTCTCCTCGTAGATCTCGTCCGGAACCTCAGGCTCGGGCCAGTTCTGTGCGGGCCCATCTGAAGACGCAGGGACCGGCGTCGGCGACGATTCAGGATCCTCGGTCTCGCCCCCGTCACTACTCGACTGCTCCGGCTCCGATACTCCACCGTTCGGCGAGGTCTGCTCCGCAGTCGGTTCAACGTCCGTCCCACCAGGTTCAGCCCGAGCATCGTCACCTCCACAAGAACTCAGCACCAGCCCAAGAACCACCGCAACACTCGCCACACCAAGCCGACCCGCTGAAGTGTTCATGAACCTGATCCGTTCGATCCGTCGCCACCACTGGAGCAACAGACTAAACAGAACCGCCCCGGCGCAACAGAGGCCGGGGCGGTTCTGTGGAAGAGCGAAGGATCAGAACAGCTGGCGGAAATTCGTCTTCGCGAGGTCGATCAGCTCATCGCCACGACCACTGAGCACGGTGCGCACCGCGTAGAGCGTGAAGCCTTTTGCCTGCTCAGCGGTGATGTTCGGTGGCATGGAGAGCTCCTGGCGCTCGGTGACGACGTCCAGCAGCGCCGGTCCGTCGTGGGCGAGGAACTCTTCGACGGCCGCAGGAAGATCTTCTGACTTTTCAACCCGGATCCCCTTGATGTCCATCGCTTCGGCCACTTTGGCGAAGTTGGGATTCTTCAGGTCAGTCGCATAATTGACGAAACCGGCGGCCTTCATCTCCACCTCGACGAAGTTCAGCGAGGAGTTGTTGTAGACCACGGTCTTCACGGGCAGCTCGTTCTGAGTGATGGTCAGCAGCTCACCCATCAGCATCGCCAGCCCGCCGTCACCCGCGAGCGCGATCACCTGCTTGTCCGGCTCGGCCATCTGCACCCCGATCCCCTGTGAGATCGCGTTCGCCATGGACCCATGGCTGAACGACCCGATCAGCCGGCGTCGTCCGTTCATCGTCAGATACCGGCAGGCCCAGACCACCGGCGAACCCACGTCGGGCAGGAAGATCGCGTCGTCGTCGGCCGCATCATTGATCAGCTTCGTCAGGTATTGCGGGTGGATCGTCCGCTTGGACGGCGTGGCCAGCGCGTCGAGATCCTTGCGGGTCTTGGCGTAGTGCTTCGTCGCCCCGTCGAGATGCCGCGAATCCGCGTGCACATCGAGCTTCGGCAGGAGAGCCTCTACGGTGTCCTTGACGGAACCGACCAGCCCGACGTCCACTGGGGTGCGCCGCCCGATCTGGGATCCGCGGATATCGACCTGCACCACCTTCGCGTCCTCAGGATAGAACTGCTGGTATGGAAGGTCCGAGCCGAGCACCAGCAGCGTCTCGCAGGCCGCCATCGCCCGGTACCCGGACGAGAAGCCGAGCAGCCCGGTCATGCCGACGTCGTAGGGGTTGTCCCACTCCACGTGCTCCTTGCCACGCAGCGCATGCACGATCGGCGCCTGCAGGCGCTCGGCGATCGCCAGCATCTCGGGGTGAGCTCCGGCGGTGCCGGCCCCGGCGAGGATCGTCACGCGCTCGCACGTGTTGAGCACCTCTGCGGCTCGGTCCAGGTTGGTCTCACCGGGGATGACCCGGGACTGCATCGGGCGGATGGTCTCCGCCTCGCCCTGAACGTCGGCGAGCGCCACGTCCCCGGGGATCACCAGCACGGCGACGCCGCGCTTCTCGATGGCCTCGCGCATGGCGACCCGCAGCAGCCGCGGCATCTGGTCCGCGTGGGCGACGTGCTCCACGTAGACGCTGCACTCGCGGAAGAGCTCCTGCGGGTGGGTCTCCTGGAAGTAGGTGGACCCGATCTCCTCGCTGGGGATGTGCGCGGCGATCGCGAGCACCGGGGTCCGCGAGCGCTGCGCGTCGAAGAGCCCGTTGATCAGGTGGAGATTGCCCGGTCCGCAGCTTCCTGCGCAGACCGCGATCTCCCCGGTGACCTGGGACTCCGCGCTCGCGGCGAAGGCGGCGGCCTCTTCATGCCGGGTCGGCACCCACTCGATCGTCCCCGCGGCGCGCAGCGCATCAGTCAGACCATTGAGCGAATCCCCGGAGATTCCGTAGATCCGCTGGACTCCACTGGCGTGCAAGGTATCAACAATGTTCCGTGCGACTGTCGACATAGCAGTCCTTCCCTTCAGGGTCGCCGCCGCCTGCGCACAGGCCCCGGCGCGTATGTCCGCAGTCTAGGACTCTGCGGCGCCAACGCCTATGGGCCAGGTCACGCCGAGGACGACGACGGCGGCGCGTCCAACTCCGCGGCCAGCACTCCGACCCAACGTAGGCTTAGCCTATGCCGATCCATGACTCCCCCGCCGAGCACCCCATCCTCGAGGCCAAGTCCCTGCAGTCGACCCCGATCTATGACCTGGTCCAGGAGACCTTCAGCTTCGGCACCGACGGCGAGACGCTGACCCGCGCGTTCCTCAAGCACCTCAGCGCCGTGGCCGTCCTCGCAGTCGACGAGCAGGACCGGGTGCTGCTGATCCGGCAGTACCGGCATCCGCTGCGGCAGAACATGTGGGAGATCCCGGCCGGACTGCTCGACGCCGAGGGCGAGCCGATGCTCGACGCCGCCGCGCGCGAGCTCCACGAGGAAGCCGACATCAGCGCCGAGACCTGGCACACCCTGGCGGACTTTCACACCAGCCCTGGTGCCTCGAACGAGGCCATCCGGATCTACCTCGCCTCAGGCATCACCGAGACGCCGGAACATGAGCAGCATGCTCGCGAGGGCGAAGAGGCCGAGATCCAGAAGGCCTGGGTACCACTGACCGAGGCCGTGCAGGCGGTGCTCACCGGTCAGATCCACAACCCCAGCGCGGTGACCGGCATCCTGGCGCTGCACGCGATCCGGACCGGCGCTGGTGAGCTGCGCGAAGCTCGTGCACCCTGGGCCGATCACCCGCGCGGCATCAAGCCCTGACCCTCACCCCCACCAAGGACCGCACGGAGCTCACCCTCGATCTGCGTGGAGCGGAGGGCTCGAAGGGAGATGACAACATCTACGACGGCTGGGACAGCGCATTGAACGTGCTCGCGGGTTACCTCAGCGAGATCTGAGCCCCGACGGGGACGTTAGCTCGCCTTCTTCTTCTGGCTGGACCCACCACTGGATGATGAACGCTTGGACTCGCCCTTCGACGACCCCTTCGCGGATCCGCCCTTCGAGGACCCCTTCGACCCGGACTCCCCCGCACCCTTGCCCGAACTCTTCCGTCGAGAATCCACCGACTGCTTCAGCGCCTCCATGAGGTCGATGACGTTGCCGTCGCCGTCGTCCTCATCTTCCACATTGCCGAAGGTCGCGTCGGTGTCGATGTCCTCGCCGTGGGCGAGCTTCTCCTCCACCAGGGTGTGCAGCTGGTCCTGGTATTCGTCCTTGAACCGCTCCGGGTCGAAGTCCTCGGCGTAGGAGTCCACCAGCGAGGTGGCCATCTCCTGCTCCTTCTTGGTCAGCCGCGATTTGGGCACGTCGAACTCGGGTTCGCGCAGCTCATCGGCCCAGCGCAGCCCCTGGAGCACGATGACATCATCGCGCACGCGCAGCACCCCGAGCCGGGTCTTGGTGCGCAGCGTGAACGTCACGATCGCGACCCGGGAGGACTCCTCCAGGGTCTTGCGCAGCAGCACGTAGGCCTTTGCGGACTTGCCCGAGGGCTCCAGGTAGTAGGACTTGTCCAGCACCATGGAGTCGATCTGATCCTCGGGCACGAACTGCTCCACCGCGATCTCCTTGGAGTCATCGGCGGGCAGCTCGCCGAGCTCCTCCTTGGTGAGCACAACAGTGGACTCCCCGGCGTCGTAGGCCTTGTCGATGTCCTTGTAGTCGACCTTCTCGCCGCAGACCTCGCAGTGACGCTCGTAGCGGATCCGCCCGCCGTCCTCATCGTGGACTTGATGCATCGACAGATCGTGGCTCTGCGTGGCCGAGTACAGCTTGATCGGCACCGTCACCAACCCGAAAGACACTTCGCCAGACCAGATCGCCCGCATGGTCACTCCTGTTGTTGTTCGTCATGGGCTGCGCATCATTGCTCGTGAGGCCAATGACACCACAGCGACCTGGGTCGGGACAGGACACGCGCCGACCAGAACAGCCGACGGCGCGAGCCCGGCTGGAAGACGTGGATCGTGCCAACTGATCCGGGGCACCGGCGGATGATCCACGAATCCTCTCCATCTTCCAGCGTCCCTTGGGCAGCTTGCGGCGTTATAGGGACGATCAGAGAGTGTCATTCCACCGCAAACCGCCCGATGGTAACGGCCGGGACACGCACAGAGGGGCGCCGCCGATGATCGGCAGCACCCCTCTGAGAAAGCTCTAGTTTCAGCGCTTCTTGCCGTTGTTCTCGTACTGCGAGAGCGCCAGACCCAGACCGAAGAAGGTGGGGGCCCACTGGCCGACGAAGATGCCCCAGCGGTCTGCCTGCGGCTTGGAATCGTCATTCTTGTAGCGGGAGAGCGCCCAGCTGCCGAAAGACAGGCCCACTGAAACCAGTGCGGCGTTGTAGGCGTGCTCGGAACGTAGGCCCAGGTTATGCAGTGTCGTCAGCATGTTGACTCCTCAGAAGCATCGTTGTCAGTACCCCGATTAACTTGGCACGTGTCCTCAACGTATGGGCGGCACCTGGTGACTCCATGGTGGTTGCCTCCTTTTATTCTCCGCGTGCGCCCCGATCCAAGCTGGAGTTCGACTCCCTAAAGCTCCGCCCGCTGGCTCAGCCGCTCCTCGTCGATCTCGATCACGGAATCGAGGTTCAGCCGCGCCAGGAACCCGACGTCGTGACTCACGATGAGCAGTGCTCCGCGATAGGCACCGAGCGCCTCGGCCAGCTGCTCCACGCTGGTGATGTCGAGGTTATTCGTCGGTTCGTCGAGGATCAGCATCTGCGCCGGCGGTTCGGCCAGCAGCAGCCGTGCGAGGCTGACTCGGAAGCGCTCGCCCCCGGACAGGCTTGCGACCCGGCGGTCGACCACCGCTCCGCGGAGCAGCAGCCGGGCCAGCTGGTTTCTGATCTCCTCGGCCGGAGACGCAGGGGCTGCCGCCTGCACGTTCTCCAGCGCGGAGCGTGACTCTTCGAGGTCATCCAGGCGCTGCGGCAGGTAGCCGACCCGCTCGGTGAGCAGCTCACCGGTGATCCGACCACCGGCCGGTGAACCTCCAGTCTCAGCACCCCCGTGCACCAGGTGCTCGAGCAGGCTCGTCTTCCCGGAACCGTTGGGCCCGATCAGCGCCACGCGTTCCGGGCCCTGCAGGATGATCGTGCGGGATCCGTCGCGGAGCTCGGCGATTCGTCGGCTGCGCGGCACGCCGGGGTCGGGCAGGGTGAGGTGGATGTGCTCCTCATCCCTGACTAAGGCGTCGGAGGCGTCGACCGCGGCCTGGGCGGCTTGGACGTTACCCTCGTGGGTGGTGCGCATCGCACCTGCAGCTCCCTGAGCGCGACTCACGCGGTAGTTCACCAGGATCTTCGGGATGCCGCCGCTGACCTGGGTTCTGCGGCCGGTGCGTTCGCGGCGCGCCATCTTGGTCACCGCCTCGACGCGCTGCTTCTTCTCCCCCTTCAGCGCCTGCTGAGCGGTCCGGGCCGCTTGGACGGCGGCGGCCTGCTGCTGCGCGAGGTGTGCGCTGAATTCACTGTAGGGACCGCCGAAGACGTCGAGCTCTCCGGCGTGGAGCTCCGCGGTGGCGTCCATGCGTTCGAGCAGCTCGAGGTCGTGGCTGATCACCACGAGGGTGCCCGGCCACTCGTCGATGAACTCGGCAAGCTGAGCGCGGGTCCGGCGATCGAGGTTGTTGGTGGGTTCATCGAGCAGCGTGACCGGGGTCCGGCGCAGGCGCAGTCCCGTGATCGCGATGAGCATCGCCTCCCCTCCGGAGACTTCGGTGACCGGTCGCTCCAGATCCGCGGCGGAGAAGCCGATCCGCTGGAGCGCCTCGTCGGCCCGAGCCTCGATGTCCCAGTCATCGCCCACGGCGTCGAAGTGCCGGACGTCGGCATCGCCGGCTTCGATGGCGCGCAGTCCGGTGAGGGTGTCCTGGATCCCGAGCAGCCCGGCGACGGTCCTGCCGGGACCGAGCGTGAGGGTCTGGGCGAGGTAGCCGACGTCGCCGATGGTGCTGATCTGACCCGCGGTGGGGGTGAGCTCCCCGGCGATGAGTCGGAACAGCGTGGACTTGCCGGCGCCGTTGCGCCCGATGAATCCCGTGCGTCCGGTGGTCATGGTGCCGTTGAGCTGCTGCAGGACCGGGGTGCCGTCGGGCCACTCGAAGGAGAGGTCCTGCAAGGTGATGGCTGAGGGTGCTGACATGGCTAGAGTCCTTCGGTCCTCGCCCGGACGGCGGGCGCACTGAGTGGGGAGGGTTCGCTCCGGGCGCTGGAACGCGCTGCTGCGGAGGGCCTGGTCCAGGACGTGCGGGCCACTCACTGATCGGAGCCGGGATCTGAGCTGGGGATCTGAGCCGAAGGCCGGCGATCACAGAGGGCTGGAGTGGGAAGCTGCCACCGGCGGCGCGAAGTCGCGCTCTGCCCGGCGGTCACCGAACGTCAGGTGGCTAGGCGTTGTCGACGTCGAAGTCCATGATCTCAAGATAGCAGTCCCTCAGCGCGAGCGCCTCTGTTTTTCGCGGATCTGCGCGGGATTCAGTCCCGGGTCCAGTGGTACGCGGCCAGGCCGAGGGTGCCGAAGACGGCGGAGACGTCCCGTGCAGAGAGAACACCACCCGACGAGGGCGGCAGGTGGGCTGCCACGTGGACCCACTCCCCTGCCTGGTTGGGCAGGGAGAGCACGGAGCTGCAGCCGCGCTGCGCGCCGGCCGCGGTGAGTTCCCAGCCGGAGAGGGTCCGGTGCGGAACCCGTTTGGGACCAAAGCCAGGCAGGGCCGACGCCAGGCCGGCGGGCTCGAATACCTTGTCCATCCAACTGTGGATCCGGTGCCGGGTGCCAGAGGAGACTCCCCCGGGTACAACTGGATCACCTTCCATGCTGTCGGGGGTTCCGAGAGCGCGCAGCAGGTCGAGAGTCGAGGCGGGGGTGGTGCTGCCGAGCAGACCTTCGCCCCAGGATTCATCGCGTTCCAATCCGGAGAGCTGCACCGCGTGCAGCCCCATCGAGGCGACCAGGCCCTGGGCCTCGGTGAGCAGCTCGACACCTTCGGAGGCCGCGAAATCCAGCAGGGCGAGCACGCAGGCACCGTCGCCGGTGGAGCAGACCAGGTTCACCGCGTCATCCACGCTGAGCGTCAGGTCTCCGGTGAGCAGTCGCAACGTGCCGGTGCGCGCTCCGGCGCGGTGCGCAGCGGTGACGGTGAGCGGCCGTTCGAGGAAGCCCTCGTCACCCTCGCCGAGGTGGGCCAGGGTGAGGCCGAGCAGCAACTTGCCTGTCCCGGCGAGGTCGTGGAGCTCATCCGCATGGGATTCCGCAACGACCCCGGGAGCCCCGGCAGACCCGGACCCGGCAGACGCCGTGGCCTCCGCAACCTCGCCAAGCTCGGCAACTCCGCCAAGCTCGGCAACTCCGCCAAGCTCGGGAACCCCGCTCTCCCCGGCAGACGCAGCGGTCCCCACGGCGAAGCGGAGCTCCGGATAGGCGGCCGCGCACTCCGCAAGACTCAGCATTTTGACCTCAACGACCACGGGCCCACTCCTCTACTGCGAGTCCCAGCTCGGCGAACAGATCAAAGGCCGCGACCCTCCCTGGGACCCCGGAGGACAGTTCGGTGGGGATGTTCTCGGCATAGGCGGCGACTGCGGCCAACGGTGCGCCCGAGGCCGAGAGCGCCAACC
The DNA here is from genome assembly GCF_051262655.1 of Nesterenkonia maliinae. Taxonomy (NCBI): domain Bacteria; kingdom Bacillati; phylum Actinomycetota; class Actinomycetes; order Micrococcales; family Micrococcaceae; genus Nesterenkonia; species Nesterenkonia maliinae. Next base: position 53,884 of record NZ_JBIMEY010000011.1, on the reverse strand, counting down.
CCACTTGGGAGAGGCTGCGCAGTCCGCGCCCGTTCTTCTCCGCGAGCTGGATCTGGGTGCAGGCGACCCCCAGTGCGGGGGTGAAGAGTCCAAGCATGGCGTCCCGCGCGAACTCGCACAGCTCTCGGGAGAGCAACAGTTGGGCGGCGGCAGCGTCGTCAATGCACCCGCGGCCCAGCTGCTCGAGCAGGAGGGACTGATCCCGCGCCGTCGTCGTGGTGAGGGTGTCCAGGGAGTGACTCCAGGTCAGGTCGCCGGTGCGGGGGAAGATCTCGCGGTGCAGGGTGGCGTGGAGGCCCATCCAGGCGCAGTAGTCGTTGACCCATTGCAGCGGGTCGGGGCGGACGGAGCCGACGGCGGCGAAGACCAGCTGGGTGCAGATGTTGTCCGAGGTGCTCATCATCTGTAGCAGGGAGTCGCGCAGGCTCAGCGAGATCCCGGCGGAGAGGTTGCGCATGATCCCGGCCTGGACGCCGTCCTTCATCTCCTCGGTGATGACCGAGCGGTCTTCGAGGCTGAGTTCCCCGGTCTCGACCAGCGCCAGGCAGGCTAGGAGCACGCTGACCTTGCGGGTGCTGAAGGAGGCGACGGGGCGGGTGGAGTCCTGCCCGATGACCTCACCGGTGCCGATCGCGCGGATCTCCCAGGACAGCGCGAAGGGCTGGTCCGCCGCGAGACGCGCGACCGAGGTTTCGAGGTGTTGCAAGGACTGCTCCACAAGACTCCTCATCGCCAGGCCTGCCGGACAGATCCAGCATAATCCCGACCTACGGGTGGGTGACTCTGGTCAGGCGCCCTTCACTCTGTGAGCTCCAGCTCCTCAAGGACCTGGATGAGGCGGGCCCGGGCGGCGCGGTCGAGGCCCTGGACCGGGCGGGGCAGGGAGTCGGCAGCGGCCAGGCCCAGGTGTTCGACGATCGCCGCGGTGACCCGGTAGCTGCCGTGTTCGGCGAACAGCGCCCAAAGCGGCTCCAGCCGAGTCGATTCTGCGAGCGCGCCCGCGTGATCCCTGGACACCGCGGCCCGGGTGATCTTCAGCGCGGGCGTCGGCAGCGTGCCGCCGATGACGGAGTACCAGGCGTCGCAGCCGGCGGTGAGGCCGCGGGCTGCGGCGTCGTCGCCGGAGACCCCGACGGTCACGGTGTCGGGGATGTGGGCGCGGATGGTCTTCACGCGGTCCGCGGCCGCCTCGGGCTCCGCCGGGACGCCGGGGATCTTGATCGACGCCACATGGGGCAGGGTCGCGATCCGGGCGTAGAGCTCATCAGTGAAACGCACATGGGTGGTGCCGGGATTGTCATAAACCACCAGGGGCACGGACAGCTCAGCGGTGACGTCCTTGAAGAGCCCGAAGACCTCGTCATCGCTGAGCCCCTGATAGGTGACCGGGGCTAGGAGCACGGCACTGGCGCCGGCGTTCTGCGCATCTTCCGCGAGCCGGTGCACCTGAGAGGTGCGCAGCGCGCCGATGCCGACCATCACCGGCACCTCCCCGGCATGCTGCACCGCGGTCTGCGCGGCGCGACGCCGCTCCTCTCGGTCCAGGTACATGTAGGACCCGGTGGAACCCAGCGCGGTGATCGAGTCGACTCCGGCTGCTGCCAGGCGCTCGATGAGACCGGCATAGGCGGGCTCGTCGAGGGCGTCATCACGCAACGGGGTGTGTGGGAACGCGCTGAGTCCGGTGAACATAGATGCTCCGATCATTAAGGCTTGTGGGCATGGTGGTTCGGGATGACTGGGGTTCAGGATCATCGGGGTTTAAGATCCCGCCGCTCAAGCATGCCAAGCGAGGTGGGCAGCTTTGTAGGCCGGTGCGCGGACCGCACGCACCCAGGCCGGCACGGTCAGGCCGCTCGGCGGGTTCGCGACAGGTCGGAACCGCAGCGTCAGATCATCAGACCCAGCTGGATCATTCGAGCGCTGAGTCGGCTCTCCGGACGGCTCCAGCGACACCCGTCCCAGACTCTGCCAAGGTCGAGAATTCCGAGAATACGACAGCCGGTAGTCGTTGCGCGGCTCCGGGTCCAGGCGGAAGACGATGTTCCCTTCCACCCCGGTCAACGGGAACATCGTGGTCAACGGCCCGGTGCCGGAGGAGGTGCGCAGCTGCAGGATGTAGCGGGTCAGCCTGCCGGTGCCCGTGGAGGCGAAGAGCAGGTCTACCTCGCCCCCGTGGTGCCCGCCACCGGGGATCCGGACGGCCAGGCCCATGATGTCGGGCAGCTCGACCGACCACGACGCCGAGCCCGAGAGCCGTCCGATCAGGGGCGTCTCACCGACGGAGTCGAAGAGCGCGGAGCCGGTGGTGCCAGGCGCATCGATGATGAGCCTGCCCGGCACGACCGTGCCCACCGAGTGGATCGGGCGATTTCGACGGAGCGCCCCAACCACGGCGAATCCGAATCCGACGGCGACACCGGCCGTCCCCAGCACGACGAGGCCGGCAGCGCGGACGGTCTTGAGGGGTTTCGCTTCTTCGCCCATGGTGCGACTGTACGCCCGGCGGCTCGAGGAGGCACCAGGTCCGCGCGACCCGACGCTCGATGGAAGCAGCACGACCGGGGCCGCTCCGAGAGTGCCCTCAGATGTCGTCCTCGTAGGCGCGGCCGCCCTCGTCCTCCCACCGGGTCAGCTGGCGAACCCGGGATGAGTTGTATTTGCGTCGGACGCCGTAGCCGCCCCGATCGTCCTCGTCGAAGAACACGACGCCGAACTCCTCCAGCGCCCGGCGCAGTCGCTTGTTCGCGTCGGGAGACAGGGCGAACCCGCGATGCTCAAAGTTGCGCACCAGTGGCGGCTCAAGCGAGGCGGCCTCAGCGATCTCCTCCACCGACACTTGGGTGAGCGCGCGCGCCGCGCGGGCCAGGTCCGGGGTCAATGAGGCTTCGTAGCGCTTCATAGATACAGTGTGGCAAACCACACACCGCAGGGGAACGGCCGCGAGATCGGCATGGCGGTGGCCCTCGATAGATCGGAACGTTCACCATGCAGAAGACGTCATTGATCGCACTGGCACGGCGTGAATTAGAGCAGGCCCGCGAGGCCTCCAGCGGCAGGAGCGCGAAGACGGTCTTCGGTGGCCATGAGCATCAGCTGAGGCAGACCCTGATCGCGCTCCGAGCCGGTCAGGAGCTCTCCGAGCATGAGAACCCCGGGGAGGCCACGCTGCAGGTGCTGGAAGGCCGGGTGACGCTGAAGTCCGGAGAGGCGTCCTGGAACGGATCACCCGGAGATCTGCTGATCATTCCGGACGGACTGCACTCACTGGACGCCGTCGAAGATGCGGTCATCCTGCTCACGGTGGTCAAGCAGCGCTGAGCGAAAGTTTCGGAGTGCGTCCACGCATCTCACCAACTCCATCCTCTGACCCGCTGAACAACTGCGGTCTTCGGGTACTCCCCTGCCGCGGTACCGATCTCGAAGAGGTCGATCATGAGAAAGAGCGGGTAGTTCGGCGCTTGAGCTATCTTCCGAAGTACGGCGCCTTCACAGCCGATCAGCGTCTCGCCATTGCCCCAGAGCACGCTCCAGGTATGCGGCCGGCTGGCGTCGAAGGGCAGGAGAACTTCCGCCATATCGGTGGTCAGCCCGGAGTCATGGTGGGCCTTGACCCCGGAACGGGCACGGCTGGTCTCCCCCACGGTCTCGGCATCGATCTCGAAGAGGCAGATCTCCCCGGAGTCTTGGGGAGATCCATGTTCGGTGCCGATCAGCCACGCGGCGAGCATGCAGCCCTGATCGCGACCGGCCGCCACGGTGACGTCGATCCTTCCAGCAGCGGGCGCGAAGTACAGCCGCTGCGGAGTGGCGGTCCGCACGAGGAGCCCATCCTCGCGGTGCCGGTGAGTTCCGCGTGAAGACCCCACGGGGCCCGAGTAGGTGCCGGTCTGCAGGTTTGAGACCCGCATCGGCGCATCCTCGGGACGCCAATCAAGCTGATCCGCATCGATCCTCAGCTCTAGACCACGCGGACCGGTCCGGTAGCGTGCCTGCGACCGTTCGGGGGTGGTCCAGTGCGGCAGATAATGCGGCACCCACCTGCGCGTACTCAGACCCGCGGAGAAATTCTCCTCCAGGTCCGGAGGCAGGGACGGCGATTGTGGGAACTTCTCGGCGGACGAGACCATGCGCCATCTTCCCAGCACCCGATTCCTCAGACAACAGCCCGGGGCAGTGCGCTCCCGCCGTGGAGACGCATCTCACGACCAGATGCAGGCATCGCCGAGACCGCGGCCGGCCAGGTGGGGCGCGACGTCGGTCAGGCCCATTAGGGTTGGATCATGATCAACGAAGACGCACGACTGCCCCAGGACATCCTGCACGCACTGCCCGGCTCCAACGCGGTGATGAAGCACAGCGTCGATGTCGACGCCGCCCGCTGGCGCGCCGAACTCTCCAAGCGCGACCTTCCGAAGCTGACCGGCATGCTCGGCAGCCTGGACAAGACCTCGCTGGCCCGGCGCGATGTGTTCGAGATCGGTGACCGCGAGCGCACCGCCGATAACGCCTTCCAGCTGTTCTACTACTCGCTGTCATGGGGCCTCGGACCCAAGGTCCCGCGTCTGCACCACCGCCTGGACAACTTCGCCTCCCACCGCGACGAGGCCTCCGAGCTGCTCCTCTCTGCATGGAACGCAGCCCGCAGCGAAGAATTCGCGAAGGACGCCTTCAGCATCCTGACCACCGAGGACGGCGCCGGCCGGATCCCTTGGTTCGGACCCGCCTTCTCCACGAAGTTCCTCTACTTCGCCCAAGGCGCGGCAGCGGAGCCGAAGCTGATCAGCCTGGACCGCGACGTGGCCGCAAACCTCGCGCGCGACGCCTGGCCCGACGCGACCACCGACGTCTGGGTCCCCGAGGTCTACGACCAGTACTGCACCCTGATGGCCGAATGGGCCGACGAAGCCTCGCAGGACTCCTCGGTGGACCGCACGGTCCGCGCCGATGAGATCGAACTGGCAGTCACCCGCCGGGCATAAGGCACTCCCCTTCCAACGGTCTCGGACCGGGCGCAACACCGAAACCGAGACCCCGCAGAAGGCCCCACGCATGACCTTCAGTATGGGCCGGGTTCAGACTCCACATGAGTCTGAACCCGGCCCATGCCGCGTCTCAGACCCTGGATCGTTGAGAACCGCTTCGACGATAACCACGAGAGTTCCTTTAGAACAGGGGGTTGTGCTGAGAGATCCACAGATGTACCGTCGAACCAGTTCGAAGGAGTGATGATGGTCACAATCGGTGACGTTGCAAAAGCCGCAGGGGTTTCCCGCAGCACTGCCTCATATGCCCTCTCCGGCAAGAGGTCCATCTCCGATGCCGTCCGGCTTCGAGTCAACGAGGCCGTCAAGAACCTCCAGTACACCCCCAATGCGGGCGCTCGATCCCTTGCAACCTCGCAGACGAAGGTCATCGGCCTGCTCGCCCAATTCCTCGACGACGAGTTCGCGCCCGCGATGCTCCAGTACATCCTGGGAGTCTCGAACACCGCGAGAGAGCTCGGCTACGACGTTCTTCTGGTCACCGATGCAGACGGCACCTCAGCGCTGCGCAGGATCAGCAACTCCCGGATGATCGATGGGATCGTCCTGCTGAACGTGGCAGAGGATGATCCTCGACTGGAACACCTCCGCACGGCGCAGCAACCCGGCGCCCTGGTCGGACTGCCCAGAGACTGCGACGGCCTGGACGTGTTCGATCTGGACTTCGAAGAAGCCGGTCGGACGATGGTGGATCACCTGCACCGCCTGGGACACCGCGAGCTCATCCTGATCTCTCAGCCTCAGCACGTGATCGAGCGGGGCGGCGCCTACGTCTGGCGCCTGCAGAACGCAGCCCTCGCCGCCGCCGAGGCGAAGGGCATCACGCTCCATACGGTCTTCGCGCCTTCGTCTCAGCCTGCCGTCGGAGAATCACTGCATCGCATCCTCGATACCCACGCAAACGCCACCGGCCTCTTGATCAACAACGAAGCTGCGGCAGCGGCCCTGCCTTCGGTGCTCCACGAGCGCGGACTCTCAACCCCCAAGGACCTCTCCGTGCTCGGCCGGTATTCCGATGAGTTCGCCCGCACCTTCTCCCTTCCCTTCTCCTCCATCGAGAGCGCGCCTGACCGGCTGGGCAGCATGGCCGTGCGTCAGCTGGTCCGTCGCATCGAGGGAGAGATAGGACCCGAGGAGCCCAATGTTGTCCGCTTTGTCACCCCCGACCTCATCGACCGTGGGAGCACCGCCCCGCCCCGCTGAGATCCAGAACTGATATGCACTCGTCTCACTCAAAATCGAACCGGTTCGACACCTGGTCGATGATCCAAGGAGGAACGCAATGAAAAGCACCTTTCATAAGGCGACAACCGTGACCGCAGCGTTGGCGGCGATCAGCCTCTTGGCAAGCTGCTCAGGAGGTGACGCGAACAGCGAGGAGGGCAGTGACGCCGCCTCCGGCACGTACACCTGGTGGGATCCCTATCCGCAGCACGAAGGAGACTCGGATTGGGAGAACCGCGTCCAGACCTGCGGCGAGGAAGCCGGAGTCGAGATCGAACGCACCGCGTACGACACCACTGCCCTCACAAACCAGACGATTCTTGCGGCGCAGGAAGGCAACTCGCCCGACGTCGTTCTGCTCGATAACCCTGCCGTCTCCACCCTCTCCGAGAGCGGTCTGCTCAGCACCGTGGACGAACTGGGGCTCGACACCTCCGCAGTGGACCCCAACCTGGTCGCGGCCGGTGAACTCGACGGCGACACCTACGGAATCCCCATCGGTGCCAACACCCTCGCGCTCTACTACAACCAAGACGTCCTGGATGAGGCGGGTGTGGATCCAGCTTCGGTCACCGACTGGACGAGCCTGACGAGCGCGCTCGAAGATATCGAGGCTTCCGGCAACGGTGGCATGACCTTTGCCGGGATCGGCACTGAGGAGGGCTCCTTCCAATTCCTCCCATGGTTCTGGGGCTCCGGAGCGGACCTCACCGAGCTGGATTCTCCCGAGGCCGTGGAGGCCCTGGAGCTCTGGAAGGGCTGGGTCGACGACGGGCTCGTCCCGAACACTGTGATCAACAACTCCCAGAACACCACGTGGGAAGAGTTCCTCACCGGCGACTTCGGATTCGTGGAGAACGGCACCTGGCAGGTCAACAGCGCCGCTGACGCGGACTTCGCCACCGGAGTCATCGAGATCCCCGCCCAGGATGGCGGAGTTGCCCCTGCGCCCACCGGCGGTGAGTTCATCGTCGCCCCGGTGCAGGAGGACATCGAGCGCTACGACGTGACGCGCCAGATCGTCGAGTGCATGACGACTCCCGAAGGATTCGTCGAAACCGCCAACACGTTCGCCTATTACATCCCGCCCACGGAGGAGGGGCAGGACGCCCTGCTCGAGGAGAACGAGGATCTCGAGACCTGGGTCTCTGCAGTGCAGGAGGCCAAAGGACGGACCAGCGACAACCTCGGGACGGACTACCCGGTCATCTCCGAGGAGCTCTGGACCGCCGTGCAGAACGCCCTGTCAGGCGCGGCAACTCCTCAGGAGGCACTGGAAGAGGCCCAGGCGAACGTCGAGGCTGAGCTCGGCTAGACCCGGGTCGGATCACCGCAATCGGAAGGACCATCATGACGACCCTCGCCGACACCGAGGCGGGTCGCGGCACCACGGGTGGAGCGGGCAGCGATGCACCGCCCGCTCCACCCGAGAAGCTGCGACGGCGCAAGCCCCACGGAGCTCAGTGGGCAGCGGTGGGCTTCGCAGCTCCGCTGCTCGTCTACCTCGCGATGTTCTACGTCTACCCGCTGTGGCGGAACATCGACCTCAGCACCCACGACTACAACATCCGCGCCTTCGTCCAGGGCGACGCCGAGTTCGTCGGCTGGCAGAACTACGTGGAGATCTTCTCCTCGTCGCTCTTCGCGCAGGCCCTGGCGAATACGGTGTTCTTCACGGTCGTCTCCATCGCGTTCCAGTTCTCGCTGGGACTGGCTCTGGCGGTCTTCTTCCGCAACCACTTCCCTCTGTCAGCCCCGCTGCGCGCCTTGTTCCTCATGCCGTGGCTGCTGCCGTTGATCGTCTCGGCGTCCACCTGGTCCTGGATGCTCAACAGCGAGAACGGGATCGTCAACTCCTTCCTCGGTGCCTTCGGGATAGGCCAGATCAACTGGCTGACCTCGCCTGAGACGGCGCTGCTGTCGGTAACTCTTGCGAACATCTGGCTGGGCATTCCCTTCAACCTCGTGATTCTCTACTCGGGACTGCAGAACATCCCAGACGAGGTCTACGAAGCCGCGTCCCTGGATGGTGCGGGTGCGTGGCGACAGTTCTGGAGCATCACCTTCCCGCTGCTTCGTCCGGTCTCGGCAATCACCCTGCTGCTCGGACTGGTCTACACCCTGAAAGTGGTGGATGTGATCTGGGTGATGACGGCCGGTGGACCAGGAAGCTCGACGACCACCCTGGCCATCTGGTCCTACCGCGAGGCATTCGGCACCGGCCAGCCCGATTTCTCACCGGCGGCCGCCGTGGGCAACATCCTCATCCTCGTCGCCCTCCTCTTCGGAGTGCTCCATCTTCAACTGCAACGACGACAGGAGGCGCGATGACCGCCCGCCGCGCCTGGTGGAAGACCGTCTTGGGACTGGTCTTCACCGGCATCATGCTCTTCCCGGTCTACTGGATGTTCAATGTCTCCCTGACTCAGACAAGCGACCTCCGTTCCTCGCCCCCGCATTGGTTCCCCTGGGCGCCGACGTTCGAGGGCTATGCGACCGCACTCGACCAACAGCTCCCCGCCCTAGGCACAAGCCTGCTCATCGGTGTGAGCACGGTGGTGCTCACGGTGCTCATCGCAGCGCCGGCCGGCTACGCGATCGCCCTGCTCAACCTCCGCGGTGGGCGCGTGCTCAGCTTCGGACTCATCGTCGCGCAGATGATCCCGGCCGTGGTGATGGCGATGGGCTTCTACGCCATCTACGTGAGGCTCGGTCTGCTCAACACTGTCGGGGGCCTCATCCTGGCGAACTCGACGATCGCGGTTCCCTTCGGGGTGTTGCTCTACACGGCGTTCATGGCTGGCATGCCCAAAGAGCTGCTACAAGCCGCGCGCGTGGACGGCGCTGGTGCATGGCGCACCTTTATCTCAGTCGTCCTGCCGGTGAGCAGGAACTCCACGATCACAGTCGCGCTGTTCGCCTTCCTCTGGGCGTGGTCCGACTTCATCTTCGCGTCCACGTTGAACCGCAGCGGTGACATGATCCCGATCACCTTGAGCATCTACCAATACATCGGCAACAACACGACGCAGTGGAACGCCATCATGGCAACGGCCGTAGTGGCCTCGATCCCCGCCACCGTCCTCCTCGTGCTCGCGCAACGCTACGTTGCTGCAGGCGTGACAGCCGGTTCGGTCAAAGACTAGCGAAGGAACACCTGTGACCACCTCCCCGCACCACTCCCCTGGGCCCGTGCCAGCACCTGGGCCCGTGACAGCGCAGGCGCCAGCGAGTCGCCGCAACGTCACACCAGTCAACCCCGCCCGCGGAACACGCCGTGGTCTCGGAGTAGACCAGGTCTCCCTCGCGGCGGGCTTCTGGAAGACGCGCCAGGACGCAAACTCCACCGGGACGCTGCAACACTGCATCGATTGGATGGAACGTCTCGGCTGGCTCGCCAACTTCGACCGTGTCGCGGCAGGCACCATGGACGAGAACCGGCCTGGCTGGCAGTTTTCAGACTCCGAGGTGTACAAGCTTATGGAGGCCCTGGCCTGGGAGTATGGGCGAACACACGACGCCCAGGTTGATGCGAACTTCGAGTCCCTGGTGGACCGCGTCGCCGCCGCGGAGGACGACGACGGCTACCTCAACACCTGTTTCGGCCACCCCGGGCGGCCCGGACGCTACAGCGACCTCTCTATGGGGCACGAGCTCTACTGTGCAGGGCACTTATTGCAGGCTGCCGTGGCCAGGCTGCGCACCAAGGGGGAAGATCGCTTCGTGGCGCTGGGGCGACGCGTGGCCGATCATGTGCTCCGCGAGTTCGGGCCAGAAGGCCACGCCGGCGTCTGTGGACACCCCGAGATCGAAGTCGCCCTGGCGGAGTTCGCTCGAGCGACGGGAGACACCAGATACCGGGATCAGGCCCAGCTCTTCGTGGAGCGTCGAGGTCACGGCGCCCTCACCCCCATCCCGTTGCTCAGCCCGGAGTACTTCCAGGACGAGATTCCTGTCCGCGACACCGAAACCTGGCACGGACACGCAGTACGTGCGCTCTATCTCGCAGCCGGTGCCGTGGACATCGCGGTGGACGCGGACGATACAGAGCTGCTCAGCGCACTCCAGGGGCAGTGGCACCGGACCGTGGCCCGCCGCACCTATCTGACCGGCGGGATGGGTTCCCGGCACCAGGACGAAGGGTTCGGTGAGGACTGGGAGCTGCCGCCGGACCGCGCCTACTGTGAGACCTGCGCGGGGGTCGCCTCCTTGATGGTGTCCTGGCGCCTCTACCTCGCCACCGGCGCGGTCGAGTACGTCGATCTCATGGAACGTACGCTCTTCAACGTGATCGCCACGTCACCGAGTCCCGATGGCACCGCCTTCTTCTACGCCAATCCGCTGCAGCAGCGTTCAGAGAGCTCTGACGTGCTCCCGGACGCGGTCAACTCACGGGCAGAGGGTGGTGTTCGAGCGCCCTGGTTCGACGTGTCCTGCTGTCCCACCAACCTCGCCCGGACTCTGGCGTCCTGGCAGTCATACTCTGCCGCCGTCGACGAGGGGGATGTCGCCGTGGTGTTGCAGTACGCCGCGGGTGAGTACCGGTTCGAGCTGAGCTCCGGTCTTCTCCGGCTGAAGGTGGACACCACGTACCCCAATGCCTCGGAGATCCATCTGACTGTGCAAGATGCCCCTGACGGCGGAACCCCCTTGAGGCTCCGCGTTCCGTCCTGGGCGATCGATGCCCAGGTCATCATCAACGGAGGACCAGCAACGTCGATTCAACCGGGGTGGTTTGACCTCCAACACCCCGTGGCCCAGGGAGACGAGATCCGTCTGGTGCTGCCGGTGGAACCTCGATTGACCTGGCCCGACCCACGGATCGATGCGATGCGCGGAACGGTTGCCGTCGAACGCGGCCCGCTCGTGCTCTGCGTCGAGTCACAAGACGTCCCCGCTGGGATCACGCTGGATGAGATCACACTGGACCCATCAGCGCCACTGCGGGCCGATGGCGACGGCGCACGTGGCCGGGCCAAGGTGCTCCACCTCCCAGCGCAGGCCCCGGGGACTCCCCCGTTCGGACGCGCCCCCAGCGGGGAGCCGACATCCCAGGAATTCGACCTGGTCCTGGTGCCGTACCACCGGTGGGCCGAACGCGGTCCGTCCATGATGCGCGTGTTCGTGCCCGTGGCGGATAAAGCCAGTCACGCAGGAGAGCACCCCCGCAAAGCCGAGAGGGGAGCACGGGCCGATGGGCAGTGAACAGATCCATCAAGAACGCAACACCCTGGGCATCGAGTTCGGCTCCACCCGGATCAAGGCCTGCCTCGTGGGCGAAGCGGGCCAGACCTTGGCCACGGGCTCCAGCCCTTGGGAGAGTGAACTGCGCGACGGGGTCTGGACCTACTCCCTGGGCGCTGTGCGCCAGGGACTTGTCTCGACATACGCCGACCTGGCCGCCTCGGTCCAGGAGCTCCACGGCGTCGAGCTGCGTGCTGTCGGCGCGATCGGCGTCTCCGCCATGATGCACGGATACCTGGCCCTGGACTCGGCCGGAGAGCTGCTGACCCCCTTCCGGACCTGGCGCAACACCACGACGACGCAGGCCGCCGGCCTGCTGACCGAGGAGTTCGGGCAGAACATTCCGCTGCGCTGGTCGGTGGCGCATTATTACCAGGCGATCCTCGACGCGGAGTCGCACGTGCCCAGGGTCCATACCCTGACCACCCTGGCCGGATACGTCCATCACCTGCTCACCGGCACCCACATTCTCGGGATCGGGGACGCCTCGGGCATGTTTCCGATCGATCCGGTCACCGGGGACTACGACGCCGAGCTGCTCCAGCGGTTCAGCCAGATGACCGCCGGAGATGAGACCGGTCGCACCCTACCGAAGCTGTTGCCCCCGGTAGCCTCAGCCGGGGCGCAGGCCGGCTTCCTCACCCCCGAGGGTGCCCAGCTGCTGGATCCCACCGGGACCCTGGAGCCGGGGATCATGTTCTGTCCGCCCGAGGGCGATGCCGGCACGGGGATGGTTGCGACCAACGCAGTGCGCGCTCGGACCGGGAACGTCAGCGTGGGCACCAGCACCTTTGCGATGCTCGTGCTCGAGGACTCGCTGCGCAGCACTCGCAGTGAGATCGACATCGTCGCGACTCCTGACGCCAAGCTGGTAGCGATGGTCCACTGCAACAACGGCGCCAGTGAACTGGGCGCTTGGGCGGGACTCTTCGGAGAGTTCCTCGCGACCCTTGGCCACCAGGCCGATCCCGACGAGGTCTTCCAGGCGATGCTCGGTGGAGCCCTGGAGGCCGACGCCAGCCAGAACGGGCTGCTGGCATATAACCTGCTGGCCGCGGAGCCGCTCATCGGCGTGGACCGGGGCCGGCCGATGATCCTGCGCACCCCGGAGACCCCGTTGACCTTGGCGGGATTCGCCCGGGCCCAGCTGCTGAGCGTGTTCGCCGCACTCAGCGTCGGGATGAGGGTGTTGACCGAGGAAGGTGTCTCGGTGGACCGATTCTTCGCCCACGGCGGGCTGCTGCGCACCGGAGGCGTAGCCCAACACGCGCTGGCCGCCGCTCTGGGGACCCCGGTCGCGGTCACCAAGGACGCCACTGAAGGAGGCGCCTGGGGAATTGCAACCCTGGCGGCCTACTCCCGCGCCGTGGCCACCGGAACCGCAACGGACCGGAGTCTCCCCGACTGGCTCGATGAGGACGTCTTCGCCGGGTCCGCCCCGGAGACCGTCGCACCCACAGAAGCCGCGATCTCTGACTACGCGACGTTCTTGGACCAGTGGGTCACCGGCCTGGCGGTAGAGCGCGCAGCCGGTGAAGCCCTGGCATGAACCAGGTGAAAGCTCCCCCGTCCAGTTCCACCGATGAAGGATTCCTCCATGACACAGAATCATGACTCACGGCCCCTCAACGTTCTTGTCTGGGGCGAGAACCGCCACGAGCAGCAGGAACGACACGTTGCGGACCTCTACCCCGAGGGAATGCACACCACGATCCGTGAGGCGATCGAGGAGCACCTAGGCGGCTCAGTCTCTGCGGAGACCGTGACGCTGGATGACCCGCAGCACGGCCTGACAGAGGAAGTCCTCGCCCAAACCGATGTTCTGGTGTGGTGGGGGCATGCGGCCCATGAGGAGGTGCGGGACGAAGTCGTTGATCGCGTTCACCGGCATGTCCTCGCGGGCATGGGACTCGTCGTCCTGCATTCAGGTCATTGGTCAAAGATCTTCGTCAAGCTCATGGGCACGAGCTGCACTCTGCGGTGGCGAGCGGAACAGGACCGTGAGGTCGTGTGGACGGTGAACCCTGCCCACCCCATCGCGCAGGGCGTGCCGCACCCGTTCATCATTCCCGAGCAGGAGATGTACGGAGAGTACTTCGACATCCCTGTCCCAGATGAGCTGGTGTTCATCAGCACCTTCAGCGGCGGCGAGGCCTTCCGAAGCGGATGCACCTTCCGGAGAGGGTTTGGAAAGATCTTCTTCTTCAGTCCCGGGGACCAGGACTATCCGGTCTACCACCACAAGGACGTCCGTCGCGTGGTCGCGAACGGCGTCGCCTGGGCCCGGACTCTGCGACCTGAGCGGACAGAGCCGCAGCTGCTGCGGTACGAGACCAATGACTTCTACAACGGCCACGACTATCAGGGGGCGATGGAGAATTGAGCCTCAGTCCAGAGCGTAGGGACCACCAGCCCCTGCGGATCGTGCAGGTCGGCGCAGGGGGCATGGGAAGGCAGTGGGTATCTGCCATCGACCAATCTCCAGACACCCAGTTGGTGGGTCTCGTCGACCTCGCCGTCGACGTCGCGCAGGGAGCACTCGATGCCGCTGGTCTGACGGGCGTCCACGTTGGCCGCAGTGTGGAAGAGGTGCTGCAGACCACCGCTGCCGACGCCGTCGTCAACGTGACCATCCCTGAGGCGCATCATCCGGTCAACGTGGATGCGCTCTTCCGGGGCCTCCCGGTGCTCTGTGAAAAGCCGATCGCACCGACACTCAGCCAAGCGCTCTCCCTGGCGGCTGCTGCGGAAGCCAGCGGAACGCTCCTGATGACCAGCCAGTCACGTCGCTACTTCAACAATCTGTCCGCGCTCAGGACAGGGATTCCGGCGCTCGGCGACGTGGGGATGATCTCCACCGAGTTCTTTAAAGCACCCCATTTCGGCGGCTTCCGGGAGGAGATGCGGCATGTGCTGCTGGTCGACATGGCCATCCACGCCTTCGACGTCGCGCGGTTCCTGCTCGACGACGACCCGGTGTCCGTGTACTGCGAGGAGTTCAACCCAAAGTGGAGCTGGTACGCCCACGGAGCCGCCGCCAACGCCCTGTTCGAGTTCGAGGGAGGAGCCCGCTACTCCTACTCGGGCAGCTGGTGCAGCGACGGTCACGAAACCTCATGGAACGGTCACTGGCGCATCAACTGCGAAGCCGGGACAGCTCTCTGGGACGGTGAGAACGCCCCCTCATTCGAGCTCCGTGATGACGCGATGGATCCTCCCCTGACCGGCGCTGCGGGTGCCCGAATGCCGGAGGAGATTCATGGTTCGCTCGCAGAATTCGTCGGGGCTCTTCGCAGCGGTCGGGTGCCCTCGGGCGAGGTGCACAGCAATATTCTCACCCTGGCGATGGTGGAGGCCGCGGTCCGCTCCGCCGAGACCGGACGACGGGTCGCGATCGACGAGATGCTGGAAGAGGCATACGCCGTGGCTCTGAAAGATGAAACGCTCCCCCCTGTCCTGGAAGCGCTAGAGGCCTGGCCTCATCCCAGGACTGTCCTGAGTCAGGGCGGGTAGCCGTTCGGACATCCATCACCACCACCCAGCCAACGCCCAGCCTCCCCCACCAGTGTTGACCCATGGCTAGCAAGCGGCAGCAGACTGTCACGGTCGCCGGTCACAAGCTGCGGCTCTCCAACCTGGACAAGGTCCTCTTCCCCGCCTCCGGCACCACCAAGGCCGAGGTCATCGAGTACTGGCAGACCGTGGCCCCGGCGATGCTCCCGCACACCAAGAACCGGCCCGCCACCCGCAAGCGCTGGCCCGATGGCGTCGGCCCCGAAGCCAAGCCCAATGAGCCGTTCTTCCGCAAGAACCTCGAAGACTCCGCCCCGGCCTGGATGCCGCGCCAGGAGCTGGAGCATTCCGATCACAGCAACACCTACCCGCTGGCGAATGAACCCGCCGTGCTGGCCTGGTTCGGTCAGGTCGGCGCCCTGGAGGTCCACGTTCCGCAGTGGCGGTTCAGCGCCGATGGTGAGCCACAGAACCCGGACCGGCTCGTCCTGGATCTGGACCCCGGTCCCGGCGCGGAGCTTGCCGAATGCGCGCAGGTGGCTCGCTGGTGCCGCGAGATCCTCGATGAGATGAACCTTCCCTCGGTTCCGGTCACCTCCGGGTCCAAGGGCATCCACCTCTACGCTGCACTCAACGGCAGCTACACCTCCGAGCAGGTCTCCCAGGTGGCCCATGAGCTGGCTAAGGCGCTGGAGGCTGATCACCCGGACGAGGTTGTCAGCGATATGAAGAAGTCGCTGCGCCAGGGCAAGGTGCTCATCGACTGGTCGCAGAACAACCGGAACAAGACCACCATCGCCCCCTACTCGCTGCGCGGTCGCCCCGGATCCTCCGAGGGCCCATATGTCGCCGCACCGCGCACCTGGGAGGAACTCGAGGATCCAGAGCTCACCCAGCTGGACATGCACCAGGTCATCGAGCGCATCGCCGAGGGCACAGACCCGTTGGCTGACTTCGCCCCCGACGACGACGCCGCGGACGCCATGCCGGACACGCAGGACGCGCTGTCCACCTACCGGTCGATGCGCGACGCCGCGAAGACCCCCGAGCCGGTTCCCTCCGACTCCCCTGCCTCCCGGACCGATGATCCGATCTTCGTGGTCCAGGAGCACCACGCCACTGCGCTGCACTATGACACCCGGCTGGAGCGTGACGGGGTGCTGGTCTCTTGGGCGGTGCCCAAGGGGCCCCCGTTGGAAACTGGCCAGCAGCGACTGGCGGTGATGACCGAGGACCACCCGATCGAGTACGCCGAGTTCGAGGGCACCATCCCGAAGAACGAATACGGCGGCGGCGAAGTCACCATCTGGGACACCGGCACCGTGGAGATCGAGAAGTGGGAACAGGCCAAGGGTTCGGGCAAGGTGGTCTGCGTCCTGCACGGGGCACCGGACGGAGGCCTCGGCGGGGTGCCGCGACGCTACGCGCTGGTGCAGACCGACGAGGCCGGCAAGAACTGGCTGATCAGGATGACCAAGGACCAGCCAAAGGCCCAGAGGTCATCGAAGACCGCATCCGCGCCTGCAAAGAAGTCCCCGACGAGCTTCGACAAGAGCGGCGCATCATCCAAGAAAATTGAGTTCCCTGACCCGCTGCCCTCCCCCATGCTCGCCTCCCCCGGCAAGCCCACCGATATCCGCGGCAAAGGGTGGGTGCTGGAGGGTAAATGGGACGGCTACCGGGCGATCGCCGCCGTCCACGCCGATGGCCGCGTGGAGATCCGCAGCCGCAACGGCAAGGACTTCACTCCCACCTTCCCAGAACTCGCGGAGATCGCAGACCTGGTCCCGCCGGGCACAGTGGTGGACGGCGAGATCGTCGCCTTGAACTCCGGCAGCCGCCCAGACTTCGGTCTGCTCCAAGGACGAGGCAAACTGACCAAGACCCGGGAGATCGAGCAGACCGCAAAGAAGATCCCGGTGCACCTCATGCTCTTCGACGTGCTGCACACCGCAGAGCACGGCGACCTCACCGGCGAGCCCTATGCGCGGCGCCGGGAACTCCTGGAACAGCTCGCCGAGAGCGGCAAGCACGTCCAGGTCCCAGGTGACCTGGGTGACTCCCTGGAGGAGGCCATGGAGGTCAGCTTGGAGCTCAAGATCGAGGGACTCGTAGCGAAGCGCGCCGACAGTCCCTACCGCGCCGGGCGGCGCTCCGAGGACTGGGTGAAGCTCAAGCACGAAAGCCACGCGGATGTGGTGATCATCGGCTGGCGCCAGGGCAAGGGTGGGCGCGCCAAGACCTTCGGCTCGCTGCTGCTGGGCATGACCGACGACGACGGCGAGCTTCACTACGCCGGACGGGTCGGCACCGGCTTCAGCGATGTGGAACTGACCGATCTCCGGACCCAGCTGGAAAAACTGGTCCGCAAGACCGCCCCCGTGGATGACGTCCCAGCGGAGGACTCCTCGGACGCGATCTGGGTGACTCCGAAGCTGTCTGCGGAGGTCCGCCATTCCGGGGTGACCAGGGACAACCGGCTGCGTCACCCCACCTGGCGGGGCGTGCGGGTAAAGAATGGACCCTGAAATCGGCTCAGCGCGGACGCGCTGTACTCGGCACATCTGATCCGTAGACTGCGAACAAGACGCTCATACCCAACACAGGAGAACAATATGACTGACATGACTGCGAACGAACTCGTCAAGAAGCTGAACAGCATCGGCACCTGCATGTTCACCACCGTGGACCAGAATCACCGGATCGTCTCCCGCCCGATGGGTGTCACCGAGATCGACGACCAGCACAAGTTCTGGTTCTTCACCCCGCTGAACTCGGACAAGATCGAGGACATCATCGGTGAGGGCGAGGTCAACCTCAGCTTCGTCGACAGCCACACCTGGGTCTCCATCGCAGGCAGCGCTCAGGTGATCGCTGATCTCGAGCGCAAGAAGGAGCTGTGGGACCTGGGCCCGAAGGCCTACTTCGAGGGTGGCCCCGAGGATCCCAACGCCGTGCTGATCGAGGTGACCCCGGAGACTGCCCAGTACTGGGAGGGACCGGGCAAGGCAGCCGCACTCGTGAAGATGGCGAAGGCTTCGCTCTCCTCGGAGACCCCGAACATGGGTGATCAGGGGCGCGTCGAGCTGTAAGCAGCCACGCATCAAGAAGGGGCGGGGAACTTCGGTTTTTCGCCCCTCCTCATTCCAGGGCTGCTTGTCGCGGCTGAGTTTCCCAGTCAGGCGCCACAGGCGCCGATGAACCGATCGACTTTCGAGGGGCTTCCCCAAGATCTGGCCTCGAGCGTTCTTGCCCAACCTTGGTGAAGTACGGGGCAAGGTACCGACGAAGGTCGGGATCGCAGACATATACGTAAGTCCCCTTGATTCCTCGAGTGAGCAAGACTCCGTAGATGTTGGTGACGTACTCGAGGAGGTCCTCGTCGTCGAACTCAAGGCCAAGGCGGGGATTGTTCTCTTTCCCCTTCTTGTCGAAGTAGTTGGCCCGATCGAAGACGATCCGTTGTTGATCGGTATCGAATCTCAGGTCCGGACCGATGATCACTCCCGCATAGTTCAGGTCGTATCCCTGAACCGTGTGGATCGACCCCACCTCCTCTAGCGACGTCTTTGAATTGATCCAGTCCTTCGTGGTCCGATTCCACTGGAGTCCGTAGCCATCGAGCACGATGTCGGGAACGCTCCTGTCGGTTTTGCTTCTCCACTCCCAGGCATAGCCGGCGACCAGACGAGCAAGTCCGTGCTCGGCTTCCGTTCACGAATCCGATCGTGCATCGATTCGAAGTTGGTGAACATGTCGATCTCATAGTCAGCGAACGCGTGACGGGCCGGTCCCTCAGAGCGCAGTATGGCGCGAACGTAGTCGATATAACCGCGCCCAGCCTGAACTCGCATCTGCGAGTGCAACTCGTGGTGTCTGTCGGCGGTTTTGGAAGTTTCTAGCAGAGACTCCCAGGTAGAGCGCGGGATATCTGCTGGCCTCACACTCTGTGCTCCGTCCAGGAACAGTATCTGATGATCACTTTTCTGCTTGATCCAGTCCAGCTGCGTGAACCGCTTCTCGTCGTGGCCGAAGAGCTTTCGGTTGATCTCGGTGAACCGCGAGTTCTGGCTTGCTGATGGCTGGTTGGCGCGTTGGTTCAACCGGTGTGCTTCGTCCACGACCAGGACATCAAAGTGCTGCTCAGACTCCCCTACCGCAAAAGGATCGAGCACCATGGACCGTTCGAGGTACGGCGTGCGCTTGAAGACCTCGGCGACCGATGCCCGCAGTGACTGTTGCGGAACGACGAAGCCGATCGAGAGTGGATTGAGACGGTCTCGGTTGTCCGCCGTGAAGAACTCCGAGAAGCGCGCATCGGTGTCGTCAAGTGAAGTGTCTAACTCCGCGTCTTCTGCGGTCGCGATGTCTGCAAGAAGCTTCATCAGGTAGACGGCGACAACGGTCTTGCCGGTGCCCGGGTCGCCCTGGACGAGGATGGGAACGTCGTTACCGTTGTCAGGCGCACGATGCAACAAGTCGCGGAGAATGTCTTCAACAGCCAGCGCCTGCTCGGGCGTGAGTGCCTTGAACGGAGATAGCTTGAAGAGGTCGTTATTCTCGATATCAGGGAGCGGACGCGTAAAGATCCCCCGGTCGTGAAGGGCTCCGAAGATCTCCTCAAACGTCTTTCGGTACTCGTCCCTGTCGAAGTAGTCGCTATCGACGATGCCCTTGTTCCGGTTGAGCACGGCGTAGCGGCCATCGCCGCCCAGGCGCTCGATCAAGTACGCCTCTAAATCCAACGCAGCGGACTTGTTGAACGTGCGGTCGAGGATGATCTGGACCTGCCGAAGTTCGTCCTTCGTTCCTGACGCGAGGTGCTGGCGGATTCGGGAGGCGACGTTTCGAGACTCGCCGACGTAAATGGACTTGTCATTGCGCAGCGTATAGACCGCCGGCCAATTGGCATAACGCTCATCGGCCCGTGACCGCATTGAGACAGCGTCTTTGTCGAAGATGAATCCTTCGATGTCAAAGCTGGTCATACTTGGCGCTCGTGCCTTTCGCCTTGTTCACCGGATACTTCGCTTCGGTCACCTGCAGCTTCTCAAGGATCAGTTCCTCCGGGTCCCAACCCATTCGATCAGCCAAGAGATACGAATACGTGAGCACATCGGCGAGCTCAGCGCGGATCCTCGCCGGATCCGCCTCTTCGTTCCATTGCACGCACTCGAGCAATTCTCCGGACTCAATGGAGATGCTCTTGATGAGATTCTCAGGACTATGGAACTGACCCCATTCGCGCTGGGTCGTGAAGTCTCGTAGCACGGCTTGAGTGTTTTTCGAGGACATACGCACACGTTACCCGCCTGACCTCGTACCAGATCGAATGGGGTCGTTGAATGCTTATTGCCTCGGCAGAAAGCCTGGGAGATTCGCGGTAAAAGTCGGACGAAGCATCGGAGGCCACTCCGCGTCCGCGGACGACCACCTATGATGCGGGAGATGAGAAGCGCTAGTCACTAGGTTGAACCAATTGACTATCGATAGGTAATTGCCGATACTCAGTCTATGACAGGTCAACGTTGGGTTGTTGCCACCCTCAAGGCATCACTGGTCCTGCTCTTCGGACTCCTGCTTCTTTTCCAGACGATGTCTCTCCCAGGGCAGTTCGCCCACATGGCGCAGGAATCCCCTGACATGGCGTTCCTTCGCTGGCCCGCAACGATCGTCACGATCTTCTGGGTGCTGTGTGTCCAGGTGGTCATCGTCTGTATCTGGCAGCTGCTCACGCTGGTCCAGAAGGACCGCATCTTCAGCTCCACCTCGATGCGCTGGGTCAACCTCGTCCTGGGTGCGATCGGCGCCGCATGGCTCGTCCTGGTCGGAGTCTTTCTCTACATCGGGATCAATGCCACCGACCCAGGCATGCCACTGGTGCTCGCGCTGATGGTGGCGGTGGGTGCCGTCGTCGGCCTGGTGGTCGTGGTGATGCGGGCGCTTCTGAAGCAGGCGACCACGCTGCGCACCGACATGGAAGCCGTGATCTGATGCCGATCATCGTGCGGATCGATGTGGAACTCGCCAAGCGGAAGATGAGCGTCGGGGAGTTCGCCGAGCGGGTCGGGATCACCCCGGCGAATGTGGCGGTGTTGAAGAACGGACGCGCCAAGGCGATCCGGTTCAGCACGCTGGAGGCCATGTGCGAGGTCCTGCAGTGTCAGCCCGGCGACCTCATCGAGTGGGTGAAGGAATGAGCGGCCGGGTGTTGCAGACGGATGTGCTCGTCGTCGGAGCGGGGCTCGCGGGGCTGCGTGTCGCGACCTTGCTGGCGGAGCGCGGGCACTCGGTGGTGGTCATCGACCGGCGCCGGGACCTGACCACCTCCATCAGGACCACCGGCATTTTCGTACGGCGCACCCTGGACGACTACGACCTGCCCGAGCACCTCCTGGGTCCAGCCATCCGCCGGGTGGTGCTGTACCCGCCGAGCCTGAGGGAGCCGGTGGAGCTGGTCAGCGAGCGCGATGAGTACCGCGTAGGTGAGATGGGTCCGCTCTACGCCGCGAATGCACATGCCGCTGTGAAGGCAGGTGCGGAGCTGTGTCTGGGCACCAGATACTTGGGCGGCTCCAATGGCCGATATGAAGTGACCGGACCCGACGGGCCGATGACGGTGCACGCTCGATTTGTTGTGGGAGCGGACGGAGCCCGATCGAGGGTCGCCCGGGATCTGGGACTGGACCGCAACACGCACCTCCTGGTCGGAGCGGAGGACGTCTTCACCGTCTCCGAGGCGGTGGACTCCCCCGCCTTCCACTGCGTGCTGGATCCTCGACTGGCGCCCGGATACATCGGATGGGTGATCAACGATGGGATCCACGCCCACGTGGGAACCGCCGGGTACTCCCGGCGCTTCACCGGCGGAGTGCGCAGCACCCTGGACGAGTTCGCGACGCGCGCTCCAGGATTGACCGAGGCGGACCGCTCGCCCGCCGAAGTGCAGCGCCGCGGCGGCCCCATCCCGGTGGGCGGGCTGCTGCGGCGGATCAGCTCACCCGATGGGCTGCTCGTCGGTGACGCGGCCGGCGCGGTGTCACCGCTGACCGCCGGCGGACTGGACCCCTGCCTGCGACTCTCCGACTACGCGGCCGCCGCGCTGGATGAGGCACTGCAGACTGGCCGGCGAGAGGCACTGCAGGACTACGACGGCGGCGCGCTGCGCCGGAAGTTCACCGGACGGCTGATGATGCGCCACGCCCTGGCCCAGGTGAAGCATCCGCTGTTGGCCAGCGCCGGGTTCGGAGTCCTGCGGACGCCCTTGGGCAGGGCCGCAGCGCGGAAGGTGTTGTTCGGGGATCGGTCGTTTCCAGACCCACCAAACCCGATACATCTTGGGAAGGGAAGTGAACCTGGAACCGGATACACATCGACGGAGACGATGTCGCGTCGATCATGATGGCTAATCCTGACGTCGGCGGAGGCTCTGCTGAATCTTCGAGTCTCTTCCCAGATCAGCGCCTCACGGCCTAGGGTCGAACATATACGAGCACGAGCGTCGACACCGGAGTGAATCACCGTGAGCAGCTACAGCACCGATCCGTCGCAGACCACTACCTCTGCTCCCCCGTTGAACGAGCCGCTCTACGGAGCCACACTCGGCCAGGCCGTGCGGCGCTTCTTCGGCAAGTACACGCACTTCAAGGGGTACGCCTCGCGCAGCGAGTACTGGTGGGTGCAACTCTTCATGACCGTAGTCGGCGGGCTGATATCAATCCCGCACATGCGCACCTACGATCCCGCGCTGGGATACTTCGACCTGACTCAGGGCACCGGCAACGTCGAGGGACTGGTTCTGGCGAGCTCGCTCGCGGCCTTCGTCTGGGGCGTCGCAACGGTTCTTCCGATGCTCGCGGTGAGCTGGCGCAGGCTGCATGACGCAGGACTCCCAGGACCCGTCTACTTCTTGGCCCTGATCCCCCTCATCGGCCCCATTATTGTTCTGATCTTGATGATCTTGCCGACGCGGTTCGATAAACGGCACCCGAAGTGGGAGTACCCAACGGAATCAGCGCCCAAGGCGCAGACCGCGGGAAGCTCCCTCCCCTAGTCGCTCC
The DNA here is from genome assembly GCF_051262655.1 of Nesterenkonia maliinae. Lineage (NCBI taxonomy): Bacteria > Bacillati > Actinomycetota > Actinomycetes > Micrococcales > Micrococcaceae > Nesterenkonia > Nesterenkonia maliinae. The sequence continues at coordinate 30,798 of NZ_JBIMEY010000011.1, read as the reverse complement.
GCTTCGTCAGCGAGGCATCACGACTTCAGCAGCCGCTTCCGTTCCTTCTCCACGTCGTAGTCGGCCGCGGGCCAGCGCAGCTTCAGATCCGAGAACGCCGCGATGAGCAGCTCCTGGACTGCGAGGCGGGAGTACCATTTCCGGTCGGCGCCGATCACATGCCAGGGCGCGTGGTCGGCGTCGGTAGCTTCCAGAAGGTTTGCGTAGATCTCCTGGTAGGTGGAGAACTCGGCACGAGCGTCAGCGTCGGAGGGATCGTACTTCCAGTGCTTCTCCTCGCGGTCCAGCCGGGAGACCAGCCGGTCCAGCTGCTCCTCCTGGGACACGTGGAGCATGACCTTGATGATGACGAAGCCCAGCCGCACCAGTTCGCGCTCGAAGAGCACGATCGCTTCGGTGCGGCGCTCCAGCTCCTCGGCGCTCTCGGTGCCGGTAATCGTGGGCACCAGGACGTCTTCGTAGTGGGAGCGGTCGAAGACCCCCACATGCCCGGGCCGCGGGAGCTTCCGGATGACCCGCTCCAGGTAGTGCTCACGGCTCTCCTCGACGGTGGGCTTGCCAAACCCGGCCACCTCCACACCCATCGGGTCCATGGAGGTCACCACCTGCTTGACCACTCCGCCCTTGCCGGCGGCGTCCATGCCTTGGAGCACCAGCAGCACCCGCGGTCCGCGGGCCAGGCTGCCCAGCGCGGTCTCCACCTCGGGTGAGAACAGCTCCTCTCGGCGGGTCTTCTCCTGCGGAGAGCGCCGGGGCACCCGGGCGGCGATGGCCTTGGCCACCTCACGCTGGTCGACCTCGGAGGCGGAGACCACGTGGGCCCACATCAGCTCCTGCAGGTCGGCGAGCATCTCGGAGCGTTCGGCGAGCGCGTCCTCGCCGTCGTCCTTCTTGCCCTTGAACCCGACTTTCTCACGGGTGGGTGCATCCTCGAGGCTGAACGGGGACGGGTACTGGTTCACCCGCCAGAGCGATCGCGGGTCGCCGTTGAACGGGGTCTTCTTCGCACCCTTGGGGCCGCGGACACCGGCCAGCGTGACATCGAGTCGGTCGGGGGTCTGATCATTCTTGGACACGGTGTCTCCTTGTGGCAGGTGCAGCGGGGGCAGTCGGTCTGAGGGCCAGTATGTCAGTCGCCCTTGCGCGGTGAGCGGCGAATGAAGTCATCGGCGATGTCGTTGAACTGCGCCCACTTCACACCTTCGTGAGAATTGATGTGTTCGATCAGCCGCTCCAGCATCAGCAGCACCTGCGGGCGTCCGGAGACGTCGGGGTGGATGGTGATGGTGAAGACCGCGTAGTCGCTCTCCCGGTAGACCCAGTCGAACTGGTCGCGCCAGATCTCTTCGAGCTGGCGCGGGTTCACGAAGCCGTGGCTATTGGGGCTGGACTTGATGAACATCATCGGCGGCAGGTCATCGAGGTACCAGGACGCCGGGATCTCGACCAGGTCGGTCTCCTCGCCGCGGATCAGCGGTTTCATCCAGGAACTGGCGGGCTTGTCGTAGTCGATCTTCGACTGCTCCCAGCTGTCCCCGACGCGCACATAGTAGGGCTCGAAGTCCCGGTGCATCAGCGAGTGGTCGTACTTGATGCCCTGCTCCAGCAGCAGCTCGTTGGTGACCGTGGAGAACTCCCACCAGGGCGCCACGTAGCCGGTGGGGCGGCGGCCGGCGCGCTTCTCGATCAGGTCGATGCAGTAGGTCAGGATCTCGGTCTCTTGCTCGCGGGTCATCGCGATCGGGTTCTCGTGGCTGTAGCCGTGGACCCCGATCTCATGCCCGGCGGCGACCACCTGGTCGAACTGCTCGGGGAAGGTCTCGATGGAGTGACCGGGCCAGAACCAGGTCGAGGGCAGGTCGTACTTGGCCAGCAGCTTGTTCAGCCGGGGCACCCCGACCTCGCCGGCGAACATGCCGCGGGAGATGTCACCCGGGGAGTCCTCGCCGCCGTAGGAGCCGAGCCAGCCGCCGACCGCGTCGACGTCGATTCCCAGTGCTACGTAGATCTCTTTGGCCATGGTCTGTACCTCTTCCGTGTGGTGCGGTTCGGGGTTCGTTTCGGTGATGCGGTTCGCTTCTGTTGTCCTACGTCCGCGGGCTCAGACGTGCCTGCAGCTGGTCTCTGGCCTGGCTGGGTGCATGGGTGCTCAGCAGCAGCGCCATCAGGATCCTGGCCTGGGTTGCTGGCAGATCACCGAGCGGAACGGCTCCGGCGGCGACGGCGTCCACCGCTCCCCCGCCTCCGTAGATCACCGCGACCGGTCCTGCCCCGGTGCGGGTGCCCAGACCGACCAGGACTCCTTGGGCGGAGGCCTGCGCGATGGCATCGGTGAGCGGGACGCCAGGGTTGCCGGCTCCTGCGCCCAGGACGACGACGCCGGTGGCGCCGGCCTCGAGTGCGGCGTGCATCAGCGCGGCGTCGGCCCCGGGATAGCCCAGGACCATGTCCACCCGCTGTTCCTCGAACTCGGCGTTGGGCAGCGGGAGTGGGACAGGGGTCAGCGCCTTGGTGAAGTAGCGCGGGCCCGATTCGAGGACGACGCCCAGGGAGCCTGCGCTGCGGTGGCCGAAGGGCTGCGGCGCCAGGGTGTGGCGCTTGCGCAGACCCAGCGCGCTGTGGATCTCTCCACCGAAGACCAGCAAGACGCCCTGGTCTCGGGAAGCCGGGGCGGCGGCGGTGCGGATGGCGTCGTACAGGTTGCGCGGCCCGTCGCTGTCGGAGTGATCGGGGCTGCGCTGGGCTCCGGTGAGCACCACCGGACGCGGATCGTCGTGGGTGAAGCCCAGCAGCGCGAGGGTCTCCTCCATCGTGTCAGTGCCATTGGTGACGACGACGCCGTCCACGTCCTCTCGGCTCAGGATCCGCGCAATCGCGTGCGTGATCCGGGAGAGGTCCGCGAAGCTGAAGTTGAAGGAGTTCTGCACCGCGATGTCCTCGGACTCCAGCTCAATGCCGGTTGGAGAGCCATCAAAGCTGAAATCGTCTAGTCCGTGGTCGCGCAGGGCGCTGATCAGGTCCGCAGCGGTGTCCTTAGCACGTGACCCGCCTTCCCCGCTCGTCCGGGAAGAGATGGTTCCTCCGGTGGCCAGCACGACGATGCGGGTCATATCAGGCTCGATTCATGTGGTGGGCACTGTCTGCTCTGAGTCCATCACAGACCAGCTACCAGGACAACGACGTTCTGCGGCGGCACCGGGAGGGTTACGCTCAAGGTGACGCCTCGTGCGGATCTCTCCCCGATATGGGCCTGGCTCTGCGCGGGGAAACTGAAGGAGAACCGCACATGTCATCCTCCGACACCCCCATCCGGGTGATGCTGGTCGCGGACCCCGGAGTCGCCGCTCGTCGCGTGAAGAAGATCCAAGAGGCGTTCACCGCCGAGGCCCGCGAAGTCCTGGCTGACGACGTCACCGTGGAGATCGAGACGCGCAGCGTGCGGATCAGTCCTGACGGGGACCTGGACATCAGGGCGCTGGGTCAGCTCGACGCCGAACACCTCGACGCGGACGCCGTGCTGATGCTGACCGAGGTGCCCCGCCATGATGGAGGACGGCCCCTGGTCGCAGAGATCTTCTGCGAGAACCGGACGGCGATCATCTCCTATCCCACCTTGGGCGTGCGCTCCACCAAGCGGCGGATTCGTGAGATCTTCATGGACTGCCTGCTGCAGCTGCTGCCGGAATCCCATGGACCGCTGCGGCAGAAGTACGCCCAGCGCTGGACGCGCTGGCGGCCCACCGAGACCGAGGGTCGGCACCGGCTGTTCTCCCGCGCCGGAACCGGTGACCTGCGCACGATCCTCGGCATGACGGTCACCAACGAGCCGCTGCGGACCGCGCCGAAGCTCTCCGGGGTGCTGGCCGCAGCCTCCGCCACCGGTGCGTTCGGAATCTTCTACTACTCGATCTGGCAGATGGCCGACGCGCTGAGCACCGTGCGGCTGCTCTCCATCGGAATCGCGGTCATCCTGAGCATGGTGGTGTGGCTGATCTTCACCAACCGGCTGTGGGACAAACCGACCAATAAGCACGCCGCCCGCATCGTCATGCTCTACAACGGCTCCACCGTCCTGACGCTGCTGGTCGCGGTGACCGTGCTCTACCTCGCCCTGGTCGTGGGCATCTTCGTCGGAGCGCTGGTCGTGATCGAACCAGGGTTTCTCGCAGACCTGATCGGCACGGACATCGACCTGTTCAACTACCTCGACATCGCATGGCTCAGCGCTGCGATGGGGGTGGTGGCCGGCGCCATCGGTTCCACCTTCGACTCCAGCACGGACATCCGCCGCATCACCCACGGCCAGCGCGAGTTCCAGCGCCGGTATACCGAGGAAGAGCTGGAGTAGGCGACGGCGGGAGCCTCCCCGGCACCAGCTCCGAGCACAGGCCCTAGAAGCTGGCGCGCCAATCCCGGATGAGCCGGACGACGTCGTCGAGGTGGGACTCAAGGAGGAAGTGACCACCGTCGATCAGCTCCACACGCGCCTGTGGAGCATCCTGGAGGAACGCGGTGGCACCCTCCGGGCCGAAGATCTCATCGTTTCTGCCCCAGACAGCGAGCACCGGGACCTTCGAGCTGCGCAGCCAGTCATGCACAGCGGGGTAGAGATCGCGGTTGGACTGGTAATCGGCGAACAGCGCCAGCTGCGCCCGGTCGATCCCAGGACGCTGCAGCAGCGCGATGTCATGCTCCCAGGCGTCGGGGTCCACGGTGGTGGGGTCCGGTACCCCGTGTGTGTACTGCCACTCGACGGCCTCCCGCTCCAGTGCCGGACGCAGGGCCTTCTCATTCTCGGCGGAGGGGTCCTCGTGATACGCCCAGATAGGCGCCCAGAAGTCCGGGACGAAACCTTCCTCGTAGGCGTTGCCGTTCTGGGAGATGACACCTTCGACGGCGTCCGGGTCCGCCAGTGCCAACCGCCAGGCGATGGGAGCGCCGTAGTCCTGGACGTAGACGGTGTACCTCTCCACGCCGATGGCCTGGAGGAAGGAGGCGGTGACGTCGGTGAGCGCCGCGAAGGTGTAGTCGAAGTCCTCCACCGGAGGCGCGGAGGACCTGCCGAAACCGATGTGGTCTGGAGCAATCACCCGGTAGGTGTCCGCCAGTGCTGGAATCAGATGCCGGAACATGTGCGAGCTCGTGGGATAGCCGTGGAGAAGGAGAATCACCGGAGCTTCCTCCGGTCCCGCCTCTCGATAGAAGACGTCATGTCCCTGGACCGAGATCGTGCGGTGATGGACAGCAACCATGCGCCTAACCCCCTCGATTGGTTTTACTGGTTAGCAGGACGATAGCATCAGATTCCACGATCTGACAGTGATGGGAAGGCGGACCCGGTGACCGAGGATGAAGACCTGCTGATGGAGCTGCTCAACAGCACTCCTGTCGTCGAGGGTGAATCGACGGACATTCTGCTCACCCCACACGGAGGCGGCTTCGCCACCCGGTTCGGCGGGAGCGGGTCGGCCTCCGAGCGCACTCAGCTCACCCAGATGCGGCAGCACCTGCAGGAGACGATCCGAGGCCGCCAGGACGCGGCGCTCCAGCTGGGGACGCTCCTGAGCGACGTGGCCCTGGTTCCCGAGGTCACGCCGCACGGCATCCAGTGGCACCTCGACGCTCCGTCTGACCTGAAGATCGCTGCCCGTGCCGCCATTGCCTGGTCCCGAATCATCCAAGAGGCCCCCGGGCGACTGCGCCCCTGCGCCAACGAGGCCTGCAATCTCTTCCTGCTCGATCGCAGCCGTCCGGGAACCGCGAAATGGTGTTCCATGGCGACCTGCGGCAACCGGATGAAAGCTCGGGCCCATGCGCGGCGTCGGGGCTGACATATTCAGACGTGGCACTTGAATAGATCTGTGTCACAGATCACTATGGAGATAGTCAAGACTGACGTGCAGTCTTCCCCTCCTGAGAGGCCACCCTTCATGTCCACCACCTCCACCCTGAACAACACCAGCCTCCTCGACGACACCCGCTGGGACAGCAACATCTTCACCGGCCAGTGGCAGACCGGCGGCGGCGAGCCCATCGCGATCACCGAACCCGCCACCGGAGACAGCCTCGGCACCGCCGGTTGCGCCTCGGTCGACGACGTCCACCGCTCCGCCACCGCCGCGGCCGCCGCGCAGAAGCAGTGGGCCGCGATGAAGCCCTCCGAGCGTGCCGCGGTGCTGCGCCGCGCCGGCACCCTCTTCGAGGAGCACGCCGAGGAGATCGAGACCTGGATCGTCCGCGAGACCGGCGGCGTCCCGACCAAGGCAGCGCTGGAAACCCATGTCGCCGCCGCCGAGTGCTTCGAGGCCGCCGCACTCTCCACCGCCCCCGCCGGTGAGGTGCTGACCACCGATCAGGCGCGCTGGTCCTTCTCGCGGCGCCGCCCGGCCGGCGTCGTCTCGGTGATCTCTCCGTTCAACTTCCCGCTGATCCTCTCGATTCGCTCCGTGGCCCCGGCACTCGCCCTGGGCAACACTGTGCTGCTGAAGCCGGATCCGCGCACCACCGTCTCCGGCGGCGTGACCATCACCCGGATCTTCGAAGAGGCAGGCCTGCCCGCGGGCATGCTTCACCTGCTGCCCGGCGGCGGCGAGGTCGGCAAGGCGCTCACCGAGGCCCCGGAGGTGCGCATCATCTCCTTCACCGGCTCCACCGCGGCCGGACGCCTGGTCGGTGAGACCGCCGGCAGGCTGCTCAAGCGCGCCCACCTGGAGCTCGGCGGCAACAACGCCCTGGTGGTCCTGCCTGGCGCGGATCTCGACAAGGCCGCCTCGGCCGGCGCCTTCGGCTCCTTCCTGCACCAAGGTCAGGTCTGCATGACCACCGGCCGCCACCTGGTGCACGAGTCGCTGAAGGAGGAATACATCGCGAAGCTCAGCCAGAAGGCGAAGAACCTGCCGGTGGGCAACCCGGCGGAGGACGGCATCGCCATCGGACCGATCATCGACGCCAAGCAGCGCGACCGGATCCATTCGATCGTGGAAGACTCGTCCGCCAAGGGCGGCACCGTGGAGGCCGGCGGCGAGTTCACCGACCTCTTCTACTCCCCCACCGTGATCTCCGGAATCACCACTGAGAACCCGGCCTGGACCGAGGAGATCTTCGGACCCGTGGCCCCGGTGATCTCCTTCTCCACCATCGAAGAAGCCGTGCAGATCATCAACAGCAGCGAATACGGACTCTCCGTGGGCGTGCTCGGAGACGTCGGGCTGGCCATGCAGATCGCGGACCAGGTCGACTCCGGCAAGGTCCACATCAACGAGCAGACCGTGGGCGACGAGGCGAACGCGCCCTTCGGCGGGGTCGGCGACTCCGGCACCGGCTCACGGGTCGGCGGGCCGACGGCGAACCTCGAGTCCTTCACCGAGACTCAGTGGCTCACCGTGCGGTCGGAGATCGCGCCCTACCCGTTCTGAGACTCAGCCCTCGCTGATGCTGACCTGGGCCTTCTCCTCACGGCCGAAGGCCCAGAGCAGCAGCTCCTCCGGTGCGCCCGTGATCTTGCGCGCCGGAGCGGGGGCCGGGCCTGAGGTCGTCGAGCCGTAGCCGGGGCTCTCGAAGGTGATGCGCCGCTTCGCCTTCCGGGCGGCCATGGGGAACATCATGGCTCCCTGCTTCCAGAGGCGGCGGCGCAGCTTCTCGGAGATGCTGCGCGGGTTCGTCGGATCGAAATCCGGCTGCGCGCGCAGCACGTCCTCGGTGTGGATGTAGAACTCCGCGGTGTTCATCATGTCGTTGAGCGGGGGGAAGTTCTGCGGGAAGTACGCCGGCGGTCCGGCCTGGGCCCGGTTCACCAGCGACTCGTACCCGGTGCCGCGAAGATTCTGCAGCGCTTTGCTCGCGCGGTCTCCGACCAGTGGGAGGCTCGGACCGACGAGGAGATCTGGTCGCGAGTCGCGGATCACGATGTGCAGCGCGAGGTCTTCGGCGGCCCACCCTTCGCAGAGCGTCGGGGCGTCGGCGGGGACACTGCGCAGGGCAGTGACCAGGGCGTTGCGTTGCTCAGAGGCTGTGGAGGTCATAGGCCCAAGTGTATGGTCGGGTGCACCACTTGGGTACGGAAGGACCATCGAGATGTCACAGCGCACCCACACCGCCACCACGACGAACGATCCTCATGGCACCCCGGACTCCACACTGAAACAGCTGATCGCGTTGATCCTCTTCGTCGGGATCCCGCAGGCCGTGGGATTCCTGGGCAGCATGCTCACCGCCGATCAGACCGACGGCTGGTACGCCGATGCGGACAAGGCCGCCTGGACCCCGCCGGATGCGGTCTTCGGCCCGGTCTGGACCGTGCTCTACCTGCTCATGGGCATCGGCGCCTGGCTGATCTGGCGGCGTCGGCACAGCGTCAACGCCACCCCGGCGCTGGCCCTGTTCGTGGGACAGCTGGTGCTCAACAGCATCTGGTCCCCGCTGTTCTTCGGCGGCTACCCGCTCTTCGGGACCGCAGCGCTCTGGGCCGCGATGGTGCTGATCGTGGTGCTGATCGTCGCGATCGCGCTGACCATCTGGTGGTTCTGGCCGATCTCCCGGCTGGGCGCGGCGCTGCTGCTGCCGTACCTGGCGTGGACGCTGTATGCCTCCACGCTGAACTTCTACATCGCGCTGATGAACTGACCAGCCCGCATCGAGGGACCGGGGCTGCTCAGTCGGCGAGCAGCAGCTCCCGGAGCTTGGCGTCGACGTCGGCGTTGGAGGGCTCCACCTGGTGTGAGCCGTCGGGATAGACGACCACCGGGATCTGCTTGCGCCCGGAGATCTCCTCGGCCACCTTGGCCGCGGCGACGTCCTGCTCCAAGTCGATGTAGTCGTAGTCCAGCTCGAGCGCATCGAGCTGAGCCTTGGTGCGACGGCAGTCTCCGCACCACTGCGCGCCGAACATCCGGATCTTTGTCGGTGAAGTCATCTCTCCATTGTCCTCTCAGATGCCGCCCGGCGCTGACACCCGGGCTGGGGCGTCTGAGACGGCGCGGCCCATCCGGGTGATCGCTTCGGTGAGGACAGCCTGGTTGGTCGCGATGTTGAGCCGGACATGACCGGCGCCTCCGGTCCCGAAGATGTGCCCCGAGCTCAGCGCCACCCGGCCCCGCTCCAGGAACATCCGCGCAGGACCTTCCAATTCCGTGACCACGGCGGGTCCGGAGCCGTTGGAGCGCTCCGCGAGCCCCAGTTCCCGGCAGTCCAGCCAAGCCAGATAGGTCCCCTGCATCGGCGTCCAGCGCAGCTGCGGAAGATGCTCGCGCAGCAGCTCGCCCAGCAGCCTGCGGTTCTCCTGGAGTCCGCCGAGCAGGGCGTCGAGCCACTGGTCCCCATGGGTGAACGCGGCGGTGTGCGCGATGACCCCGAGGTAGGAGGCGCCGTGGCCGACTTCCTCGGGCATCCGGCGCAGGTCCGCGGCCGCCTCCGGCCCTGCCACTGCCAGCGCGGCCTTCAGTCCCGCGAGATTCCAGCCCTTGGTCGCAGACATCAGGGAGAATGCGTCCTCCGCCCCGGGCACGCTCAGGTAGGGGGTGAACCGCGCCCCGGCCAGCACCAGCGGGGCGTGGATCTCATCGACCACGACTCGGACCCCGTAGGACCGCGCCAGGCTGGCCACGGCGGCGAGCTCCTCGCGTGAATGCACGGTCCCGGTCGGGTTGTGCGGATTGCACAGCAGGTAGGCGACCCGGCCGCCGTCGGCGGAGGCCGTGCTGAAGACACCCTCCAGCACCTGGAGATCGATGCGGTGATCGGCTCCCAGCGGCGCTTCGACCACCCGGCGATCGTCATGGCTGATGTAGGCGTAGAAGGGTGCATAGACCGGAGAGTTCACCACCACGGCGTCTCCGGGCGAGGTGACCAGCCGCAGCACCTCGACGACGCCATTCATCACGTCGGGCACGGCGGCAGTCCGCTCCGGATCCAGCTTCGACCAGCCCCACCGGCGCTGGGCGAACCCGCTCAGCGACTCTGCGAACTCTGAACCAGCCGGGTACCCGGTGTCGCCGATGGAGATGGCATGATGCAGCGCGGCAGAGACCTCTTCGGCCAGCAGCACGTCCATCTCCGCGACCCAGAGCGGGAGCACATCCTCAGGGTGTGCCCGCCACTTTGCGCTGCGGCGCTGCCGGAGCTGGTGGAGGGAGAGCTGTTCCAGCGGATTCGGCTGCATCGGATCAGCTGCCCAACACGTGCTCGAGCGCCTCCTGCAGGGTGTGGTGGCGGAACGCGTAGCCCAGGGACTGGGCCTTCACCGAGGTGACCTGCTGATCCGCGCCGACGATCTCCCTGGCACCCTGCTCGCCGAGCACCAGCTTCGGGCCGAAGGCCGGCACCGGGATGGCTGAGGGGCGGCGCATGACCGCGGCGAGGGTCTTCGAATACTGCTTCGCGGTCACCGGTTCCGGTCCCACGCCGTTGACCGGGCCTTCCGCGTGCGGGTTCAGCGCCAGGTGCACGAAGAGCGAGGCGATGTCGTCGATGCTGATCCAGCTCTGCCACTCCTTGTCTCCGAGCGGTCCGCCGGCGCCGACGGTGTAGAGCGGGAGCAGCTGGGACAGAGCGCCACCCGCGGGGGTCTGTACGATCCCGGTGCGGACGATCCCGACCCGGACTCCGGCCTTCTTCGCCGGTGCGGTGCTCTCCTCCCACTGCTTGCAGACCTCGGCGAGGTAGTCGGTGCCTGCCGGTGAGTCCTCGGTGAGGATCGCGCTGCGCAATGACCGGTCCTCCGGCGTCGCGCCGTAGTAGCCGATGGCGGAGCTGCTGATCAGCACCCGGCCGCGCTTGTCGGACTCCTCCAGGTGCGCCAGCGTGGTGGCGATCAGGGAGGTGCCCTCCACGCGGGAGTCCAGCACCTTCTTCTTATGCTCTTCGGTGAACCGGGCGGCCAGCGGGTGTCCGGCCAGGTGGATGACCGCGTCCACGTCGCGCAGCGACTCGGGGTCCAGGGTGCCGGCCTCGGGGTCCCAGGTGATCTCGCCGGCTTTCGCGCTGGCGGAGCCGCCGCTGCCGCGGACCATCCGGCGGACCTCGATTCCGGCGCCGCCGAGCAGCGCACAGACCTGACGTCCGATCAGCCCGGTGGCGCCGCTGACCGCGACAACCTTGATCGGGGCGGCCTCGGGCACGTGGTGGGGATCCTGGTTCAGCTGCGAGGCCAGGCGTCCGTGGGACTGGTGGAAGGCGAGGTCGTCGCTGCTCTGCCGGCCGCGGAAGGCGAAAATCCGGTTCAGCTCGGCCTCGAACTGGTTGGCGACCAGCTTCTGCGCGGCGGCGGGGAGCTTGCCCACCAGGGGCAGCTCATAGGTGACCTTTTCGCGCAGGACCATCCCGGCGCCGTCGTCCTCGAAGCTGCGGTCATGCCGCCAGGACTTCGCAGGTCCAGAGATCATCTCGTCGGAGAAGCCGTGACCGGGCTGGAAGTTCGTGTGCCGCGAGCGCCACTTGGTGTAGCCGCGCACCGGCAGCGAGCTGGCCGATCCGGCCATATCCGCCAGCGAGGACAGCGTGGTGCCGAAGAAGCTGGGCATGTTGATCCCGAGCACCGATTCCGACCCGTCCTGCAGACCGTTGGTGGGCTCCTCGATCACCCGACCGGCGAAGGGCGGGTGCAGCCGCACCAGCGCACCGGGACGGGCGTACCAGTCGAAGACGTCTTCACGGGAGAAGGGCAGGTGGGTCTCGTACTCGAAGATCGGCATAATGCCTCCTGATAGACCTGACGCGGCAGCTTAGCCGGAACGCTACCAGGCCTCACTGCCCGCTGTCTGGGAGTTTCTCCGGGTGGCCGCGGTGCTAATCTCGGGCCATGCCGGTGAAGAACACTCGTCGCGCCCGCGCGGCCCGACGGCGGACCAAGCGCGTCGCCGCCTCGGGAAGCGACCTGACGAACGACCAGTGGTTTCGCATTCTTCAGGCGTGGGCCTGCTGCGCCTACTGCGGGGCCGAGGGGGCTCCGCTGCAGAAGGACTGCGTCTCCCCCATCTCGCGCGGCGGCCGCTACACGATCGAGAACGTCGTGCCGGCCTGCGCCTCGTGCAACGCGAGCAAGTCCAACGACGAGGTCACCTCCTGGATGCGACGACGGCGGATGGACGAGCCCGCGTTCCTGCGCCGCTGGGTCGAGTTCACCCGGGCGCTGCGAGTGGAGGATGCTGCCGCAGACGATGACCCGGCGATGAGCTGACCACACGTCCTTGGCGCCCTGTCGTGGGGCTTCGCGCCGGTGTCCCGGAGCCACCCGCAGCCGTGTCACCAGGTGCTCGAGTCCGTGTCACCAGGCGCTGGCGCCCGTGTCCTAGCGCTGTGACAGAGTGGTCCCGTGAGCATCTCCAGCACGAACACCGCCAGCCCTGACTCCTCCGCCGCCGAGCACGATCCGGCCTTCTACACCGAGGCCCGCGAGCGCCTGGCCGCGCTGGCCGGAGCCGAGGTGGACTTCCGCGAGGGCCAGTTCGAGGCGATCTCCGCGCTGGTCCAACAACGACGCCGGGTCCTGGTGGTGCAGAAGACCGGTTGGGGCAAGTCTGCGGTCTACTTCCTCGCCGCTCACCTGCTGCGCAGCCGCGGACGCGGGGTCAGCCTGATCGTGTCCCCGCTGATCGCGCTGATGCGTGACCAGATCGCCGCCGCCACCCGCGCCGGGGTGCGCGCCCAGGCGGTCAGCTCCGCCAACGCCCACGAATGGGACTCCATCATGGAATCCCTGCGCAACGACGAGCTCGACGTGCTCCTGATCTCCCCCGAACGCCTCGCCAACCCGCGCTTCCGCGACGAGGTGCTCCCCGGCCTGCTGCAGCGCATGGGCATGCTGGTCGTCGATGAGGCCCACTGCATCTCCGACTGGGGCCACGACTTCCGGCCCGACTACCGGCGCATCGGCGAGATCGTGCGCAACCTCCCTGCCGAGGTCCCGGTGCTGGCCACCACCGCCACCGCGAACTCTCGGGTGGTCGACGACATCGCCGCGCAGCTGACCCCCGCCGGGGAACCCGCCGAACGATCCACCGGGGAATCTGCCGGAGCCCAGCAGGCGGACAAGGAGGTCATGGTGCTGCGCGGCACGCTCAGCCGCGAATCCCTGCGCCTGGGCGTCCTCTCGCTGCCCGACTCCGAGCAGCGCATCGCCTGGCTGACCCAGCACCTGCAAGACCTCACCGGCAGCGGGATCGTCTACGCGCTGACCATCTCCCAGGCCACGGACCTCGCCGCGCACCTGAACGCCCACGGCTATAAGGTCGCCGCCTACACCGGACAGACCGACCCGGATGAGCGCCAGCAGCTCGAACAGGCACTCAAGGACAACACCGTCAAGGCGCTGATCGCGACCAGCGCACTGGGCATGGGCTTCGACAAGCCCGACCTCGGCTTCGTGGTCCACCTCGGCGCGCCCTCCTCCCCGGTCTCCTACTACCAGCAGATCGGCCGTGCCGGACGCGCGGTGGACAGCGCCGATGTCCTCCTGATGCCCGGCAAGGAGGACATCCGCATCTGGGAGTACTTCGCCCAGGCGTCCATGCCCACCCAGGAACGCGCCGACGCCGTGCTCGGCGCCCTCTCCCCCGAGACCACGCTCTCAGTGGCCAAGCTCGAGGCCATGGTGGAGATCCGCCGCTCGCCGCTGGAGCTGCTGCTCAAGGTCCTGGAGGTCGACGGCAGCGTCCGTCGGGTCTCCGGCGGCTGGCTCTCCACCGGACGCCCCTGGACCTACGACGCTGAGCGCTACGACACCATCCTGGCGATGCGCCGGGCCGAGCAGCAGCTCATGCTCGACTATGAGCGGCTCCCCGCCGGGGTCTGCCGGATGGTCTTCCTGGCCCATGCGCTCGACGACGAGGAAGCCCAGCCCTGCGGCCGTTGTGACACCTGCGCAGACACCTGGTTCCCGCACGACGTCTCCCAGTCGGCGCTGGCCGAGGCCAAGGACAGCCTCGACCGGGTCGGTCTGGAGATCGCGCCGCGCAAGCAGTGGCCCACCGGGCTCAACGCGCTGGGCATCGATCTCAAGGGCAAGCTTCCGGCCGAGGCGCAGGCTCAGCCCGGTCGCGCTCTCGCCCGGTTGAGTGATCTGGGCTGGGGCACCCCGGTCCGCGAGGCGCTCCAGGGACAGGACGCCGAGGTCTCCGAGCAGCTCGTGCGCGGAGCGATCCGGGTGCTGGCCGAATGGGGATGGGCCCGGCGACCCGACGTCGTCGTCTCGATGCCCTCCCGGACACATCCGGTGCTGGTGGACTCCATCGCCCGGGCGCTGGCGGAGGTCGGACGGCTGCCCTATGCCGGGTCCCTGGAATGGGTCGACGGCGGCCCGACCAGCACCCCCGACACCAACAGCGCCTTCCGGCTGGCAGGACTGCTGAGGAAGTTCGCGGTGCCCCGAGAGCTCGCCGAGCAGATCAACGGCGCCTCGGTGCTGCTCGTGGATGACGAGGTCGTCTCGCGCTGGACGCTCACCGTGGCGGCGCGGGAGCTGCGCTCGGCGGGGGCGGCAGAGGTGCTGCCCTTCGCGCTGGGCATGCGCGGCTGAGTCAGGCGCTGAAACTGGCACTGCGGGTGCCGGAAAGGGTGTGCAGGGGCGTGAATGCTGGATACTCCCAGCTCCACCGACCAGGATGAGGACCATCGCTGGGACTGCGCTCCTGGCCACCGGCAGCACCCTCTGGAAGGACCACCTGTGAACTCGCAGAGCCCGCATACTGCCCATGAGCCCTCCACCACCCATCGCTCGGTCTGGCTGGACACCTACTCCCCGGAGTCCATCCCCACCGATTCCTTCACCGAGGGCGCGCACTATGACACGGTCGTCGCCGGTGCCGGGCTGACCGGTCTGACGACCGCCGTGTTGCTCGCCCGCGCTGGGCACAAGGTCGCGGTGCTGGAGGCCCGCGCGGTCGGGGTCGTCGCGACCGGCAACACCACCGCGAAACTCTCGCTGCTGCAGGGCACCACCCTCTCCAGCGTCCGCAAGCACCACTCCGATGAGGTGCTGCAGGCCTACGTGGACGGCAACCACGAGGGCGCCTCCTGGCTTCTCCGCTACATGGACGAACACAAGGTGCCGTATCAGCAGCGCACCGCCTACACCTACGCCACCACTGAATCTGGTCTCTCCTCCGTGCAGCAGGAGTTCGAGGCCTGCCAGACCGCGGGCCTGCCGGTGACCTGGACCGACCAGACCGACATGCCGTTCGACGTTCTCGGAGCCGTATCCTTGGCCAAGCAGACCCAGTTCCACCCGATGGAGGTCCTGGCCGCGCTTGCCGCCGAGCTGCGCCATCGGGGCGGGGAGCTCATCGAAGGAGTGCGGGTCACCGGGGCGACCTCCAACGGCTCCCCCGGCTCCGACGATGCCGCCGCTGCTGACGCAGCCGACTTTGCCGGTTCCGGCCCGACAGCCGCCTCATCGACGACGCCTCGGGCCTCTGCGGAGGACGACACCGAAGGCTCCCCGCTGGACCCCGCGGTGGATGAGGCGCCGCTGACCATCGCCACCTCCCAGGGCCCGGTGACGGCTGCGCGGCTGATGCTCGCCACCGGAGTCCCGGTGCTCGACCGCGGCGGCTACTTCGCCAAGCTCAAGCCCAACCGCTCCTACGCGATGACCTACCGGGTGCCCGGCGCGCCGGCCAGCATCCCGAAGGGCATGTACCTCAGCGCTGACGCCCCCGGCCGGACCCTGCGCACCGTCCCGGTCAACGGCGAGGAGCTGCTGCTGATCGGCGGCAACGACCACGTCGTAGGCCGCTCCGCCTCCGAGCGCGCCGCCGTGGAGGACCTCGAAGCCTGGGCGCAGGAGCATTTCCCGGGGGCCCGGCGCACCCATGTGTGGTCTGCCCAGGACTACCGGACCGCCCAGTACGTCCCGTTCTTCGGCACGCTGCCCCGCGGCGGCGGACGGATCTACCTGGCCACCGGGTACAACAAATGGGGCATGAGCAACGCGGTGGCCTCCGCGCTGGCGATCTCCGCGCAGATCCTCGGCGGGCACATGGCCTGGGCCGACACGCTGAGCAAGCGGACGGTCACACCGGCGGACGTGTTCACCGGGATCAAGGACAACATCGAGGTGGGCGGGACTCTGGTGGCCGGCTGGGTCGGCGCCGAGCTCCGCTCGCTGCCCGAGGAGACCCCCGCCGAGGGCGAGGGCTCGGTGGGCCGCGATCGCGGCAAACCGGTCGGGGTCTCCACCGTGGACGGTCAGACGTGCAAGGTCTCCGCGATCTGCCCCCATCTGGGTGGGGTGCTGAAGTGGAACGACGCGGCCCTGTCCTGGGACTGCCCGCTGCACGGCTCACGCTTCGCCGCAGATGGGGAGCTGCTGGAAGGGCCCGCGGTCACGGACCTGTCGCGTCTGTGACGTCCGAGGGGCCACCGAGCGGGAAGTCCCGCGGGTAGGAGGCCTGGGCGCCGAACCGGGTGGTCGCGGAGGCGGCGAACCTGGACGCAATGGCCGCCGCCCGCTCCAGGCTGTCCCCGCGGGTCAGGCGTCCGAGCAGAGCACCCGCGAAAGCATCACCGGCCCCGCTGGTGTCCACCGCGTCCACCGTCACGCTGGGGACATGCACCGGGTCCTGGCCCGCTTCGTGGAGGCTTGCTCCGTCGGCCCCGCGGGTGACGATCAGGGTCTGCAGGCCCAGCGACGCGGCGAGGTCTCCTGGTGGCGGCGTTCCCACTCGAGCGTCCCGGTCAGCACTATCCGTGGCGGTGCCGGCATAGGTCAGCAGCTGGGCGGCTTCGCCCTCGTTGACGATCACCAGGTCGACGTCGCTCAGGTCCACCGGCTCACTGCTGAGCGGCGAGGCGTTCAGCGCCACCTTGGCGCCCACGGCGCGGGCCCGTGCGGCGGCCTGCAGGACGGTCTCCAACGGGACCTCCAGGCTGAACAGGATCCAGTCGGCCCGTTCCAGCAGCTCCTGCGGGCAGTCTTGGGCCTTCAGCTCCGCGTTGGCGCCGGGGACCACCACGATGGTGTTCTCCCCGTCGGCGCGCACCGTGATGAAGGCCATCCCCTGGGCGCCGCGGCCCGGGGTGACCGCGTCGACGTGGACCCCAGTCTCGCGCAGCGAGGAGACGGCGTCAGCTCCGGCGGCGTCGGACCCGCAGCGGGCGATCAGGTGTGTCTCGGCACCGACCAGCGCGGCGGCCACGGCCTGGTTCGCGCTCTTGCCACCTGTGGCGGTCTCCGACGAAGTGGCCAGCAGCGTCTGACCGGGCTGCGGGAACTCGGGCAGCTGCGCGGTGATGTCGCGGTTCACCGATCCCATGATCAGCAGCGTCATGCCTGTCCTCTCAGGTCTGCGGCGTCACGGACGCGGCCCTGTTCAGGAGAGCGAGAGGAAGAGCTTCTCAAGCTCCTCCACGGTCAGTCCGTCCTCGGTCTCGGCGGCCGCTTCGGGGTCGGTGATGCAGAACTGCATCGCCGAGGAGACCACGCTGAATCCGGCGCGGTCCAGGGCGGTGGACACCGCGGCGAGCTGGGTGACCACATCGCGGCAGCTTCCGCCGTTCTCCACGGCGTTGATCACCGAGTCCAGCTGCCCACGAGCCCGCTTGAGGCGGTTCACGATCTTGCGCTGTGTCTCCGGATCGGCTTCTCTCATCAATCTCCCCCTGCTGCTCGCACTGATTCGTCTCTATGATGCCAGCTGCACCACCAAGTTCCGCTCTGAACAAGCGAGAGGGCTGGGTTCGGTCGCCAGGCACGACCGAGGGACCGGCTCTCCTCTCGCAGAACCGGTCCCTCGGCGCGCAGCCGCTCAACCTACGGCAGAGTTATTCAGCGCTTCGCGCCGGGCTGGCCGTCTTCTTCGACGTCGATCTCTTCCTTGCGAACTTCGCCGGAGACGGTTTCTGTGTCCTGCACAGTGCGTTTGCCGACATTGACCTTCTCGGTGGCCACAGTCTCCTTCTCGACGACGGGGCGCTCCTCCCGAAGCGTCACAGTCTCCTCTTCCCGGCCGTCCTCGTTGATGGTGCCGGCCGAGCGGGCATCGGCTGAGTTCGGGTCCACCTTCTCCCGCTCGACGACGAGCTCCTCGCGCTGGACGGGAACCTCCACGTTCTGGTGCTCGGTACGGACCCGCTTGTGCAGTCGGACCTGGCCCGCTTCGCGCTCTTCTGTGCCGACCTTGAGCCGTTCCTCATGTGCGATCATGTTGTCGGCGTTCTCGGTATCGAGTTTGGCATCCCGACCTGCGGCGTCACTGCGAGGGACATCGCCGCCCGCACCGGGGCCGTCGGCCTGCACACCGTGGCGACCCGTGCCGCGATCAGTGCTGTAGTAATCCCTGATGCTCCGCTCCTCCTCGGGGCTGAGGTGTCCGTCGTCGTCGATGTTGGGAGCATCTTTGAGGTAGCTCTTCGGGAACGGCACCCTCAGACTTCCGTTGGAGTAGTTGGTCGCGCTGAAGGGGATGAAGGTCTCCTTGGTGCCGAAAAGACCGAGGTTCACCGTCACGAACTCCGGCGCCCGGGTTTGCTCGTTGACGTAGACCTGGCCGACTGAACCGACCTTGGCACCCTCGGAGTCATAGACGTCTGCGGCCTCAAGGCCATCGAAGTCAAAGCTGTTGTTGACCATATTCAGTCACTCACCTTCCAAAACTCCCGAAGGTCGGGAGCCATTGATGTCTAGCTGACACTTCGACGCTAGGGCCCGAGTGTAGCCGCCAGGTTGACGAATGCTGTGAGCTTCCTGGGAGCAGCGGATGGTGTCAGGCCGGCCTCGATGGCGAGCGCCTTATCAGCGGGTACCCGAGGGCATGTAAGTCACGTCCGCTCCACGGGACCTGACCTCGCAGGGAGTGCGACGAGGCCACACGAGTGTGACCTGAGAGATGAACTTCACGTGACCGAAACATCGACCGGTACGCTGGAGACCTGCCCTCCTCCTGGTCCGTCTCAGCGGCGGCCTGCGCGCGGAGATGAGCAGCACTTGTGTGTATCTACCTGACCCCCGCAGAAGCCCACGGCGCCGCGGCGAGGCCAAGGCGGCACTGATCACGCCAGAGCCGACACCGGAGGATCCCCCAGCATGCCCGCGAAGAAGTACGACGACGCCCAGCCGCCCGCCGCAGAACCCGAGACTGCGCCTGGGTCCCACCCCGGGAACGAGCCTCGCACCGCGCCTGGAACCGAGCCCGGCGCGGCCCCAAGCGCCGCACCGGCCGTTGAAACCAGGCCGCGCTTCCCCGGCGCGGAGTCGCAGGTGACCCTGCGCGGCGCCGTCGGACCCGCCTACTTCCCGGTGGCCCTGCTGGCCCGTTTCCCCTACGCGATGATGGTGGTCGGGGTGCTCACCCTGGTGGTGGCCGCTCGCGACTCGATCAGCCTGGGCGGACTGACCTCGGCCATGGTCGGACTGGGCACCGCGATCTTCGGACCGCTCATCGGCGCCGCCGCGGACCGCTGGGGCCAGCGCCGGGTGCTGCTGATCGCCGGCTCCGCCAGCAGCCTCTCGCTGCTCGCGATGGCCTGGGTGGTCTACAGTCCCCTCGGCACGTGGGCCGTGCTGACCTCGGCCTTCTTCGTCGGAGCCACCGCCCCGCAGGTCCCACCGATGTCCCGCAGCCGGCTGGTGGGCGTGATCTTCCGCGAGCTGCCCCCGGCCCGGCAGCAGAAGACCATGAACTCCACGATGGCGTATGAGTCCGCGGCCGATGAGATCACCTTCGTGTTCGGCCCGGTCATCGTGGGGCTGCTCGCCGCCACACTCGGCGGCGCGGCGCCGATGATCGGCGCGGCGATCCTGACCCTGTGCTTCCTGATCACCTTCGCGCTGCACCGCACCGCGGACGTGGTGCCCAAGAACGCCGCCACGGACGTGGAGCCCGCCCCGGTGCGGTCACTGTTCGCCCCACGGCTGCTGGTGCTCATGGCCGGAGCGCTGGGCATCGGGCTGATCTTCGGGTCCACGCTGACCACGCTGACCTCTTTCATGGCCGACCTCGGCTACGCCGAACGCGCCGGACTGGTCTATGGCGCCATGGGCATCGGCTCCGCGGTCTTCGCCCTCGCCGCCGCCCTGTTCCCGGCGAGCTTCAGTCTGGAGGCGCGCTGGCTGAGCTTCGGCGGCGTGCTGCTGCTGGGCACCATCGGGCTGCAGTTCGCCTCGGCGCTGCCGATCCTGCTGCTGGTGCTGCTGGTGATGGGCGTGGGCATCGGCCCGACCCTGGTCACCCAGTTCAGCCTGGTGGCCGAGCGCAGTCCGCGCGGTCGATCCACCACGGTGATGTCGCTGCTGACCACGGCGATCGTGATCGGGCAGTCCTCGTCCTCAGCGATCACCGGGTACCTGGCCGAGGGCTACGGGACGCAGATCGCGGCGCTGGTGCCGCTGGTCGCCGCGCTGCTGATCATCCTCGCCGCCGTGGCGAACGCGCTGGGCGTCAGCAACGCGCGGGACTACTCCGGGGACTGATCCCGGGACTGATCCTCCGGTCGGTCGCTGGACTCGGACGATTCGGGCTTCCGCGGTTCGCACCCCGCCGGGCTCGCCTGGGTCGCCCGCCTCGCCGGGGTCGCCGAGCTCTCCGGGCTCGTCCGCGTCGGCGGCATCCCTCGGCCAGTCCTCCACGAGTGAGGTCCCGACAGTGTGTCCCGCTCCCCCATGAGCGTGCTCGAGATGCTCGGTGGTGCGGGTGTCCAGTGTCGGTAGGACGCCGGCGGTGCCCGCGGCCAGCACCGGGCGCAGCACGGAATCTCGCAGCGGGGAGCCGCGGCGTCGTCGTCGGAGGGCCAGCACCAGACGGACCACGATCGCCACGCCGAGCACCACCCAGAAGCCGAGGAACAGCCAACCCATCACATGATCCATGGCGCCCACCCCGCCACGCTTCAGACGCGGGCCTCCACCCTCGATTCACCATCCCCTGGGCACTTTGCGGCGCTCAGCGACCCGTCCAGGTGCGCCATACCGCCACCAATCGCCCTTTCGGTGCGGGACCACCTGCCTCGCGGCCTCCGCAGGCCACCCGCGCGCACAAAAACGGCCGGTGAGGCCCCTCAGGGGAACCTCACCGGCCGTCCTCGCGGCTCAGCCTCTCGGCTAGAGCCTTATCGAGCTAGAAGCTGATCACGCGTCGGCGTTGTCCGACTCCGAAGAGCCGTCACCTTCGACGACGGGTGCCAGGCTGAGCTTTCCGCGGTCATCGACCTTGGAGATCTCGACCTGGATGCGCTGGCCGACGCTGACGACGTCTTCGACGTCGTCCACGCGCTTGCCCTCGTTGAGCTTGCGCAGCTCGGAGATGTGCAGCAGGCCATCCTTGCCCGGGGTCAGCGAGATGAACGCGCCGAACGTGGTCAGCTTGACCACGGTGCCCAGGTACCGCTCGCCGATCTCAGGGACCTGCGGGTTGGCGATCGCGTTGACCGCGGCGCGGGCTGCCTCAGCAGCTTCGCCGTTGGTCGCGCCGATCAGCACGGTGCCGTCATCCTCGATCGAGATGTCGGTGCCGGTGTCCTCCTGGATCTGGTTGATCATCTTGCCCTTCGGGCCGATGACCTCGCCGATCTTGTCCACGGGGACCATCACCGAGATGATGCGCGGCGCGAACTCGGACATCTCATCCGGGGTGTCGATGGCAGCAGCCATGACGCTCAGGATGTGCAGCCGAGCCTCGCGGGCCTGCTTCAGCGCTGCGGAGAGCACCGAAGCCGGGATGCCGTCGAGCTTGGTGTCCAGCTGGATGGCTGTGACGAACTCGGAGGTGCCGGCGACCTTGAAGTCCATGTCGCCGAAAGCATCTTCGGCGCCGAGGATGTCGGTCAGGGCGGCGTAGCGGGTCTCACCGTCGACCTGGTCGGAGACCAGGCCCATGGCGATGCCTGCGACCGGAGCCTTCAGCGGCACACCGGCGTTGAGCATGGACAGCGTCGAGGCGCAGACCGAACCCATCGAGGTGGAGCCGTTGGAGCCCAGTGCCTCAGAGACCTGGCGGATCGCGTACGGGAACTCCTCGCGGGACGGCAGCACCGGGGTGATGGCGCGCTCAGCAAGAGCACCATGTCCGATTTCGCGGCGCTTGGGCGAACCCACACGGCCGGTCTCACCGACTGAGTACGGCGGGAAGTTGTAGTTGTGCATGTAGCGCTTGGTCTTCACCGGCGACAGCGAGTCGATGTTCTGCTCGAGCTTGAGCATGTTCAGCGTGGTGACACCCATGATCTGGGTCTCGCCGCGCTCGAAGATGGCCGAGCCGTGCACGCGGGGAAGGACCTCGACCTCGGCGGTGAGCTGGCGGATGTCCGTCAGACCGCGGCCGTCGATGCGGACCTGGTCGCGCAGGATCCGCTGGCGGATGACCTGCTTGGTCACTGCGCCGAAGGCCTTGGCGACCTCGCCGCCGCGACCCTCGAACTGCTTGCCCTCGCCGGCGAGATCCTCGCGGACCTCGGCCTTGAGCTCGGCGTCAGCAGCGTCGCGCTCCTGCTTGTCGGCGATCTGGTAGACCGCGCTCAGACGCTCTGACGCGGAGGACTCCACCGCTGCCAGCACGTCGTCCTCGTAGTCCACGAAGGTCGGGATGTCGATGGCGGGCTTGGCGGCGCGAGCTGCCAGGTCTGCCTGTGCGTCGCAGAGGACCTTGATGAACGGCTTGGCAGCCTCCAGGCCCTCGGACACGATGTCCTCGGTCGGGGCGGTGCGGCCCTGCTCCTTGATGAGCTTCCAGGAGTCATCGGTGGCCTCGGCCTCGACCATCAGCACGGCGATGTCATCGCCCACGACGCGCCCGGCGACGACCATGTTGAACACGGCGTCCTTGAGCTGCGAGTGCTTCGGGAAGGCGACCCACTGGGCGCCGGAGCCGTTGTCGATGAGTGCCACGCGGACTGCACCGATCGGGCCGGAGAACGGCAGACCGGAGAGCTGGGTGGACATCGAGGCGCCGTTGATGGCGACCACGTCGTAGAGGTCATCCGGGTTGATCGACAGGACGGTCTCGACGACCTGAACCTCGTTGCGGATGCCCTTCTTGAACGCGGGGCGCAGCGGGCGGTCGATCAGGCGGCAGGCCAGGATCGCATCGGTGGAGGGGCGACCCTCGCGACGGAAGAAGCTGCCGGGGATGCGACCTGCGGCGTACATGCGCTCTTCGACGTCGACCGTCAGCGGGAAGAAGTCGAAGCCCTCACGGGGGGACTTGCCCACCGTGGTGGCCGAGAGCAGCGTGGTGTCGTCGTCCATGGTGACTAGGACGGAACCGGCGGCCTGCTTGGCGAGGCGGCCGGTCTCGAAGGAGATGGTGCGTATACCGAATGATCCGTTGTCGATCACGGCTTCGGTGTAGTGAATCTCGGGACCCTGCATTACAGGTGTCTCCTCTCAGTTGCGTGCATTACTGGCGGGCCAGTGAGAGGAAAGGATCTGCGTACATATGGTCGGTCATCGATCGAAGCCCACGGGCCTGGCACGTGTCGTGCCTCCCGGAGGCTACTACCGAGGACCGGAACATATGAGTTCGATCCCTCTCACTGGCGGGTACGCCACCCACTAGTCTCGCATACAAAGCAGGCGGCTCCTACGGTCTTGAAGACCGTGTAAGGAGCCGCCTGTTTCGTTGCTTGGTGATCAGCGTTTGACGCTGAAGCTCATCGGCGGATACCGAGACGCTTGATCAGCGAACGGTAGCGCTCGATGTCCGTAGCAGCAAGGTACTTCAGCAGACGACGACGGCGACCCACCAGGATCATCAGACCGCGACGGGTGTGGTGATCGTGCTTGTGCACCTTCAGGTGCTCGGTGAGGTCGGAGATCCGACGCGTCAGAACCGCAACCTGAACCTCGGGTGAACCAGTGTCACCCTCGGAAGTTGCGTACTCCTTGATGATCTCCTGTTTGACAACGGGATCTAAAGCCATGGAAGAGCTCCTTCATTGTTGTACCGCGAACAGGACCGGGCTTTGCCCGTGAGGGCCAGGGACCAGTGTCAGCCACCGCGGACTGCAGCATGACGATGTCGCCTAGGCGACCTTTCTACGATACAGGAGCCCCCGGCACACGGGAAACGCTGGTGTGCAGCACGGTGAGGTACGGCAGCGCGACAGGCTCCCCCGGGGTCAGGGCGAGGTGCTCATCGAGGTACCAGTCGAGATTCTCCCGACGGCGGGCCCGGGCGGCTTCAGCGGCGGAGAGCCAGGAGCTCAGCGTGGTGGAGAGCTCGCGGATCTGCTCCGGGGTGATCTGCCGCTCCCATCGCTGCTGCGTGGTCTCCCAGGCGCCGAAGTGGGCCGGGTTCACCGGCGGGGTCCAGCAGGGACGGTAGACGTCCCCGGCGCGCATGATCCGGGTCAGCCGGTGCACCCAGGGCACCGAGGTGTCCAGGTAGTTCGCCACCACCGCCAGCACTCCCCCGGGGCGCAGGATCCGGCACACCTCCTCCTGGACCAGCGCGTCATCGAACCAGTGCCAGGCCTGGGCGGCGACGACGACGTCGCAGCTCGCCTCGGCCAGTCCGGTCGCCTCCGCCGTGGTGCGGTGCACCTGCAGCCGGGTGCGCCCGGCGTCCTGCTCAGCGCTGCGTGCGCCCAGCACCTCGGTCATCGCCACCGACGGCTCGACCGCGTGGACCTGCGCGCCCCGGGCCAGCAGCGCACGGGAGAGGATCCCGGTGCCGGCGCCGAGGTCTGCGATCACCGGCGGGGTCTCGGCGCCGCCCGAGCGGGCGGCTGCCGTCGATCCGGAGGCTCCGGTGGCACGAGCCGCGTCCACCAGCTGATCGACCACCGACTCCGGGTAGCGGGGCCGGACGGCGTCGTAGCGCCAGGCCTCCTCGAGCGAGGTGTCATCGGCGAAGGAGGCGGCCAGGCGGCGTCGTCGTTCCGGATCGCTGATCAGCGCCTGCTGCGCGGGCCGGTGTTTGGGGCGGGAGGGCACTGCCGGACCCCGTCTACTCGACGGGCAGCCGGGCGAGGACCTGGCGGGTCTGCTCCACGTCCTGGTACATCTGCTCCACGAGCTTCTCCACGCCTTCGTAGGCGACCATGCCGCGCAGGTGTTCGATGAACTCCACCCGCACGTGCTGGCCGTAGAGGTCGAAGTCCTCCACCGCCTCGGTGGGTCGGTCGATCACGTGGGACTCGACCACGCGCTCGACGCCGTGGAACGTGGGATTCGAACCCACGGAGATCGCGGCGGGCCAGCGGGTGCCGGCGGCGTCGACCAGCCAGCCGGCGTAGACGCCGTCGGCGGGGATCATGCCCTCGGAGTCGCTGCCCAGGTTCGCGGTCGGGAACCCGAGGTCGCGCCCGCGGGCGGCCCCGTGGACCACCTCGCCGAGCACGGCGTGGGGCCGTCCGAGCACCTCGGCGGCGGCGGCGACGTCTCCGGCGTCCAGGGCTTCGCGCACCCAGGTGGAGGAGCACCGGCGTTCGGTCTCGGCCACCGAGCGCCCGCTCAGCGCGAAGTCATCCACCCCGAGCACGGTGAAGCCGTAGCGGTGCCCCAGCTCGACCATGGTCTCGAAGTTCCCGGAGTTCCCGCGGCCGAAGCGCACGTCGTGGCCGATGACCACCACGGAGGCGTTCAGCGTGTCCACGAAATAGGTCTTGACGAACTCTTCCGCGGTGAGGCCGGCAAGGTCGAGGTTGTAGTGCAGCACCAGCAGGGCGTCGATGCCGGTCTCGGCGAGGCGCTGGATCTTCTCCGCGGAGCCGGTGAGCATCACCGGGGACTCGTCCGGGCGGTGGACCTGCAGCGGGTGCGGGTCGAAGGTGATCGCCACGGCCTGCGCGCCGGCGTCGGCATGCCCGTGGGCGGCGGCGACCAGACGGGTCAGGACCTCCTGGTGACCCAGGTGGACGCCGTCGAAATTGCCGATGGTCACTGCGGTGGGTCCGAGCCCGCGAGGGACCTCTTCAAGACCGTTCCAGAACTGCACGTCGCTCAGCCTATCGCTCATCCCTGGGGACCTCGTGCGGCCTCGGTGCCGGGCCGGTGTCGCAGCAGCCAGAAGAGGCCGACGAACGGAAGCAGCAGCGGGATGAACCCGTAGCCCTCACCGAAGTGGGACCAGACGGTGGCCTCGTTGAACAGCTCGGGATCCAGGTAGGTCCACAGGCCGACGCCGAGCACTCCGGTCAGCTCGACCAGCACGGCGATCAGCGCGATGAGCCAGGCGCGGGCGCCGATGCGGGCCAGGGCCAGGGTCGCGACGATGTAGACCCCGGCGGCGAACGCGCTGAGCGAGTAGGACACCGGGGAGGCGTCGAAGTCGGTGAGGATCTGATAGAGCGCCCGGGCGAAGGAGGAGACCGCGAAGATGCCGTAGGCGGTGATGATCAGCATCCCGACCCCGCGGTTGCGCGGGGTGGGTGAGGCGTTTCTCGGGGCGCCCTGCGGCGTCCGGGTCAGAGTGCGCTTCCCCACCAGATCTCCTCCAAGCGGTAGACCATCACGAACACGACGAGCCCGACGAAGCTCATCACCAGGTTGGACCAGCGGGTCTTGTCGATCATGGCCCAGATGAACACGCCCACCGGAAGCAGGAGTGCCGTGAGAATATAACCCCAGAACTCCCAGGCTTCACCGACGATCGAGGCTCCGCCGAGCTGCCGGATCCCGGCGTAGATGCCGTAGGCGAGGAGGTAGAGCTCGATGGCGGCCAGCGAGATGATCGAGGAATCCGCGGGGTGATCCCGGACTGCGGTCATCACCCAGCAGACCAGCACGGAGAGCCCACAGACGATGGTGCCTATGAGGAACATCACCGTCATCCTGCGGCTCCGGAGGGCGCTGACCCGGTGGGGGTGGTGATCGCAAAGACCAGCTCGGGCTTGGCCTGGTAGTCGATGGATTCGGAGTCCGCACCGTGGGCGGCGTCGGGTGAGGCGGAGGCGCCCTTCTTGGCGGGCACGTCGACCAGCAGCGCGACCAGCTCGCCGTCGGGGGCGAAGGCGGCGGTGAGCTGCGGGTCCTCCCCGGTGCCGGAGGCGGTGATCCGTCGGCCGTAGCCGAGGTTCTCGGTCTCCTCGGCCGTGAGCTGGCGCTTCGGGAAGAGGTGCTCGGCGGCTTCGGCGAGGCCGATGTAGCCGAAGTCCTCACCGAGCTGGTCCAGGGTCAGGGTCTGGTGGATGCTGTAGGAGCCCACCGCGGTGCGGCGCAGCGCGGTGAGGTGACCGCCGACCTCGAGCGCCTCGCCCAGATCTCGGGCCAGGGCCCGCACATAGGTGCCCGAGGAGACGCGGACCTCGATGTCGACGTCGACGAGCTTGCCGCCGTCGATCCGGCGGACGTCGAAGATCTCGAAGTGGTGCACGGTGACGCTGCGAGCCTTCAGCGCGACCTCTTCGCCGGCCCGCGCCCGGGCGTGGGCGCGCTGGCCGTCCACCTTGATCGCCGAGACCGTGGCAGGGACCTGCTGGATCGCGCCGGTGAGCTTCGCGATCTCCGCGGCGATGGCTTCCGAGCTCACCGCATTGGCGAACCGGGTCTGCAGGACCTCGCCCTCGGCGTCGTCGGTGGAGGTGGACTGACCCAGCCGCACCGTGGCGGTGTAGGTCTTGTCCACCCCGACGATATGGGTCAGCAGTCTGGTGGCGCGGTTGATCCCGACCACCAGGACTCCGGTGGCCATCGGATCCAGCGTGCCGGCATGGCCCACCTTGCGGGTCCCGGCGAGCTTTCGGATCCTCCCGACCACGTCATGGCTGGTCAGGCCGGCCGGCTTGTCCACCAGGACAAGTCCGGAGCCGACCTCCAGCTCTTCAGGCTTCTGCTTCTTCCCCATAGGTGTTCAGCCGTGGCCTATCTGCGTTCAGCGATCCGCGGCGCTGGGGCGGCCGGCGTCGTCGGAGGTCTCGGAGCCGCCCTCGGACGAACTCTCGGAGGAGTCGGGCTCCTCCTCGACCTGCCAGCGGTAGGGCTTCTCCTCCGAGGCGGGCTGGGCGTCCTTGCGCAGGGCGGCGACCTGTTCGTCCTGCTCGCGGGCCTTGCGCAGCAGGTCCTCCATGTGTGCGGCCGACTCGGGGATCTCGTCGACGACGAACTCCAGGGTCGGGGTCAGCCGGATGTTAAGCTGCCGGCCGAGCTCGTAGCGCAGCGTCCCCTGGTTCGCGGCCAGGACGGCCTCGGCACCTGCGCGGGACTCCTCGTCCGGAGCCATGACGGTGTAGTACACCGTGGAGTGCTGGAGATCGTTGGTCACGCGGGCGTCGGTGACGGTGATCAGCTCTGCGCGCTCATCCTTGACCCGGCGACGCAGCGCCTCGGCCACGATCACCTTGATGCGCTGCGCCAGTCGTGCGGCGCGTGCTGGATCTGCCATGATGCGCTCCTCTCGAAAAAATCTGGTCCCTGGCCTGGCCCCGCGTGGAGCGGGTCAGGTGGGTATGGTCTGCGGACAGCTCCGGGGACCCCGCCTGTGGCAGGGTCCCCGGAGCTGTCACCGGTGGAACCGGCGAGCTGGATCAGGAGCGCGGGATTACGCGCATCTCCCAGATCTCGATGCTGTCACCTTCGCGGATGTCGTTGAACGATCCGAGGCCGATGCCGCACTCGAAGCCCTCGCGGACCTCGGTGGCGTCGTCCTTGAACCGCTTGAGCGACTCGATGGTGAGGTTGTCGGCCACCACGTTGCCATCGCGCACCAGGCGCGCCTTGGCGTTGCGGCGCATGATGCCGGAGCGGACGATCGAACCGGCGATGCTGCCGAACTTCGAGGAGCGGAAGACCTCGCGGACCTCTGCGGTGCCCAGTGAAGCCTCTTCGTACTCGGGCTTCAGCATGCCCTTCAGGGCGGCCTCGATGTCGTCGATCGCGGCGTAGATGACCGAGTAGAAGCGCATGTCCACGCCTTCACGGTCGGCCAGGTCATTGACGCGCTCCGCAGGACGGACGTTGAAGCCGATGATCACTGCGTTGTCCACAGTGGCCAGGTTCACGTCGTTCTGCGTGATCGCACCGACGCCGCGGTGGATGACGCGCAGCTGCACATCGGCACCCACATCGATCTTGAGCAGTGCGTCTTCCAGGGCCTCCACGGCACCGGAGACGTCGCCCTTGAGGATGAGGTTGAGCGTGTCGATCTTGCCGTCGGCCACAGCCTGGTCGAAGTCTTCCAGGCTGATGCGCTTGCGGCGCTTGGCCAGCTGTGCGTTGCGCTCCACGGCTTCACGCTTCTCAGCGATCTGACGTGCAGTGCGGTCATCGGAGGTGGACAGGAAGGTGTCACCGGCGCGAGGCACCGAGGACAGACCCAGGACCTGCACCGGACGGGAGGGCAGGGCCTCCTTGACGGTCTCGCCGTGCTCGTCGAACATGGCGCGGACACGGCCGTGGGCGGTGCCGGCGACCATGTTGTCGCCCACCCGCAGGGTGCCCGACTGGACCAGCACAGTGGCCACGGCGCCGCGACCCTTGTCCAGGTTCGCTTCGATGGCCACACCGCGAGCTGCCTTGTTCGGGTTCGCGGTGAGCTCCAGGGCTGCGTCTGCGGTGAGCAGCACGGCCTCGAGGAGCTCGTCGATGTGCAGGTGCTGCAGCGCGGAGACGTTGACGAACATGGTGTCGCCGCCGTACTCCTCGGGCACCAGACCGTATTCGGCCAGCTGACCGCGGACCTTGTCCGGGGATGCGCCTTCCTTGTCCATCTTGTTGACCGCGACGACGACCGGCACGTTGGCGGCCTTCGCGTGGTTCAGCGCTTCGATGGTCTGGGGCATGACGCCGTCGTCGGCGGCCACGACCAGCACCGCGATGTCGGTGACCTTCGCACCACGAGCACGCATGGCGGTGAACGCCTCGTGACCGGGGGTATCGATGAAGGTCAGGCCGCGCTCGACGCCCTCGTGCTCGACGTGGACCTGGTAGGCACCGATGTGCTGGGTGATGCCGCCGGCTTCGCCTTCGGTCACCTTCGCGCTTCGGATCGAGTCCAGCAGGCGGGTCTTGCCGTGGTCGACGTGACCCATGACGGTCACGACGGCGGCGCGAGCGGAGAGCTCGTCGGAGCCCTCGGCTGCCAGCTCATCTTCGATGTTGATGTCGAAGGTGTTCAGCAGCTCGCGATCCTCGTCCTCCGGGGAGACGATCTGGACCGGGTAGCCCAGCTCTTCGCCCAGCAGGTGGAAGGTCTCTTCGTCGAGGGACTGGTTGGCGGTGGCCATCTCGCCGAGCTTCATCAGCACGGTGACCATCGCTGCCGGCTCGGCATTGATCTTCTCGGCGAAGTCGCCCAGCGAGGAGCCGCGGCGCAGGCGCACGGTGGTGGTGCCGTCGCCCTTGGGGACGCGCACGCCGCCGATCTCGCGGGACTGACGCTGCTCCATCTCCTGGCGCTTTGCGCGCTTCGACTTGCGAGCCTTGGCCTTGGAGCCGCCGCGACCGAAGGCACCGGCCGCGCCGCCGCGGCGAGGACCGCCGCCGCGACCGCCGCGTGGCGGACCACCGGCGGGAGCGCCTGGGCGACCACCGGCAGGTGCCGGGGTCTGGCTGGGCATCATCGAGGGCTTGGGACCACCGGGGCGTGCCGCTGCGGGGCGGGCTGCGCCGCCTGCTGCGGGAGCACCGGGGCGTGAGCCGGCTGCGCCTGCGGGGCGGGGTGCGCCGGGGCGCGGTGCGCCGCCGGGTGCACCCTGACCGCCGCGGGGACGAGGTCCGCCGCCGCGCTCATTGCGCATGCCCTGCTGGGGTGCGAACGGGTTGTTGCCCGGACGCGGGCCTGCTGGCTTGGGACCGGGGCGCGGGCCGCCGGTTCCGCCGGGACGCGGGGCCTGGCGCTCGGCGCCCATGCCCTGGCTCGGTGCGTAGGGGTTGTTGCCCGGGCGGGGACCGCCGGGCTTGGCGCCTGAACCTGCGGGCTTGGAAGCGGGCTTCTC
>NZ_JBIMEY010000010.1:0-83593 GCF_051262655.1 Nesterenkonia maliinae | reverse complement strand
AGAGGCCGGATCGTGGTGGGGGGGGTCCGTCCCGACTGGGGGACCTGTTCTTGGGTGTAGTGGAATTGCCGCCTAACTAAACTTATCCACAGGGCCGACGTCAGTTACTTTGAGGGCTCCTCGAGGGTTTTGTCCCCAGCGGAGCGAATCTCCAGCTAGGCTACTTCGAATACCCAGCGCACCCTGGTTCAGTCGAAGTAGGAGGAAATCGATGCGTGGTTCGGACTCATCGTTTCTTGAGCTGGTAGCTGAGCCTGTGGGTCGTCGATCTAGCTGGAGACTTACGCAGCCGCCATTGCCCGAGAGGACCGTGAACACCTGGGCGTATCATGAGGACTGCAAGTTCGCGCTCGACCTCATGGCGGCGGGCGAATGGGCGGATTCTCAAATGTCCGAGTCAGAGCAGCAGGTCGCCACTAGCGAACTAAACAGGTTGCGTCTCCTCTGCCAGTGCGCGCAGGCGAAACCGGAGGGGATTTTCGCTAACAGTTCTCTCTGTCACATCAAGGAGCTGGACTCACGGCCGCACTTGATAGAGCTTCGCCAGCCAAGCGTGGACAGGAAGCATCGAAGATCCAGGTTCCAGGACGACCGGCGGCCCCGTATCGTTAGAATCTACTACTGTGAACCTAGAGATCACGACAACGTACTACTGGCGCTCCATGTGGCAGCCAAACCAGGAAACGCCCCTGACTCCAGCAACGAGCAACAGGCGGCTATAAACGACGCGCATCTGCGCATCGAAGCAGCTATCAAGATGTTGGACTCGCAGACTAACGAACCAGGAGGCTCGGATGACGATCATGAATGATCGATCTCTCCCGCGGAATCCAGACGCAGAGTCGCCGGGCGGTCTCAGTGTTGCGGAGGCCAAGCGAGTTCTCGCTGACATGAATCACCTCGCCATCGAGAAGCTCTACGTCCAGGTGGCTAAGGCTTTCAAGGAATCTGGTCGCACGATTGCCGAAGTGGCCAAGATTGTAGATATAGCGCCAGACTTGGCGCACGACATCGTCACCAATCAGTACGAGCTCACAACGGGCGAGCTCCAGGAGGTCTTATTCTCGCTGGACGCCGTCATCGACGTGAAGATCTACACTCGCGCAATTGAGTCCATCGCGAAAGAATGGAAGGTTCGGCGAGTCGCAGCAAGCGTCAGTAGCTGGCAGGATCATCACGAGCTAAAGCAGTCGTCTTGGCACTGGGTCCTTCGTCAAGAGGAGAGCAAGCTTTCAGAAGGCCATAACCACGCGCACGGAAGTCATTCATGAAGGAACTTCCACTTCGTGCCCAGTACTCCGTGGTCCGTTGCGAGGCTAGCAGGCTGCCTGTACCCGAAGAAGAACAGACGACCCTCTGGTCCCTCACACCTATGCACGGACACGGAAACCTCTTCTTTCTGGCTGGTCATCTTCTCTCGAAAGGGGAGGAAGGCATCAGCCAGGCGCAGGTTATGGCCCTCGTGGAATCTACCGATGGTGAGTTCTCTGGTGAGTTCGCGGACCTCGTGGAGGTGCTTGATACAGGACATGTAGTCGAGAACCTCTACGACTTGGCGAGAAGAACTGTTTCAGCTCAGGCGGCTCTGTGCGACTGGTGGCCCGAGTTGCCGCACAAGGCTCCGGATTTTGAGCTGGACTTGTCAGGGGAGACGTCCTTTGAGGACCACGAGGCTTCCGAGCAACTCGAATTCCCCTGAGATTTCATCCCATATGTTGAGCTAACCACTTCCGTTCGTTGAGCGGCCAGCACGGCATCCCGCGGTGCCAGGTGCCGCATTCGCCCGGTGTGGGTTCGCAGATCCCGGACTCGCATCGGATGACCACCTCCGGGCTCCAGTCGGCGCCGATGCTGCGGACCATGAGCTGCTCGCCGCGGCACCAGGGGTAGCTGGTCTCGAGCCGCGGGCCCTCTGTCACCTCGGTAACGTTGCGCGCGGTAGCCGCCTTCATCTGATCTAAATTCGCTGCGGTGGTGGCGAGGACCTCGGCGTGCTGGTCGGTCAGGTCGTCGAGGATATCGATCTGTACCGGTGCGGGGGTGGCGGGGAAGGATGCGAGGTTCGGGTCGGCCCGCTCGGCGAGGACCTCGGCCTCCGTCGGCCGTGCTGACCTGTCAGGGATCAGGCTCCAACATCCCCTACCGCGCGAAGCAACCGCGATGTGCGAGCGGAGTTTCGGGTTACACCTGAATTGCACCTCATCCTTTGCACGTCCCGCACCCCCTAGTCGGAACTGACGCGCTATTCGCGACCCTCGGGGCCCCAGGGGCCGCCCTTACTTGGACATCCGCTCAAAGGTCGGAACGGAACGGCCCGACAAGATGTCGAACCTCGGGGTGTAGATGCTCTCCTGCTCGTCAGCCAAGATCGACGAGGTGTCGATGGCGCGTCGAGTCTCTGCGGCGCCGTTGAGCTCGTGTTTTATACACTGGAAGCCTGCGGTGTACCGCGTGTATACCTTGCTTGAACACAGGTTGCCGTGAGCGGGCTTGATGGTGTGGCAGTGGTTCATCTCCGAATTCAGAAGCTTCGCGCCGGCGTCGTCTGGCCAAGCCATGTCATATCCGGTGGGACCGGTCTTCGGGCGAGAGTCGCCGCAGTGTCCGACGCGGCCGCCGAGGCGTGGATCGCCTAGCGTGTTCCCGAGGTGGGTGTGGATCAGGTGACACAGTGGGCACAGCACCCGCACGTGCAGCTGGGCATCATCACCCCGCCCCCACCGAGCTGTGGACACGACCCAGGCGATTGGTCCCGACATAACATTCTCGCTTTCTTTAGAATAATAACTGTTTAATGGGTCAGAATAGAGATATTTGTAGTTACCGTCAATAGTTAAACTTGGGTAGACGAGGCGGTCTCGGTCAGAAGCCTGCGTGAAGGGAGTGTGCAGTGCGCTGTTATGAAATTGAGGTCACTAAAGAGGGTGCTGATGTACTCGCTGGCACACCGCCGCTGGCTGACCGAGGTCGACGTGATCAATACAATTGACGCCCTGCCAAAGACGCCTATCCCACCGGTTGAGGGAACTGGGGTCGGCGCGACGAGGACGAGGTTCTCGCGACGAGCCGCCAGACGATGCGTGCCGCGCGCCCGACGACTTTCTATAGTCCAGAAGGTGGACAGTTCGGCCTGGGGCCTGCTGGGGCCTGGTGAAGCATGTGGCCGGGGTGGAACCGCGGCAGTTAGCCGCCACCATTCGCAGCCGGTGTCAGCTCAACGTGAAGCAGTTGGCGGAGACGAGTGGCCGACGGATCAGGACCCGAGAAGTAACGCAGTGCCGCCCCCAGGGCAACCTTCACCTTCGGGTTAGTGCGATCGGGGACTGAAGCCGGTCCTCATGGTAAGCCGCTTCCATCATCTCGTCGTGAGTCGGGATCTTTATCTCAGCGATGCGACGCACCCGTTGTTCGGTTGGGCGCCCCTTGAACTCATTGCGCTCCAGGGTGGCCCTAGACTGCACGATCTCGAGCCGCATCTGGTTGAAACCCTGCCACGCCAGGCTCGGTTCACGGTCTTCTGTCACGTGCGCAGTATTACGGAGAGAGGCCTGCGACGACACCCTTATTCGTTGTACTAGAGTCAGATGCGTACTGGGGTCGGCACAATGGTTGGACGAGCACCAGGCGTGTCTCCTGGTAACCCAGGATGGGACATCGATCGCCGGGGCCCAACGAATCCTGTTCCAACACGGGGCGCACTAATGCTGCGCGAAGCGGTCCGACGTGGGGCTGGGGATCACTGGTTCTCTTCTGTCCAGGTATCGATTCAGATCCACAACGGTCGACGGGTCATGACTCGGCGAATTCTGCGGTGGTGATTCTAGAGTGATGGCTCTCAAAATGTGTGCGGGTAGGCCAACTTCGTCTGCCACCTTCATCAATGGGGCTTTGGGCCAACCCATCTCGCGGGCTTTGCGAAGCAACTGAGGTTCTTCCAGGCTCACCTCGACTGGTTCGGTGGTTCGCCAACCGCGCTGGCTGATCTGCCTAAAGAGCGATCGCTTTCGCTGTTCGTCGATGATTCCCAGAAGTTCGGCATTCATTACGGAAGCCTGGATGGATATGCCGAAGCTCGCCTTGATACGTGCGAAGTCGTTGAGGGTGGTGGATGGGGACACTAAGTCGTGCGCTCGTTCCCGGGGGAGCAGCAGAAGGGAAGCGAAAGCGTGGGCCTCCTTCTCAGCTTCTTGTGAGGGGATGTTGGTGCGGAACGTATGAAGGAGGAGGTGGCCAAGTTCGTGTGCGAGGGTAAACCTATTCCTGTCGCCGCTACCACTGACGTAGGCGATGGCGGCGCGAGTACCAGGGCCAGCCCAATGCGAGATTCCGAAGTGGCCAGAGCCGACGACACGCTCGTGTTCCAGGTCGGCCAGGTCGATGCGGAACACACTGATTCCACTACGTTCGAGTCCGCGGGTGAGGTTCCTGATGGGATCTGCAGGGGAAAGGCCCATCGCTCGCCGCGCCTCGCCGGCGAGCTCAGTCAGCGCATCGGGCGTCACGCGGGCGCCATCAGATAAGAAGCTGAGGGCAGCCTTCGGATATGAGATCCTATCTACGAGCAGTTCTCCCGCCCTTGCAGACTCTTGGAAGTACCGTTTGAACTGACGGGTCAGCTTCTGCGACGCCGTGCGATTCTTTCTGAAATGCAGCGTATCGTCCGAGGACTGCAGTGCTTCTGCGGCAAAGAACGACATGGGTGTGCCAGTTGATTCTGCGATCTGTTCAATGATTTCTGGCGAAGGGGTCCGTTGGAGTCGTTCGATCTGCGATAGATAGGCTTGCGAGATGCCTGTGGTGCCAGCGAGTTGGGTCTGGGTCCATCCGTGAAGTTCACGAAGAGCAACTATGCGCTCGGCCCAAAGGGCCTCATGCACTTCCTTCCTCCTCTGTCTCGACAGGGATGTCTGCGAAGAGATCCTCGTCGCTTGTCTCAAACTCCAGGCTCCTAATATCAGTGGCGTACCTAGGGAGGATAAAGTCGAGGTCAACTTTCTCCTGTCGACCAAACTTCCAAGTGCCCACCGGGCGAACGATCCGTATCGTTTCACCTGCTGTACCAGTACTCCAGAGAGCTAGGAGTTTGTCGGCTCGGGGCAAGACCGCTGCGGGCAGAAGGTCGTTCATGTAGTACTGCTCCCGAGCCGCGTTCGGTCCTGGGTGGGGTGCACTTCCATCTTGTAGCTGATGAAGAAGTCTCATAGAGACGGTTCCGCGCCGCAAGATGATCGACGAATTATTGATGAAATCCATGTCCCATCCGTCGATGCCTCCGGCTTTGACCAACGCGGAGATGGTCCAGGCGCGAGTAAAGTGCGTCATCGCGGGTCCCGCCCATGCGTGCAAAGAACCAGGCATTCCCGAAAACGCTTCCTGGGACCTGAGGACCCCCTCTGAAAGAGCGTCATGCAGTGGTTCGCATGCTGACTCCAGTGCTTCGGTGACGCGGGCGATGTGATCCATGTTGGTAATAATATCACCATCAAATGTTCTATGTCACTGGGGAGGGTGACCAGTCCTCTAATCGATGGCTTGGAAGCTCTGGAAAGACCGGTAGAGGTCTCAAGGCCACTCTGGGGAGCGAGTCACTGAAGACCGACAATCATCGCCACGATCACAGCAATGCCCGCGAGGACCACTGATGCTCTGGCCCAACGCAGTTCTTTCTGTGCGTCTTCAGCCTGCTTCTGCCAACCCTGCTGGTGAGCAACAGTGAGTTGTTGCATCGCATCAATCTGGTGAACCATCTGTTGGAGCATGTCACGTGTGTGTTTGGTTTGAACCTCGAGCGCTTGGTACTGCCGTTTCAACAGTTCGTGCATAGAAGCGGACGCAAGGAACTCAGCCGTAGCTTCCTGGATGCCCTCCCCTTGGAGGCTCCTGGGCACTGAGTAGGCCAAGGCTGGCGCCGCGTCACCTGCAGTGCCCTGGTCTGGTTCCGATGTCGCGGCCCTCGTGGACTTCACTTTAGGAGCAGCCCCAACGATTGATTCAAGGAAGTACGCGAAGGTCCCTCCTACGTGTCCCACTGCTTCTGCATAGAAGTGTGCAGATTCAGCGACTGCTTGTCCTAGCGGGCGAAATAGTGGAGTGGGGTTGAGTGCAACCGCAGTACCCCCGAGAAGTTCACCCAGTCCTTGCAGGAGGGACTGGCGAAATTCGTCCGCGGTGTTCGGGCCAAGTTTCCTGTCCAGCTCGTCAGACGCGAGATCCATATCTGACTCTGACCGAGCCCGAATCTCGTCGGCGTCGAGCCCTGCGTATCGCTCGTGCGCGATTCGGAGGATTTCCTCTACTTGAACTCGGTAGTTGAGATCGTCAGAATCTTCGTTCTGCGGTTGATCGGAATGATCGCAAGCACCCATGTAATTATCCTAGTCGTGCAGTTTTCTGGAGGAACACGTCGGCGGGGCAATGGAGCCCAGCATGGCAGGCGAAGTCTTTGCCGCTCAGGTCGGCCAGTGCGAACCCCGGTGCTGAGGCGGTGGGGGAGCACCGTGGTCTAGTAGAGCTCAACGGCTTGCCGGTGTGCTTTAAGGACAAGAAGTTCGGCCGCCCAACCTCGGATAAGGTACGGCGCTTCGCGGCGGTGGATCTACCACCGGTCATCAGAGAAGTCCTGGCACCAGCGCGAAAAGAGTGGGAGCCCGTGGCTACCGCTTGGGCGTCTCCCCAGCAGAAGCGACTGGCGAAAATGATTCCGAGAATGATTACTGCTTTTGAACGACGTCTTCTTACGTCAGGGCCGGGGAGTGGTGGCTCCGCGGTGGCACCTCCGCGGTCCTGGTCGTGGCCCTTGATGTTGATGTCCCCCTTCGGGGTAAAGCAACTGCATCACCTGATGCAGCGACAGCTTTGGAACACATACCAGATTCTCAACTAGTTTCCCGGGTCGGCCCTGGCCGACCACGTCACCCCGTCGACCCTCACCTGCGCCAGCAGGTGGAGACCTTGGTCCACCGGCGGGGTCTAGGTACCCGGTTCTTTCTGAAAGACACGACGCAGCCGGGGTACGCGCACGGCCGTGCAACGGCTGTGGAAACAGGGCTCATCCGACGTAGCGAAGCGACGTCGGTGAGACCTGCCAGGGCATCCTGACACGGCCCCACAGGGCCGTGGGAGAGCAAGGAGCGCAGCGACGCAGTAAGGGCCCGAAGAGAGCGCCAGCGAACGAGGGTGACGAAGGACGAAACGAGGGAGCGAAGCGAGCTCGGAGAGGACGAAGTCAGGAGTGTCGGCTGTGCCGACCACCGAGCAAGTTGAGGAGGAGCGTAGCGAGTCCGAAACGCAGCGAGGTGCCACTCCCCCTTATGCCCTTTTCTTTCTTTCCGACCTTCAGGAGCTTTAGCGGATGAAGTCGGAGATAAATCCACGTATACCAAGGGGATCGATGTCTCCACCCCCCTTGGATCCACCCCCTCTATGCATGGATCCATGGGGTAGGGGTGGATCCGTGGCATCTATCTCCGCAGGTCAGTGGCTCTTGGGTGGATCCGTGCACAGCCTCTCCGTGTCACCATGGATCCACCCGTGTCTCCACCCTGAATAAGAGCCGTGTTTGGGGGTGGATCCACGGTCGGATCTTCATATGTTTCTGACCCTGCGAGGGCAGTGTTTCTCTGTGCGGATCGTCCTGCTCGCTCCCTCTCTGGGTGCTGTTGGTGGTGGTTTCTGTAACTCTGGTGTGGATGCTGGATATTCAGGATCATGTGGTTGTCCTTGAACCTCCCACGGCTGCTCTGGACCTGACGTCGCGGAACCAGTCTTGCCATACTGTTTTGGTATCAGAACCTGCTTCAGTCCTGTGGACAACTTGATGGATCATGGCGGACCTGTATTGCTCGAGAGGCGAAGTTTTGGACGCGGGAGAGGCCCCGGCCTCGAATGTCTCGGCAGGACTAGAGAGGTCCTTCTTCATCAGCCTTAGAGATATTGTGCAGGTGGAACGAAACTCAGGCATGCCGATCTTCGGTCGACTCTGACGCCATCGGGGAGCCGGCGTCAAGGTTGCAGGCGACGGGTCTCAGACATATGCACGCGACCCTCGCGAACCGACGCCCACGATGGTCCCACCCGAGTCGCAGACGGGTCTGCAATGTGGATTCGGGTGGTCCAGTTCTCACCACAGACGGTGGATTGGTCGTGTGTTCTTCGTCGGTACAGCGCATGATCTCGTAGAGATCGTGACGACGTGTCGTTCATGAACTGTCTTGAGCCTGGTTCTGCGTCGTCGCGGCACTGTAAGAATCTGGTGCGTTTAGGGTCAGCATCTGGTGACAATGTCGTGTCTGCTGCCGCGGTGGACTTGCAGGCAGTCGGAGGGTGATCCTTAGAGCCTCTCTGGAATACGTATGTGAGCGCGTCAGCGAGAGCCGGAAGCGATGGGGTCGCTGAGGCTGAAATGCGTCAGCGCGGTGCAGAGAAAAAAGAACCCCGCCAGGAGCGGAATGCTCCCAGCGGGGGTTTTGAAACGTGAAAGTGCCGCGAGATGCGACGACCCAGGTCCTCGGCACAGGTGCAGGGGAATACGCCGTTCGGCCGGTGGGTTCTGATCTCGTATGACACAGATCAGGAATTGCTTGGTGGATGCTGCCATGACGCATTCCCGCAACTCCCGCTCCACTCCGGGGAGGCGATCCACTGGGGCGGGCGCGTTCCGGCAGCGAAGTAAGAGCCCGGCTAAGCTGCCCGCAGGATCTCGGTCCTGGCCCAGTGCAGGATTGCAAGCGTGAGCGGCATGATGCAGGCGGTCGTCGTCGACCAGCCTGGCGCGCCAGAGGTGCTCCTGCTGCGCGAGGTCCCTATTCCCAAGCCCAGCCTGGGTTGGGTGCTCATCCAGATACGTGCTTTCGGACTCAATCGTTCAGAGCTTCATTTTCGCAGCGGCGTCGCATCGAGCGGAAGCTTCCCGCGCATCCCCGGGATCGAGGCATCGGGCGTCGTGGTGGATGCACCAGGCGGCGAGTTCGCGCCCGGCGTCCAGGTCATGACCATGATGGGCGGGATGGGCCGCAACTTCGATGGTGGCTATGCCGAGTACGTGGTGGTGCCCGCAGCTCAGGTCATCCCCTTCACAAGCGATCTGCCATGGTCGACGCTGGGCGCCGTGCCCGAGATGCTGCAGACTGCCTACGGATCGCTCACCGTCGGGCTCGAAGCAGTCGAGGGCCAGACGCTGCTGATCCGCGGCGGCACGTCATCTGTGGGTCTCGCCGCGGCGGTGCTCGCGAAGCGTCGCGGAATGACCGTCATCTCGACCACCCGCAGCGCAGCGCGTTTCCCGCTGCTGGAACAGGTCGGTGTCGACCACCCCCTCCTCGACTCAGGTGAGGTCGCGGAGCCAGTGCGCGCACTGCTCGGAGGAGGAGTGGACGGAGCCATCGAGCTCGTCGGTGCCAACGTCATGCGTGACACCCTGCTCGCCGCCCGTCCCGGCGGAGTCGTCTGCTTCACCGGGATGCTCTCCGACCAGTGGACGATCCCAGAGTTCTACCCCATGGACTGGCTGCCCAACGGAGTCCGGCTCACCGCCTATTCGGGTGATGCCAGCGGGCTTCCCGCCCCGGTGCTCCAGGAGTACCTGGATGCGGTCGAGGCAGGAAGTGCTGTGGTGCCGATCGGTCGCACCTACCGCATCGATGAGATCGTCC
The DNA here is from genome assembly GCF_051262655.1 of Nesterenkonia maliinae. Classification (NCBI taxonomy): domain Bacteria; kingdom Bacillati; phylum Actinomycetota; class Actinomycetes; order Micrococcales; family Micrococcaceae; genus Nesterenkonia; species Nesterenkonia maliinae. Next base: position 73,943 of record NZ_JBIMEY010000010.1, on the reverse strand, counting down.
AGGCGCATCGAGATCTGGAGGCGAACGCCGTCGGTGGCAAGGCCGTGGTGGTCCTCGGAATGCCTGACTAAGAACTGAGGGAGGCGGCAATCGTCTCAGCGTCGGTGATGGTGGCGATGTTGGTCAGCGCGTATTCCAATGCGCCACGCTGCCAGTCGGCACTGAGGCTTGATGACGCATCTGAGACGATCGTGACCTCGTATCCATGGTCGGCCGCGTCGCGAACCGTATGCTCCACGGCCATGTTCGTCCACGCCCCGACCACGATGAGCGAGTCAACGCCGAGGTTTCGCAGCATTGAGTCGAGCTCGGTTCCGTTGAACACGGACATCCGTGTGCGGTCAAGGACGATTTCGTCGCCGGAGGGACGCAGCTCATCGACGATCTCGACACCCCAGCTCCCGACCTTGAAGGTGTCTGGAGCCAGCATCTGGAACACCGGTGCGTTGCGACCGCCCACACCCGGGAGCGGGTGTACGACGATGCGACTGTGAAACACCGGCACCGCAGCCGCGCGGGCGGCCTCGACGATGTTGCGGATGTTCGGGATGACGTTCTGGCTAGCTGCATGTTCTGCCGCGCCGAACGAGGCATATGCCCCGCTGGCGTGGACGGTGTCGTTCTGCATGTCGACGACAAGGACGGCGGTTCTGATGGATGTAGTCATGATGTGTGTTTCCTTCGAGTCAAGGTGGGGATCGGTGAGAGTGGCTGTGGAGGCCTGAGCCGTAGAGCCGCGCCCACCGAATGAGACGTGGGAGTGTCAGAGGGCCAGCAGCTCGTCCGAAGAGAGATCAGCGGCGCTGACTGTGACGAGTGTTCCCCAAGGGTCGCGGGCGGAGAGGCTTCGCCCATCGGTGATGAAGTCGATCGAGCGCGCAGCGAGCCGAGCCTTCAACGCGGCGATATCCTCGGGGGCGGGCACCGTGACCGCCACGTTGCCCAGTCCCAGCCGCGCCGCGCGGGGCCCAGCGCCACGGCTGTTCCAGGTGTTCATGGCGATGTGGTGGTGATATCCACCGGCGGAGGCGAAGAGCGCTCCGGGGTAGCCCATCTGAGTGACCTCGAATCCCAACGCATCGATGTAGAAGGATCGCGCCACCGTGAGGTCCCCGACTTGCAGGTGCACATGCCCGACGAGTCCCGGGAGCTCTGGCCCGGCGTCCACAGCCGTCTGGCTTAGGTGCGTCTGGAGGTATGTCGTCGGATCGAGGTGAGTGGTCGTCATCCGAATCTGATCGCCATCGTGGGTCCACTGCTCACGAGGTCGGTCCCGGTAGAGCTCGACACCATTTCCCTCTGGGTCCGTGAAGTAGAAGGCCTCACTGACGAGGTGGTCGCTTGAGCCGATGAACGTGCCGGCCGGTGCGTTGCCTGCGCGGTGGACGGTTGCGGCGAGGCTTGCTCGGTCCGCGAACAGAAACGCCGTGTGGAACAGCCCGGCCTGGTGTGGATCTGTGACCGGGAGATTCGGAGTGTGGATCAGGCGGACCAGGGGAATGACTCCTCGCCCCAGGACACGGTGCACTTCTCTGCCTGCGGTCAGATCCTGGACCGGCTCCATGGCGAAGGCTTCGCAGTAATAGGCAGACATTTTTTCGAGGTCACCGACTCGAAGAGTGACTGCACCCATCGATGCGCCGGGGTTGATGATGCGTTCGTCGATCTGGATGGGCACGTCTTGCTCCGAATCTTGGTGGGGTCGACGCTGCGTCGACCCCACCGCGGTGATGTCTCTAGGGGTGTCTTGATGTTGGGCTAAAGCGCCGGGGTTCAGCGGACGACGCCGAATCCTCCGGTCCAGCTGATCTTCTCGCCTGCGGCCAGAGTGAGCTGCAGGAACCCGAGCGCCTCCAGCTCGCGTGCGCGCTTCAGCGTGCCGGCATCGATGGCCTGCAGGCCGCCTGCGGTGATCAGCGAGACGAGTGCCTGCTTGGCCGCGTCGTCGTCACCGGCCACCAGCACGGTGGTGTCCAGATCGCCGATCTTCTTCGCCCCCAGGGTGGCCGCGAAGTTGGTGTTGAAGGCCTTCAGGACCCGAGACGAGGGAAGGGCCTCCGCCAGTTCGGCTGCGGCTGAGGAGTCGGCGCCTACGACCAGGGAGTCGAAGGTCGAGAAGTCCAGCGGGTTCGTGATGTCGACGACGATCTTGCCCTCGAGCTGGGCACCGTGGTTGGCCACGATGGATTCAAGTGCGGGGTAGGGCACAGCTAGTACGACGAGATCGCCGGTGATGGTTCCGCCGTCGGATCCGATGTGTTCGACCGATGCGCCGCTGGTCTTGAATACGTCGGCGATGGCGGTTCCCATATTGCCTGAACCGAAGATGGTCACGTCTGTCATGGGGATGCTCCTTGTGCTTGGCCTTTCGAGCTGAGTGATCGAGAGGCATTGGTTGCTGGTACAAGTAACCTACATGGAACTGGTTGTAGGTGCAAGTATTGGTAGGATTGCACCTATGACTGAGACAAACTGGCTCTCTGAGGACGAGCATGTTGCGTGGGTACGCTTCACGGCCGTCCTGGAGCTGCTCCCTTCCGCCCTGGATCTTCAGCTCGGCGCGGATGAGGGTCTCACCCACTTTGACTACTTCACGCTCGCGATGCTCTCTGAGGCGCCCGGTCGCGTCCTGCGCACCAGTGCCCTCGCCGCCCGTACGAATGCGACTTTGCCGCGGCTCTCCCGAGTGGTGTCTCGGCTAGAGGCGGCGGGTTTCGTGGAGAGGGCGCCGTGTCCAGATGATCGCCGAGCCACGAACGTCAGTCTGACCGAGGCGGGCTGGAAGAAGGTCGTCCACGCGGCTCCTGGCCACCTGGAAGTCGTCCGCCGGCTTGTGATCGATCAGTTGACTCCGGAACAGGTTCAACAGCTCTCCGCGATCTCTGGCGCCATGCTGCAGCAGCTGGATCCAGAGGGTCGGATGCTTGCCAGCGAGGATCTGAAGCGCGGAAGCGCCTGAGGTGAATGGGGGAGTGAGTCCTTTGTGGGCTCGGGGAATGATCTCTGGGGCCTAGAATGCGCTGAAGTCCCGCGGTCATCTTCTCTGGAGGCGTCTTGGCATCCTTTGCACGTTCACTTGTCATGGACCTCTATGGCGATTACCTCCGATACGCCCAGGGGGGAGAGGTTCGTCTCGCGGGCCTTCTGCGGGTTCTTGAGGACTTCGACATCGAACCGTCTTCCGGACGGGTGACCCTGTCGCGACTCCGAAACGCGGGTTGGTTCACGGCGCGCCGCGAGGGTCGGGAGACTCTGTATCAGCTTTCCGAGCAGATGTCCGAGGTGCTGGATGAGGGTCGCGACAGAATCTTCACCCGACCGGAGGCCCCCTGGGACGGGCAGTGGACCCAAGTCCTCTACCAGGTCCCGGAGTCGGCCCGAGGAGTCCGAGGCTCGTTGCGGAAGAGGCTCTCGTGGATGGGTTTCGGGCAGTGCGCGCCGTCGGTGTGGCTGTCTCCGCATCCGATGGTCGAAGGAGCAGAGCAGCTGCGGGACGAGTTTCCCGAGGCTGAGATCGACGTGCTGCGCTCTGCCACATCAGGCTTGGCTTCTGACATCGAGCTCGCCGCACGCTGCTGGGATCTCGAGCAGGTGGGGCGGGACTATGACGGGTTCATCGCAGCGTGCGATTCCGCGGTGGCTCGAGCTGGCGTCCTGCGGGGTCAGGACGCTCTGGTGGAGCGGATGCGCCTGGTGGCAGATGCGCGCCGTATGACCTTCAAGGATCCTCGGCTTCCTGAAGAGCTGCAACCTCCGCACTGGCCCGCGCGCCGCGCCTTCGAATCCTTTATGCAGGCCCATAAGGCCCTGGGTCCGAGTGCTTGGATGCGCATCGAGTCCAGGCTGGGGCAGGTGCTGGACGGAAACTTCATAGAACATGGTTGAGACGGACGGCGTGATTGAGTTATATTTAATTGTAACGATGGTCACACTCTGATTCAGGCGCACGTTCACTGGACCGGCAGGCCATCGCAGGAATCCGCGCACAGCGCGTGGGGTTTCGTCGAGATCGCCGTCGAGTCAGGCCCCGGTGGTGCATCACGTCGGTTTCGACGGATCAATTGCCGTGACATTGGAGGAGTTCGCATGGAGACGCAGCTAATCATCGACAACAGCCAGCGGGCAGGGGCGGAGGGCAAGACATTCGTCCGTCGAGACCCCGTCAGCCAGGAGGTCATCACCACCGCAGTCGCAGCGAGCGTTGCCGACGCGGCTGAAGCCGTGGACTCCGCAGCCAAGGCATACGCCTCCTGGTCCCAGACGGGCCCCTCAGAACGCCGCGCGGTGTTCCTCAAGGCCGCGGACATCATGGAGAGCCGGGCGGGGGAGTTCACCGAGACCATGACACGAGAGGTCGCAGCGGCGCCCCTCTGGTCGGGGTTCAACGTGTTCCTGACCGCTCAGCTGTTCCGAGAGGCAGCGTCGCTTGCCACCCAGATCCAGGGCGAGACCCTTCCCACCGATAAGCCCGGCACGCTCTCCATGACCGTCCGCCAGCCGGTCGGCGTGGTGCTGAGCATGGCGCCCTGGAACGGTGCCGGAGTGCTCGCAGCCCGTGCCATCGCGTACCCCATCGTGTGCGGAAACTCGGTCATCTTCCGAGCGTCGGAGAGCAGCCCGCGTTCACATGCGATCATCGCCGAGGTTCTGCACGAGGCCGGTCTTCCACCAGGTGTGCTGAACTTCCTCACCAACGATCCCGCCGACTCAGACGAGTTCATCGAATCGTTGATCGCCAATCCGGCGGTGCGGCGGGTGAACTTCACCGGCTCCACGGCAGTGGGACGGATCATTGCCGAGAAGTCGGGGCGCTACCTGAAGCCGGCTCTGCTGGAACTGGGCGGCAAGGCTCCTCTCGTGGTCCTCGATGACGCAGATCTTGACGGAGCGGTGAACGCCGCCATCTTTGGGACGTACATGTTCCAGGGGCAGATCTGCATGTCCACCGAACGCATGGTGGTGGATGAAGCCGTCGCAGACCAGTTCGTCGCAGAGTTTGCCCGCCGCGCCGAGCAGCTGCCGGAAGGCGACCCTACCCAGGACCCGTCCTGCGTCATCGGCCCGATGTTCAAGGCCGAGTCCGGGGATCGGATCAACCAGCTGATCGATGATGCCCTGGCGAAGGGAGCCACCCTGGTGACCGGCGGCAGGGCTGACGGAGCCAAGATGTCAGCCACCATCCTGGACCATGTCACCCCGGATATGGACATCTATGACACCGAGACCTTCGGGCCGGTGACCACCGTGGTCCGCGTATCTGGTCTTGACCAGGCTGTCGAAGTCGCCAACGACACCGAGTACGGCCTGGCGGCAGCGGTGTTCGGACGGGACAGCACCCGCGCGCTCAATGTCGCGATGAAGATCCAAGCCGGCCACGTCCACGTCAACGGGGCCACGGTCCAGAACGAAGCTCAGGCGCCCTACGGAGGCACCAAGGCCAGCGGCTACGGACGCTTTGACGGTCGCGCTGTGATCAATGAGTTCACCGAGCTCAAGTGGATCACGGTTGAGCCCTCCGACCAGCCCTACCCGATCTGATCGTACGCAAGAGAGGACTTGATCTGTGATGAAGATTTCCGCGGCAGTCGCCAGGGCTCCCCACGAGCCGCTGACCATCGAAGACGTCGAACTGGACGACCCCAGACCGAACGAGGCCCGTGTCAGGATGGTCGCCTCAGGTGTCTGCCACACCGATGCCATCGTGCGGGATCAGGTTTATCCCACACCCCTGCCCGCCGTCCTCGGTCACGAGGGGGCCGGCATCGTCGAGGCAGTGGGGAGCTCGGTCACGACGGTCAGCGTCGGTGATCCGGTGCTGCTCTCGGCCGCCTATTGCGGCACCTGTACTCGATGCCGCAGGGGGGAGATGGCCTACTGCGAGAACCTCTTCGCCTGTGATTTCGGAGGGCGACGCGCGGACGGTTCAACGGCGTTCAGCAATGGCGAAGAGGTCATCTCTTCCCATTTCTTCGGGCAGTCCTCCTTCGCCTCGTACTCGAACGTCGTCGAAGAAAGCCTCATCAAAATCCCATCGGATGTCCCGCTCAACATCGTGGCGCCGCTTGGCTGCGGCATCCAGACCGGTGCCGGCGCGGTGCTCAACGAGCTGAGACCAGAACCAGGCAGCTCACTGGTGATCCTCGGCGCAGGCGCAGTGGGTGCTGCGGCTGTGATGGCCGGAGCAGTCGCGCACTGTGGCAGCATCATCGCCGTCGACATCCACGACTCCCGGCTCGAGCTGGCCCGGGAACTCGGGGCAACTGAGACCATCAACACGAAGCACGTGAACCTGACCGATGAACTCATGCGCCTGACGGATGGACAGGGTGCCGACTACATCCTCGACACCACAGCGCGGCCCGACGTGATGCGGCAGGCAGCTGACGCCATCGCTCACCGTGGGACCTTCGGTCTCGTCGGAGCTGCTGCTCCAGGTACCGAGGTCTCCTTCGAGGTCGGCCTTTCATTGGTCAAGGGGTGGACCTTCAAGACCATCGTTCAGGGCAGCTCAGTGCCGCAGGTCTTCATCCCACAGCTCATCGATCTGTGGAGGTCGGGGCACTTCCCCTTCGACAAGCTGGTGCGCCACTACGAGTTCGCCGACATCAACAGTGGGTTCGAAGATTCAGCATCGGGAGCCACGATCAAACCGGTGTTGGTGTACTGAGCTCCTTCGAGGTCGGAGGCGGTGAGAGATCCGTCTCCGACCTCGATGCAGAAGGAGGGAGGGGCGGTGGTGCTTGCAAGCACCACCGCCCCTCGCTCCTTCTGTCAGTCACTGGGACCTCAGAGCCATCTGGGCGGTTCCGTCTCCTGGCCTGTGGCCAATGCCGAGGCGCCACGGCCAGAAGCCCAGGCGGCCACCGCCGCCAGCGTGCCCGTGACGGCTGTCGCCGAGCTGGCACCTGCACCAGCACCCAGAGTGCCGAGGTCTGGGCGATCCAGCACCTCGATGGCGAACCCGGGGTCGGTCCCTCGTTTCTGCCACATCCCGGTGATGTCGCCCAGGAGCCGCTCCAGGACGGATTCCGGTATATCTGAGAAGCGCGCTCCGTTGTCCAGATCCACGGCATGCAGCCATACCTCCCGGGTGCGCATCCAGACTGTCTCGCTCAGCGGGACTTCTCGCCCCTGCGCGGTGCGGACGATGGTGGACCACAGATCCGCGGGCGTGTCTCGCCACTCCACATTCAGAGACACCGCAGCATGATCATCGAGATGTCGCAATGCCCGTGCCGGCATGGTCGCGCCCAGTTCGATCTCCTGATCTCGGACTTCAGGCGAGGCATACATAGGAGTCTCGACTCCGGTATTGGCCCAGAGGACCAGGCGGGCGATGGCACGAGCGTTGTATCCGACGTGGGCGATGAGGTGCCGCCTAGTCCACCCAGACAGCAATGTCGGTCCATCCAGCTCGGCGTCACTGAGCTCGTGGACCTTGCGGTGCCAGAAGGCGGTTCCTCGCCGGACGGTCAGCAGCTGTTCCTGGATTTCGGGGTCCGTCGTCAGGTCGTGGCGTGCAACCATGTCAGGGCTCCACGATCTCGGAGCGCATCGGTCCGATCCCGTCGATCTCGACCTCCACAACGTCGCCTGGTTTCAGGAAGACCTGTGGGTCACGAGCGCGGCCTACGCCGCCGGGGGTGCCGGTCAGAATCACATCTCCAGGGTTCAGCGGGATCATGGTGGAGATGTAAGAGACCAGGTGCTCCGGAGTGAAGACGAGATCTCCGATGGAGTGCTCCTGCATGACCTCGCCGTTGACCCGAGTCCGAAGAGTGGAGGTGCTGTAGTCGAAGTCGTCCGCGGTGACCATCACCGGTCCCAGGGGTGTCGATCGGGCCCAGATCTTGCCCTGGAGCCATTCGATGGTGCGGAACTGCCATCCGCGCATCGAGATGTCGTTGGCCGACGTGTATCCGGCGATCTTTGCGCCGGCTTCCTCCTCGGTGACTCGGTAGGCCTCGGATCCGATGACGACGACCAGCTCGCCCTCCCAGTCCAGGTCTGGATCCTCCGCAACGGCCGTCACCGGGTCGAACGGCCCGGTGAGGGTCTCCGCGTACTTGGCGAACAGCGTCGGATGAGTGGGCAGCTCTCGGCCCATCTCCTTGATGTGTGAGGCGTAGTTGAGTCCCACGCAGATGACCTTGCCAGGGTTTGGCAGGGGAGAGCCAAGCTGGACGTCCGAGGTGTTGAACGTCGGGCCGGCTGCTGCTTCAGCCAGTTCGCGCCAGTTCTCCTGGGTCAGCAGCTGGCCCACATCGGAATATCCGTCGATGCTCACCCAGTGGTCGTCCTGCTGGCGTGCCGCGGTCGAGCCTTCGGGGGTGCGTATGGTGCTCAGTCTCATGAGTTCTCCTCTTCGATGTAGGTCCGCTGGAAGTGCAGCTTTTCGATGATCGGGTGATCGCCGAACTGGAAGAGATCGAACGAGGTCTCTGCCTGCAGGTGGAACGGGGCCCAGGACGGGACGACGAAGATGTCGCCGGTCTCGACCTGGTGCTGCTGGTCACCGATAGTGGCGATGCCGCGGCCCTCGAAGACCTGGTAGACGCTGGAGCCGACTTCTCGGACGGTTCGCGTTTCCACCCCCGGGCGGAGCCGGTGGAACTGGGCTCGAATCGTGGGCATCACGTCGCCACCGGTGGTGGGGTTGATGAATCGAACCGCCGCGTGGCCGGGGCCGACTGTCGCGGGGAAGCCCTCATCTTCGATTCGCAGCTGTTCTGCGAGTGCTCGGTCGGTGTGCTCCCAGCGATACGCCCCGATCGGTGAGGACACGGTGTTGCGAAGCCCGGAGAGCGGACGCAGACCTGGGTTGGCCCAGAGTCGTTCGCTGCGGGAGACGTCGGGAGTCGACTCATCCGTCACTCGATCGATGCCGAACTCGAAGAATGAGGAGTCCGTGTAGTGGACGAACGGGATGTCCAAGCCGTCGATCCATGCCATGGGCTGGTCGGTCTCGTTGTGGTGCCCGTGGAAGTTCCAGCCAGGGGTCAGCAGGAAGTCCCCGCGGGACATGCGCACGGGATCGCCATTGACCACCGTCCACACGCCCTCACCTTCCACCACGAAGCGGAAGGCGTTCTGCGAATGGCGATGTTCGGGGGCCACTTCATGACCTCCCAGATACTGGATCGCGCACCACAGCGTCGGGGTCGTATAGGGTCGGCCTCCCAGCCCCGGGTTTGCCAGCGAGATCGCTCGACGCTCACCGCCGCGACCGACGGGCACCAGATCGCCTGCGCGCTGAGCCAGGGGGAGAAGCTCCTTCCAGCGCCAGAGATGGGGAGTGGCCTTGGGGCGCGGCTCAGGGGGCATCAGATCGCCGATCTCTGTCCACAGCGGAATCATGTGGCCGGCTTCGAAGTCTGAGTAGAGCTGATCCAGCTGGACCTGCTCCTCGGGAGTGGGCGGTGGGACGTTCATCCCGTCAGCGCCGCGGGGCAGATCGTGATCGGCGTGGCCGTCATCGTGGGTACTCATTGGTCCTCCTCTATCGCCGCCACGAGAGGCGGCTTCCGACTGGATTGGGCTGGGACTAGGGTTCTGCACTCAGGCGCTTCGCGATGTCTTCTCTGAGGGCCTTCTTGTCGATCTTTCCGACCTTGGTCGTGGGGATCTCGTCGACGATCTCGATGCGCTCCGGGATCTTGTATGCGGCGACGCCTGCCTTGTGCAGATGCTCTGTGACCTGCTCGAGGGTCAGGGTGTATCCCTGTGTGGTCTGGGCGTAGAGACAGACCTTCTCGCCGAGGACAGGGTCCGGCATCGCGACCGCCGCGACCATGCTGAGTCCCGGGATCTGGTAGACCAGGGATTCCACTTCTTCTGCGGAGATCTTCTCGCCGCCTCGGTTGATCATGTCCTTGTCGCGTCCTTGGACCACGAGGTTTCCGTCAGGGTGGCGCTCGACGATGTCGCCCGGGGCATACCAGCCGCCATCCTCGAAGGCCTTGGCATTGGCTTCGGGAGCCGCGTAGTAGCCGCGGGGGGTGTAGGGTCCCCGGGTCAGGATCCGCCCCGCCGTGCCGTCCGGAAGGTCTTCTCCCAGCGGGTCAACGATACGGACTTCGTCAGCCTCGGAGACTGGTCGGCCCTGCGTCGTGTGGATCACCTCGGGGGAGTCGTCCAGACGAGTCATGTTGATCAGTCCCTCGGCCATCCCGAACACCTGTTGCAGCCGGCACCCCAACACCGGCTCGACCCGTCGAGCCAGCTCGTCGGGCATGCGGGATCCACCCACCTGGATGGCGCGGAGGCTCACCAGCTGGTCGGTGTTCTGAGCGGCCTGATGTTCGATCCAGGTCTGAGCCACCGCAGGCACCACGGCGGTGTCCGTGACTGACTCGGCTTTGATGACGGGGAAGGCCTTCTTCGGGTTGGCGCTGGGCAGAAGGACGGTTCGCGCGCCGAGGAACAGCGCGCCGAGCACTCCGGGGCACGCCAGGGGGAAGTTATGACTCACCGGCATCGTGACCAGGCAGACCGATTCTTCGCTGAGCTCGGCGATCTCGCTGCAGGCCTTGATGTTGTAGGCGTAGTCATTGTGGGTGCGCACGATGAGCTTTGGCAGTCCCGTTGTGCCTCCGGAGAGCAAGAAGAGTGCAGGGTCATCCCCGGCCGGTGCCGATGCGTCGAGGCGCGCACGCGCCGCCGTCGGATCCGACCCCGGCGCCAGCAGCTCGTCCAGGCTCTCGTTGCCGTCGTGCGGAGTTCCCGTGACGATGATCCGCTCCAGGGTCGGCACCTCAGGACGCAGTTCCGCGCCCAATCCCTGGTAGTCGAATCCTTTGATGACGTCGGCTGCGAACAGCGCCCGGGCCTCAGCCAGATTGCTCAGGAACTGCAGCTCATAGCGTCGATGTGCAGGCAGCGCCATGATGGGGATGATGCCGGCTCTGAAACATGCCAGGGTCAGCACCACGAACTGCCAGCTGTTGGGAAGGACTATCAGCACTCTGTCATCCCGGTCCAGCCCGCTGGCCAAGAGACGTTCGGCCGCGGCGTCTGCGCGGTCCATCAGCTCTGCGTAGGTCATGCGTGTGCCATCGGCTCCGTCGACGACGGCGGTGCGGTCCGGCACGCGGTCCGCTGCCTCGATCAGATGCGAGCCGAGGGGACGGTCCTCCCAGTAGCCGGCCTGTCGATAGCGGTCCGCTGCCTCCTCCGGCCACTTTGTGATGCCCGCGCTGCTGTGCTTGCCCATATCTCAGTCCTCCTTGATCCGGGTGCGGTCCGCCACGATGACGGCATCCAGGGCGACCAGCCCGTCATCGGTGAGTCGCAGTGGGTTGATCTCGATCTCATCGACGTGGGGATTCACTCGTAGGGTCTCTCCGAGGGCTGACAAAATCTCGGCAAGCGCGGCGGGGTCAATTGAAGGGCCGCCACGCCACCCCTGAAGCATCGTGCCGGTCGCCAGTTCATCGATCATGGCTTCCGTGGTTCCGACTCGCAGCGGATGTACGCCCAGCGCGACATCACCGATGACTTCTACTGCCGTTCCCCCCAGTCCGAGCAGCATCACGATCCCAAATACGGGGTCGCGGCGCGCTCCGACGACGAGATCGATGCCTCCTGGGGCCATCTCCTCGATCAGATATTCCCGGGCGCCTGCGCGGTCGAGTGCAGCCAGAGCGGAGTCGAGTTGTTGTTCGGTGCTGATGCCCAGGTGCACGCCGCCGATGTCGGTCTTGTGCAGCACCTGTGCGTCGATCAACTTGACCGCGACGGGACCCTGCAGCTCTGACAACGCGGCGTGGGCACCTGAATGTGAGTCAGCACGGCGCAGCTGCGGAATCCTCACGCCGGCTGTGCGCAGGAGCTCCTTAGCTGTGACCTCGTCCCATGGGCCATCACCCAAGGTGATTCCTTGTGATTCCAGAGGGGGCAGCTGAAGCGCATGCTGCGTGATCGAGTCGCGGGCCAGACCCGCGAGGCTGTGCGCCAGAGCGGTCGGTCCGCTGACGACGGGAAGGCCAGCGGCGGCTCCTGCATCGATGACCTCCTGCACCTGGGCGGTCGGCCCATCCACTGAGAGCACCGCTGCGGTCTTGCCGATCTCGGCCGCGCCCAGAGCGCGAGGGAAATCCACCACGGGTTCGAGAATGCCGTAGATCCCGATGGCATCGATTCCAGGGTCTGCGGCGACCGCCCGAATCACTGCCGGGAAGGTCTCCCCGGGACGCCCGGTGTCGACAGGGTTCCCTTGGAACGTCAGCGGGGGCAGCAGGGTGGAGAGCTGGTCTGTCGTGGACGCGGCCAGGGCAGGCACCGACACCTTCGCCCCAGAGAGATGATCTGCAGCGATCAGGCCTGGACCAGCCTGGCCGGTGATGAGACCGACACCTGGGCTCGGATGCGGCTGGATGCGGGTCTTGGACAGCGCGGAGACAACCGATACAAGTTCCGTCTCGTCGGCGACCAGGACGGCACCGTTCTGACGCAGGGCGGCGCAGGTGCTTCTCCAGGACGTGGCCAGGACGCCGGTGTGCGACTGGGCAAACTCGGCGACATCGTTCTTTCCCACGACCATCGCAACGACTGGTTTGCGTCGGGATGCCCGCCGGATGGCATTCATCAGCCGCGGGCCGTCGGTGACCGTCTCGATGTGCAGGGCGATCGCGTGGGTCGTGGGATCCTCAGTGAGGTGTTCGACGACATCGGCGGCGGTGATGTCGATGCCGGCACCGATCCCCACTCCGAGAGATACTCCGACGCCGGCCTGTTCGAGCCGGAAGGACAGTGAATGGTTGACGCCTCCGCTGGAGGACACGACCCCTACACTGCCAGCGCTGATCTCAGAGACTCCCGGCACGAAGCTGGCCGTCAGCCCGCGGTGGGGGACGAAGAAGCCCGAGGTGTTGGGGCCGAGCACCCTCAGTCCGGTCGCCGCGATGACGTCGACGACATCCTGCTGGTACTGCGTCCCTGGGCCCCCGGCCTCAGCGAAGCCGCCCGCGCAGACCAACGCCGTGCTGACCCCCGCCTCAGCAGCTGCGCGCAGGACGTCGGCCGTCACGGCCGCCGGGACGCAGAGGATGGCGAGGTCGATCAGTCCCCCCAGGTCCCGTGAGGCGTGGCCGATTGAGTCGTACATCTGCGGATTGCGCGGGTTGACCAGCGCGACCGGACCTTCGTAGGCGGAGACGGCCTGTGCCATGACGGAACCCAGCTTGTCCGGCTCGGAGGAGGCCCCGATGACGGCGATTCCGCGGGGTGCAAAGAGTGCATCGAGGTGGCTGGAGGTGGCAGCGACGTCGGCGGACACGGATATGGTCATCGCGTGCTCTCCGAGGCGATCGCGTCGGCTCGCCCGGACAGTACCGCGGTCAGCGCTGCATCTTCGTCGGTGGGCTCCAGCAGGATCGAGGTGAGGCCTCTGCCCAGGCGCGCCTCTTCGCTGAGCAGGCGTCGGGTCAGGGGAGTGCCTCCCTGGACCAGCACCGTGCCCGTTGACGGCAGCCCTGCGAAGCGGGAGGCGAGGCCGTACTCATCCGCCGGAGCCTCGATCACGGTGAGGTCTGGCGCGTCCAGATCCAACCGAGCCGCTCCGTTGAGCAGTGACTCCCCGTCTGCAGAGAGAAGCCTTCCTTCGAACTCCACCCCTGCCAGAGTCACCGGGGTCTGGAGTGGGGGCGTTCCATGCTTACCGAGCCACTCGTCCTCCACCGCAGAGACCAGGTGGGGGTCACGCTGACGGATCTTGTCGATCGAGATGGAGCGGGAGAAGAAGTGCAGGGTGAACTGCAGCGGGTCCAGAGTGTTGTAGTACCGAGCGAAATGCTCCCACCAGCTCAACGACGGGCGAGCCGCATCCTGGACCTTCGCGACCTTCGGTTTCCGCGCTGCCTGGTATTCATTCAGCGCTGCGGGCAGATCGTTGATGTTCTCAGCGACGCTGCGAGCCAGGCTGATGGCATCTTCCATCGCCATCTTGGTGCCTGACCCCACCGAGAAGTGGGCTGTGTGCAGCGCGTCCCCGAGAAATGCGACATTGCCCTTGAACCAGCTCTCCGTGCTTCGCGTGCGGAAATTGCCCCAGCGCGAATTGTTGACCACCACGCTGTGGCCCTGGAGATCATCCGCGAAGAGCTCCTCGATGTACTCCTTGGACTTGAGGTCGGAGGTGCCAGGAGGCTGGGTGACGTCGAATTCGTCGAGCCCAGCATTCAACCAGGTCTGTTCGTCCGCTTCGACGATGAAGGTCGAAAGCTCGTCACTGATGGGGTAGGCATGCGCGGCGAAGTTGCCGTGCTCGTTCTGCCGATGCACGAAGGTCAGCCCGTCGAACATGTGCGTCGTGCCAAACCAGATGAACTTGGCGCTGGCCTGGACCACGTCATGTCCCAGCGCCGCCTCACCGACCTGATTGCGGCTGCTGGAGTTTGCGCCATCGGCGGCCACGATGAGATCGAAATCCTCGAGATCCCCAAGTGAGGGGACGAACGTGCCGAATCGCATGTCTACACCTGCGTCGGAGGCGTTCTCCTGCAAGACCGAGAGAAGATTTTTGCGGTGGATGGCGGACATCCCGTTGCCGGTGAAGTGGTGTCGCTCGCCTTTGAGCCACACCTGGATGGTGTCCCAGTGCCGGCCCCGCTCCGAGAGGGCCTCTTCGAGCACCGGATCAGCTTCGGTGATGGTGCGAAGCGTGGCGTCGGAGAAGACCACCCCGAAGCCGAACGCGTCCGAGGCCTGATTGCGTTCGAAGAGAACGACTTCAGACTCTGGGAGGTGTCGTTTCATGAGTGTGGAGAAAAACAGGCCGCCAGGCCCCCCACCGATGCATGCAATCCGAATGGTCATCGTGGACATCTCCTGAATCGTCGTGGCAGTGTGATGAAGCTTACTCCACTGACTATAACAACTTATGGAGAATCACGCACCAGTTGTCGCTTCTTCGGGGATTTCCTCCTGAGCTGTCCTGCTCTGACTTGCGAGGACCGTGGACATGTAGGAGTTGGCTCCCGGAGCAAGGGCCTGATGGGCCCGCAGGAAGATTCGGCGGGCATGGTCTGCTGGCCAATCCTTGGGGCTCAACGCTGCGGGTAGTCCCGGGTCGATGAAGGGGAAGTGTCGATAGCTCCATACCAGCTTCACCCGATGCACCAGGGCTTTCTCAGGTGGCATCGAGTCAGGCGTTAGATCCTGGTGCGGCTCCCACTCGGCGATGAACTGGCGGTATTTATCCGTCAGGCTCTCCAGGTCCCAGCACTGCTCGGCAAGCTGTCGGTCACGGGTCCAGTTTCCCGTCGTCATGGTGAGGACGTGGATGTTGGCCTCGGGCTCGTCTGCGAGGGCTGTTCGCATCTTCTCTCGAACGTCGTGCGGGGAGATCCAGGTGGTGGGGTTCAACTGGCCGAACCCTTCCCAGGTCAACATTCGCTTGAGGGACTCACGCTGCTGTCGCCTAGATTCCGGGATCTGATAGAGGACCATGGTCCATTGCCCCGACCAGGGCAGTGCGGTGACATTGAAGATGCGTTCCCGTCCTTCGTCGAGAACCTCGAGCATCTTCGGCGAGGCTCGATAGCTCGTCTCCCGACCGTGTCTTTCGGTGGAGACCCAGCCTTCCTTGCGCATGCGCGACAGGGTTACCCGGGTAGTGGCGGGTTCCACATCGAAGAGGGAGAGGAGATGCGTGAGTTGGGTCAGTCGTATCTCATTGTCCATATAGCGGATGTAGTCGCCGAATAGATCCATCACGAGATCCTTGGGTCGCATGCTCTGGCTCCTCGAGTCAGTGGGCCAGACAGATCTGTCCAACACCAGGGCTTGTGGTTTGTGTCACAATATGGTTCGCTCTCATATGTCACATAATTCAACGATCCTACGCCTGTCTGTTACAGATGTCGTGGGGCAAGGGGCAGACATGACAACCGATCGTCACGATTCTGACAGGGCGCATGGCGCCTCCCGTACCAATGTCCTGGGCAAGCCCCGAAAATCCGCCGCGGCAGTCATCTTCCTGTGCTTCGTCGCCATCGTCTTCGATGGCTACGACTTGGTTGTCTACGGGGCGATCGTCCCGACCCTGCTGGAATACGAGCCCTGGGGTCTGACCCCGGTCCAGACCGGCGCGTATGGAAGCTATGCCTTGGCTGGTATGTTCTTCGGCGCGCTCATCGTGGGATATCTGACGGATGTCATCGGACGGCGCAAGGTCATGCTGGCATGCGTCTCGCTGTTCTCGATCCTGATGATCGCCACGTCGATGGCGCCTACCCCTGAGCTCTTCGGGCTCTTCCGCTTCCTAGCTGGCCTGGGACTGGGTGGTGTCATTCCGACCGCGATTGCAGTGACCGTCGAGTTCTCGCAGCCGCAGCGTCGCAATCTCAACAATGCGCTGATGTTCTCCGGCTATGCAGTGGGCGGCATCCTCTCGGCACTGTGCGCCATTGCATTCTTGGATGTGATCGGGTTCAGGGGATTGCTCGCCATCGGCGGCCTGCCGCTGATCACGGTCGTGCCGCTGCTGTACTTCTTTCTTCCGGAGTCTCCTGCTTATCTTCGTGCGCAAGGCCGGTCGGCCGAGGCAGATCAGATCGCTGAGGACTACGGGATCCCAGTGGGATCGACGGTGCGACCCAGCGAGCCGGCAACGGATCAGGAGAAGCCTCGGCGTGGCAACCAGATTCTGAATATCCTCCGAGGCCGCTGGGCCGTGGCGACGGTGCTCTTCTGCGTGGCAGGCATCGCGGGTCAGACTCTGGTCTACGGATTGAACACCTGGATGCCGACGCTGCTCGTGACGGCTGGATACACGCTGACCTCTTCGTTGAGCTTCCTGCTGACGGTCAATATCGGAGCGGTCATCGGGGCAGTGATCTCTTCCCGGCTCGCTGACAGGTTCGGACCGCGCCCCGTGACCGCGGTGGCCTTCTTCTCTTCGGGTGCAGCCCTGGTTCTGATGGGTCTCGGCATCTTCCCGCTTGGAGTGATGTACGTGTTGGTCGCCATCGTGGGCTTCGGATCGATCGGCGCCCAGATTCTGGTCAATGGATTCGTGGCCACTTACTACGCCGATGCGACCCGCGCGACGGCGCTGGGTGTCACGCTGGGGATCGGGCGGATCGGAGCGGTCCTCGCCATCTCAGGCGGTGGTGTCCTTGTGGCGGCGGAATTGTCGACCTTCACGAACTTTGCTGTCTGGGGCGGGGCCGCCGTGCTGGGCATCGCAGCCGTGCTCTGTGTCCCGCGGCGCATCGCCCACTGAAATCGTAGTGTCTGCGCCTGTGGCCGGTTGCTGGACCCGAGTTTATCGGTCCAACAGCCGGCCACAGGTTTAGGCGGAGTCGGTCAGACTCGAACCGAAGGCCTCTGGCGGTGAGACGTCGACGCCATCATCTGGTCGACAGAGAATCGACCTGCACCGACGGCGGCCAGTGTGACCAAGCCTGCAAACAGGGCGAGCACGAGTTCGAAGCCACCCTGCTCGACAAAGACGCCGGCGGGAGCGTGGACCATGATCAGCGCGACCACCATGGCGACTGCATTCACCAGCGCTGCGAGTGTGGTGAAGAGTCCGACGATCAACAGCGCGCCACCGATGAGCTCCGCCCCAGTCACCATCGCTGCGCTGAAGGAGGGTGCTGGAATGCCCATGCCCTCGAAGGAGCTGGCGGTTCCGGCAACGGTCCATTCGTTGAACTTCTGCCATCCGTGGGCGATCAGGATGACGCCCAGGCTGACTCGAGCGAGCAGCAGGGCAAGGTCGCCCAGGAGGGGGAAGGTTGAAGAGGGGGCAAGGATTCTGCGCATGCGGGAGCCTTTCGGGTCGATGGAAGTCAAGGGTCTTCCTCGTGCCTAACGGTCCTGGGTAGCCCCCAGGCGCTCAGTTGCACGGGCAAGACTGATAAGCAAGTTTTTACTTGTCTATACAACCATAACATTGGTTGTACCCTTAACTATTTCCGACGGCTCGTTGTTGGCTTCTCCTCTGCGGTGATCGAGAAGAAGGGTCGCGGCGGGGCGACTCCGTGGTGATGAGGTCCCGTTCAGGCCGCTTCGCTCATGGATGTACGTCGATGACGACCTTGATGGTCTCGTCCTTCTTCTCGATAGCGGTGATGAAGGCGTCGACCACCTGCTCTTGGGGGAAATGGTGAGTGACCACCGGGGTTGGGTCGTACTTCTCTGCCGCCAGATAGGCCACGACCTCGGCGATGTCATCGTTGGTGTAGGCAGTGGAACCGATGACAGTCAGCTCGGAGAGCACGAACTGTGTCTGGGGCACTTCAAGAGTCCGCTGGGGGAGGGCGAGGACCACCATGCGTGAGCCGGGCTTGCCCCCGCGCAGATAGTCGGGCAGCACATTGGGTGACCCGGCCGAGTCGAAGTACATGTCCACGTCCGGGCGCTCGTCGCCGAGAAAGTTCGGGATCGTTCCGAAGCGCTCGCGGGCGAAGGCGATTGGGTCCACATCTCGCCCGTCGACCGGGATGCCGCCGAGCTGCTTCACGACTGCCAGTCTGGCGGGCACTACATCTGAGACGATGACCTCTTCGATTCCCTTGGCGCGGAGATTGGCCAGCACGCCGAGGCCCACGGCCCCGGCGCCGAACACGAGCGCCCGTTCGCCCACCTTCGGCTGAGCCAGGTTGACCCCGTGATTTCCCACCGAGAAGGGCTCGATCACCACAGCTTGATCGAAGCTGACATTGTCAGCCAGGGGATGCAGGTTGTATCCGATCTCTGCGTCCTCGACAGTGATGCATTGGCTGAGGCCGCCTGCCGAGTCGGTGATCTCCAGCTTCGTCCGGCCATCGTCGCCGCGCTTCGACGTGGAGGCATTGACGAACACCCGCAATCCCGGCGCGATGCGGGGGTCCTTGACGTCGGACCCTACTTCTACGATCTGGGACACGAACTCATGACCGATCAGATTGCCTGGGAAGATTCCTAGGTCGGCTCCGCCTTTGGTGTAAGCGCTGATGTCGGTCCCGCAGATGCCGGCACGCATATTCTTCACCAGGACATCGGTAGGGCCGAGGTGTGGAACTGGGCGATCCTCGACTGTGAGCTCGCCGACTCCGTTGTAGATCACTGCGCGCATGTTCTCAATTTCCTCTCATCGAGCGTCGTCCGCTCTGGACGAGGCGTCGTCTGCAGAATTCCCCCGCGGCTATTCTTTTGGCCATTCGAAGAATCCGGCACCCGTCTTGCGACCCAGATCACCCCTGGCGACCTTCTCACGCAGGATTGCTGGGGGTTCGAAGCGCTCACCCAGGGTGGATGCGAGGTGTTCTGCGATCCCCAGGCGCACGTCCAGTCCAACGATGTCGGTGGTCTTCAGCGGGCCTGTCTGGTGCTTGTAGCCCAGCACCATGGCATTGTCGATGTCCTCGGCGGTGGCCACTCCTTCCTCAACCATCCGCATCGCCTCCAGCGCGATCGCCACGCCCAGGCGCGAGGAGGCGAATCCAGGAGCATCGTTGACCACCACGGCTGTCTTGCCGAGTTTCGCGACCCAGGACCGTGCAGTATCAACCAGGTCCACGCGGGTCTGTTCTCCGATGACCACCTCGACGAGGGTGGATGCCGGCACCGGGTTGAAGAAATGCAGCCCGATGAAGTCGGCCGGGCGCAGCAGCTCCTTGGCGAGACCGGTCACGGAGAGGCTTGAAGTATTGGACGCCAGGACGGCGCCCTCGGAAAGGTGGGCCTCGACTCCCTTGAGCGCCTCGACCTTGATCTTCCAGTCTTCGGGCACCGCTTCGACGACCAGTTCCCGGTCGGCGAATGCCGAGCGGTCCACCGACACTGTTAGACGGCTCAGCGTCTCTTCAATCGTGCCGGTCAGGACTCCGCGTTGGAACGACTTTGAGGTCGAAGCCTGGACCCGTTCGCGGGCTGCCTGTGCCGCCGCTTCATCACGTTCCACGACGAGGACGTCTGAGCCCTTGATGAGGAAGGCGTGAGCGAGGCCAGCCCCCATGCGGCCCCCGCCGAGGACGCCTACGGCGGCGGGAAGTCCGCCCTGCGTCCTTTCAGCGGCTGTGGCCTTGTCTTGTTCGCTCATAGGGTCGTCACTTCTTTCGCTCGGAGGGTGATTCGGCGTCCCTGCTGTGGGTTCTGGTCTGCTTGCGATCGAGGAACTGCTGCATCCGATCGAACTTGGCCGCAGATTCAAAGAGGATGGCCTGAGCAAGCTCGTCCACATGGGGGTGGGCCTCTCTGGGCATGTGGAAGACCCGCTTGGTGATGCGCACCGCGAGCGGGTCCTGAGCTGCGATGCGGTCGGCGAGGGCATGTGCAGCCTCGAGGAGGCCATCGGGCTCGTGCAGCTCGGTGACCAGCCGCAGGTCCAGAGCTTCCTGGGCGTCGAGGATTCGTCCAGCCATCAGCAGCTCCTTCGCAACCGGCTCGCCGACCAGCTCCTTCAGGCGCCACAGCGCCCCCGCGGCCGCGCTGATCCCCAGGCCTGTCTCTGGCTGCCCCATCTTCAGCCTCGGCGTGGCCAGGCGGAAGTCAGCCGCATAGGCCAGTTCAGCTCCGCCGCCCAGCGCATAGCCGTCGATGGCAGCGATGACAGGCAGTGGCAGCCGGTGGAGGCGTTCGAACAGTTGTGAATTCACTCCCCGCAGCGCGTCATCTCTGCCGCGCGTGCGCAGCTGGGCGATGTCTGCCCCGGAGGCGAAGATCCCCTGGAGTGTTCCGGTCTTGGGATTCTCCAGTCTGGTGCCGGTGATGATCAGGATGCGGGGGTTGCGCTCGAGCCAGTCGCAGAGGATGTGGAACTCCTCCACCATGGTCTCGTCGATGGCGTTTCGCACCTGGGGCCGGTCCATGTGAATGCAGACGCGGTCCGGTCGATCTGTGGACACTTCGACCTTCAATGCAGTGAAATTTTCCACTCTGCCGACCAACTCTTGAAAAAGTTCCGTGTCGACGTCGTCGTCTTGGCCAGTCATCTCAGTCGTCCCTCGGTTCACGGAGTTCATCCATCGGCGATGGAGTCTTCATGATCCCAATCACATTCAGCTAAATCCAATACCAAATATGGGTTCGATTGATACAGCTGACACATAAGAGTTGCCGCTGGCGTTGCTCCAGGCTCGCGAACCTCCTCAGCGGCTGGATTCCCCACCAGGTTCGCTGGGGGGTGCCACGGAGCTGCGCAGAACGCCCTCGGCGGCCTTGATCACGGTTCGCAGACCTGGATTGTCGTTGTCCCGCCTCCAGATGGCTCGGACCTCCAGGGGTGGGTTGTTGCCATCTATCGCTTTGAACACCACTCCGTCAGCGGTCACGTTGTCCCGGACTGAATCCAGGGTGACAGCGCATCCCATGCCAGCTCCGACCAGGACCACCAGAGTCCAGGAATCCGGAGCCGTCTGGGTGATCCGCGGAACGAATCCGGCATCCTGCGCCAGGCGAGTCAGTCTGTTGGGCAGGGCTGAGCCGAAGCCGCTGGGCAGGCTGATCCAGGAATCCTGTGCAAGCTGCTTCATTCGAATAGAGGCCTGTCCGGCGAGCCGGTGCTTCACGGGCAGCGCGACGATCACTTCTTCCCGACGCAGCACCCTTGAATCGACCTCGTGCGGGATGAAGTCCCAGCGTCCGATGGCCAGGTCCAGAGATCCGTCGAGGACGCGTTCCAGGCCATTGTGCGAAAACTGAGACCCATGGAAATCAAGGTGGAGACGGGGGCTGGTCAGTCGGACCTGTCGAGCGAGCTCACCGATGCTTCGATGGACCGAGGCGCCCGCGAAGCCGACGCTGACCCGGCCGCTGTCGCCGGCCTGGGCCTCCTGGACAGCTCGATGGGCGTCCTGGGCCGCCGCGACCAGCCGTCGCGCGGGTTCGATAAGGGCCCGGCCGGCGTAAGTGAGCTCCACGTGCCGAGTGCTGCGCGTGAACAGCTGAGCGGCCACATCCTTCTCCAGCTGCTTGATCAGGCGGCTCAGCGGCGGCTGGGCCAGATTCAGCCGCTCCGCAGCTCGGCCGAAATGGAGCTCATCTGCCACTGCCAGAAAGGCCTCCGCCTGGGTGACGTGGACCAGGCCCTGTCTACCTTGCACGTGGGACTCCTTGCGCGGGACAGGGCGGGGTCGATTCCTCGCCGGATGGTTCAGACGCCCATTCGGGCCTCATCAGGCTACCAACACGGTTCGAGCAGCTCCGGACCTCATGTCAGAGCCTCGACCTGCCGCCAGTCGATCGAGAGCGAGCGCAGCTTTCGGTACAGCGTGGTGCGGCCGATTCCCAGCAGCGCGGCGGCCTCAGACTTGTTGCCCCGAGCCTCGGTCAGAGCATCCAGGACGGAGTCCCGTTCTGACTGCTCCCAGCGAGTCAGCGGGCGGCGCGGAGCCGTCATGAACCGCAGGGGCAGGTCCTCCGCGTCCACCACCCAGGGGCTGGTCATCCGTCGTGGAAGATGATTCACCAGTTGCTCCAGCTCTGCGACGTCGCCCGGCCAGTGCCATCTCAGCAGAGAGCTGAGTGCTTCTGCGGTGAATCGCGGCGCCGGGGCCGGACCTCGATAGGCTGCGCGCGCAAGATCGGCGAGTTCGGATCGCCGCCGACGCAACGAGGGGAAGGCGGGCAGATCACGGTGGAGGTGTCGAGGCTCCGAAAGAGGCGCTCCCTCCGGGGAGGTGAGCAGGCCCCGAGCCAGCCTGCCCGTCCTGCCCGACCACGCGCGGATCCATTCGTCACCATCCGAGCCGCGAGGCATCGGCACTTCAAGCTCTCCCGGCAGGTGTCGAGCGGCCCGGTTCATGGCTACCCACCATTCCGCCACAGAAGCGTCGGCTTGACCGGGAGGGGCGGGGTCTGTCGCCTCGGTAGACCCTCCGAGCTGCGGTGTCGTGGTCGTTGGGGTCGGGCTGCTGGACGCGAGCCGCAGCTCCAGGATCGGGTCCGAGCCGATGCCGACGTTCTTGACGGTTCCCGTCACGCCAGACTCGGGGAAGTCGAAGCTCCGTTGTTCTCCCAGCCCCAGACCCCGGATGAGCTGGTCCCAGATCTGCGCCTGCATCTCAGGGTCGAGTCGTGCGAGGGCCGGCAGGTCTGACATCACCGCATCCTGGTTCATCACCAGCACGCCTCGGCGGCCACAGCGGGCTTGTCGAAAGGCTCGGGCCAGTGAGACGTCCCGGCTGTCGGCGGTTTCGAGGAGCGCCTCCTCGATCTCCTGAGCGGCCCTCCGTACCACCGAGACCATGTACTCGTTCGCCTGATCCTCCGACGCGGTCAGTGAGACCGAACCGACGATCCTTCCGGTCAAGGGGTGGACGACCGGGGCGGCGGAGCACGCCACACCGCGGAGGGATTCCAGGAAATGCTCGCTGCCGCGGACCAGGATCGGCGACCTGCCTTCGATGGCAGTGCCGAGTCCGTTGGTGCCGGACCGGCTCTCAGAGAAGTCTGCCCCCTCGATCGCGCCCACCGCATCCAGGGTTGGCCTGTCCCGTGCGTCGATCGTCCGTCGCCACACGATTCTTCCCTGAGAGTTGCCCAGGAGCAGCGATGTCCTGGTGTTCGAGAGCGAACCGTGCCAACGATCCATGACTCGATACACGCCTTCGTGAAGGAGGTCATCACCCGGGGCCTGGGTTGCGACGGCTGGCTGGCCTGCCGGGTCGACATGTGAGGCGATCGAGCGACGCCAGCTGTCCTGGATCCCACGCGGGACGATGTCATCGACCTCTACGCCTGGCGTCAGGCCGTGGTTGATCAGGCGTTGCAAAGCAGCTCGCACCGCATCCCGCGGCGCGGGGCTTGTCTCGGTCATGGCTCCCTCTCCTCGGGTCAGTCCATCATGGGCCGCAGAGTGCGGCAGATGTGCCAGCAGCGACATTTATGCGCAGAACAGCGGCGACCCATGCCGAGTTCACAACAGTGGCCCACATCACAACGGGGTGTACCAAAGTGGAACACCAAGGGACCTGGATCACTTCTTAGAGTCATATGTGACAAGTGGTCTGGATCACAACATCCTGCGACCGCGATCACAGGACATCAGAGGAGGAACCATGGAAGCCCATCAGACTGTTGACGCCGTAGTCATCGGAGCAGGATTCGGTGGCATCTACGCGATGCACAAGCTTGCAAACGAACAGGGCCTCAGCGTGCTCGGCTTCGACCGCGCCGAGGGACCGGGCGGGACCTGGTACTGGAACCGGTACCCGGGCGCGCTCTCGGACTCTGAGAGCTACGTCTACCAATACTTCTTCGACAAGGAGCTCTATCAGGACACGACCTGGGAGAACAACTACGTCACCCAGCCAGAGATCCTCGACTACCTCGAGGGCGTGGTCGACCGGTTCGACCTGCGCCGACACTTCCGTTTCGGCCTGGGCATCTCTGCATCGAACTACGACGACGCGAACAACCAGTGGGTCCTGACCACCGACGCCGGCGAGACCATCCGCGCCACCTACGTCATCAACGCCGTGGGACTCCTCGCGGCCGTGAACCTTCCGGACATCGCCGGTCGTGACTCGTTCGAGGGCGAGCTGGTACACACTGCCCAGTGGCCCAAAGACCTGGACGTGACCGGCCAGCGGGTAGCCGTCATCGGCAACGGTTCCACGGGCCAGCAGGTGGTCACCGCTCTGGGTCCACAGGTTCGCCAGCTCGGTGTCTTCATGCGGACCCCGCAGTATTCCGTGCCCGTGGGGCTGCGGCCGCTGCGCGAGGGTGAGCTCGCCCAGTTCCACGACGACTACGAGCAGACCCGCGAGAAGATCTTCGGGTCAGCCCTAGGCTTCGGCATCGAGGAAGTGGGTCGTTCGATCTGGGACTACACGGAGGAAGAGCGTGAGCAGATCTTCACCGATGCCTGGAACGAAGGCGGTGGATTCCGCTTCATGTTCAGCACCTTCGGAGATCTCTCCGTGGATGAGGACGCCAACCGCATTGCGGGACGCTACGTGCAGGATCGCATCAAGGAGATCGTCACCGATCCGGAGACGGCAAGGAAGGTCATGCCGACGGGGCTCCATGCGCGTCGTCCCCTGTGCGACAACGGCTTCTATCAGACCTTCAACATGCCCCACGTGGAGGCTGTGAACCTCTCACACTCCCCGATCGAGGAGATCACCCCCACCGGAATCCGCACCGCAGACGGCATCCACCGCGAGTACGACGTGATCGTCTTCGCCACAGGATTCGACGCCGTGGACGGGAACTACCGCCGCATGGATCTGACCGGTCGAGACGGCGTGCACATCAACGGCGCGTGGAAGGACGATCCGACCAGCTACCTCGGAATGACGACGCCGGGCTTCCCGAACTGGTTCATGGTGCTGGGTCCCAAGGGTCCGTTCTGCAACCTTCCCTCGGCGATCGAGGTTCAGGTGGAGTGGATCTCGGACGCGATCTCACAGGCTCGGGCCGACGGCATCGCCGTCATCGAGCCCACCCAGGAGGCCGAACGTCGCTGGAGCGAGCACTGCCAAGAGCTTGCCAAAGACTCAGTGTTCGGTCGGGTCGACTCATGGATCTTCGGTGCGAACATCCCGGGCAAGTCACCCAGCGTGCTCTTCTACCTTGGCGGACTGGCAGCGATGCGGGAGCTGATGAAGGCCGAAGCCGACGCCGGCTACCCGAATCTGATCTCACGCTCGGACCAGGGAGTCGATGAACGGGCCGCGACAGTCACGGCTGCCATCTCCTGACAAGGACCGTCCTCCGACCTCGAATGAAGGAACACACTATGGGCGTCTACACCACGACCAATCCGACCACCGGCGAAGCCGTCGTCACCTTCCCGGAGATCACCGACGGTGAACTCGACTCGCTCATCGAGCAGGCAGAGAACACCCAGGGGCGCTGGGCCAAGACTCCCGCGCTCGACCGCGCAGAGATTCTGCGCAGAGCAGCCCAGATACACCGCGAGCGCGCCGAGGAGCTGGCTGGGCTGCTGACGCTGGAGATGGGTAAGCCGATCACCCAGGCCCGTGGCGAGGTCAAGCTGGTGGCCTCGATCTACGAGTACTACGCCGACCATCTCGAGGAGTTCCTCGCCGACTCTGTTCTGCCGATCGCTGGAGAAGGAACCGCAATCCTCCGCTCAGAGCCGATCGGTGCCCTGCTCGGGGTCATGCCGTGGAACTTTCCCTACTACCAGGTGGCCCGCTTTGCGGCACCGAACCTGGCGCTGGGCAACACCGTGATCGTCAAGCATGCCCGCAACTGCCCCCAGTCGGCCATGGCGATCGAGTCGGTGCTGCGCGAGGCAGGAGTTCCAGAAGGGGGCTACGCCAACGCCTTCATCTCTTCGTCCCAGGTGGAGGGCGTGATCGGAGATGAGCGCATCGCGGGAGTCTCCCTGACCGGCTCCGAGCGCGCCGGCGAGGCCATCGGCGCCGCGGCCGGCCGTTACCTGAAGCGGGCAGTGCTTGAACTTGGCGGAGCGGATCCGTTCGTCGTCCTCGACGATGCCGATGTGGAGAAGGCCGCCACCGTGGCGGCTGCTGGTCGGATGTACAACGGTGGTCAGGCGTGCACGGCATCCAAGCGGTTCATCGTCGCCGAGACGATCTACGAGGACTTCCTGACCCGCTTTGCCGACGCGCTGAAGACCTACGTGCCAGGCGACCCGACTCAGGATGAATGCGCCCTGGGTCCGCTGTCCTCGGTCGAAGGCGCCAGAGAGCTTGACGAATACGTACGCGACGCAGTTGCGCACGGGGCTCGGGTGGTGATCGGTGGCCGGGAAGACGGTGATGAAAGCGCCTTCTA
Source organism: Nesterenkonia maliinae (assembly GCF_051262655.1). NCBI lineage: Bacteria > Bacillati > Actinomycetota > Actinomycetes > Micrococcales > Micrococcaceae > Nesterenkonia > Nesterenkonia maliinae. Next base: position 47,243 of record NZ_JBIMEY010000010.1, on the reverse strand, counting down.
CCCGCCGACCCTCCTGGTCGACGTTCCTCAAGCGGCCCGTGCGTACAGCGAGGAGCTCTTCGGTCCCGTCGCTGTCGTTCACCCCGTTGCAGATGACGAGGAGGCCATCCAGATGGCCAACGATTCGGTGTTCGGCCTCGCCGGCACGGTCTTCTCGAATGATCGAGCTCGAGCGCGATCCGTGGCAGACAGGATCGATACCGGGATGGTGGGGATCAACTCACTGATCCGCTCGGCCCCGGACCTGCCGTTCGGCGGGGTGAAGCGCTCGGGGGTCGGTACAGAGCTGGCGCACGAGGGTTTCATCGCCTTCGCAAATCGGAAGCTGGTCCGTGATCCTGCGGCTCAGGACTCGGACTGAACGTCACACCCTCGTGCAGCCCGCCCGAGCAGATTGATGTCCCAGGGGTAATAAAGAGCCTTGACCAGGTATTGGACCGGTAAGAGTGAATCTGGTTCCGTAAGACTTCCCCCCCCCCCGATCTGGCAGAGACTGCATCGCCAGACGTGGAATGACCGGCAGACCAGTGAGGAACAAATCATGAACGCGTCTCAAGAGCCGCCCCAACCCCTCCCTCTGGAGGGAATCATCGTGGCGGATTTCAGCCGCGTGCTCGCCGGACCGTACTGCACCATGCTGCTAGCCGACATGGGTGCCACGGTGATCAAGGTCGAGAGTCCCGGCGGCGACGATACGCGGCAGTGGATCCCCCCTCAGCGTGATGGAGTGAGCACCTACTACCAGTCGGTGAACCGGAACAAGAGCTCCGTCGTGCTGGACCTCAAAGACCCTGATGATCTGGAGACTGCCTGCCGGATCATAGACCGGGCGGATGTCTTCGTGGAGAACTTCAAACCTGGTGGCCTGGAGCGATTCGGTCTGGATTCGGAGAGCGTCGCCCGCCGCTGGCCAGATGTGATCCACGCCAGCATCACCGGATTCGGAACGGCTGCTGGCAGGTCCATGCCGGGATACGATCTCCTGGCCCAAGCCGTCTCAGGCGCGATGTCCATCACGGGTGAGCCGGACGGTCAGCCGCAACGGGCGGGAGTCGCACTCTTCGACGTGATCACCGGCCTTCACGCCGCGGTGGGCGTCCTCGGCGCGCTGCAGGAGAGGCACCGCTCGGGCCTCGGGCAGCACCTCGGGCTGGATCTGCTCTCGTCGGCGCTCTCCGGTTTGGTGAACCAGACCGGGGGCTACGCAGCGGCAGGCAACGTGCCCACTCGCATGGGAAACGACCATCCCAGCCTCTTCCCCTATGGGCCCTTCCGGGCGTCGGACAGGGACATCATCATCTGTTGCGGCAATGACCGTCAGTTCAAGGGACTGGTCGAGTGTGTGGGTCTGCCGCACCTTGCCACGGACACCCGGTTCCGGACGATGGGGGAGCGCAACACCAATCGCGAGGAGCTGCGCCAGCTGCTGGTACAGGCATTGTCCGCCCAGACCGCTGAAGAGTGGTTCGAACGTCTTCAAGCGGTGGGAGTGCCATGTTCACCGATACTGCGCATCGACGAGGGTGTGGAGTTCGCCACCACGCTGGGTCTGGAACCGGTGGTGGACGCGGGACGAGGGGCCGGTGCCGTGCCGACGATCAAGCATCCGGTGAGCTTCAGCCGGACACCTGCTCGCTACGACAAGGCCCCTCCGGCACTCGGCGCAGACCATGCGGACGTGCTCGGCTGGCTGGACCAAACACCTCCCCGTATCGACACCAGGTCCAGCCTCAGGCGATCGCCGGCCTGAGCCCGCTGACACGTACCGCCCACGCCCCGAAGCCTATGATCCTGAAAGCAGAGCACATGACCGCCGTCATCGACCACCCTGACTATTTCCTCCTTGACGCCGACCTGTCCGACGCCGACCGTGCGCTGCGGGACAAGGTGCGCGAGTTTGGACGGAACTCGATCGAGCCGATCATCAACGACTACTGGCAGCGAGCCGAGTTCCCTGACGTGGTTCTGCCCGGACTGCGCGATCTTGGGATCATCGGCACCTTCATCCAGGGCTACGGCTGTCCCGGACTGAGCCGTCATGCCGCGGGGCTGGTGGCCCGGGAGATGGGGCGCGTGGATGGTTCCGTGAACACTTTTCTCGGGGTGCACTCGAATCTAGGCATGGGCAGCATCTACATGCTCGGCAACGAGGAACAACGTCAACGCTGGCTGCCCCCGCTGGCACGCTTGGAGAAGACGGGAGCCTTCGCGCTGACCGAGCCGAGACATGGTTCGGATTCGGTGTCCTTGGAAACCTCAGCGCGGCGTGAGGGCGACACGTGGATCATCAACGGCCACAAGCGGTGGATCGGCAATGGTCACGCGGCCGACGTGATCGTGCTCTACGCGCGCGATGAGTCTGACGGTGAAGTCAAGGCCTTCATCGTGGAGAAGCAGAACGGTGCCTACCCGAGCGGATACGTTCCGACGGTCATCACGGGCAAGATCGGCAAGCGGGCGATCAACCAGGCGGACATCGTCATCGAGAATCTGCGGATTCCGACCGAGAATCGTCTGGAGCACTGTGAATCATTCGCCGGTGTGACTCGAGTCTTGAACGCCACACGCGGCGGCGCATCCTGGGAGGCCGTCGGTCATGGGATGGCCGCCTTCGAGATCGCCGCGCGATACTCGCTCGAACGTGACCAGTTCGGCAGCCCGATCGCGGGCTACCAGCTGGTCCAGGAGAAGCTGGCCACGATGCTCTCCGACCTCACGTCCATGCAGCTGATGTGCACTCGCATGGCTGAACTGCAGGAACGCGGCGAACTGACCACCGCCATGGCCTCACTGGTCAAGTTGACCACCTCGCGCAAGGCCCTTGAGATGTGTCGGACCGCCCGAGACATGCTGGCCGGGAACGGCCTTCTCCTGGACCATCATGTCGCCCGCCACCTGACAGATATGGAAGTCGTCTCCACCTACGAGGGCACCGATTCGATGCAGGCTCTGATCGTGGGGCGTGACATCACCGGCCTTTCGGCCTTCACTCGAACGTCGCGACGCTGACGCCGCTTTCGGCCGAGCTCTGAACATGCAGAACCGTCCGGGGAGTTCCCCGACTGAACGGGACCACGGTCCCCGAGAGGAATCGCTATGACCATCAATGGAAAAGTCGCACTCATCACTGGAGCTGCGCAAGGCATCGGACAGGCCATCGCCGTTCGGCTCGCCAGCGACGGAGCCGATCTGGCGCTGTTCGACCTCAAAGCGGATGGCCTGGAAGAGACGAAGGCCATGGTCGAGGCCAAGGGACAGCGTGCCATCACCATCGGCGGAGACGTGCGGAACAAGGCAGATCTCGAATCGGCAGTGGAGCGCGCGGTGGCCGAGCTCGGCGGATTCGACATCATGATCAACAATGCGGGCATCGCCGGAGTCGGGGCCGTGGAGACGATCAGCGAAGCGGACTTCGACCGGACCTTTGACATCAACGTCAAGGGCGTGATGTTCGGAATCCAAGTCGCCGCGGCGAAGTTCAAGGAGCTCGGTCACGGGGGAAAGATCATCGCTGCCACGTCGATCGCCGCCCATGACTCATTCCCGATGACCGGGTTGTACTCCGCGACGAAGTTCGCGGTGCGCGGACTCATCCAGGCCGCGGCAAAGGAGCTCGGCACCTTCGGCATCACGGTCAACGGCTACTCGCCCGGGATCGTCGGGACAGGAATGTGGGAACAGCTCGATCGCGATTTCGCCGCGCTGACCGGCGCTGAAGTCGGGGCGACATTCGCGAAGTACGTGGAGGGCATCACCCTCGGTCGAGCCTCCACCCCGGAGGACGTCGCCGGATTCGTCTCCTACCTCGCGGGACCGGACTCGGACTACATGACTGGACAGACACCACTCATCGATGGCGGCATCGTCTTCCGATAGGCCGACCTGGTGCATACCGGCAGTGGCTGCCCAGACTCAACGTGCCTGTCCCATACATCCAGAAGATCAACTGTGAAGGAGATCCACCCATGTCACGAGAAGAGAACGGAAAAGTCGCACTCGTCACCGGCGGCGGTCAGGGCATTGGCCAGGCTGTGGCGGAGCGACTGCACGCCGACGGCTTCCGTGTCGCCATCGCCGACCTGAACATCGACACTGCTCGGTCCGTCGCTGAGGGCCTGGGCGGTCGCGAACAGGGTGCGATCGCGCTGAACGTCGATGTCGCCGATCGCGACAGCGTCTTCGACGCGGTGCGCACGGCAACGTCTGACCTCGAAGGTTTCGACGTCATCGTGAACAACGCGGGCATCGTTTCCCAGTCGCCCATCGAGGAGATCACCGCCGCCGAGGTGGACAAGATCTTCTCCGTCAACTTCAACGGCGTGGTCTGGGGCACCCAGGCGGCGACAGAGGCCTTCAAGTCTCTCGGCCATGGTGGCAAGATCATCAGCGCAGCGTCGCAGGCCGGTCATGTCGGAAACCCTGGCATCGCGCTCTACTCAGCGACGAAGTTCGCCGTGCGAGGGTTCACGCAGACGGCGGCGCGCGACCTCGCCCAGCATGGCATCACAGTAAACACCTATGCACCAGGCGTAGTTCGGACCCCTCTCATGGAGGATCTTGCGAAGAAGGTCGCCGCATCAGCTGGGCAGCCCGAAGAGTGGGGATGGCAGCAGTTCACCAGTGGCATCACGCTCGAGCGGCTCTCAGAGCCCTCAGATGTGGCAAACGTCGTGTCATTCCTCTCAGGATCCGACTCGAACTACATCACGGGACAGTCGATCCTGGTTGACGGCGGCATGGTCTTCAACTGACCAGCCAAACGCCCTGGCCCAAGTCCTGCTCTGTCCCTGCGGGGGCGGAGCAGCGCTCCGTCTGCGCCTCAGGTGTCGTCACCGATCGTTGAAATGGTCCCTGCGTCGAGCACCTCGACTTCGGGGAACAGTCGCCCGCTGAGCCGCAATCTCATGCCTCACCTCCAGGAGTTCACATGCAGGATGTCTTCGTCTATCAGGGTCTGCGCACCCCCTTCGGCAAGGTCGGTGGTGCCCTGGCCGGGCAGCGTCCCGATGATCTGGCCGAGCTGGTCATCTCGACCCTCGTGGAGCGGGCCCCGGGGCTGACCCCGGAGAACGTCGGGGAGATCGTCGGTGAGGTGATCCTGGGCAACGCCAACGGTGCCGGTGAGGAGAATCGCAATGTGGCGCGGATGGCCTGGCTGCTCGGAAGGCTGCCCGTGAGTGTTCCTGCGACCACGATCAACCGGCTGTGCGGCTCCTCGCTGGACGCCGCGATCTTCGGTGCCCGGCAGATCGCGCTGGGGGAGACCGACGTGATCCTCGCCGGCGGCGTGGAGTCCATGTCTCGAGCGCCCTGGGTGCTGCCCAAGACCGAACGTCCCTTTCCCATGACCAACCTCGAGCTGGTCAACTCCACGCTGGGCTGGCGATTGATCAACGAGCGCATGCCCGCCGAATGGACGGTCTCCCTCGGTGAGGCCACCGAGCAGCTGCGCGAACGCCATGGCATCGACCGGGAACGGATGGACGCGTTCGCCGCCCGCTCCCATGAGCTCGCCGCCCAGGCCTGGGCGCAGGGGCACCTGAGCGACCTCACGGTGGCCGTGCCCGGCGTGGACCTGGCCACCGATGAGACCATCCGGGCCGGTGTCACGGCGGAGAAGCTCGCCGGGCTGCGCACCGTCTTCCGCCGCGAGAACGGCACCGTCACCGCAGGCAACGCCTCTCCGATGAACGACGGCGCCTCCGCCGTCTGGCTCGGCTCCGCGGCCGGCGGCGAGCAGCTGGGGCTGAGCCCGCAGGTGCGGATTGCCGGATGGGCGGCAGCGGCGAACGAGCCGCAGTACTTCGGCTACGCCCCGGTGGAGGCCAGCAACAAGGCGCTCGCCCGCGCCGGGATCGGTTGGGGCGAGGTCGGCGCGGTGGAGCTCAACGAGGCCTTCGCCGCCCAGTCCCTGGCCTGCCTGGATGCCTGGGACATCGACCCGGAGATCGTCAACGCCTGGGGCGGCGCGATCGCCATCGGCCATCCGCTCGGGGCGTCGGGCACCCGGGTGCTGGCCACGCTGGCGAAGCGGATGCAGCTGGGCGGCGAACGCTGGGGCGTGGCCACGCTGTGCATCGGCGTCGGCCAGGGCCTCGCCGTGGTCCTCGAGAACGCGAACTGATCCCCGTCACCGCGGGAAGCACCAAAGCAACAGTGGCCGGTGCTCACGCTTGCGTGCCCTCGGTCTGCTGAACCTTGAGAGTCAGTTCTCGCTGCTCCGGGGGAGCAGGGAGATCCTGGATGCCCTCGAGGACGGGGGTGTGGTGCCGAGCGGTCACACCCATCGCATCGATGAGATCGTCCAGGCGTATCGAGATCTGCAAGGCCACACTGGCAGTATGCCGCCGTGGGCTTGCTTGTGACTGCGATCACGTATACATTGGTCGCCAGGCGATCACCGCCTAATTGGATTGTTACCCGTGCGCGGGGCAAGACCTGAGTTCCACACTTCTGTTGTGGCTCGGGTCTTTTTTTATGCCCTGGCACCGACAGAAGGGACAGCCATGGCCGCTGTTGACTACCGCTCTTTAGCCGAGAGTATCGTGCAGGAAATGGGTGGACAGGGCAACATCGCCGCTGCCACCCATTGCGCCACCAGGCTGCGCCTGCGGGTGCTCGATGACGAGAAGGTCGACCAGGCTGCCATCGACAGCCTGCCCGGAGTGCTCACCGTGGTGCACGCCGGGGGTCAGTTCCAAGTGGTGATCGGAAACGACGTCCCGCGGGTATACGCCGAGCTCAGCAAGCTCACCGGTGCCCCGGCCGGCGATTCCACCGATGCCGCCTCCGAGGACGGGCCGGGGCAGAAGGGCAATCTCTTCAACAGGTTCATCGACCTGGTGTCCTCCATCTTCCAGCCGATCATCTGGCCGTTGGCCGGGGCAGGGCTGCTCAAAGCGTTCCTCAGTGCGGCGAATCAGTTCGGGTGGCTCGATCCTGAATCGGACACCTCCGTGATCCTGGCGGCGGCGGCAGATTCCATCTTCTACTTCCTGCCACTGTTCCTGGCAGTGACCGCCGCGCGGCGCTTCAAAGCCAATCAGTTCACCTCCATGGCTATCGCCGGCGCGCTGGTCTACCCCTCGATCGTGGCACTCAACGACACGGGAGAGTCGGTGAGCTTCGCGGGGATACCGGTGGTCATGATGGCCTACACGAGCTCTGTCATCCCCATCATCGTCGCGGTCTGGCTTCAGAGTTACCTCGAGCGAGGCCTGGACCGAGCTATGCCATCTGCAGTACGCAACTTCGGCACACCCCTGCTCTCCATCCTGATCATGGTCCCGCTCATCCTCATGACCGTCGGTCCAGTGACCACCTTTGCCGCTCAGGGGCTCTCCGGGGGCATCAACGCTGTGTTCGGATTCGCTCCGTGGTTGGCCGGTGCCATCCTCGGCGGCTTCTGGCAGGTGTTCGTGGTCTTCGGACTGCACTGGGGCCTCATCCCGAGCATGATCAATGACCTTGCCACGCAGGGCTACTCGCTGCTCCTGGGTCCGCTGGTGCCGGCGGTGCTGGCTCAGGCGGGTGCAACGCTTGCGGTCCTCGTCAGGTCGCGCAACGCGGCTCGACGCAAGGTCGCCGGCCCGGCCGCGCTCTCCGGATTCCTTGCAGGAGTCACCGAGCCGGCCATCTACGGCGTGAACCTGCCGCTGCGCAAGCCCTTCTACTTCGGCATCGCCGGAGGTGTGGTGGGCGGCGCTATTGCCGCTGCCGGCGGCAGCGCGGCCAGCTCGTTCGTCTTCGCCTCTGCCCTGGCGCTGCCTGCCTATACCGAAGTCGGAAGCTTCACGTTGCTGCTCGTGGGCACAGCCGCGGCTGTGGTCATCGGATTCGTGCTGACCTTCCTCTTTGGCACAAAGGAGCTGGCTGCCGCCGTACCGGCCCCGGAGAGCTCCGAGGAGGTAGACGACCGCCTGACCCGTCCGACAGGTGGGACAGACGAGGTGGATCGCACTGCACCGGCACGCAGCGCTGCACGGGGGGACCGCGGCGTGCAGACCATCGACCGTGCAGACACCGTGCAGGTGCTTGCCCCCGTCAACGGTCGTATCGTCCCGCTGGAGTCGGTGGGGGATAAGGTGTTCTCCTCAGGAGTGATGGGCTCGGGCTTCGCCGTCGAACCCTCCGACGGCCACGTGTACGCCCCGATCTCAGGGACGATCCAGGCGGCCACCAAGTCAGGCCATGCGATCGGGATCAAGTCGCCGGAAGGCGTGGAGGTCTTGCTGCACATCGGCATCGACACCGTCGCGCTGAAGGGCGCCGGGTTCAGCCCCGTCATCGAGCAGGGGCAGGAGATTCGGGCCGGAGACCTGATGACTGTGGTGGACTTCGATTCGGTTGTCGCGGCGGGGTATGACCCCACCACGATTGTGGTGGTGACCAATACGACGCAGCTGGACAGCGTGGAGCCCATGCTCGAGGGCAAGGTCTCCCATGGGGACTTCGCGACCACCGTGCGAGTCTGATCTAGCCAAGATGACGGCGCACCCTGCTTCTGATGCGGGATCGCCCGTCATGTCCCCCGGGGGACATCACTTACTACAGAGCAACGTGGGAGACCACAGGGAGGCGGAGTACATGTTGACAGCGAGGTTCCCTGACGGGTTCATGTGGGGCGGCGCCACCGCCGCCAACCAGATCGAAGGAGCATACGACTGCGGTGGGAAGGGGCTCTCCATCCAGGACGTCATGCCCCGGGGCATCGTGGAGCCGCCGGTGGAAAGCCCGACCGAGGACAACCTGAAACTCACAGCCATCGACTTCTACCACCGGTACGCGGAAGACATCGCCTTGTTCGCTGAGATGGGTTTCAAGGTCTTCCGCTTCTCGATCGCCTGGAGTCGCATCTACCCGCGTGGCGATGAGGAGGCCCCCAACGAAGAGGGACTCGCTTTCTACGCTCGGGTCCTGGACGAGCTGGAGAAGCACGGGATCGAACCGTTGGTGACCATCAGCCACTACGAGACACCGTTGCATCTGGCCCGGACCCTCGATGGCTGGATATCGCGCGAGATGATCCGACACTACGAGAGGTACTGCGAGACTCTCTTCCGTCGCTTCGGTGACCGGGTGAAATACTGGCTGACGTTCAACGAGATCAACTCGGTGCTCCACGAACCGTTCCTCTCCGGCGGAATCCCCGTGCCCAAAGACCAGCTCTCCCAGCAGGACCTCTACCAAGCCGTGCACCATGAGCTCGTCGCCTCGGCCCGAGTCACACGTCTCGCACGCGAGCTCATGCCTGACGCGCAGATCGGTTGCATGATCATCGCCCTGCCGGTCTACCCGCTCACACCAGATCCGGGGGATGTCACAGCGGCTATGCATACCGCGCACGACAGCTACGCCTTCGGTGACATCCACTGCAGGGGTGAGTATCCGGGCTACCTGCTGCGACGTTTCCGAGAGAACGGGATCCAGCTGGAGATCACAGAGCAGGACCGTCTGGACCTGACTCATACGGTCGACTTCGTCTCTTTGAGCTACTACATGAGCGTCTGTGAGACCGCGGACCCGGAGAAGAAGACGGCCGGAGAGGGAAACATCCTCGGGGGAGTGCCCAACCCGACTCTCCAGGCCTCGGAGTGGGGATGGCAGGTAGACCCCAAGGGCCTCCGAGTCATCCTCAACGACTACTGGGACCGGTGGCAGAAGCCACTGTTCATCGTAGAGAACGGCCTGGGGGCCCGGGACGAGGTGGTGGTGATCGACGGCCGACGAACTGTGGTCGATGACTATCGCATCGCCTATCTCGATGATCACCTGCTTCAGGTCCGCGAGGCGGTGGCCGACGGTGTGGAGCTCTTGGGTTACACCTCATGGGGATGCATCGATCTGGTCAGCGCGTCCACCGCCCAGATGAGCAAGCGCTATGGCTTCATCCACGTGGACCGGCATGACGACGGGACCGGCACGCTCGAGCGCACTCGGAAGAAGTCCTTCGACTGGTATCGGCGAGTGATCGAGAGCAACGGCGAGGTTCTCGGCGCATCACTATGAGCTGTGCATGGACATCCGAAGCAGGACGGTCCTTCGTCCCGATCGGTTCTCTACTGGAGGCGACGCAATGGAAGTAGTACGTGTCTTCAATAACAATGTAGTCCTCGCTCGCAGAGACGCCGGCGAGGAGGTCGTCCTCACGGGGCGTGGGCTGGGATTCCAGTGCGTCGTCGGACAGCAGGTTGACGAGAGCAAAGTGGTGCGCGTGTTCGTCTCCGAGGACGGACGTGATGCCGACAACTTTGGAGCACTGGTCGCTGCCGTTCCACCGGAACACCTCCTGCTCGCCGATGAGGCATTGGAGCTCGCTCGGACTGAGATGGGCATAGTGCTGGGTTCCACCACAGTGGTTGGGCTCGCGGACCACCTGAGCTTCGCGATCAAGCGTCAGCAGCAACGCCTCGACATCCAGTACCCGATGCGCGGCGAGGTGGCGCATCTCTACCCGAAAGAGTTCGAGGTGGCGCAGGGGATCGTCGCCTTCGTCAATGCCAGGATTGCCTCCCCACTGCCGCAGGAAGAAGCCGTGCCTATCGCGCTGCATCTGGTCAATGCGGGATTCGCCAGCGGAGATCTCTCGTTCACCTACCAGATGACCGATGTCTTCGAGCAGCTGTTCAAGGTGCTGGAGCAGACTCACGGGCGACCTCTCGACCGAGACTCGGTCAACGCCGCGAGGTTCATCACACACCTGCGTTACTTCTTCGTCCGTGCCCGCACGGGTCGTCAGCTGAGCGAGGGCGCCACTCCACTCAGCTTGGCGATACGAGATGCCTATCCGGCGGCGTTTGCCGCGGCGCTGAAGCTGCAGGCGGTCCTCGAGCTCAGACTCGAGGAGGCGCTGACCGATGACGAGGTCACCTACCTGACGCTTCACGTGGCGCGTATGCTCGATGCCACTCCTGGCCGCTGACTGCCACGCTGCTCCCGTCCGGGTGCGCACAGACCATAGAAGGAACACGCGATGATCGAACGCACAGCCCGGGTGGCTTCACGGGCGGGACTGCACGCAAGGCCAGCCGCGGCCTTCTCGTCCGCAGCCGACCAGTATCAGGACCTCAGGATCACCATCGCCCCGGAGGGTGCCCCTGCATACACTGCGGTAGATGCACGCTCTGTGCTCTCGGTGATGAACCTGGGGGTGGCACACGGGGCCAGGATGACGCTGCGGTCTGAGGGGCAAGGAGCCGATGCCGCCCTCGCGCACCTGGCTGGTCTGCTTGAGACTGAGGATGACGATGGATGAGATCGTGGCTGAGCATTCGCTTGATTCGATTTCCGGGCTCACCCGTGGCCATGGACCGCGACCCCGCGGGCCACGCGACCCCAGTGCTGGGGAATAGGACTGTGTCGGGCGGGACGCGCTACTGCGGCGGATACTGACCTGAGCCTCAGTACTGCCCAGCGTCGTCGGGCCCCTCGGGCTCTTCAGAATTCTCGTGGTGCCGCGGTTCAGAGTTCGTCGTGCCATTGGCGCGTGCCCGACGCTGCTCTACCGCGTCCTCGAAGCGACGCCGCGCCTTCGCCTCGACCTGGTCGAACAGTCCCCGGTGGTCCTCCCAGAGGACGTTGATCATGATCTCTCGGATCCGGGTCTCCTCGGTCTCCTGCCGGCGCCTCAGCGCTGTGATCTTCGCGTCGTAGTCCTCTTGCGTGACCTCGATCTCGGCCTGGAGGTGTGAGATCCCCTGGTTGAGCTTCTCGTTGATCCGCTCGTTGTAGGTCATCTTCGCCATGGTGGAATGCCTCTCGTCCTGGTGCTCATTGACAAGTATCAGGCCTGGATCTTCCCAGTACCGGTGTCGCGGGGGCCGATTGGCTTTGGTAGTGGATCGACGAAACGACCGGGGAGGCTTTCGGCGCAGGGGTGCATGCGAAGCGCCTCAAGCAGAAGTCGTCCAAGTGGTAGGGCGATTTAAGGTATAGGGACGGCGAACAGCGCCGTGACTTAGAGTTTCTGGGCGACTATTTCAACGTCGTTCCCCTGTATGCGCTGTGGCTCGGGACGAGCAACTACCGTGAGAGCGCGTTCTGTCGCGCAAGAACCCACACTCCTGAGTGTGAAGAATGCCGGAAGTCGACTCTGTCCGCCGTCCCTTCGATACTGGCCAGGCGTGGCGCGGACGAGTATGACTCAACGGACATCGCTCTCGAATACCACGTTTCCCTCGAGAATTTGGTAAACCCGGACACGGATCCCGGGACTTATTGGTCTCCCGATTTCGCGAACGCGTCTGACGAGTTCGTGCGGTTCCTGAGCGAGCCGCAAGCAGGCTCACGACAAATCGCGAAGACCATCGTGGATCAAATCCGCAACGCATGCCGGGGAATGTTCTCTGTTGCAACCGAAGAAGCGATGGTAGCGGGCGCTGACGCGGTCTTCCCTGAAGTCCCCGACGACCGAGGACACTTCGCCGTCCCCTACTTTCCGCACGTGTTGCAAGGACTGCGCACCACGGCACCCGACTATGTGCGTGAGTTCCTCGAGACCGGGTACATGTCCGGAGGACATTCGAACACTCCTGGGCGGGATGGCCGTGTTCACCATCCCCGCGGAAGATTGACTCCTCCGCGATGCCCCCGGCGATACCAGAATGTTCCCGCTGTCAGCGAGGCTCGGGTTCTGCGCCGCCGCCGGACAGCGGGCATTCCTGTCAAGTCTGTTCGCCCTTCACAAGAGCGCCGGCTGCGCGTCCTAGGTTTCGCCGAAAGCTACGACGAAGGACTTCCTCGTCATGCGGTCAACTCTCTTGCTGGAACCAGTCGTCCCTGGAGGCAACTTCCTCAAGCGGAGACCTCTTCTTCTCCAGAGTCTCTGTGTGGTGCTCCAGCGCCATTTGAAGGATGTCTCGCGGCCAACCATACGGCTCAGTCAGAATTTCTCGGGCTTTGGACTTCACGTTCTTGAGTTGTCCCACATCGAAACGAACCTTCGGAAAGGCTCCCGCAGTTCCGGCAAGAGATTCTACGGCGATTTTTTTGGACCTGGGCTTCGAGAAATTGACTACAGGGTTTCCATCGCGTGGGCCAGCAGCGAGTATGTCGGGTAGCTTCTCTGAGACGAGGGTCGCGATTGCATCGGCGGTACTCTCATTTGCAACATATTGGAGCAACCACAGCACAGGCGGGGACCATCGGTTCTTGTTCTGCCTCAGCGATGCCTTCAGTTCCACCTTCCTCGAGCCCGCGTGCGCAGCAGCCTGCAGTCCGGCTTCTAGCCTCCGATAATCTCTCGGCGTCGTCGTGGAAACGATCATGTTGGTTTGTTCCGCCAGTTCTGCCAGTACCTCCGATTGGGAAAGCGACAAGAGTCGGAGGAGACGCCATCGCTTCTGGAGGTCGTCTGGGGAAGAGTCCAAATGGATCTTCCACCAACCTGGGTCCTTAACGTAGTTGCGCCGCTCACTCTCGAGTCGAGCCAAGTCACGCAGAGGGGATTCAGCAGCGTACTTTATGGCTAGGCTGTCCAGGCTCACACATGGGGGGACATTGGCCACAGCAAGGTGAACAACCCAACCCTCGCCCCAGGCATCGAAGGAGGCCTGAATCCACTTTGCCCATTCGTTGACACTAGTAGAACCGACATCGACGTCTGCGAGCTCGCGAGCGGTCTTGCCTAAGGCGTTCAGTTGCCGCGATGAACTCCAGGTCCAGCTATCTTCCCTGTCGCCAGCGAGGGGTTTCTCGCCGCAGAGGGTTGCGGCACGGGCCCACCCAAGAATCTGACTCAGCGCAGTACCGCCGGTGAAGGCATCAGGCAGGGAGATGTCGCCGTCATTAAAGCTTGATGCAAGCACTTTGACGACTACGTCGTGTTCACCGTCGTATCCTCCTCGATGGAGAAGCGTCGCTACGGAATCTCTTCCTGGGGACATGGATTCTAAGCTTTGCGCCAAGCGATCAGCTTCCGCGTCCTTGAGGCCACGGAACGCTCCTAGCCCTGCGCCAACCTCAATCCAACGGCGCCCTGTTTCAAAGTTCTCCCACCACCAGTCGTGGAGAGCCTCTCGGTCCTCGTGCCGGCGAAGGACACTGGCGGCGGTCTCGTGTAATGGGTCGTTGGGTTGGTCGGTCAACCGGCGTTTGAGGTACGAAACTGCCTGAGCCTTACCCGCACGCTCTCCGAACTCCATCCGATCACCGGCTGTCTCAAAGACTCCTTCTTCCCCGTATAGAAGGCCCGGGCCGTCAAGTATGAACTCAACGACTTTCTCTACAGAGTGGTCCCTTAGGTCATCAAAGTTGCGGTCCGCGAGGGTGAGCAGGCCTATCGATCGCGTCATCGGATGTGGAGCGAGTTTGATATCGACTTCCTCAAAGATGTCTCTGAGTCCGCGTACCTCCCCCGTGGTGAACCTTCCAATAAAGAATCGCGCGACGTTGCCCCAGTACGGACGCTCAAGCATTGCCTTGAGCCCCTGATCTTTTGAGGCCGGCCCCTTGGCAGGTAGGTTCTCGAATAGGTGCTCGGCAGCAAAGTACTCCTGAAGGGATTGGACCTCAAACTCTAGGAAGCCTTCCTCGCGCTCAATCAAACAGAGCACTCGGGTGGTGATCGCAGAATAGAACTCTTCCACAAGCTGTGCGTCTTCTTGGCGCCCGGCGAGATGGCGCCCTAGCAGGGTTTTGAGGTCCTCTTTCCTGATGGCACCGGTAGACCTTCCCTGCTCGGTCTGGCTATGCAAATGCCAAGCTAAGTACGCATGGGTTGAAATCATCAGCGGGCGGTACCTCTCAAGAAGCCGCTCCTTGCGTTCGGCTTGTTCGCGGTCCAGAAAAACTCCGAGATACTCGCGATAAAGCTCAGCTCGCTTCTGGGGAAGCAGTTGTTTCCGATGAAGCAAGTGGAAAAGGATCGCAAGTTGCATCGGGTATGAGGCAAGTTCCCGGATGTGAGGGATATTCGCGCTCTCGTTGAAGATCTCGCGAAGTCGATTTGCCTCCTCCATATCCAAACTCGAGAACCGCACCCAGCTATCCAGGTACTGCATGCGAAGCCCCTGGGTTAGTTTCTTCAGCCGTACGCGGGAGAAACCCGCATCACCGGTGAGCATCCCAAGCGATCCACCTGGACGAGTTGCTACGAGGATCGAGATGTCGGCAGCATCGAGTGTCACACGCGCGGAAAAATCCCTAATTGCTTCCACTACTTCATTGCGGACGCCGACATTGGCCACCTCGTCCAAACCATCTAGTGCAAGAAGCAATGGATAGGTCGACAGGAGGGCGACGAAGTCGTTCCTGTCGAATGAACGCAGCGGACCAACACCCTCTTGAACTTGATTCAGTAGGTATAGCTCCAGTGGAGCCAGTGGCCTGTCCTCTGGGTTTGGCGATGACTCATGGGAGCTGCTGGGCGCGGTCCGTTCAGACTCTTGGAGTGCCCACTGAGCGTACTTTTTCAAATCAACTTTGATAGGAACACGGGCTACCGCACTATACCGTGCCAGTGATTTATCCAATGCCCCATAGGCGTCTTTACCAAGGCGTTTCGCCCTGTAGAACTGACAAACGTACTGCAGGAGAGTGGATTTACCTTGACCAGGTCCGCCTGAAAGGATGGCATTGCCCGCCCATCGAGGATTCAGAAGTAGCTGGGCGCCGCCGATGGAGAGGTCGCCTTCAGGGTCGTCGAGGGCTTCCTGATCGCCTGGAGCGTCGCTTTGAATAGCCTCGAAGAGCGACGACAACTCTGATGAAGGTCGTACACCAACCAGGACATCTACAAAGGTCGCTTCGACAGTTGGAGTGTGTAGGTCCACCTGGTTGAACTTCAACGCCTGTTCCTTGGCGTAGCTTGCGCTTAGGTAGCCATTAACCGCATCCGCCACGTTGCGGAGACGGCCTTGATGCCGTTCATGGGCCTTCTTGATGCGCTCCAACTCCTTGACTTTGTAACCGCCGCCCTTGTTGGCGTCGACGTCACCGTGGTGGTTGGGACAAAGAAGGAGCAGGTTCTCAGCCTTATCGATCTTCTCGACAGGGTAGTCAGGATCGTAGCGGGGACCATTCGGGGTGCGGGATCGGATGTGGGCTTCCTGTCCGCGCAAATCGGGCTCGGATGAGCCTCCGACGTCGTCTATATCGCGCGTCAGCGGTTCTTCGCATCCTGGGTACGCACACTGGTTGCCGGAAACACCCCACAGGATTTTTCGCGTCTTTTCGCCAATCGTCACGACGACCCCTTAAATTGCTTTTGAGCTCCATCTTGTCATGTGGCGTTATTGGGGAGATCAGAGTTTGGACTGCCCTGGGATTGATGGAGACTCTGGTCTGTCCCGGGTTTGGTGGCGTCAGGATTTCTTGGTTCTCATGCCGCGGTGATGATCCGATTGCGTTCATATTCTATCGGCGTGATGCACCCGAGCTGGCCGTGACGACGTTGACGTTTGTGTCAGATTTCGAGGTACTCGAAGATTGCGTTGGCCAGTTCCACCCGCGTGTTCCAGATTCGGGTATCCAGAAGTTCGACCTGCATCCTTGACCAGAATACTTCGATCATCGAGTTGTCGGGCCAGTCTCCGACCGAGCCTATCGAGGGAAGCAGTCCAGCGGCCTTGGCCCGGCTGGTGAACGCCCAGGAACCACATTGCACAACTTAGTCAGAGTGGATGATGGTGCCCGGTGCAGGACTCGCGCCGAGCCGGGTATCGATAGCCATACCCAGCGCATTGGTGGTCAGTGCCGCCGTGGGTGAGGAATTGATCTACCAGCCCACGACTCAGCGGGAGAACGTGTCGAGGGCGACGCAGCAGAAGAGCTTCCCTTCGCGCGTCCGATGCGCCGTGAGATCAGTGACCCACAACCGGTTCGGCTCCTGACGAGCGAAACAACGTTGGACCAGATCTGTGGCGATTTCATCATGCAGGATCCGCCTCCGTTTACGTCGCCCAGTCAATCCTCTGAGTCCAGCCCGGCGCATCAGGAGTTCTATCCGCTGGTCACCGACAGTGATGCCTCGCCCGTGGCGAGTTCGGCGTGGACTCGTCGCACACCGTACCGGCCGTGAGGCGCGGCGTGTACCTCGGAGATGACACCGGTGAGCCATTCTCGCCACATCGTTGTGGACCCGACCGCAGACTTCGGCAGATCGGCGCAACTGAATTCGGCGGAGATCTCCAGGTGCTTACAAGACACGAGACCATCACCCCCGTGGGTCAAAATTCCTCAACAATGGCCAGTTCCGTCATCAACGACGAGTAGTTCCTCATGCTGGTGAATCCTGGGCAGAGGTTCGGATCATCGTAGTCAGCGGTGCCGCTGTCCACCGTGGTACTGCTGCCCATACCTGCCGGCGGGATGTTAAAGCTGTCCACCTTCACGAAGAGCGCGCAGGCACCCAGTGCGGAGACCGCGAGCTCGGAGTTCTCCGCGACCTCGACGATCAAGATGCGAGGGCCCATGAACTCGGGGTTCAGGACCCACTCGCGCACCAGGGCATCAGAGGTCACCGTGGGATCAGCGCAGTGCAATGCGACCGTCACGCCATTGGCGGGGTCGTGCTGATCCTCGGCCTTAATTCGGTTCTTCGTGAGCTTCAGGCCCAGCGAATCCGTCAGTGCGCGCGACTGCATGGCCCGCAGCGCAGGATCCTCACCGAAGACCACGATTGTGGCCCCACCGATGGAGCGGACCTTCTTGTCGAGGTCCACTGCTAGGTGGTCAGTGTCGTAGTTGGGACCGTAGGCCCTGATCTCATGGTCGTTCATCACGGTGTTGCTCCTGATCTTCTCGTAAGTGATCGGCATGCTTGCCAAATCGGCAGGCAATGCCTGGTAGCGCTCACACCATAGAGGCCCAGGGTGGGCCTCTATGGTGTGAGCGCCAGAAACGGGTAGGTGCCCGTTACAGTCCCGGATCGGTCAGACCCTCGCGGTGGCGGCCGTGTCGGCCTGGACCTTAGCCGCGTGCCGGCACTGCTCCTCCAGAGTGCCTTGGAAGCCGAGCTGATCTGCGAGGCTCTTGAGGTCCGCGATTCGGTTGAGGTCCAGGTTCCCCCTTTCATCCTCGTAGTTGAGGGCGATGGCCAGAAACCGCGCCGTCTCCCGCCAGTCGGCCTCAAGCTTTCTAAGCTTGGGATGGTGATTCGCATAGATCAGCGGATACCGTTCTCGGACTTGGGCCAGTGACATTCGCCCGTTGAGCAGATCAAGCATGACCTGCGACAGGGTGTCAGTGGGCTGTTCCCGAGATCGGGCGAAGTGTGCGTCGATCACCGCGCGCCAGTCGAAGTTCGCCTTGACCTCTGAATCGTCGTAGCGATGCTTGCCCTTGGCCTGTTCACTCGGAGCCTCGTGAGTCAGGTACCGCAGATAGGTGGGGAAGGCTCCGCGGCCCTTGAGGGGGATCACGAGGCGTTCGGCGATTCCGATCCAGGAGGAGACCTGCTGCAGGGTGCGTCCGTCCTGGAGACGGAGTGCGCCCTGAACGTGTGTTGCCACGGGGGTCTTGTCCAGATGGCGATCCTTGTCCTGAAGGACCCAGGCGTACTCTTTGATCGACTTGTGCTGGTCCAGGCCATGCTCGAACTCGTCGAGGTTCAACAGAGCTGCACCCGTCTCGGGGTGGATCAACCGCGTGGTGAACTTCATCATGCGGAACCTCTGAGTTCCAGCCTTCCGGGCGGTGTTGTTGTTCGAGCTCATCATTGCTCACCTTTCTTCAGCATGCGCATCGACGCATGGCAGGGTTTTTGGTTCAGTGGGGGAGTATCTGGGGTCGGCGGGCTCAACCGCGCGAGCACACTTGGGCACACTTGGAGGTGGATCACGGTTTGCAGACCGTCGAGCCTGTTGGTGGCTCCGTAGAAGCCGGAAATGCGCGGAAGTGTCGATGCAGATTGGTTGTTGACGTCCGTAGTCGAGCACAGTTGAGCACAACTGAAACGGGACCTGTCCCTCAAGGAAAGATCCGGCGGTCGGGCGCGCGCATGCGCACTGCCAAAAGGGAACCGTAGGTACAGCCCAGCTGACATCCTGTCCAAAAGCACAGTTGAGCACATCAATAACCAGTATTGCCCCGCAGGTTGGCAGGATTCGAGGGGGAGGGTTACTGGGTACACCGCGCCGGAGTATGCCTGCTTCCCTTTGTTTACGGGGTTTTTGAGTACCCGGCGGGGGGTTACGCGGTGATGGGTCGTCAGTGCCTATCCAGCTGATGGCACCCAGTGGGGAGATCCACGGGCCCGCTGCGACGTGATCCGTCGCGTGGAAGACGCGGGTCATCGCGTAGCTCGACGAGAAGCGGGTTGCTCGTGATCCCGAAGATACTTCTCCAGGGATTCAACCCTGTACAGGATCTTAGAATTGATCTTGACGAAAGGGGGCCCCTCGCCATGGCAGCGCCACTTGGCGAGGGTCTGTTCGGCGACGTCAAGATACTCAGCAGCGCGCTTGGCGGAGAGTGAACCTGGCTTCAGGGTGACGGCAGTGGGCATGGGTATCCTCGCAAGTTTGAAACTTACGGGAGACCGAAGCGCCGATCCCATTAGCGGATGCCCTGGCGCACGTGCACCGGGAGGTGCGCGTCTCTTCGTCAGAATCACTGGACTGTCGTCCAGAGACCCCCAACCCTTGTATTTTTCAGGCTGGCGGTATATTCCCATAGATTCCCGAACTTGTCCATAGGAGGACTTGAACATGCGCATGGGGAGCTTGGGCTATGACGCCGATGCGCGCCACTTCGGACCGCCTCGAGCCCGGCGCCCACTTGATAGATCGGACGATGCGTCGTTGAGCGCGACTCTCGCGTGAACAGGCTTTCCCGCCTGGACGAGCGAGGAAAGGGACCCAGTTGAGGCCGAAGCCTGGCGCCGTGGGCTATTCGCGAGCCCTGGAGCGTGAGCTCTGGAGATCTCGACCGGTGGTCCAGTGAGCTTCAGCGGCAGACCGGTGGTCATGCCGGACCAGGAATGCATCGAGAATACTATGACCACCCCGGCGACAACTCGCCCGGCACGCAACCCCCAGGGAGAACGATGAGGCGTTCATGTGTCCCGGAAATTGGTACTGTTCAGCGCTGCCCTGGCTTACTGGCCGGTGGAGTCAGGCATTGGCGGAGCTTCAGGTTGTTCCTGGGGGCTGAAGTTGCATGGCTGTCTTTGTGGCCAATAATCTCCAGAGGCGCAAGAACGGTGCAAAAGCGTCGTGAGATCACAAGGCGCCCCTGGGAGGGTGGGGAACCTGTGGGAGGAACTGCTAAATCGTTGTTCGTCCACGTGAGTGAAGCTGCGCTAGTTGAGTTCCGCGCCGAAACGCTGCTTAGGACAGCGAGATAACTGGATTATGTCCTTGCTTGCGGGGGTGTAGCCCCAGTGATCTGAGTGCGAGGCTCACGCCCGCGGGGGCATCCTGTTCGCGTACGGTTTCTTTGCCGCTAGACCGTAGTCTAGACCGTATTCGGGGATTTTATGGGAGCTTTCAATCTAGAAATTCCCGCAAACCTCCATGTCAGGAGCTTTCTTGGAGCCGCCTGCCGGAATCGAACCGGCGACCTATTCATTACGAGTGAATCGCTCTACCGACTGAGCTAAGGCGGCGTGACGCTGCGGTGAGGCGCACGAGAGTTCACTTTACTGGTGCACCTCACCGCGGTCAAAGCTCGCTCAGTCGTGAGCCGGGACCACCATCACCGGAGCGGTCGCATGATGCAGCAGCTCGCGGGAGACCGAGCCCAACAGAGCGCTGCGCACCCCGCCGTGACCTCTGGTGCCGACCACGGTCAGCTGCACCGTGCTGCCCATCTCCTGCAGGATATTGACCGGGTAACCCTCCTCCACCGAGCCCGATACGGAGAGCTCCGGGAATTGCGCCTGGACCCATCCGATCTCGACGTCGAGATCCCCGTTCAGGTCGTCGACCCGGGTCTGCACGATCGCCTGCTCCCTGGCGGCCAGTTCCGGGTACCACATGGCCGCCGTCGTCAGCGGGGGCAGCGCCATGATCAGCTGCAGCCGGGTGCCGTGGCTGATCGCCGTCCGAGCGGCCTCCACCGCGGCCTTGCGGGAGTGCGCGGAGCCGTCGATGCCGACCACCACGGGGCGGGTATCTGCGGTGCTGATCGCGTCGGCCCCCTCGCCCACGCTGGACTCCTGAGTATGCGGGACCACCACGGTGGGGGAGTGGGCGTGTGAGGGAAGCGCCGCCGCGACGGACCCCAGGATGCGTCCCTTGAACCCGCCGCGACCGCGGCTTCCCACGACACAGAGTTCCGCGGAGCCTGAGAGGTTGACCATCACCCCGGAGGCGTCGCCGTGCTCCAACCGGTAGGTGACCTCACCGGCATGTCCCGCCAGCTGTTCCCGCGCCAGGTTCAGGGTCTTCTCCGTCGCCTGCCTGGCCAGGGTCTGGCCGCCGGAGTCCGGGAAGCTCTCCAGGTACCCGCTCACCGCCGGGGGAATGGTGTACGAGCTCATCACCGTCAGCGGGAGGCCCCGGAAGTGTGCTTCTCTCGCGGCCCAGCGCAGGGCGGAGGTGGCATTGGCCGAACCGTCGAAGCCGACGAGGACGCCCAGGGGCCGCGGCGCCCGGGCCTGTTCACCGGAAGCAGCGGGCTTCGCGGCAGTCGAAGTGTGAGCATCGTGGGTCTGGGCGGAGTCGTGCGACGTCGCAGCGGGTGTGACAGGAACTTCTTTGTTCATGGCAGTGTCCTAACGCAGATCAGCTGAATGGTGCCGATGAGTCGGATAGGCCGCATGGACGTCGTCGTCACCGGTAGTCAGAGTCTACTCGCGCTTTTCTACAAGCGGTAGAAGAACCCTCAGCAGTCCGTGCGCCCCTCATCCAGGTCCCCGTCGAGGAGGTAGCCATCCACTGCCTCATCCACGCAGGCGTTGCCGGTGCCGTAGGCGAGATGCCCCTCTCCCTCGCGGATGATCAGGGAGGACTGCGGCACCTGTTCGTGCATGTTCTCCGCCCACTCCACCGGGGTGGCCGGGTCACCGGTGGTGCCGATCATCAGTAGCTCATCGACCTCGCCGAGCTCTGCATCCCAGGGTTCGGACACGTTCTCGTAGGGCCATTCCTCGCAGACCACGGCACGGTGACCGAGGTAGGGCCCGAAGGTCGGGGCCTCCTCGGAGACCTCTTCGAACTCTGCCTCGATCTGATCCGGGTCCTGCGGCATCGGATAGTCCAGGCACATCACGGCGGTGAACGCGAAGCTGCTGATCCAGTCGTAGCTGCCGTCGGGACCGCGCCCGGACTGCAGGTCCGCGAAGGACTGGAACATCGTGAAGTCCCGCTGCACCAGAGCCATGGTCAGCGCCTCGGAGAGCAGCGGCCAGCTTGCGCGGCTGTACATCGGGGTGATGAATCCACTCACCAGGGTGGAGACGTTGATGGTCCGTCCGTCTGGGCCCTGCACCGGGTTCTCCTCCACTGCGGCGAAGAGGTCCTGCACGCTCTCGACGACCTCATCAACGCTGTCTCCGGCGGGGCAGGTCTCCTGCTCGACGCACCACTGCGCGTAGTTCCCCAGCGCTTCTTCGAAACCGACGGCCTGGCCCTTGTTCAGCTCATGAGCGTCGATGGAGACGTCGAGCATCCCGTCCAGGACGAAGCGTCCCACCCGAGGGCCGTAGTGCTGGGCGTAGGTCATCCCCAGCTTGGTGCCATAGGAGAAGCCCAGGTAGTTCAGCTCATCCTGATCCAGCACTGCCCGGATCACGTCCATGTCGCGGACCACCGAGAGGGTGTCCACATGACCCAGCAGGGCACCGCTCTCGGACTCACACTGTGCCACCAGCTCCGCAGCCGACTCGCGGGCCTCTGAGTAGGCCGCCTCGGTGTCGGGCTGCTCCTCGGAGACCTCCTCGCGGTACTCGTCCATCTCGGCGTCGTCCAGACAGGTCACCGGCGCCGATCGGTGCACCCCGCGCGGGTCGAAGCCGATGATGTTGTACTGCTCGGCGAGCTCTTCGCTGAACGCGATCGACAGCGTGTCCGCCACGGCGTCGTAGCCGGAGGAGCCGGGACCGCCCGGGTTGGTGAGCAGATACTCGGCGTCGTCCCCGCCGGAGTCGGAGCTGATGATCTGGATCTCGAGATCATCCTGCGCCCCGGGCTCGGCCCAGTCCATGGGCACCGTGACCTCGGCGCACAACATGGTCTCCTCGCAGGAGGTCCACTCGAGGTCCTGCTCGTAGTACTCGGTGTAGTCCTCGGCTGCGCCGGGAAGCTCCTCGGTCGGGACCGAGGTGGCGGTCACCGGCTCCGCTTCGGCGCCCTGTGTCCCGGGGGTGGCCTCCGCACCGGAGTCGTCATCCCCTCCCGAGTTCACACAGCCCGAGAGCAGCAGCGCGGCAGCGGCGGCCAGGCTGACCAGCCGGAGCCTGCGGGGACGGACGAGATTCTCAGGCACGGGACCTCCCGGGTAGGAACTGCATCATCAGGGCCTCCATCGCCAGCAGGGGAGGGACGTTCTGGGTGATCCGGGTCCGGGCGGCGTTGATCGCGTCCAGCCCGGCCAGGGTCTGTTCGGCGCTGAGCGATTCCGCGTACCGGTGCAGCTCTTCGCGCAGATGTTCGTTGATCAGCTCTGCGCCGGTACCGAGCTTCAGGCTGAGCACATCGCGGAAGACCGCGGTGAGGTCGATCAGCGCCCGGTCCAGGGAATCGGCGACGGCGCGCTTGGCTCGCCGGGTGTTCTCCTCTTCGAGCTTCTTGAACTGACTGCGCAGCTTCGGCGGGATCTTCTCCTCGGCCTCGAGCCCCAGCGACCGGCGCAGCGAGGCCTGCTCAGCTTCCAGCCGTGCCTCAGCGGTGCTGGCGGCATCGGCCTGGGTCATCTCCACCAGCGAGCCCGCGGCCTTGATCGCGGCCGAGGAGGAGGTCAGCCGCAGCGGGAGGGTGACCACTTGCTCGCGACGACGGCGCGCCTCCGGGTCCCGGGCGAGCCGGCGCGCGACGCCGATGTGGTTCTGCGAGACCCGCGCTGCGAACTGGGCCTGCTGTTCGTTCAACCCGTCCCGGGTGATCAGCAGCTGCGCGACCGCAGCAGTGGGCGGAATCCGCAGGCTCACCAACCGGCAGCGCGAGCGGATGGTGACCAGCACGTCCGCCGGACTCGGGGCGCAGAGCACCCAGAGCGTATGCGGCGGCGGCTCCTCGATGGCCTTGAGCAGCACGTTGGTGGCCCGCTCGGTCATCCGGTCCGCATCCTCGACCACGATCACCCGCCAGCGGGCACCCTGAGGCTTCTCCTGCGCGGTGGTGATCAGTTCGCGGACGTCGTCGATCTTGTAGGTCACGTTCTCGGTGGAGACCAGCTTCACCGAGGGGTGGCTCTCAGCGGCGACCAGCCGGCAGGTCCGGCATTCGCCGCAGCCGCGGGCGGCAGGTTCTTCCTGCTCGCAGTTCAGCGCGGCGGCGAAGGCTCGCGCGGCGTTGGAGCGGCCCGACCCCGGGGGACCGGTGAACAGCCACGCATGGGCCGGGGTGCCCGACCCTGCTGCCTGACGCAGCTGTTCGACGACGGCGTCCTGCCCGACCAGCTCGGTGAAGACACTCATGAGTTCAGCAGCTCCTGGCTCAGCAGCTCCCGGACCCGGGTGCGGATCGCGGCCTGGAGCTGGTGGGCGGATCCGGAGGCGTCGAGCAACAGGTAGCGTTCGGGGGCGGCGGCCGCGCGGGCGAGGAACGCATGGCGCAGCCGGTCGTGGAAGGCCTCCTCGGCGGACTCGATCCGGTCCGAGAGGCCCGCCCGGCCCTCGCGGCGAGCCCTGGCGGCGGCCGGGTCGATGTCCAGCACCACGGTGAGATCGGGCTGAAGTCCGCCGGTGGCGAAGGCATTGATCTCAGCGACCGCCTCGGTCCCGAGCTCGCGGCCCACGCCCTGGTAGGCCACCGAGGAGTCGACATAGCGGTCGCAGAGGATGAAGCGGCCGGCGGCCAGCGCAGGCTCGATCCGCTGGACCACATGGGCGGCGCGGGAGGCGGCGAAGAGCAGCGCCTCGGTGCGGGGGTCGACCTCGCCCTGGTCGTGTTCGAGCACCAGGGAGCGGATGCGCTCGCCGATCGCGGTGCCTCCGGGCTCACGGGTGCGCTCGTAGGGCACTGCCTGATCCTTGAACCAGGACTCGAGCAGGTCCAGCTGAGTGGTCTTGCCGGCGCCGTCGCCGCCTTCGAAGGCGACGAATCCTCCGCGTCTGAGTTGGGTCACGGACCCAGCCTACCCAGGCCCGGTGACACGGACGTGACACGGACTTCCACCAGGGATCAGGTCAGTCACATGCGGCTGACCTGATCCCCGAGACCTGCTGAGGTACGGTAACGGTGTGAACCAGCACGAACGCACCTTTGTGGTCAGCGCGGGCCGCGGCGCCCACGGTCCGAACCAGCCCGTCAACATGCCGGTGGACTTCACCTCCACGTATTCCTACCGGCCCGGCGTCCACGCCGCCATGGACTACGCCCGCGAGGGCATGCCCTCCTGGTCGCCGCTGGAGGAGCTGCTGGCCCAGCTCGAGGCCGGCACCCGGACCAGCCACCAGTCGCAGGGCCTGGTCACCACGGAGGAGGAACATCCGGTTCAGGTCCTGCCCGGACTGCTGTTCTCCTCCGGGATGGCCGCCATCTCCGCCGTCGTGCACCTGCTGGCTCCCGGAAGCCACCTGATCATGCCGCGGCACAGCTATATGGGCTTCTCCTCGCTGGCTCAGCAGATGGCGGACCAGGGTCTGCTCACGCTGCACCGGGTGGACATCGCCGACACCGAGCAGGTGCTGAGCACCTTGCATGACGTCTCCACCCTGGCCAGCGCCCAGGACGCGCAGGTGATGCTCTGGGTCGAGTCTCCGACGAACCCGATGCTGGAGATCGCGGATCTCCCCGCGCTGCTGGCCGCGGCGAAGAAGCGTGGAGTGCTCACCGCGGTGGACAACACCTTCGCGACCCCGCTGCGCCAGCGCCCGCTCGTCCAGGGCGCCGATGTGGTGGTCCATTCGGTCACCAAGTTCCTCTCCGGACACTCCGACCTCATCATGGGCGCCGCGATCACCGCCGACCCCGAGCTCCACACGCGCCTGCACACCCATCGCACCCTGCACGGTGCGATCCCGGGTCCGATGGAGGTCTTCCTCGCCCTGCGCGGCGTGCGCACCCTCGCGCTGCGCCTGGACGCCTCGGAATCAAGCGCCGGCGAGCTGGCCCGGCGGCTGGACGAGCTCAGCCGGGACGCCGGGCTGCCGCTGCGCAAGGTCAACTACCCCGGCCTGACCTCGCACCCCCAGCACCAGCGTGCCGCCGATCAGCTCGGCGGCTTCGGCGCGATCCTGACCATCGAGGTCGACGCCGACCAGCCCGGTGCTGCCGAGCAGTCCGGTGACCCCGATGCGGGCGAGCGGATCACGAGCAGGCGCTCCGAGGCCGAGGTTGCCGACGCCGTGCTCAGCGCGCTGGCGCTCTGGACCCCGGCCACCAGCCTGGGCGGCGTGGAGTCGCTGGCCGAGCGCCGTCGTCGTCATCCGGGTGAACCCTCCTCGGTCCCGGACGGGCTGATCCGGCTCTCGGTGGGCATCGAGGATGTCGAAGATCTCTTCGCAGATCTGCTCAATGCGTTGCGCACTGCCGCAACCGGGGAGCCCATCCGATAACATCGGGGTATGCAGTCACCCCTCTCTGACATCTGGATCTTCGTCCTGCAGACCGAAGCCTGGATGCACCTCGCCTTCGCCCTGGTCTGCCTCGGGCTGGCCATCGTCGCGCTGGTCAAGTGCATCCCCAAGAACGCGCAGCGCTTCGACATCGCCTTCAAGCGGACCAAGGGCTTCTGGCTCGGCATGACCGGCGGCGCCGTCGTTCTGGCCCTGCTCGGGGCTGCCGGAGCCGGTCCCTTCGGCCTGATCTTCCCGGTGGCCGCGGCCTGCATGGCGATGGTCTACCTCACCGATGTGAACCCCGAAGTCTCCGACTGACCTTGTCATCGGTCGCCTCAACCGGCGCCGCTGACCGCACTCCCGTGCTGATTTCCACGTTCGACTCCGAAAGGGAGACACACTCCTATGGCCTATGACCTGATCCTGCTCCGCCACGGGCAGAGCGACTGGAACGAGAAGAACCTCTTCACCGGCTGGGTGGATGTGCCACTGACCCCGCTGGGCCGCGAAGAGGCCGCACGCGGCGGTGAGCTCCTCAAGGAGCACCAGCTGCTTCCCGACGTGGTCCACACCTCGCTGCTGCAGCGCGCGATCACCACCTCGCACCTGGCGCTGGAGACCGCTGACCGGCTCTGGATCCCGGTCAAGCGCGACTGGCGGCTCAACGAGCGCCACTACGGCGCGCTCCAGGGCAAGGACAAGGCCGAGACGCTGGCGCAGTACGGCGAAGAGCAGTTCATGATGTGGCGCCGCTCCTACGACACGCCGCCG
The DNA here is from genome assembly GCF_051262655.1 of Nesterenkonia maliinae. Classification (NCBI taxonomy): domain Bacteria; kingdom Bacillati; phylum Actinomycetota; class Actinomycetes; order Micrococcales; family Micrococcaceae; genus Nesterenkonia; species Nesterenkonia maliinae. The sequence continues at coordinate 19,870 of NZ_JBIMEY010000010.1, read as the reverse complement.
CCGGAGATCGCCGCCGACGACGAGTTCTCCCAGATGGGGGATCCGCGCTACGCCGATCTCGGCGACTCCGCGCCGCGCACCGAGTGCCTCAAGGACGTCGTGGACCGGATGCTGCCCTACTGGGAGTCCGCGGTGGTGCCGGATCTGCGCGAGAACAAGACCGTGCTGCTCGCAGCCCACGGCAATTCGCTGCGCGCGCTGGTGAAGTACCTCGACGGCATCTCCGACGAGGACATCGCCGGGCTGAACATCCCGACAGGCATCCCGCTGCACTACCAGCTGGGCGAGGATCTCAAGCCGCTGAACCCCGGCGGCACCTACCTGGATCCTGAGGCCGCGAAGGACGCGATCAAGGCCGTCGCGAACCAGGGCAAGAAATAACCTGAACGACCAGAAAGCCCCTCAGACATCAGGTGACGTCTGAGGGGCTTTTTCATGGGTACTGCGCGTTCCCCGGCCATCCATGGGGCGGTTTGCGGTGGAATAGTGACCCGCGAGCGGGACGATATCGCCGCAAAGTGCCCAACCGGTGAACTCGGCGCGCCGAGATCGATCAGTCAGCCGTGTGGTGGGGCCAGAACGGGCGCGGAATCGCCCCGAGACCGATGGATCCGGCGCGCGGAGCCGGAAGGCTCAGTGCTCGCGGGAGTCCCAGGCGCCGGTGACCAGGTAGTCGACCTTGTTCGCGACCGAGACCCCGTGGTCGCCGAAGCGCTCGAAGAACCGGCTCACCAGGGTGGAGTCCACGCTGGTGGCCGCGCTCTGCTGCCAGTCATCGGCGGCGACGATGGTGAACACCGAGGCGTGGAGGTCATTGAGCTGTTCGTTCAGCGCATGGATCTCCGCGACGAGGTGCAGCTCGCGGGTCTCCAGCAGGGTGATCAGTCGGGAGGAGATCTCGGTGGTGAGCTTCGCCATCTTCCCGAACACCGAGTGCAGCGAGTCCGGTGCCACCCGATCCGGGTAGCGCAGCCGCGCCAGCTGGGCGATGTGCCGGGCGAGGTCGCCCATCCGCTCCAGCGAGGTGCTCATCCGCAGCGCGCCCACGATCATCCGCAGGTCGGAGGCCACAGGGCCCTGCAGCGCGAGCAGCTCGATGGCCTTCTCGTCGAGCTCCACCTGCAGCCGGTCGATCTTGGCGTCGGCGGCGATGACCTCCTCCGCCAGCTGAAGATCGGTGGTGTCGAAGGCGGTGTAGGCCTTCTCCATCGCCGTGTGGACCAATGTTGTGATCTGGATCAGCTGCTCACCAAGGTTGATGAGGTCTGCCTGAAAGAGCTTTCGCACGTGTTTGCGTTCCTTTCCCGCCGTGGAGTATCCCGACATTGAATCCTTGCTGGTGCACATGAACGCAACCGAAGTCAGCAGTCGACGCGAAGGTGAACGCTGGTTGAACCCTGGGCGTCGCTCCGGGCTTATGGCGCCGCCCACCGGGAGGCGGGCATAAGCTGTAGGACGTGGATCCCCTGCTCATCGCCGCACTGTCCGGCGTCGTCGGCCTGGCACTGGGCGTCGTCGGCATGTATGCCTTCCGTGTCAGTGAGAAGCAGCGCGGCGCCGGCATCGATGTGGATGAACCCTCGATGCCCGCCGGCGCCACCGAGGTGCTCGCCTCGCTGGGACTGGCCTACATCGTCGTGGACACCGTGGACGGGGTGGTGCGCGCGAATCCCGCCGCGTACGCCTTCGGCCTGGTCCGCGGACACACCGTGGTCCACCAGCAGCTCCTGAAGCTCACCGCCCGAGTCCGCGGGGACGGGGTGATCATCGACCAGGAGCACGAGCTGGCCCGCGGGCTGCAGGGGGAGACCTCCCTGGTCGTGCACCTGCGCGTGGCCCCGCTGGGGGATGAGTACATCCTGGTCCTCGCCGATGACCGCACCGAGTTCTCCCGCATCGAGGCGGTGCGCAACGACTTCGTCGCCAATGTCTCCCACGAGCTGAAGACCCCGGTCGGGGCGATCTCGCTGCTGGCCGAGACGATCGAGGACGCAGCCGACGACGACGTCGCCGTCCGTCGCTTCACCCAGCGTCTGCACAAGGAATCCCGCCGGCTCGCGGCGCTGGTCCAGGACATCATCGAGCTCTCCCGCGTGCAGGGCAAGAACGTCGTCCATGCCGGCCGCCCGGTGGACCTCGAGGACGTCATCGCCGACGCCGCGGACCGCTCCCGGCTGCCGGCGGAGGCGAAGAAGATCGAGCTCAAGATCGGCGGCGCGCTTCCGTACCGGGTCCACGGCGACGCCGACCAGCTCGCGATGGCCTTCCGGAATCTGATCGACAACGCGGTGCGCTACTCCCCGGAGTCCACCCGGGTCGGCATCGGACTCTCCAGCCGGGACGGGATCGCCCAGGTGACCATCACCGACCAGGGGATCGGCATCGCCAAGGAGGACCAGGAGCGAATCTTCGAGCGCTTCTACCGGATCGACGCCGCCCGGTCCCGACAGACCGGAGGCACCGGCCTGGGCCTGAGCATCGTGAAGCACGTGATCACCAACCACGGCGGCGAGGTCGCGCTGTGGTCCCAGCAAGGGAGGGGCTCCACGTTCACGGTGCGGCTTCCCGAGCTGGACGAGAGCCTCGACACCCTCGAAGGGCTCGGCCGCGGCATGACCGATCTGCCCGAAGCAACCGTTCGCACCGCCATACATCGTTCTGCCTCGCGTCACAGTGCAGAGAATCCGGCACCTCATCGGGCCGGCGAAGGAGGAAACGCGTGACCAGAATTCTGCTCGTCGAGGATGAACCCTCATTCTCGGAGGCACTGTCCTACACCCTCGAGAAGGAGGGCTACGACGTCGTCGTCGCGGAGAACGGCTTCGACGCCGTCGAGATCTTCACCCGCGAGGGTGCCGACCTCGTCCTGCTGGACCTGATGCTCCCCGGCCAGTCCGGCACCGAGGTGTGCCGTCAGATCCGGCTGCAGTCCAATGTTCCGGTGATCATGCTCACGGCGAAGGACTCCGAGATCGACAAGGTCGTGGGCCTGGAGCTCGGTGCCGACGACTACGTCACCAAGCCCTACTCCTCCCGGGAGCTGCTCGCCCGGGTCCGTGCGGTGCTGCGCCGCCGGGTCGAGACGGAGGTCGACGACGGTTCGATGGTCGCCGCAGGTCCGGTGAGCATGGACATCGAACGCCACACCGTGGAGGTCCAGGGCGCGCCGCTGAGCCTGCCGCTGAAGGAGTTCGAGCTCCTGGAGATGCTGCTGCGCAACGCCGGACGGGTGCTCACCCGGGGTCAGCTCATCGACCGGGTCTGGGGCTCGGACTACGTCGGTGACACCAAGACCCTCGACGTCCACGTCAAGCGGCTCCGGGCGAAGATCGAGCCCGACCCCTCGCGTCCGGAGTTCCTGATCACGGTGCGCGGGCTGGGCTACAAGTTTGAGTCCTGAACCGGGTCGGTAGACTGGTCCAGGTCCCCCCAGCGTCGTCCCCTCAGAGGAGTGTGCATGAGCACCGTCAGCGATTCCGCAGCGCAGAACACCACCGCGGCTGCACCCTCGGGCACCTCCGGCGCCCAGGCCCGCCAGCCGATCCGACGCGCACTGATCTCGGTCTATGACAAGACCGGGCTGGAGGACCTCGCCACAGGTCTCCACGCTGCCGGGGTCGAGATCGTCTCCACCGGCTCCACCGCCAAGCGCATCGCCGGTGCCGGGATCCCCGTCGTAGAGGTCTCCGAGGTCACCGGCTTCGCCGAATGCCTCGACGGCCGGGTCAAGACCCTGCACCCCCGCGTGCACGCCGGCATCCTGGCCGATCGACGCCGCGAAGACCACCGGGCACAGCTTCAGGAGCTCGAGATCGAGCCCTTCGACCTGGTCGTGGTGAACCTCTACCCCTTCGCCGACACCGTCGCCTCCGGGGCGGCCGAGGACGCGATCGTCGAGCAGATCGACATCGGCGGCCCCTCGATGGTCCGCGCCGCCGCCAAGAACCACGCCTCCGTGGCCGTGGTGGTGGACCCGCTGCGCTACCACGACATCATCTCCGCAGCCTCGGCCGGAGGCTTCACGCTCTCCGCCCGGCAGCGCCTGGCAGCCCTGGCCTTCGCGCACACCGCCGCGTATGACACCGCCGTCGCGCGATGGACCTCCCAGCAGTTCGACGACGACTTCGACGCCTCCTCCGTTCCCGCCTCGCCGCTGAACCGCAACGAGAAGAAGCTGAACTTCCCGCCCTACGCCGGGCTCGCGCTGCAGCGTCTGGACACCCTGCGCTACGGCGAGAACGCGCACCAGCCCGCGGCGCTCTACGCCGACTCCAGCGCACGCCCCGGCCTCGCCCAGGCCGAGACCCTGCACGGCAAGGCGATGAGCTACAACAACTACGTCGACGCCGACGCCGCGGTGCGCACCGCCTTCGACTTCGCCCAGCCCGCCGTCGCGATCATCAAGCACGCCAACCCCTGCGGCGTGGCCGTCGGGGACACCGTGGCCGAGGCCCACCGCACCGCCCACGCCTGCGACCCGCTCTCCGCCTTCGGCGGGGTCATCGCGGCGAACCGCACCGTGACCGCCGAGATGGCCAAGACCGTCTCGGAGATCTTCACCGAGGTCGTCGTCGCGCCGGCCTTCGAGGAGGAGGCGCTCGCGATCCTGACCAAGAAGAAGAACATCCGACTGCTGCGCCTGCCCGAAGGCCACCGCCGTGATCGGGTGGAGTACAAGCAGATCTCCGGCGGCATGCTGCTCCAGGCCTCCGACGCGGTCGACGCCGAGGGCGACGCCATCTCGGGCTGGAAGCTGGTCTCCGGAGAAGCCGCAGACGAGCAGATGCTCGCCGACCTCGACTTCGCCTGGCGCGCGATCCGCTCGGTGAAGTCCAACGCGATCCTGCTGGCGAGGAACCAGGCCACCGTCGGGATCGGCATGGGCCAGGTCAACCGGCTCGACTCCTGCCGGCTCGCCGTCCAGCGCGCGAACACCCTCGGCGGAGACGGAGTGGAGCGGGCCCGCGGCTCCGTGGCCGCCTCCGATGCGTTCTTCCCCTTCGCCGATGGGCTGCAGAGCCTGATCACCGCCGGAGTGCGTGCCGTCGTGCAGCCCGGCGGATCCCAGCGCGACGAGGAGGTCATCTCCGCAGCTCGGGAGGCCGGGCTGACCATGTACCTCACCGGCACCCGCCACTTCTTCCACTGATCGACCATCTGCACTGATCGACCTCATCGGCTGATCGCCCCGCTGCCGACCTGATCCGGGGCCGGACCACGTGCCCCGGCCGTGGAACCGGCCGCCCTATGCCCGCTCGGCGCCCTTGAAAGGGTGGAACCCGTGAACGAACTGCTTGACGAGCTGGAAGACATGATCCGTGAGGAGCGCCTCACGGACCTGCGCCGCGCCCTGGACGAGCTCAACGTCGGCGACATCGTCGACTTCCTGGAACGCCTCGGCGTGAAGGACCGAGCTGTGGCCTTCCGGCTGCTCTCCAAGGGCACTGCGGTCGAGGCGTTCGACCTGCTCGACCAGGCGCTGCAGGGTGAGATCATCGAGGGCCTCAAGGACGCCGAGGTCGCCCACTACTTCGAGTCGCTGGACCCCGATGACCGGGTCCGGCTGATGGACGAGCTGCCCGCCTCGGTGGCCCGCCGGATGATGCGCCACCTGGATCCGCGCGAGCGCAGCCTGACCAACATCGTGCTGGGATACCCCAACGGCACCATCGGGCGTGAGATGAGCCCGGAGTTCGTCGCGATCCCGGAGCACTGGACCGTCGCCGAGGCCATGGACAAGGTCAGCAAGGCCGGTGAGGACGCCGAGACCCTCTACACCCTGCCCGTGGTGGACCCGGGGCGGCTGCTCCAGGGCGTGGTCTCGCTGCGCGACCTGGTCAGCAACAGCGCGGAGACCCTCATCGCGGACCTGATGCGTGAGGCCGACTCGGTCGACGCCGATCACGAGGCCGAGGACGCGGCACGCATGTGCGCGGACCGCAAGCACCTCGCGGTGCCGGTCACCGACTCCGAGCACCGGGTGGTCGGGATCTTCACGGTCGACGACGCGCTGGACATCCTCGAGCGCGCCGAATCCGAGGACGCCGCCCGCCACGGCGGCGCCGAGCCGCTGAACCGTCCCTACCTCTCCACCCCGGTGCTGCAGATCATGCGCTCCCGCGTGGTGTGGCTGCTGGTGCTGGCGCTGGGCGCCGCGCTCACCGTGCAGGTGCTCGACGTCTTCGAGGGCACCATCGAATCCATGGTGGTGCTCAGCCTGTTCGTGCCGCTGCTGATCGGCACCGGCGGCAACTCCGGCAACCAGGCCGCCACCACCGTCACCCGCGCCCTGGCGCTGGGCGACGTGGGAACGCGCGACGTGTTCAAGGTGCTTTGGCGCGAGGTCCGGGTGGGCATCACGCTCGGCGCGACCCTCGGAGTGCTGGGCTTCCTGGTCGCCGGGCTGTTCTACGGCTGGGACCTGGGCATCGTCGTCGGACTGACCCTGCTGGCGATCTGCACCCTGGCCGCCTCGGTGGGCGGGCTGATGCCGCTGCTGGGCAAGAAGCTCGGCGCCGACCCGGCGGTCTTCGCCAACCCGTTCATCTCCACCTTCGTCGACGCCACCGGACTCATCGTGTACTTCATGATCGCCCGCGCCGTGCTGGGAATCTGATCACCCGGGCCAGCAGAGCCATCTGAGGTAGATTTGTGACCAGAGAAACACCATAAAACCAAACTTGAGGAGATCCATGCCGACGGCAAAGATCATCTATACCAACACCGACGAAGCCCCGATGCTGGCCACCTTCTCCCTGAAGCCCATCGTGGAGGGCTTCGCCGCCCCCGCCGGGGTCGAGGTCGAGACCCGCGACATCTCCCTCGCAGGCCGCATCATCTCGCAGTTCCCGGAGTACCTCCGCGAGGACCAGCGCGAGAGCGACGCCCTCGCCGAGCTCGGCGATCTGGCGAAGACGCCGGAGGCCAACATCGTGAAGCTGCCGAACATCTCAGCGTCGGCACCCCAGCTCAAGGCCGCCATCGCCGAGCTGCAGTCCGCCGGCTATGCGCTGCCCGACTTCCCCGAGTCCCCTTCCACCGACGAGGAGCGCGACGTGCGCGCCCGCTACGGCAAGGTTCAGGGCTCCGCCGTGAACCCGGTGCTGCGCGAAGGCAACTCCGACCGCCGCGCCCCCGCCTCGGTGAAGAACTACGTGCGCGCCAACCCGCACTCCATGGGCGACTGGAGCGCCGACTCCAAGACCAACGTGGCCACCATGGAGTCCGGCGACTTCGCCGCCAACGAGCAGTCCGTGGTGCTCGACGCCGAGGACACGCTCACCATCACCCACATCTCCACCGAGGGCACCTCCACGGTGCTCAAGGACTCCCTCCCGGTCAAGGCCGGTGAGGTCGTGGACGCCACCGTGATGCGCGCCGCCGAGCTCGACGCGTTCCTCGCCGCCCAGGTGGCCCGCGCCAAGGAGGAGGACGTCCTCTTCTCGGCGCATCTGAAGGCCACCATGATGAAGGTCTCGGACCCGATCATCTTCGGCCACATCGTGCGCGCCTTCCTCCCGACGGTCTTCGAGAAGCACGGCAAGACCCTCTCCGAGGCAGGGCTCTCCGCCAACGACGGCCTGGCCTCGATCCTGGCCGGCGCCGAGAAGCTCGGCGAGGCCGGAGACGCCATCAAGGCCGAGATCAAACAGGGCCTGGCCGACGGACCCCGGATGTCGATGGTCGATGACTCCAAGGGCATCACCAACCTGCATGTCCCCTCCGACGTCATCGTGGACGCCTCCATGCCCGCGATGATCCGCAACGGCGGCAAGGCCTGGGGCCCCACCGGAGAGACCGACGACACTCTCGCAGTCATCCCCGACTCCTCCTACGCCGGGGTCTACCAGGCGGTCATCGAGGACTGCCGCGCCCATGGCGCCTATGACCCGACCACCATCGGCACCGTGCCCAACATCGGTCTGATGGCGCAGAAGGCCGAGGAGTACGGCTCCCACGACAAGACCTTCGAGATCGACGCCGCCGGCACCGTGCAGGTCACCAACGCCGCCGGTGACGTGCTCCTCGAGCACGAGGTCTCGGTCGGCGACATCTGGCGCGCCTGCCAGACCAAGGACGCCCCCATCCAGGACTGGGTGAAGCTGGCTGTGACCCGCGCCCGCGAGTTCGAGACCCCCGCCGTGTTCTGGCTCGATGAGAAGCGCGCGCACGACCGCACCATGATCGACAAGGTCGACCACGCCCTGGGCGAGCTGGACACCGACGGGCTCGAGATCAAGATCCTCGACCCGGTGGCTGCCACGAAGTACACCGTGGAGCGGCTGCGCCGCGGCGAGGACACCATCTCGGTGACCGGCAACGTGCTGCGCGACTACCTCACCGACCTCTTCCCGATCCTCGAGCTGGGCACCTCGGCGAAGATGCTCTCCATCGTGCCGCTCATGGCAGGCGGAGGCCTCTTCGAGACCGGCGCCGGCGGCTCCGCGCCGAAGCACGTCCAGCAGCTCGCCGAGCAGAACTACCTGCGCTGGGACTCCCTGGGCGAGTTCTTCGCCCTGGTGCCCTCCTTGGAGAAGTACGCCGAGCAGGCCCAGGCACCGAAGGCGAAGGTGCTGGCCTCCGCGCTGGACCGCGCCACGGCCACCTTCCTGATGGAGAACCGCTCGCCGGGACGCAAGATCGGCACCATCGACAACCGCGGCTCGCACTTCTACCTGGCCATGTACTGGGCCCAGGAGCTGGCCAAGCAGACCGAGGACACCGAGCTGGCCCAGCGCTTCGCCTCGGTCGCAGAGGAGCTGACCTCCAAGGAGGAGCAGATCCTGAGCGAGCTCAACGGCGTCCAGGGCGAACCGGTGGATCTGGGCGGCTACTACCGCCCCGACGAGGCCAAGGCCTTCGCCGCGATGCGCCCCTCGGCGACGCTCAACAGCATCATCGACGGACTGAAGGCCTGACTCCCTCCACCGTTTACCTCCCCTCTCAGTGTTTACCGGGCCCGTCATGGGCCCGGTAAAACACTTCAGTCCAGGTGATTCGTGAAGGTGGGGGTGTTGGCGTGGCAGGATGATTACATGACGCAACGAATCCACATCATGCCCCAAGGCGACCCCGAGCTTCTGGCCGGGCTGCGTGAGCAGGGCGCCGAACTGGTCGGTCACGATGAACAGCCCGAGGGCATCATCGTCACCGGCATGTTCAAGAAGCTCAACCTCACCGAGGTCCTCGAGGCGAACCCGCAGGTGAAGTGGGTCCAGCTGCCCAGCGCCGGCATCGAGCTCTACTCCGAGATCCTGACCCGGTTCCCGGACCTGACCTGGACCTCCGCGAAGGGCTCCTACGCCAAGCCCGTCGGCGAGCACGCGCTGGCACTGACCCTCGCCGCGCTGCGCGGGCTCAAGGGTCGTGCCCTGGCGAGCAGCTGGGGCACCGAGGGTGGGATCTCGCTGAACGGGCTGCGCTGCGTCGTCGTCGGCGGAGGTGGTGTCGCGGCGGAGATCGTCCGGCTCTACAAGGCGTTCGACACCCATGTCACCGTGGTGCGACGCACCGCAGAGCCGGTGGAGCACGCCGATGTCACCGTGGCCTTCGAGGGTCTCGACGAGGCGCTGAAGGGCGCCGAGGTCGTGGCACTCGCGGCGGCGGCCACTCCCACCACCCGGCACCTGCTCAACGCCGATCGGCTGGCGCTGCTGGCCGAGTGCGCCGTGGTCGCCAACGTCGGCCGCGGAAGCCTGGTGGACCAGGCCGCGCTGGTCGAGGCGCTGACCGGCGGCACCCTGCGCGGGGCAGGTCTCGATGTCACCGACCCCGAGCCGCTTCCCGACTCGGACCCGCTCTGGGCCCTGGAGAACTGCCTGATCACCCCGCACACCGCCGACACCACCGAGATGGTGGTGCCGCTGCTGCGCGAACGGATCCTGGCCAACCACCGCCGCTTCATCGCGGGGGAGCCGATGCTGGGCCTGGTCGATCCCGCCCAGGGATACTGACCCCAGCAACAGCCTCCCCGCACGTCCCGCTACCCTCCGGATCCCAGGAGTCATCTCATGGCACATGTGCTCAGCGTCAACGGACATACGCCTCAGATCGGTGAGGGCGTGTTCCTCGCCGCCAACGCCGCGATCACCGGGGAGGTCACCATGGCGGCCGACTCCTCCGCCTTCTACGGCGTCTCGGTCCGGGGTGACTCGGCTCCGATCGTCGTGGGCGAAGGGACGAACCTGCAGGACAATGCGGTGCTCCATGCCGATCCCGGGCATCCGTGCACCCTCGGTGCCGGGATCTCGGTGGGTCACGCCGCGGTGGTCCACGGCTGCACCGTGGGTGACGGATCGCTGATCGGGATGAGCGCGACCATCATGAACGGGGCCGTGATCGGCGAGCAGAGCCTGATCGCCGCCGGCGCGGTGGTGCTCGAAGGCACGCAGATCCCGCCGCGGTCGCTGGTCGCCGGGGTCCCCGCGAAGGTCCGGCGCGAGCTCAGCGCGGAGGAGATCGCCGGGCTGCGCAGCAACGCCGAGGTCTATCTGGGCCATAAGGACGCGCACCGTGCTGCCCAGGGCGACACTGCTCAGGGCGAGGCTGCTCAGGGTGTCGCGGCCCAGGGCGACGACGCCGCGCGCTGACCGCGCAACTGGGTCGCTCGGCGCCGGGCCAGCCGCACCTCCAGGTCACAGTTCTCTCACGTCCAGGTGATCACCCGGCCACTCTCAGTAGCCTCTAGAGAAGCACACGAGACGAGAGGCACTCGCATATGACCATCTACGGGTTCCACGCATCACAGGAACAGATCGCCCCCTCCCAGCTGCTGCGCGACGTCCAGCACGCCGAGACGGTCGGATTCCAGGCCGCCATGAGCTCAGACCACTTCATGCCCTGGTCCCACCGGCAGGGCCACTCGGGATTCACCCTCTCCTGGCTCGGCGCCGCACTGGCCACCACCGAGTTCCCCATCGGATCGGTGATCGCGCCCGGTCAGCGCTACCACCCGGCCATCGTCGCCCAGGCCACCGCCACCCTCGGAGAGATGTTCCCCGGCCGCTACTGGGCCGCCCTGGGCGCCGGCCAGGCGATGAACGAACACGTCACCGGTGAGCTCTGGATGGACAAGGAGACCCGACGACGCCGGCTGCTCGAGTGCGCCGACATCATCTCCCGGCTGCACCGCGGAGAACGGATCGTCAGCCACCGCGGATTCGTCAGCGTGGACGACGCCTACCTCTACGACCGCCCCGCCGAGCCCATCCCGCTCTACGCCACCTGCATCACCCCCGAGGCCGCACGCCTCGCCGCCACCTGGGCCCACGGCATGATCACGCTGAACCAGCCCGATGACGCGCAGAACGAGGTGCTCAGCGCCTACCGAGAGGCCGGAGGCGAGGGCCCGGCGATGCTGCAGGTCCACCTGAGCTGGGCGCAGACCCAGGAGCAGGCCGAGGCCATCGCCCATGACCAGTGGCGCACCAACGTCTTCGGCGCACCGCTGGACCAGGACCTGCCCACCCCGGAGCACTTCGACTCCGCCGCCGCCGAGGTCAGCCTCGAGACCGTATCGAAGGCCGTCTGGATCTCCGCGGAGCCGGGCCAGCTCACCGAATGGATCAGCGCCGCCGTCGAGCCCGGGTTCGACCAGGTCTACCTCCACCACGTGGGCCAGGAGCAGCGGCCCTGGCTCGATCTCGCCGGCGATGCGATCCTCCCCGAACTGAAGGGCGCCTGATGCGCATCACCGACACCGCAGACCTCTGGTACAAGAACGCCGTCATCTACTGCGTGGACCTGGAGACCTACCTGGACTCCGACGGGGACGGGATCGGGGACCTGCCCGGACTGACCCAGCGCATCGACTACCTGGCCGACGTCGGCGTCAGCTGCCTCTGGCTCATGCCCTTCTACCCCTCACCGCGCCGCGACAACGGCTACGACATCTCCGACATGTTCGGCGTCGACCCGCGCTACGGCGATCACGGGGACTTCGTCGAGCTGGTCCGGGTGGCCCACGACCGGGGGATCCGGGTGATCGTGGATCTGGTCATCAACCACACCTCGGACCAGCACCCCTGGTTCCGCCAGTCCCGGGCCTCCAAGGACAGCCCCTACCGAGACTTCTACGTCTGGCGCAGCGACACCCCGCCGGACACCTCCGAGGAGGCCATGTTCCCCGGCCAGGAGGACGGGATCTGGACCTACGACGAGAAGACCCAGGAGTGGTACCTGCACCACTTCCTGCATACCCAGCCGGACCTCAACACCGCGAACCCGCAGGTCCGCGAGGCGATCACCAAGACCATGGGCTTCTGGCTCCAGCTCGGGGTGGACGGCTTCCGGGTCGACGCCGTGCCCTTCGCGATCAACCAGACCACGCTCACCGGCGCCGATCAGCACGAGTTCTTGGAGCCCCACGACTACCTGCGCACGCTGCGCGCCTTCCTCCAACGTCGCTCCAGCGGCACCAGCTCCGCGATGGTCCTCGGTGAGGTCAACCTTCCGCACCAGGACCAGCTGGCCTTCTTCGGCGGCGAAGACGGCGACCAGCTCACCATGCAGTTCGACTTCACCGTGAACCAGAAGACCTTCCTGTCCTTTGCCCGCGAAGACGCCAGGCCGCTCGCCGAGGCCCTCTCGGAGCGCCCGCAGAACCTCTCGGTCGAGACCCAGTACGCGAACTTCCTGCGCAACCACGACGAGCTCACCCTGGACCTGCTCTCAGCCCAGGAGCGCGACGAGGTGCTCGACACCTTCGCCCCCGAGGACGAGATGCGCTTCGCCGGACGGGGCCTGCGCCGCCGGCTGCCGGCGATGTTCGACGGCGACCCGCGCCGGATCAAGATGGCCTACTCGCTGCTGTTCTCGCTGCCCGGGACACCGGTGCTCTTCTACGGTGAGGAGATCGGCATGGGGGAGAACCTCGAGGTGCCCGGACGTGAGGCCGTTCGCACACCGATGCAGTGGAGCCAGGACAAGAACGGCGGATTCTCCTCGGCCCGACCCTCCAAGCTCGCCCGCAAGGTCGTGGAGGGGCCCTTCGGTCCGCAGCACGTCAACGCGGCCCAGGCACGCCGGGACCCCGAATCGCTGCTGCACCACGTCAGCCGGCTGGCCCGGCGCTACCGCGACTGCCCCGAGCTGGGCTGGGGCGAGCTCACGATCCTGGACCAGCACCATCACGAGGTGCTGGCCCACCGGATGACCAGCGGTGACCAGTCGATGATCCTGATCCACAACCTCTCGCCGAAGTCGCTGGTGGTGCCGCTGACACTCCACGACGAGGAGAAGGGCACCGAACTCATCGACCTGCTCCAGGACGGTGCCTGCGCCGTCGACGCCGAGCACGCCACCGACGTGACCTTGGAGGGCTACGGCTACCGGTGGCTGCGCGTGAAGCGCCCCGGGGATCCCCGGCTCCTCTGACATCCCCGGTGCCGGTGGCCCTCGAGGCGCTACGCTGAAGATTCCCACCGGCATCGTCCCCGCTCGCGGTTCCGCGGTCAGGAATACGAACGTCCCCAAGGAGGCCCCATGAAGCGCTCGGCCCTGGCAGGCAGCGGCCTCGCCGCCGTCGTGCTGCTCACCGGCTGCGCGGGGAACCCCTTCGCGGACGACGCCGATGCCGCCGAGCCCGAGGTCCCGACCTTCGGAGAGATCCAGGACCGCATGTGGGACGCGATGCTGACCGCAGACACCGTGAGCATCGAGGGCGAGATCCGGGCGGCCGAGGCCGACGTCGATGAGATGTTCGAGGACATCGCCGAAGACGACACCGGCGACCTGTCGATCCACGGCGCCATGGACGGCAGCGATTCGGAGATGACCTTCACCGCCGGGGATCTGAGCTTCACCCAGCGCGCCGCCGATGGAGTGGAGTACTTCCGCGGAGAAGACTTCGCCACGCTGCTGATGAGCGAGCTGGACGACGAGACGGCTGTCCTCCTCGAGGAGGACTTCATCACCTCGGTGGTCGCCGAGCAGTGGGTCCAGTTCAGCACCGAGGGCGCCGGGGCCGTGTTCTCCGCCCAGGACTTCATCAGCACCTGGCAGCGCGACCTCGACGGCGAGGAGGCCGCCGCGATGGACGGGACGGTGGAGACCCGGGACGGCACCGACGTCTACGTCTATGCCACCGCGGACGGTGCCACCGAGCTGGTGGTCGCCGCGCAGGGCGCGCCCTACCTGCTTGAGATGCGCGACGAGGGGTCGACGTATGCGTTCAGTGCCTGGGACGAGGCACAGCGGCCCGAGGAGCCCGAGAACGTGATGACCCTGGAGGAGATCTTCGAAGCGATCGCCGCGGAGCAGGGCTGGGACACCGAGGCGAACGACGACGAGGCTGAGGCCTGAGCGGCACCAGATCTCAGCACCAGAGATTCAGCACAATGGGGGGTTGTGGAGCAACGGGGCACCTGGACACCGGTGCAGGGCCCTGACACACAGTGGAAGGTAGACACCATGAGCAACACGACGAAGACGTCCCCGAAGGCCGTCAGCAGAGCATTCGGTATGACGGCGGTGCTGAGCATCGCAGCCCTGGCGCTTGCCGGCTGCGGTGGGGAAGACCCCCGTGAAGAGGAGAACCCGCAGGAGAACCTCGACCCCGACGGCGCCGAGGACCAGGGCGTGGCCCCGGAGGAGATTGCGCAGAACGAGGACGACGAAGTGGTCGCGGACCTCGCGGAGATCGAGGACGCCATCTGGGAGTCCTCCATGGATCAGCCCAGTGTGAGCATCAACATGGTCGCGGGCCTCGAGCGCGGACATCAGCTCTTCGGCTACGCGCCGGAGTTCTTCGAAGGCGAAGGAGAGAGCTTCGAGCTCTCGGTGACCGGGGAGCTCGAGGGCGACTCTGCCGCGGTGCTGGATTACAGCCCGGACTTCCAGGTGCTGAGCTTCGGCGACGACGCCTATCAGAGCGTCGAAGCCTTTGTCTTCGACTATCAGGCGCAGGTCCCGCCCGAGGTGGAGCCGGAGGTCGACGCCGCGGAGCTCGACACAGCGCTCAGCGCCGCGGGCGAATGGGTCGACGTCAGCGACGCCGAACCCTCCGTGCCGCGCACCCCCGCCGCCGTGCTGGAGATGCTGCGCGCCGAGATCACCGAGACCCTGGATGTGGGTTCGCTGGCCGAGCTCGACCTCGAATCATCCGTGGACACCCGGGAGGGCCAGAACGTCTGGGTCTACTCCAACGAGGAGGTCGAGCTGGCGGTGCTCGCCGACGAGGGGTCACCGCAGCTCATGGGCCTGGTCCTGCCCGGTGAGGACGAAGACCTCGAGGTCACCGTCACCGACTGGGACGAGGCCGGCACGCCCGAGCAGCCTGAGGACGACACGGTCATCGAAAATGAGCAGCTGCAGCAGATCCTCAACGACCTGGTCTGATCGGGACTGGTCTGATCCCGCTCCTGGGCGGATGACCTCCGGTCCACGCCCAGCATTCATTCAGAATCAAGGAGCCAGAGCAACAGGGGCTTCACGTCCGGTAGGAGCTTCCATCCAATCGCGTCGGAGCGGCCGGTTCTGCTTTCGCAGAAGCTTGCGGTCTGCGCAGAATGGACTCGGGTCATCACAGTGATCTGACACGGTCCCTCAACGATGACAGACCGCGGAAAGACCGCGCAGCATCTCTCGATGCGAATGACGGAGGTCAAGACATCATGGCTACCACCGAAACAAGCAAGCTCCGCACCCTCGCCGGCGTCGTCGGCATCGGTTCCCTGGCACTCTTCGGCGCCACGGCCTGTGACGACGGCGGAACCGAGACTGAAGAGCCGGCAGAGAACGGCGAAGTCGAGGATACGGGCACAGAGGAAGACACCATGGAAGAAGAGCCCATGGAGGAAGAGCCCATGGAAGAAGAGACGATGGAGGAAGAAGAAGACATGTGATCAACGTCTTCTCCACGAGATCCCCCGCAGGGAGCCACGGTTCCCTGCGGGGGATCTCGTGTGTGCAGAGGCTTCGGTGACGCCCGGATGTGCCGCCCAGATGCGAGGGCGTGTGAGTGCTGGCGCGGCGTGTGCGCCGGGACGCCGGTCAGGCTTCGGCGGAGCCGGAGCCGACGAGCTCGGCTGAGCCGTCCGTGCAGGTTCTG
Organism: Nesterenkonia maliinae; assembly: GCF_051262655.1. Classification (NCBI taxonomy): domain Bacteria; kingdom Bacillati; phylum Actinomycetota; class Actinomycetes; order Micrococcales; family Micrococcaceae; genus Nesterenkonia; species Nesterenkonia maliinae. The sequence goes on along the minus strand of NZ_JBIMEY010000010.1, from coordinate 3,822 downwards.
CAGACCCCGCGAAAGACGACGTCGGCGATCTGGATCTGCATGCCCAGGCTTGCCGGGGCCTGCAGGCAGGGCGCCTCACCGTGGACGCACTCGACGTCCTCGATGCGACCACACAGCGTGCAGATCGCGTGGTGATGGTTGTCGTGCGTGCGGGTCTCATAGCAGGCGGGGGAGCCCGGAGGGTCGAATCGGCGCAGCAGCTCCCGCGCGGTGAGGTCATGGAGCACGGTGTAGATCGACTGCACCGTGATCTCGGGCAGCGCTGCACGCACCGAGGCGTGGATCGCCTCGGCCGGCTTGTGCGGCTGGGCCGACACAGCCTCCAGGACGGCCAGGCGCTGGCGAGTGACGCGGAGTCCGCGTTCGCGCAGCCGGGCAGGCCAGTCGGTGGAGGTCATCATCCCAGTGTGCCGCACATATGAGTCATTCACAATAAAATCGGCTGTGTGTCACATCCTTGTCCTGACGGGGGTCAGGCCCGGCGATCCGGCATGGACCGGCCCCGCTGGGCGATAGACTGGCTCACGCTGCCCCGTATTCATCCGCAAGGAGAGCTTCAGAGCATGAGCACATCGGATATCAACAACGCCCCACTTGCCGAGGTCGATCCAGAGATCGCACAGGCGATCTCGGATGAGCTGGGACGCCAGCGCGACACCCTCGAGATGATCGCCAGCGAGAACTTCGTGCCGCGCGCCGTTCTTGAAGCACAGGGCTCGGTGTTGACGAACAAGTACGCCGAGGGCTACCCGGGGCGGCGCTACTACGGCGGCTGTGAATTCGTCGACGTCGCGGAGAACCTCGCGATTGAACGCGCCAAGACGCTCTTCGGCGCAGAGCACGCCAACGTCCAGCCGCACGCAGGCGCCCAGGCCAATGTGGCGGTGATGACCGCCTTCCTGAAGCCGGGCGACAAGCTGATGGGCCTCTCGCTGGCCCACGGCGGACACCTCACCCACGGCATGAAGCTGAACTTCTCCGGCAAGTTCTACGAGATCGCCGCCTACGAGGTCGACGCCGAGACCGGCATCATCGACATGGACAAGGTCCGCGAACAGGCCATCGCCGAACAGCCCGACATGATCGTCGCAGGCTGGTCCGCGTACCCCCGCCAGCTCGACTTCGCGCGATTCCGCGAGATCGCCGATGAGGTCGGAGCGATCCTCTGGGTCGACATGGCGCACTTCGCCGGCCTGGTCGCCGCAGGTCTGCACCCGAACCCGGTGCCCTACGCCGACGTGGTCACCACCACCGTGCACAAGACCCTCGCCGGTCCCCGCTCGGGCATCATCCTGACCAAGGAAGAGCACAAGAAGAAGATCAATTCCGCGGTCTTCCCGGGTCAGCAGGGCGGCCCGCTGATGCACGCCATCGCGGCCAAGGCCATCGCCTTCAAGATCGCCGGCACCGAGGAGTTCGCCGAGCGGCAGAAGCGCACCATCGAAGGCGCCCAGATCCTGGCGAAGCGGCTCGTCGCCCCCGATGTCACCGAGCACGGCGTCTCTGTGCTCACCGGCGGCACCGACGTGCACCTGGTCCTGGTCGACCTGCGCGGCTCTGAGCTCGACGGCAAGCAGGCAGAGGACCGGCTCCACGAGGTCGGCATCACGGTCAACCGCAATGCCGTGCCCAATGACCCGCGTCCGCCGATGACCACCTCCGGTCTGCGCATCGGCACCCCCGCCCTGGCCACCCGTGGATTCGCCGAGAAGGAGTTCAGCGAGGTCGCCGACATCATCGCCGAGGCGCTGAAGCCCGATGCGGACCTCCACGGGCTGAAGTCCCGCGTCTCCGCCCTGACCAAGGCCTTCCCGCTCTACGAGGGCCTTGAGGAGTGGTGAAGCCGCCGATGACCGAGACTTCGCAGCAAACCCAGGGTCCCCAGCAGGCACAGACGTCTCAGACGGCGCAGATCCTCGACGGCAAGGCCACGGCCAAGGCGCTCAAGGCTGACCTGGCCGAACGGGTCTCCGCGCTGAAGGCCCGCGGGGTCACCCCGGGCCTGGGCACCGTGCTGGTCGGAGCCGATCCGGGCAGCCAGTCCTACGTGGCCGGCAAGCACCGCGACTGCGCCGAGGTGGGGATCAACTCCATCCAGGTGGAGCTCGGCGCCGACACCACCCAGGAGCAGCTGCTCGCCGAGCTGGAGAAGCTCAACACCGACCCGGCCTGCACCGGCTACATCGTGCAGCTGCCGCTGCCCAAGCAGCTCAACACCCAGCAGGTGCTCGAAGCGATCTCCCCGGAGAAGGACGCGGACGGGCTGCACCCGATGAACCTCGGCCGGCTCGTCGCCAACGTCAACGACGAGATCACCACCCCGCTGCCGTGCACGCCCAAGGGGTGCGTGGATCTGCTCGATCACTACGGCCTGGACATGAGCGGCAAGCACGTCGTCGTCGTCGGACGCGGAGTCACGATCGGCCGACCGATCGGGCTGCTGCTGACCCGACGCGACGTCAACGCCACCGTGACCCTGTGCCACACCGGCACGAAGGACCTGGCGGCGCACCTGAGGAGCGCCGACGTCGTCGTCGCCGCCGCCGGGGTCAAGCACATGATCGACCCGGCGGATCTGAAGCCCGGCGTGATCGCGCTGGACGTGGGAGTCACCCGCGAGGTTAACCCGGAGACCGGCAAGGCGAAGATCTTTGGCGATCTCGCCCCGGGCATCGAGTCGGTGGCGTCCTGGTATTCGCCCAACCCCGGCGGCGTCGGACCGATGACCCGGGCAGAGCTGCTCGCCAATGTGGTCCTCACCGCGGAGCGCCAGCTCGCGCAGTAGCCGGAACGGCAGCTCTACCAGCAGCTCGCGCCGCACCGTGGAATAGGTGTGCATCCGAGGATGTTCCTTCAAATGTGAAAAACCTCGGATTCCTCTCCTTCGGACATTGGACGCCCTCACCGCATTCGCAGACCCGGTCTGCCTCTGATGTGTTGCTGCAGTCCATCGACCTTGCCGTGGCGGCTGAAGAGCTCGGCGTCGACGGGGCCTACTACCGGGTGCACCACTTCGCCCGGCAGCTGGCCTCGCCGTTCCCGCTGCTGGCCGCCGTCGGCGCGAAGACCTCGCGGATCGAGATCGGCACCGGCGTGATCGACATGCGCTACGAGAACCCTCTCTACTTCGCCGAAGACGCCGGCGCGGCGGATCTCATCGCCGAGGGCAGGCTTCAGCTCGGCATCTCCCGCGGCTCACCAGAGCAGGCCATCGAAGGCTGGCGGCACTTCGGCTACCAGCCCGCCGACGGCGAGTCCGACGCTGACATGGGCCGCCGGCACACCGAGGTGGCGCTGCAGGTGCTCTCCGGCCAGGGCTTCGCCGAACCGAGCCCGCGCCCGATGTTCCCCAACCCGCCGGGACTGCTGCGCCTGGAGCCGCACTCCGAGGGTCTGCGTCAGCGGATCTGGTGGGGCGCCGGCTCCGACGCCACGGCACGCTGGGCGGCCTCGCGCGGGATGAACCTGATGAGCTCCACGCTGAAGGACGACGAGACCGGTGAGCCGTTCCACATCCAGCAGGCCAAGCAGATCCAGGCCTTCCGTGAGGAATGGGCCAAGCAGGACCACGGCTTCGAGCCGCGAGTCTCGGTCTCCCGCTCGATCCTGCCCATCGTCTCGGACCAGGACCGCGCCTACTTCCTGGGTCAGCGCGATTCCAAGGACCAGATCGGCATGATCGACGAGAAGACCCGCGCGATCTTCGGGCGCAGCTTCACCGCAGAGCCCGACGTGCTGGTCGAGGAGCTCGCCAGGGACGAGGCCGTCCAGGCCGCGGACACCGTGCTGGTCACCGTGCCCAACCAGCTGGGAGTCGACTAC
>NZ_JBIMEY010000009.1:0-98702 GCF_051262655.1 Nesterenkonia maliinae | reverse complement strand
ACTGCCCAGGAAAAGTTGCGGTCTGGATCGGGGGAGATTCGCTTGTCTGACTATATGATCACTCTGTTCAGGAGTGGATCCTGGTGCCGCCCCGTCCCGCGCAGTGGGCGCCTCACACTGGAGACGAATGCCATGGGGAACTCCCTGCATTGGCGGACCATCACCTCGGTCCTGACCACCACCGTTCTGGCCGCCGCTCTGCTCGGCGCCTCCGCCCCACCACCAGAGCCGACGACGCCGCTCAGCCACTCCGTGTTCAGCGCCCCCGCGCCGAGAACCTCTGCACCGGCAGCGGTCCAGCTGGCGAGCGCTCCGGCGTCGTCCACGGTCTCCGTCGGATCCTCCGCGTCACCCGGCGTCGCGGTGACCACGAGCCGCTCCACGGCGAAGACGCTTCGCGCCCCCACCCCGAAGATCTCCGGCGCCGCCGCCGTGGGCGCGAAGCTCACCGCGAAGCCGGGCACCTGGACCAGCGGGACCTCGCTGAGCTACCGCTGGCATGCCGACGGCAAGGCGATCAGCGGCGGGTACCGCAGCACCTTCACCCCGACCACAACGCAGCAGGGCAAGCGGATCACGGTGCAGGTCACCGGGAAGCGCACGGGCTACGCCACGGCGTCGAAGACCTCGGCGGCCACGCTGAAGGTGGCGCGATCCTCCACCCCGAAGATCAGCGGCTCGGCGACGACCGGAAAGACCCTCTCGGCCAGCGTCGGGACCTGGACCTGGGCGACGTCGTTCTCCTACCAGTGGCGCGCCAACGGGACCTCGATCAAGGGGGCGACCAGCCGCACCTACAAGGTCGCCACTGCGCATAAGGGCAAGCGGATCTCGGTGGTGGTGACCGGAAAGAAGTCCGGGCACACCACGCTGACCCGCACCTCGGCGTCGACCGCGGCGGTGAAGTCGCCCGCACCGGTGAAGAAGCCGACCCGGGTGACGATCACGTCCTCGACCTTCAACTGCCCGAAGGGCTACCCGGTCAAGGGCAACGCGGACTCCGGGATCTACCACGTGCCCAGCGGAGTGTTCTACTCCCGGACCAAGCCCGAGGAGTGCTTCGCGACGACGTCGGCCGCCAGGAGCGCCGGGTACCGCGCGTCCAAGCGCTGACCCACCCCTCCTGGGTGGTTGCGGTATCCGGTCGGAACGTCACCGCCGGATACCGCAACCGCCCAGGAAGAACGTCAGCGGGCGCGGGGGACCAGGCGTTCCAGCTGGGTCACGTGCTTGGGCTCGAGCTCCGCGAGGTTCGGAACCTCCAGGAGCTTCATCGTGCGCTCGACCTGATCCGCCAGGATCTCGATGGTGCGGTCCACCCCGGCCCGGCCTCCGGCCATCAGGCCGTAGAGATAGGCCCGCCCGATCAGGGTGAACTTCGCGCCCAGTGCCATCGAGGCCACGATGTCCGCGCCGTTCATGATTCCGGTGTCGATGGTGACCTCAAGGTCCTCACCGACCTCGCGCACCACCTCGGGCAGCAGATGGAACGGCACCGGCGCTCGGTCCAGCTGCCGGCCTCCGTGATTGGAGAGCACGATCCCGTCCACCCCGAGGCTGGCGAGCTTCTTCGCGTCCTCGACGTTCTGCACGCCCTTGACCACGAGCTTGCCCGGGAAGAGGTCACGGATGATCTTCAGGTCATCGAAGCTGATCGAGGGATCCATCGCCTTGTCCAGCAGCTCCCCCACGGTGCCCCCGGTCGAGGACAGCGAGGCGAACTCCAGCGGTGGGGTGGTCAGGAAGTCATACCACCACCAGGGCCGCGGGATCGCGTTGACCACGGTGCCCAGGCTCAGCTGCGGCGGGATCGAGAACCCGTTGCGCTTGTCCCGCAGCCGGGCCCCGGCCACCGGGGTGTCCACGGTGAAGAAGAGGGTGTCGAACCCGGCCTTGCCGGCCCGCTCGGTCAGCGCATAGGAGATCTCGCGGTCCTTCATCACGTAGAGCTGGAACCAGTTGCGCCCGTGCGGATTCGCCTCCTTGACCGCTTCGATGGACGTGGTGCCCAGCGTGGAGAGGGTGAACGGGATTCCGGCCGCCCCGGCCGCGGTGGCCCCGGCGATCTCGCCCTCGGTCTGCATCAGCCGGGTGAACCCGGTCGGGGCGATCCCGAAGGGAAGCGCGGAGCGTCCGCCGAAGATCTCGCACGAGGTGTCGACCTCGGAGACGTCGCGCAGGATCGAGGGGTTGAACTCGATGTCCTGGAACGCCTCCCGGGCGCGGGTCAGCGAGAATTCGCCCTCTGCGGCGCCGTCGGTGTAGTCGAACGCGGCCTTCGGGGTGCGCCGCTTGGCGATCTTGTGCAGGTCCTCGATGGTCAGCGCCGAGGAGAGCCGGCGGCGGGAGGCGTTGAAGTCGAACTTCTTGAACTTCATCAGCGGCGCGATGTCGCGCGGCTTGGGCAGTTGACGCTGAACCATGTGATGCTCCTAGACCGGTGACTTCTTCGACTGGGGAATTTCAGAACTGTGCAATTTCAGAACTGCAGAAATTCAGGACTGTGGACGGTACGTGATGGGGGAATGCGTGCGGCGGATCAGCTCGCGCAGGTCCTCGAGGCTGCCCGAGAGCGTCCCTGCGGTGCGCGCCTGGATGAGCAGGTTTCCGATGGCGGTGGCCTCCACGGGCCCGGCCACCACAGGATATCCGCTGCGATCAGCGGTGGCCTGGCAGAGCAGCGCGTTCAGCGACCCTCCACCGACCATATGGACCACGTCGACCCGCCGATCAGCCAGCTCACCGGCGGTCCGCAGCGCCGCGGCGAACCCATGAGCGATGGACTCCACGATGCTGCGCACCAGCTCCGCCTTGCCCGCAGGGATCGGGGCGTCCTGCTCGGCGCAGAGCTGCGCGATCCGCGCCGGCATGTCCCCGGGTGCCACGAACCGCTCATCCTGGACATCGAAGACGACGACGGCCGGGCTCACCTGGGCCGCGGCGTCGAGCAGCCCGACCAGGTCCTGCGCGCGGCCCTCTTCGCGCTCCCAGGTGCGCAGCGTCTCGGAGAGCAGCCAGGTACCCATGACGTTGGTGAGGAACCGGGTGCGCCCGTCGACTCCGCCCTCGTTGGTGAAGTTCGCCGCGCGGGAGGCGTCGGTGACCACCGGGGTCTCGAGCTCCAGCCCGACGAGCCCCCAGGTGCCGCAGGAGATGTAGGCGGCATCGGGGGTGGAGAGCGGGGTGCCCACGATCGCGCTGGCGGTGTCGTGTGAGCCGACCAGGGTGACCGGCAGCCGGTGCCCGCCCAGCAGCGGGGCCAGCTCGGACCGGGTGCGGCCCAGCGTGGCGCCCGGGGCGGCCACCGGGGCGAAGAGGTCCTGGTCCAGGCCGAGCGTGGAGATCAGCTCGGTGTCCCAGGCCTTGGTGCGCACGTCGAGCAGACCGGTGGTCGAGGCGTTGGTGACCTCGGTGAGCTGCTCGCCGGTGAGCCAGTAGCCCAGGAGGTCGGGCACCAGCAGCAGCCGATCTGCATGCGGGGCCAGGCCCTCCTGGGCCAGCTGATAGAGCGTGTTGAAGGCCAGGAACTGCAGGCCGTTCCGCCGGTAGAGCTCCTCGAAGGGGACTCTCCCGTGGACCTTCTCCACGCCGGCCGCGGTGCGTTCGTCCCGGTAGTGGAACGGGGTGCCCAGCAGCTGCATCCGGTGCGGATCGGCGCCGGTGAGCAGACCGTAGTCCACCGCCCAGGAGTCGATCGCCACCGAGGCCAGCTCGCCGTCGGTCTCGCGCACTGCGGCGCCGAGCCCGGCGAGGGCCTGTTCATAGAGTCCCACGAGGTTCCAGTGCAGCCCGTCGGGCATGGGGACCACGCCGTTGGAGAAGCGCGCGGCCTCGTGGAACTCGAGCGTGTCCGGCCCGACCCGGCCGAGCACCACGCGCCCGGAGGAGGCGCCGAGGTCGACGGCGGCATGCGTCGTCGTCCTCGGCGCTGCGGTTCTCCGCGTTCCCGTGCTCGTCGTCTGGGTCATCAGCGCAGGAACGCGGCGGCCACGCCGGCGTCGACGGGCACGTGCAGTCCGGTGGTGTGCGAGAGCTCGGGTCCGACCAGGGCGAACACCGCGTTGGCCACATTGCGGGGCAGCACCTCGCGCTTGAGGATCGTGCGCTGGGCGTAGAACGCGCCCAGGTCCTTCTCGTCGATGCCGTAGGTGGCCGCGCGGTTGGCGCCCCAGCCGGAGGCGAAGATGCCCGAGCCCTGGACGACCCCGTCGGGGTTGATCCCGTTGACCCGGATCTGGTGGGCGCCGAGCTCGGCGGCGAGCAGCCGCACCTGGTGGGCCTGGTCGGCCTTGGTCGCGGAGTAGGCGATGTTGTTCGGCCCCGCGAAGACGCTGTTCTTCGAGGAGATGTAGATGACGTCTCCGCCGAGGCCCTGGTCGATGAGCACCCGGGCGGCGGCCTTGGAGACCAGGAAGGAGCCCTTGGCCATCACGTTGTGCTGGAGGTCCCAGTCCTTGGCGGTGGTCTCCAGCAGCGACTTCGACAGGCTGAGCCCGGCGTTGTTGATCACGATGTCCAGGCCGCCGAAGGCCAGCAGGGTCTCGTCGATGGCCTTGGCCACGGCGTCCTCGTCGGAGACGTCCACGGCGATGCCCACGGCCTTGTCTTCTCCGCCGATCTCCGCTGCGGCCTCCTGCGCCTTGGCAAGGTTCAGGTCCGCGATGGCGACGACGGCGCCCTCCTCGGCGAGCCGCTCCGCGATGGCCTTGCCGATGCCCGAGGCGGCCCCGGTGACCAGGGCGATCCGGGTGGCCAGCGGTTTCGGCGCCGGCATGCGCTGCAGCTTGGCCTCCTCCAGCGCCCAGTACTCGATGCGGAACTTCTCCGCCTCATCGATCGGGGCGTAGGTGGAGAGGCCCTCGGCGCCGCGCATCACGTTGATCGCGTTGAGGTAGAACTCTCCGGCGACCCGGGCGGTCTGCTTGTCCTTGCCGAAGCTGAACATCCCGACGCCGGGAATCAGCACGATGGCCGGGTCGGCGCCGCGAAGGGCCGGGCTGTCGGCGGTGGCGTGACGGTCGTAGTAGGCCTGGTAGTCCCGGCGGTAGGCCTCATGCAGCTCGCGCAGCCGGGAGATCGAGTCCTCGACGGTGGCGTCGGCGGGAAGGTCGAGCACCAGCGGCTTGACCTTGGTGCGCAGGAAATGGTCCGGACACGAGGTGCCCATCTCGGCGAGCCGGGGGTGCTCGGCGTGGCCGAGGAACTCCAGCACGGCGTCGTCGTCGGTGAAGTGCCCGACCTGGGGCTTGTCCGCGCTGGCGATGGACCGGATGGTCGGGATCAGCGCGGCGGCCTTGGCCCGGCGCTCGGTCGCGGGCAGCGCCGCGTAGCCCTCGAGGGCCGGGCCGAAGGGCTCGGCGCGGGAGTGCTGCGCGATGTAGTCGGCGGCGGTGTCGATGATCCACAGCGAGTTCTGCTGGGACTCCTCGGAGGTCTCGCCCCAGGCGGTGATGCCGTGGCCGCCGAGGATGCAGCCGATGGCCTGCGGGTTCGCCTCCTTGATCTCGGCGATGTCCAGGCCGAGCTGGAAGCCGGGGCGGCGCCACGGCACCCAGACGACCTTTTCGCCGAAGATCCTGGTGGTCAGCTCAGGGCCCTCCGCGGCGGTGGCGATCGCGATGCCGGAGTCCGGGTGCAGGTGGTCCACGTGGGCGGCCTCGACCAGTCCGTGCATGGCGGTGTCGATGCTCGGAGCGGCCCCGCCCTTGCCGTGCAGGCAGTAGTCGAAGGCGGCGACCATCTCATCCTCGCGCTCGACTCCCGGGTAGACGTTCTTCAACGCACGCATCCGGTCCAGCCGCAGGGTTGCGAGGCCGGTCTCCTTCAGGGTCCCGAGATCGCCGCCGGAGCCCTTGACCCAGAGCAGCTCGACCTCTTCCCCGGTGACGGGGTCCTTCTCGGTGCCCTTGGCGGAGGTGTTGCCGCCGGCGTAGTTGGTGTTCTTCGGGTCCGCGCCGAGGCTGTTGGACCGGGTGATCAGGTCGTTGACCGTGGGGTTCATGGGGGTCTCCTTCACCAGCTGAGCTGGGTTCCGCCGACGCGGTCGGCCTCGATCGTCTCTTGGTAGCCGGATTCGGCGTAGGCGCGCATCGGCGACGCCGGGAGTCCGCGGGACTCGCGCCAGGCGGCCAGATCAGGTCGCACGTCGGTGTAGAAGGCGTCCATGAAGACCTCGTGGGCGCCGAGCACGTCACCGGCCTGCTGGGCGGCGGCGAGCGCCTCGGTGTCGACCATCAGCGCGCGGGCGGTCATCTCCTGGACGTTGAGCACGCTGCGGATCTGGCCGGGGATCTTCTTCTCCACGTTGTGGCACTGGTCCAGCATGAAGGCGACGCCCGAGTCGGCGGCGTAGCCTCCGCCGCGCACGACCTCGAACATGATCCGGAAGAGCTGGAACGGATCGGCCGAGCCCACGATGAGGTCGTCGTCGGCGTAGAACCGGGAGTTGAAGTCGAAGGAGCCGAGCCGTCCGAGCCGCAGCAGCTGCGCCACGATGAACTCGACGTTGGTGCTCGGCGCGTGGTGCCCGGTGTCCAGGCAGACCATCGCCTTCTCACCCAGCGCCTGCACCTGCACCAGCGCAGTGCCCCAGTCGGGGACATCGGTGTGATAGAAGGCCGGCTCGAAGATCTTGTACTCCAGCACCAGGCGCTGATCGTCCTTGAGCTCGGCGTAGATCGTGGCCAGGGACTCGGCGAGTCGGTCCTGGCGGGAGCGCATATCGGCCTGCCCGGGGTAGTTCGAACCGTCGGCGAGCCAGATCTTCAGGTCCTGAGAGCCGGTGGCGTCCATGATCTGCAGGCATTCGAGGTGGTGATCGATGGCTTTGCGCCGGATGGCCGGGTCGTGGTGGGTGAGACCGCCGAGCTTATAGTCGTCGTCCTGGAAGGTGTTGGAGTTGATGGTGCCGATCTGCACGCCCTGCTCGGCGGCATAGGCGGTGAGTCCGGCGTAGTCCTCGACCTTGTCCCAGGGGATGTGCAGCGCGACCTTCGGCGCCAGGCCGGTGAACCGGTGCACCGCCGCGGCGTCGGCGATCTTCTCCTGAACGGTGCGCGGGGTTCCGGCGGAGCCGAAGACCTTGAAGCGGGTCCCGGAGTTGCCGTAGGCCCAGGAGGGGACCTCGATGGCCTGGTGGTCCAGCTGGTGGGAGATCTGCTCGAAAGTAGGCATGGTTCCTCTAGTTCTGCGGGGTCTGGGTGGTGGACGGCTCGACGGTGGCCAGCTGGTCCTCCAGGTGGAAGACCTCCTGGAGCTCGAGGAAGCCGGTGTCCGGCCGTGCCCCCTCGAGATCGACGAAGAATTCACCCATCTGCTCCTGCCAGGCGGCGTTGATGTCTTCGGCGTCCATCGCGGCCTGCGCGACGGCGAGGGACTCGACCTCCACGTAGCCGATAAGCAGCCCGTCCTCGCGCAGGAACAGCGAGTAGTTGTGCCACCCCGAGCGCTTCAGCGCCTGCAGCATCTCGGGCCAGACGGACCGGTGCCGGGCGGTGTATTCCTCCAGGCGCTCGGGCTTGACCTGGAGCTGGAAACAGACTCGTTGCACGGGATTCCTCTCGGCCGATCGGCCAGCATCGCGGGAGTATTAAATCGTTTCAATCACTACGTATGATGGTATGACTCTCGTCACAAAGTGTCAATCGTCGCCCCGGAGCTGAAAGCCCGGACCGAGGTGTGGCCCCGAATCACGGGAGGACACACCTCGGCTGGCCTCAGACCTCGAGCAGCGCGTCCACACTCGGGGTCTCGTCCCGTCGGACGCTCAGCCGGTGCTCACCGGAGCCCAGCGTCTGCGGTTCGACACCGGGGATGTCCACCACTGCCGTCACCCCGGTGGGGACCACCAGCTCCACGGCGAGGGTCGCATCCCGCAGCGTCCACCGAAGCGAGATGTCTCCGTAGGCGGTTGCGTGCACGGCAGCGGCATGGGTCAGCCCACCCCCCGGGCGCGGCGCGACGAGCACTTCGCGGTAGCCGGGCGCCAGCGGAGAGAGCCCGGCGATGACCCGGTGCATCCAGTCAGCCACCGAACCCAGCGCGTAGTGGTTGAAGGAGGTCATCTCACCGGAGTTGACGCTTCCATCGGGCAGCATCGAGTCCCAGCGCTCCCAGATGGTGGTCCCGCCCTGCTTCACGGTGTAGAGCCAGGATGGACATTCCTCTTCCAGCAGCAGTCCATAGGCGGTCTCGAGGTGTCCGGTGGCGGTGAGCGCATCAGCGACGATCGGGGTTCCCACGAATCCGGTGGAGATCCGGTTGCCGCTGCCGCGCACGAGGGCCGCCAACCGGTCACCGGCCTGGTCGCGCAGCTCGGCGGGCAGCAGATCAAAGACGATCGCGAGCGCGTACGCGGTCTGCGAATCCGAGGTCATCGCCCCGGATTCCTGGACGTGCTCGGTCACGAACGCCTGCACGATCTCATCCGCGAGCGCCGAGTAGCGCTCGGCATCCTCGTGGCGCTCCAACGCTTCGGCGGTGCGCGCCAGCGTCCTTGTGGACCAGGCGAAATAGGCGGTTGCCACCAGGGCGGACTCCGTCTTGCCCGCGGCAGGATCCGTGGGCGGTGCGTCAGGATCCAACCAGTCCCCCAGCTGTTTGCCCGAGTTCCACAGGTGGCTTTCTCCGGAGAGCCTGTCGAGGAGATCGACCCAGGCCTTGGCGCTGGGGTACTGCTGCTCCAGGATGCCGAGGTCCCCGAATCGTTCGTAGAGCGTCCAGGGCACCAGCACGGCGGCATCGCCCCAGGCCGCCCCGGGCTGAATTGGGGTCCACTGCTCGCCGCCCGGGATGACGGGGACGTACCACGGCACGGTGCCGTCCTGAAGCTGCTCTTCGGCGAGATCGCTCAGCCAGGAGCTCAGCATTCCGGCGCAGTCATAGAGGAACGAGGCCGTGGGCGCGAAGACCTGGATGTCTCCGGTCCACCCCAGCCGCTCGTCCCGCTGCGGGCAGTCGGTGGGCACGTCGACAAAGTTCCCGCGCATGCTCCAGCGGACGTTCTCGTGAAGCTGGTTCAACAGGGGGTTGGAGGACTCGAACCATCCCGTGCGCTGCATATCGGTGTGATAGACCCGAGCGACGACGGGCGAGTCGGCTCCCGCGTCGAGCTCCCCCGGCCACCCTTCGATCTCGGCGTAGCGGAACCCGTGATAGGTGAACCTCGGCTCCCATTCACGCGCGGGACCTCCATCGAGGACCAGGGTGTCTGTGGCGGATGCCTGCCGCAGCGGACGCAGAGCGAGCGTCCCATGCTGGAGCACTTCGGAGTGCCGCATCGTGATCGTGGCCCCTGCCGGCGCCTCGACTCGAAGCCGGAGTCGGCCCACCAGGTTCTGGCCGAAGTCCAGCAGATGGCGCCCGTTCGACAGGCGCGTCACGGTCTCGGGAGTGCGCTCCTCGGTGCACCTGATCGGATCACCCTGTGGGGCCACGAGCGTCGCCGGGTCGCGCTGGCCCAGCCGAACTGGACTCCAGGTGGAGTCGTCGAACCCAGGAGATGACCACCCGGGCTGTTCGTCGGCGGCCACGTAGGTCTCGCCCTCGTAGAGGCCGGTGAAGCGGATCGGTCCGAAGCAGGCGGTCCATCGCTCGTCGGTGCCGATGACCTCTCGAGTCCCGTCGGTGTAGGTCACCTCCAGCTGCGCCAGCAGAGACAGGTCCTCGCCGTAGAGATTGCGGTAGCCTCCGCCGAAGCCGAGGCGTCCGCGATACCAGCCGTCGGCCATCCAGGCGCCCAGAGCGTTGGCGCCGGCACGCAGATGTTCGGTGACGTCGTAGGTCTGATAGCGGAGCCGGCGGTCATAGACGGTCCAGCCGGGAGCCAGGATGTCGTCTCCCACCCGGACACCGTTGATCTCGGCCTCATAGACTCCGTGGGCCGTGGCGTAGAGCCGCGCGGAAGAGATGTCGCTGCGCAGCGTGAAGTCCCGACGCAGCAGCGGCGGCCGCCGATCGGTGTCGGGATCTTCCGACCAGGGTGCGCCGACCGGCGTCGCCGACCAGTCCGCGACGTCCAGAAGACCGGTTTCGAGGACGGCCTCCTCACTCCATGTCGAGTCCGCGCCATCCTCGCCGAAGACTCGCACACGCACCGTCGCGCGCGCACGCGACTCCAAGGGGCGTCCGGGCCAAGGCACAAGCACCTGCTCGGCGGAGTCGACCGCGTAGATCTCGCGCTCCTGACCCCGACAGATCTCCAGCTCATAGCGACGCTGTCTCCAGCCGGGCTGGGCAGAGGTCTTCCAGGAGAGGCGCGGCGTGCGCTCTCCGATTCCCAGCGGCTCTCTGTGGTGCTCAACCCTCACCGCTCCATCGATGTGCGTCATCCCTTGACCGCTCCTCCAACCATTCCTTTTTGAATTCTTTGGTTCATGACCAGGTAGAGCGCCAATGTCCCCACCACGGTGAGACTGATCGCGGCGAAGAGCGGCCCATAGTCGGTGGCGCCGAAGCGGCCGCTGAAGTTCAGCAGCCCCACCTGGATCGTGCGCAGATCGTCGCTCTGCGTGAACGTGAGCGCGATGAGCAGGTCATTCCACAAGAAGAAGAACTGCACCAAGGCAACGGTGAGGACGCCGCTGCGCACCATCGGCAGGCCGACCAGGAAGAAGGTCCTGATGATCCCGGCGCCGTCCAGGACAGAGGCCTCAAAGACCTCGCGGGGGACGGACCTGAAGTACATGGTCATCATGAACGTCGTCAGGGGCAGCCCGATCGCCGTGTAGGTGAGGATCAGGGGCCAGAGCGTTCCGGTGAGACCGGTCTGGAAGTACGCGGTGAACAGCGGCAGCAGGATCATCTGCGGAGGCACCATGATGCCGACCAGGAAGAGCAACAGTGCGGAGTTGCGTCCCTTCCAGACCATGACCTCCAGCGCGAAGCCGGCCGCCGCCCCGAGGATGACGATGAGGATCAGCGCCGGTACGACGGCGACCAGGCTGTTGACCGCGTACTGTCCGAGGTTTCCTGTGGTGAGCGCCTCGGCGTAGTTCTCCAGCGAGAAGCTGGAGGGCAGGGACCACACGGGCTCCTCCAGGAACTCCCGGTTGGTCTTGAACGAGCTGAGCACCATCCAAAGCATGGGATAGATCACCAGGAAGAGCATGATGCCCACAGTGATCTGCAGCGGGAGCTTCTTCAGACGCAGGCTCAGCGGAGGCCGCGAGGTGGTGGGCCGCTTCGGCTCGGCGCCTTGCGCGGCGCGGGTTGTGGTCGTGGTCATGGCAGGCTACTTTCCGAGGTCGCGACGGACGGAGCGGAAGATGACGAGAGTCACGAGCAGACACAGGATCGAGAGCATCAGCGCGATCGTGCTGCCGTACCCGTAGGCACCGTTGGTGAACGAGGTCTGGAACATGTAGAGCGTGAGCGGGCTCGTAGTGGTCCCCGGACCGCCTCCAGTGAGGGCGATGATGCTGTCGAAGACCTTGAGTGTGCCGTTGACGCTGAAGATGATCGCGGAGATCAGGACCGGCAGTGACATCGGAATCACCATGAAGCGGATCATCTTCCAGCCCCCGGCACCATCGATGCGTGAGGACTCGATGACCTCTTCGGGGATGTCGATCAGGCCCGAATACAGCAGCACGGCGTAGAAGCCCATCGAACGCCAGATGTCCATGAGCGCGACGACGAAGAACGCCGTCCCGGGACTGCCGAACCAGTCGATGGAGTCCATGCCGATGACATTGAGGAACTCGTTGACGATGCCCTGACGGGGCGCGATGGCGAAGAGCTGCTGGAACAGGAGCGCCACAGCGACCGTGGGCAGCACGATCGGGAAGAAGAAGAGCGTGCGGATCAGCGCGGAGGCCCGCTTGAGGTGAAAGAAATACAGCACCGCGAGGCCGTAGCCGACGACGACCTGCCCCACCGTCACCACCGCCGCGTACTTCACGGTGAACCAGAGCGCGTCGATCGCTCGATCATCGGTGAAGAAGGTCTGGAAGTTCGACAATCCGGTGAACTCAAAGCCGATGATGGCGTTGCCTTCGAAGAAGGTATAACCGGTGGACCAGAGGATGGGGATGAGCATGATCGCTGAATACACCAGCAGCGCGGGACCCAGGAGGAAGAGGATCGCCCGGCGATCCCCGAGGACTTTCTGCATCAGTTGTCTTCCGATCGGTGGTGTGGACAGGACCTGGGCCCGGCCCGGCGACTGCCGAGCCGGGCTCAGATCAAGTGAGCTCAGAGGTCGTTCTGGACCAGCTCCATGAACTCTTCGGGAGTGATGGCTCCGGTCACGAGCTGCGCGGCGTTCTGCTGGCTCGTGGTCGTGGCGGCAGTGGAGAAGAGCGCCTCGAACCAGAGCACTGTCTCATCGGTGGACCCGATGCGCTCCTGCACGGTCTCGACGAGCGGCTCCACCTCGACGTCCTCGTTGGGCACGAATCCTGAGACGCGGTTGGCCTCTTCCAGCGCGGTAGAGCCGTAGTTCTCGCTGATGCAGCTGATCCACTCGGAGGTGGCGTCATCGTAGGTGTTCGCATTCACGGCCACCGACAGGCCGACGTTGGCGGCAATCTGATCGCTGGTGCCCTCGCCGCCCTCGACGTTCGGGAAGGGCATGAAACCGATGGCGTCCTCGCCGATCTGGTTGCGCTCCTCGTCTGCGAAGTCGCCCAGCGCCCAGCTGCCCATGTAGAACATCGCGGCATTGCCATTGAGGAACTCGTTGGTCGAGGTGTCCATATCGATCGAGCCGACGCCCTGGCCGAAGTAGCCGGCCTCGCCGAGTTCAGCAACGGCTGCGGCCGCCTCCACGTACTCCGGGTCGGTCAGTGAAGCCTCTCCGGATTCGACGCGCTCGAGCGCATCAGGGCCGATGGTGCGGAAGAGGTAGTTGCCCACCATGCGGGTCAGCGGCCAGCCCTGCTCCCCCGAGGCAGAGAACGGCTGGACCCCGGCGGCGTCCAGCGTCTCGGCGGCTCCGACCAGGTCCTCCCAGGTCTCGGGCACCTCGATGCCGTTCTCCTCGAAGACGTCCTGGTTGTACCAGATTCCCTCGATGTTGTACTCGAAGGGCATCGTCCGGAAGCCTCCGTAGAGCGCCTCGATGGTGGAGATGGCAGCAGGTTCGACGTTCTCGATCGCGCCGTTCTCCTCGAGCGCCTCCTCGAGATCGAGGACATCTCCGGCGTCGGCGAGTGTGCGCGTCAGGGCCGGCGCGTTGCCGGCGACGAAGAGGTCGGGCAGACCTCCCTGCCCTGAGAGCAGCTGCAGCTGCTGGTCGACGTTGGTCTGCGGCACGGTCTCGACGTTGAGCGCACTCGCCTCGTTCTGTTCAGAGCACTGATCCCCGGCAAGAGACTCCAGCACCGCGGGAAGTTCGTTGTTCTCGGTGTTGATCAGCGCGCTGAAGTCGGACGACTCGCCTCCGGCTTCGCCGTCGCCACCTCCTCCGCCGCCGCAGCTGGTCAGGATGAGTGCTGCGGCGCCGGTGATGGCGACGGCAGCCAGGCTGTTCCGATGGGTCGATGTAGGACGCACCGTTCCTCCTTGAAGGTGAGAGTATCTGCGAATGGACCGAAATTGAAGCGTTTCAATTTCTTGTCGAGATTGATCCTAGGGCAGTAACACAGATCACACAAGACGGCAGAGGGGCGGTCTTGAAGTCTTTCGAAACAACAAAAAACCGGGGCAGATCGCGCCTGTGGTCAGCCGCCGGTGCTCTGTCTCACGACAAGTGAGGGATCGAGGACGATGCGTCGGTGCACATGGTCCACGCCTCGGATCTCCTCGAGCAGAAGCTCCACGGCGGCCTCCCCCATGCTTTCGCCATGCATGCGCACGCTGGTCAGCGGAACCGAACCGCCCCAGGCATTCACGTTGTAGTCACAGCCCATCACCGCGAGATCCTCGGGAACACTCAGCCCCTCGGCGGAGACCTGTTGGATCATGGCCATGCCGAGCATGTCGGTCACCGCGATGACGCCGTCTGGTCGCTGATCTGCCGGGAGCTCCAGAAGGCGACGCCCGGCGGCGACTCCGCCTGCCGCGTTGAGGTCATCCACGTGGATCTCCGTCAGTGAGGCTGAACCGGCCTCGGCGATCGCGCGGTGCACTCCCACCCGCCGGTCGCGCACGGGCTGATACTCGTCTTTGCCTGCGACGAACGCCAGGTGGCGGTGCCCCCTGCTGAGCATGTGCTGCACCGCCAGATAGCCGGCCTTCTCGTTGTCGATGAGGACCGAGCAGTGGTCGTTCTCGGTCCAGTTGTAGTTGAGCACGACGACGGGCGTGCCGAGCTTGCGCACTCTGGCCATGGCCGCCCGCGGATCCTGCATCGGAGCCAGGAGGATCCCCGCGACACGAGCTGAGTTGAACGCGTCCAGGTGACGCTCCTGGAGGTCCTCGTCGTTGTCGCTGTGACCGACCTGGAGGATGAGTCCCTCGCGCTGCGCGCGGAGCTGAGCCCCTTGAGCCATGTCCACGAACAGGCTGTTGCCGATATCGATCGCGACAAAGCCGACGGTGCGGTTCTTGCGCCCCGCAAGGCTGCTGGCATTGGAGTTGGGCACGAAGCCGAGCTCTTCGATCGCCTGCTGAACCCGCTCTCGAGTACCGGGGCGTACTCGGTCAGGATGGTTGAGGACATGCGAGACCGTGCCGATCGAGACCCCGGCGCGCTCGGCGACCTTGGTGAGGCTCGGCCCGGTCCTGCGCTGCTGCTTGTTCACCTCGGGATCCATGTCAGTCGAGTCTAGTTCGGGACCAGGGCGAAACGGCTCGGAACCAGTGACATCGAGGACCCTCTGCCCGGAACAGCATCAGAAGCTTCTCGGCATCGCGTGATGCGGCTCAGGCATTGGGTGCGCCAGCGGTTCCTGCCGCCTCCGCAGCCGCGAGCCGGGCGTCCAACCAGCGGGATCCGAATGCGGCCCCGGCACCGATCATGATGATCCAGCCGATCTGCGCCCAGGCGGCGAGCGGCGCCCAGAGCAGCCCGAATGTGGCCATCGCTCCGACGCCGACGGCGGTGATCCCGGCCAGCATCGCCGTTCCGCGCGGTCGCGTGGCCGTGGACCAGCGCGAGTAGGCACCCACGCCGCCGCCCAGCGCCCCGGCGAGCGCCGCCACCGGGACCATCGCCACCGCATAGCTGCCGGCTGCGCGGAGCAGGTCTCCGCCCTCGAGGAATCCCTGGATGACGTCGACGGGCAGCGCGACGAGCAGAACCAGCGCCGCGCCCAGCGCGGCACCCGCCGCGCAGAAGAGAACTCGGCGGCCGGGAGCTGGGGGCTGAAGTGGTTCATCCATGGCCCTCATGATGCCTGAACCCGCGATGTATTCTGAATCGCATGGCATTGGCTCAGGTACGCGACGTGGCGGCACGAGCCGGCGTCTCCCCCGCGACCGTCTCCAATGCGCTGAATCATCCGGACAAGGTCTCCGAGGCGACTCGGGAGCGCGTCCAGGAGGCCATCGCCGAGCTCGGCTACGTGCGCAACGACGCCGCCCGCCAGCTCCGGCAGCAGCAGAACCTCGCCGTGGGCATGATCGTGCTCGACATCGGCAACCCCTTCTTCGCCGACGTCGCCCGTGGAGCGGAGAACAGCCTCGAGCTGCTCCACCGCCCGCTGCTGCTGGGAAACTCCAGCCAGAGCTCGCAGCGCGAGCTGACCCAGCTGCGACTCTTCGAGGAGCAGCGCGTGGCCGGGATCCTGGTGACCCCGGTGGGTGACATCATCGAACGGCTCCGCCAGATCCAGCAGCGCGGAATCGCCGTGGTCATCGTCGACCGCGACGCCGGCGCCGACGCGATCCCCTCGGTCTCCACCGATGACGTGCTCGGCGGCCGCCTGGCCACCGATCACCTGCTGAAACTGGGGCGACGTCGGATCGCGGTGGTCGGCGGGCCCCGCCGCATCCGGCAGGTGGCCCACCGCCACCAGGGCGCGCTGGCGGCGGCGGAAGAGTTCGACGACGCGCAGGTGCGCCTCGTCGACACCGGGGCCATGGACTCAGCATCCGGTCGGGAGGCCACCCGGGCCCTGCTCGAGCTTCCCGAGGCGCAGCGCCCCGACGCCATCTTCGCCACCAACGACCTGGTCGCCCTCGGCGCCCTGCAGGAACTCTCCCGCGCGGGAGTCCGAGTGCCTGAGGACATTGCGCTCATCGGGTACGACGACATCGCCTTCGCCGCCTCGGCCACCGTGCCGATCAGCTCCGTCCGGCAGCCCGCCGAGGAGATGGGGGTCCGCGCTGCCGAGCTGCTGGTCGCGGCGATCGAGGACCCCGCGGCCCCGGTGGAGCACCAGGTGTTCACCCCGTCGCTGGTCAGCCGGGAGTCCACCCTGGGCCGCTGAGGCTTCGCCGCCCACCCTTGTATAACAAGTGATCAACTTGTACGATCACCACATGTCCTACGCCCCAGACGCCATTCGGCACATCACCCTCTCCGCCGCCACGCTGCCGCTGGCCGGCCCGATCTCCGACGCCAAGGTCTTCACCGGGCGACAGAAGCCCATGACCGAGGTGGAGATGCTCTTCGCAGAGATCACCACGGAACAGGGCTTCGAGGGACTCGGATTCTCCTACTCCAAGCGCGCCGGAGGACCTGCGCAGTACGCCCACGCCAAAGAGGTGGCCCAGCTGGCCGTCGGCGAGGACCCCAGCGACATCGCGAAGCTGTATGACAAGCTGCTCTGGGCCGGCGCCTCCGTGGGCCGCTCGGGAGTCGCCACCCAGGCGCTGGCGGCGATCGACATCGCTCTGTATGACCTCAAGGCACGCCGGGCGGGCCTGCCGCTGGCCAAGCTGCTGGGGTCACACCGCGACTCGGTACGCACCTACAACACCTCCGGCGGGTTCCTCCAAGCCTCCATCGAGGAGATCCAGCACAACGCCTCCCGTTCCCTTCAGGCAGGCATCGGCGGAATCAAGATCAAGGTGGGACTCCCCGACACCCGCGAAGACCTCCGCCGGGTCACCGCGATCCGCGAACACCTCGGCCCCGATGTGCCGCTGATGGTCGACGCCAACCAGCAGTGGGACCGCGCCACCGCCCTGCGCATGGGCCGGCGGCTCGAAGAGTTCGACCTGGTCTGGATCGAGGAGCCGCTGGACGCCTACGACGTCGAAGGCCACGCCACCCTCACCGCCGCCCTGGACACCCCGATCGCCACCGGCGAGATGCTCGCCTCGGTCGCAGAGCACGAGAAGCTCATCGCCGGGCGCGCCTGCGACATCCTGCAGCCCGACGCCCCCCGCGTCGGCGGAATCACGCAGTTTCTCCGGCTCGCCACCCTCGCCCATCAGGCAGGCCTCGCGCTGGCACCGCATTTCGCCATGGAGATCCACCTGCACCTCGCCGCGGCCTACCCCACCGAACCCTGGGTGGAGCACTTTGACTGGCTCGACCAGCTCTTCGAGCAGCGGCTGGAGATCGCTGACGGACGGATGCTCGTCCCGCAGCGCCCGGGACTCGGGATCTCGCTCAGTCCTCGGGCCCGGGCACTGACCCACGCCACCGCCGAGTTCGGCCGCGCCTGAGGATCCCAGGCCCTAGGCTGGTCGGTGACGAAAGCAGGCCATGAACCGCACCGAGAACCTCACCGCACAGCTGCGCCAGCAGATCCTCGATGACACGCTGACCCTCGGCACCAAGCTGCCCAGCGAATCCGAGCTGATCAATGCCCACGGCGTGAGCCGCACGGTGGTGCGCGAGGCGCTCACTCAGCTGCGCGCCGAGGGCCTGATCCACACCCGGCGCGGCACCGGCAGCTTCGTGCTGGCCGCCCCAGCCGAGACGCAGACTTCACCGACCCCCACTCCCCGGACCGCCCAGGACCGGGCGCTGCTCATCGAATACCGGATGGCCATCGAATGCGAGGCGGCCGCACTGGCCGCCTCCCGGCGCACGGAGCACCAGCTCGCCGCCATGACTGCGGCACTTCAGGCCTTCGCGGCCGCCGTCGAACATCCCGCCACGGCCGTGGAGCAGGACTTCGCGTTCCATCACGCCCTGGCCGACGCCGCGGGGAACCCGCACCTGATCGAGGCGGTGAGCCGTCTGGGCCCCACCATGATCTCCATGCCGCGGACCCGTTTGGAAGCCAGCGCCGCCAGGCATCAGCTGGCCGCCCTGGAACACCGGGCGATCCTCGATGCCGTCCGTGAGGCCGATCCGGCGGCGGCATCGGCGGCGATGCGCGTGCACCTGGCGGCCTCGCGCCGACGAGTGCTCGGGCTCAGCTGACCTGTCCACCCGCTCCGCCTGCCGGTCGAGCACCGGGCCGCCCTGCTCGTTGAGCACCGCACGATCCCCATCGGGCATCGCGGCCGCCTGTACTTGAGCTGGTGTGACCCCCATGACACGATGATGCTCAAACGCTCATCTAGACCAGCTACTGATACTCGGAGTGCATTGTGTTCACTTTGGACCAGACCCGCAGCTTCGTCGCCGTGGCCGAAGAGCTGCATTTCGGGCGGGCGGCGGAACGCCTCAACATGACCCAGCCGCCCCTGAGCCGTCAGATCCAGAAGCTCGAGAAGTCCGTCGGGGTGCGCCTGATCGAGCGGGACAACCGCAAAGTCGCGCTCACCACGGCCGGTCGGGCCTTTCTCGCCGACGCCCGCAAGCTGCTCATCGCCGCCGATCAGGCCCCGCTGACCGCTCGCCGGATCGCCCGCGGGCGCGCCGGAGTGCTGCGCATCGGCTTCACCGCCACCTCCGCGGTGAGCATCCTGGGACAGGTGCTCAGCACCGCCGCCGAACACCTCCCCCAGGTCGACGTCGATCTGCGCGAGATGGTCACCCGAGAACAGCTGGCCGCGCTGAACAGCGGCGGCATCGACCTCGGCCTGGCTCGTCCACCCATCGACCCGGACCATTTCGAGTCCAAGCTCGTCCAGACCGAATCACTGCGCCTGGCTGTGCCCACCGACCACCCGCTCACCCAGCTGGGCCGCCCGGTGGAGGCAGCAGATCTGCGCGAGACTCCGCTGATCATGCATTCGCCCCTGAAGGCCCGCTACTTCTATGACCTCGCGATCCGGCATATGCCGATCCAGCATGGGAACGTGGTCCACACGGTGAGCCAGATCCTGACCATGGTCTCGCTGGTGGGCGCCGGACGCGGCGTCGCGTTCGTGCCCGAGTCCGCCGCCCGGCTGGGGATAGCCGGCGTCACCCATCTGGAGCTCGCCGAACAGGCCCGCGACGTCGTGGAGCTGCATGCGATCTGGCGTCGGAATCACCGCAATCCGGCCCTGACGAGTCTGCTCGAGGTCCTCGGCGACACGCCGCTGCGATCGGCGCCCAGCCCGGCCTAGTTCGATGCGTATAGAGCATCAATCCATACGAAACAAAGCTTAGACGGGCATCACTGCAGGAACTTACAGTGGAAATGACTATGCCCCGAGCTGCCGCTCAGTGGCACCGCAGCGCTGAGAGTTCGCCTCCTGGAGAGGCACGCCCTCCGACCCACAACCTAGGAAGGTCTCCGTGGCCAAGTACACCCCGCATGAACTGGCGGACCAGCTCAAAGAGGGACTGCTCTCTTTCCCCGTCACCGCCTTCACCGCCGACCTGCAGGTGGACGAGGAGTCCTACCGCCGGCACCTGAACTGGCAGGCCCGCCAGGGAGTCGCCGGACTCTTCGCCGCCGGCGGCACCGGTGAGGGATTCAGCCTCTCCCCCGAGGAGAACGCCCTGGTCGCGCGGATGGCCGTGGAGGAGGCCGGCGACGTCGTCCCGGTGCTCGGATCCGCAGGCGGCGCCACCTATCTCGCGGTGGCCAACGCCCGCGCGGCCCAGGCAGCCGGCTGCGAGGGTCTGCTGCTGCTGCCGCCCTACCTGACCGAATGCGACCAGCTGGGCCTGGAGGCCCATGTGGACGCCGTCTGCTCGGCGGTGGACATCGGAGTGATCGTCTACAACCGCGCCAACGCGATCTACCGGGCCGACACGGTCAGCCGGCTCGCCGCCAAGCATGAGAACTTCATCGGGTTCAAGGACGCGACCGGAGACATCGAGGCCGTCACCCGAGTGGTCGCGACCGCCGGAGACCGGCTCTTCTACCTGGGCGGGCTCCCCACGGCAGAGACCTTCGCGCTGCCGATGCTGCAGCTGGGCATGAGCACCTACTCCTCAGCCATGTACAACTTCGTCCCGGAGTTCGCCCTGGAGTTTTACGCCGATGTGCGCCGTCAGGACCGCGTCGCGGTGACCGAGAAGCTCAACCGCTTCGTACTGCCCTACCTGGAGATCCGTGACCGGATGAAGGGCTACGGCGTGTCCATCGTCAAGGGCGGACTCAAGGCCGTGGGCCGCGACGCCGGACCGGTGCGTCCGCCGCTGCAGGACATGACCGCCCAAGACATCCAAGACCTCTCCGATCTGATCGACGCAGCCGGGATCCGGCCGGCAGAAGCACCGGCTCTGGCCAGTGCCTGAAAGGAACTCCATCATGACCACAGAGACCCTCGAGACCCAGAAACTGACCGGAGCCTCGATCATCGCCGGGGAGAGCGTGCCCGGCGCAGGTCGAACCGTCAACGGCTTCAACCCCGCCACCAACGAGGTGCTTGAGCCCGGCTATTCGCTGATCGATGAGGCCCAGCTCGCCCGTGCGACCGCAGCGGCCGCCGAGGCCTTCGACTCCTTCTCCCAGCTGGACCCGGAGACCCACGCGAGGTTCCTGGAGAAGGTCGCCGAGAACATCGAGGCGGCGGCCGAGCCGCTGACGATGCGGGTCATGGCCGAGACCGGCCTGCCCCAGGCCCGGGTGCAGGGCGAACGGGGCCGCACCGTGAACCAGCTGCGGCTCTTCGCCTCGGTGGTGCGCCAGGGCGACTTCCGCGGCACCCGCTGGGACACCGCAGACCCCGAGCGAAAGCCGCTGCCCAAGCCCGACGTGCGCCAGCGCATGATCCCGCTGGGCCCGGTGGCGGTCTTCGGCGCCTCGAACTTCCCGCTGGCGTTCTCCGTGGCCGGCGGGGACACCGCCTCGGCCCTGGCCGCGGGCTGCCCGGTCGTCTTCAAGGCGCACAACGCCCACCCCGGCACCTCCGAGATCGTCGGGACGGCCATCACCGCCGCGGTCAGGGAGATCGGTCTGCACCCCGGCGTCTTCTCGCTGATCTACGGGCCCGGCGCCTCCATCGGCCAGGCGCTGGCCAGCGACCCCGCGATCAAGGCTGTGGGCTTCACCGGCTCCCGCGGAGCCGGCGTCTCGCTCATGCAGGCCGCCGCCGCCCGAGAGGTGCCGATCCCCGTCTACGCGGAGATGAGCAGCATCAACCCGGTGTTCTTCTTCGAGCGCCTGCTCGAGGACACCGTCACCGCCGGCGAGGACGCCGTCGCGGGCCTGGCCAAGGCCTATCTCGGCTCCGTGACCGGGTCCTCCGGTCAGCTCTGCACCGCCCCCGGCCTGGTCTTCGTGCCCAGCGGCGCCAGCGGAGACGCCTTCCTGGCAGCCGTGGGCGAGGCCGCGAAGCCGGCCGCCGGCCAGACCATGCTGACCAAGTCCATCGCCGCCTCCTGGAACGAGGGCGTCCAGCAGCTCGCCGCCCAGTCCGGTGTGGAGCTGGTGGGCCGCGGCACCGACGGTGAGAGCGAGAACGCCCCGGCCCCGGTGATCTACCAGGCCGCGTCCGCGCAGTTCCGGGACAACCCTGTCCTGCATGAGGAGATCTTCGGCGCCGCCTCCCTGGTGGTGCGCTATGACTCGCCGGAGGATCTGATCTCGGCGGCGAAGAAGCTCGAAGGTCAGCTCACCGCGACGCTGCACCTGAGCGAGGCTGACCATGAGCAGGCCGCGCCGCTGATCCCGGTCCTTGAGGGCAAGGTCGGCCGGATCCTGGCCAACGGCTGGCCCACCGGCGTGGAGGTCAACCACTCGATGGTCCATGGCGGGCCCTTCCCCGCGACCTCGGATTCCCGCACCACCTCGGTGGGGACCCGCGCGATCGAGCGGTTCCTGCGACCGGTGGCCTACCAGAACCTGCCGGAGTCCCTGCTGCCCCAGCCGGTCCAGGCCGAAAACCCGTGGAAGCTGAACCGGCGCGTCAACGGCACCATCTCACTCACCGACTGAGCCCTGCTGCTGGTTCAGCCCGAGTCTGCACCCGAACACGACGTCGGCCCCGGTCCTTGAACAGGATCGGGGCCGACGTCGTGCTGTGTGCGCTGCCTGCCGCGCGGCCGGGACGCATGTCCTGCGGATCAGCCTTCCTGCACCACTGCCACGCCACCGCCCGGCACGGTCAGTCGGCCGCGGGTCTTGGCCCCGGTGAGCAGCTCGACGCCCTTCACCTTGAGGGTCGCGTCCTGTCCGGTGTGGTTCAGCACGAAGAGGAAGCTCTGGGCATCCTCGCCTTCCCCGGTCCACCGACGCACCGCGTCCACCCCCACCCCAGCATCGACCTGTTCCGGCGCAACACCTGCTTCGATGAGCACCTCCTGGACCAGCCCGTGCAGCGCCTGCGCGTCTGGTCGGGTGCCGATGTACCAGGCCACACCCTCCCCGACCTCGCGACGCGTCACGGCGGGCCAGCCGGCCAGCGTGAACTCACCGGTCGGCGCGATGCTGGGAGGCACCGACCCTGTTGTCGACCCCATGTCATCACGATGACTCAGCGACGCGAACCGGCGGATCACCTCTGCGGAGGTGCCGCTCTCCGCGGCGAGGTGGATCTTTTCGCTCCACATCTCCGCCCGGCTGCCGTCGTCCAGGCGGAGCGCCTCCTCGGCCTGCAGCGGCCAGAACTCCTCGACACGGATGCCCAGCAGCTCCCGGAAGGCGCCGGGGTAGCCGCCGAGCCGGACCGCGTCGTGCTCGTCGACGATCCCGCTGAAGCAGGTCACCAGCACCGAGGCGCCGGCCCGTGCCGCGGCCTCGATGTTCGCCGCATCGGCGTCGGTGACCAGATACAGCGTGGGCACTACGATGACCCGGTAGCGGCTGAGATCCGCCGAGGGGTGGACGACGTCGACGCTCACCCCGGACTCCCACAGGCCGCGATACCAGTGCAGCAGCTCCTGGGGATAGGAGAGGTCGTTGATCGGGTGCGAGTCCAGCTCGGCACCCCACCAGGCTTCATAGTCGAATAGCAGCGCCACCTCCGCGTGAACCTGGGAGCCCTGCACCGGGGCGAGCCGGCGCAGCGTCTCGCCCAGCGACACCGTGGAGCGGAAGACGTCGCTGTCGGTGCCGGCGTGGGGCACCATCGCGGAGTGATACTTCTCCGCTCCGGCCCGGGACTGGCGCCACTGGAAGAACATCACGGCATCCGCGCCGCGGGCCACATGGCCCAGCGAGTCACGCAGCATCTCGGCGGGTGCCTTGGTGTGGTTACGCGGCTGCCAGTTCACCGCGGAGGTGGAGTGCTCCATCAGCATCCAGGGCTTCCCACCGGCGACGCCGCGGGTCAGGTCCGCGCTGAAGGCCAGCTCGATGTGCCGGTCGGGATCATCGGCCACGGTGTAGTGATCGGTGGCGATCACGTCCATCTCCTGCGCCCAGGAGAAGTAGTCCATGTGTTTGGTCCGGGTGCTGCACATGAAGTTCGTCGTCACCGGCACTCCGGGGGTGAACTCACGCAGGATCGCCTTGATCTCGCGGAAGTAGTCCAGCAGCTCGTCGGAGGAGTAGCGGTGGAAGTCCAGCTGCTGGGTCGGGTTCACGAACATCGGGGCCGTGCGCGGCGGGAGGATCTCTTCGAAGCTGGAGTAGCGCTGGGACCAGAACGCGGTGCCCCAGGCCCGGTTGAGCTCTTCGACGCTGCCGTAGCGGGTGCTGAGCCAGGAGCGGAAGGCGGCTGCGGCGTCGTCGGAGAAGTCGTGGGCGTTGTGGCAGCCCAGCTCGTTGTCCACATGCCACAGTGCCAGCGCCGGATGGGTGGCGTAGCGCTGCGCCACCGCCCAGGTCATCCGAAGCGCGTACTCGCGGAAGACCGGGTTGGAGACCGAATAGGCCTGCCGGGCTCCGGGCCAGAGCGTGGTCCCGTCGGCGGTCTCGGGCAGGATCTGGGGGTGTTGGTGGGTCAGCCAGGGCGGTGGGGAGGCGGTGGCGGTGGCCAGGGCGACGCGGACCCCGGCGGCGTGGAGCCGGTCCATGGTCTCGTCGAGCCAGCCCCAGTCGTATTCGCCCTCGCGGGGTTCGAGCATGGCCCAGGAGAAGATCCCGACGCTGACCAGGTTCACACCGGCCTGGGTCATCAGCTCGACGTCTTCGACCCGGGTGGCCTGGGGCCACTGCTCCGGGTTGTAGTCGCCGCCGTAGCCGAGCCCGGGCACCTTGCCGGGCCAGCCCTGGGAGGTGCCGTGCCGGGTGGCGCTATCCTGGGGGGCGCTATCCTGGGGGGCGCCGTCCTGGGTGGACGGCCGGGCGTGCTGGTCCTGGGTCATGCGTGGCCTTTCGTCAGGCGTGCGGGGTACGGGGGTTATCGCGTAGCTCCTGCGGGCTGTTCGGCGCTGTGCTCGTCACAGGGTCTCTCCGGGGATGCTCAGCGTCGTCTGCGGGGTGCCGACCGGGGTCAGCGCCGGGAGCAGCTCCTCGAAGACCGCGTCGAAGACCATCTGGTGACCATCGCTGCGCTCGAAGCTGCTGCCGGTGGTGATCAGTGCGAGGTCGTGCGCGGGCAGGCACAGCACGATCTGTCCGCCGATGCCCCAGGCGAGGAACCCCTGGTGGCGGGTGCGCCAGAACTGGTAGCCGTAGCCCTGCCGGTTCTCGAGGCAGGGGAAGTTCTCATCCGCAGTGGGCGCCTGCCATCCGGTGGCCGCCGCCATGAACTCCGCCGAGAGGACCTGTCTCTCTCCGGATCGACCACCTGCCAGACAGAGCTGAGCGAAGCGGGCGAGATCACGGGCGGTGCAGAACAGCGCCGAACCGCCATGGGTGACCCCCTGTGGGTTCTCGGGGACCGGTTCCCAGCTCGGGCGTCCCCCGCGCTGTGCGGCGGTGAGGCCCAACGGGCTGCGCCGCGCCTCGAGGACCGGCTGACCGGGCACGGTGCGCGCTTCGGCGCCGAAACCGAGCGGCGCCAGGATCCGCTGCAGCAGGAAGTTCTCCAGCCGGTCTCCGCTGAGCTTCTCGACCAGTGCCGCGAGCACCACCGAGGCGGAGGTGTCGTAGGCGAACTGGGTGCCGGGCGGCTGGGCCGGCTCCACCGAGAAGAAGCTCCGCACCCAGTCGGTGTCATCGGTCTGGGTGAAGCTGGTGATCCGATGCGCGGTGCGCATGGTCAGCAGGTCCTCCACGGTCATGGCCGTGATCCAGGGGTGCACCGTGGGAGGCAGCTTCTCCGGGAAGTGCTCTGCCACGCGGTCGGTGAGCCGGAGTCGCCCGTCGTCGATCAGCGCGCCGACCGCGAGCGCGGTGAAGGACTTCGCCACGGAGTAGAGCCGGTGGGGTTCGGTGACGCTGTGGCCCGGCCGGTACCGTTCGACCACGAGCTCCCCGTGATGCACCAGCAGCAGCGCGTGCAGCTCCGGCTGCTCCGCCTCGATGCGCTGCACCAGCCGTGCCAGCGCTGACGTCACCTCGGATCCAGACTCCCGGGCGGGGCGAGGGGTGGAGAAGAGGGGGGAGCCAGCCATCGCCGCCCTTTCAGCCGATCATGCGGACAGAGCCACCGGAACACGATTCATAAATCGTTTTACAGGCTAGTGTGACGGCGCTCACCGGTCAACGCGCGTCTTCGCGTCGACCGGTGAGCGCTCCGCCACAGGGCAGTCGCAGCTCAGTCGCAGGCCAGTCGCAGCTCAGCCGACCTGCAGCTGCACCACCGACCAGGACAGCGCCGGCAGGCTCAGCCGCACCCCGGTCCCCTCCCCGGCGCGATCCTCGGAGGACTCCTCGCTGCCCAGCAGCCGGACGCTCTCCAGCGGCACCAGGCCCACCGCCTCCTGGCTCTCCAGGTCATTGGCGGTGTGCCGGTCACCGCCCTCGGGGATGGTCAGCACCTCCGCGCGCAGCACCTCGCTGGCGGTGAACCCGCGCAGGTCCAGGGTCACGTCGGCGGCATCCTCGAGCCCGCGGTTCGCGATGAACAGGGTCAGTGCCCCGGTCTCAGCGTCGTAGGTGGCGGCCGCGTCGATCACGTCGACGTCACCGTGCCGGGCTGTGGGCTGCTGGTCGGCGTCGACGACCAGGCGCAGGATCTCTCCGGTGGCCAGCTCGGCGATCCGCGCGAAGGGCCAGAAGATCGTCTGCCGCCAGGCGGGTCCGTTCTCCTCCGAGCGGATGGGCGCGATCACGTTGACCAGCTGCGCCTGGTTGGCGATCCGCACCCGGTCGCCGTGGCGCAGCAGCGAGTGCATCAGGGTGCCGACGACGACGGCGTCCGTGACCGAGTACCGGTCCTCGATCAGTCGCGGGTGGCTCTTCCACTCCTTGGCCACCTGATCCGGCTGGTCCTCGGTGTCGAGGCCCTGCTGATACCAGACGTTCCATTCGTCGAAGGAGATGTCGATCTGCTTGGTGTGCTTACCGGCGGCCTTCACCGCGTCGATGGTCGCGACCACCCCGTCGATGAAGCCGTCCATGTTCACCGCCTCGGCCAGGAACGAGGCGGCGTCGCCGTCGTGCTCCTGGTAGTAGGCGTGCATCGAGATGTAGTCGACCTCGTCGTAGGTGTGGGTGAGCACGGTCTGCTCCCAGGTGCCGAAGGTCGGCATCTGCTTCCCCGAGGAGCCCACGGCGACCAGTTCGATGTCGGGGTCCACCAGCTTCATGGCCTTCGCGGCCTCCTGAGCGAGCCGGCCGTACTCCTCGGCGGTCTTGTGCCCGATCTGCCACGGGCCGTCGAGCTCGTTGCCCAGGCACCACAGCTTGATGCCGAAGGGCTCCTCGCTGGTCCCTGCGGCGGCGGCATGTTCGCGGCGCAGGTCGGACCAGTAGGTGCCGGAGGGGTGATTGGCGTATTCGACCAGCGCCCGGGCCTCGTCCACGCCACGGGTGCCCAGGTTGATGGCCTCCATGACCTCCATGTCTGCCCGCTTCGCCCATTCGACGAACTCATGCAGGCCGAAGGCGTTGGTCTCGATGGTGTGCCAGGCGCCGTCGATCCGGACCGGCCGGTCCTCGCGCGGACCCACCCCGTCCTCCCAGTTGTAGCCCGAGACGAAGTTGCCGCCGGGGTAGCGCACGACAGTGGCGCCGAGCTCCTTGGCCAGCGCCATCACATCTTTGCGGAATCCCTGGTCATCGGCCTCGGGGTGGCCGGGCTCGTAGATGCCGGTGTAGACGCAGCGGCCCATGTGCTCCACGAAGGAGCCGAAGAGTCGCGGGGAGACATCGGCGATGGTGAAGTCACGGTCGACGATGATGCGGGCGTGGGACATGGTGCTCCTTGTGTTCGGGATGTGCGCCTGCTGTGGCGCGGATGTTGGACTGCGCTGCCGCTGAGGGTCTGCTCTTGAGGCCGATCGGGTCACTGGCCGCCGAAGCCGGTGGTCGCCACCCCCTTGACGATCTGGCGCTGGTAGAAGAGGAAGACGATGACCAGCGGCAGCGCGGCGAGCACCGCCTGCGCCATGACCTGGGAGTACTGCACGCCGTAGGCGCTGAGCACGGTCTGCAGCCCGACCGGCAGCGTCATCAGGGTGGTGTCGTTGATGATCAGGAAGGGCCAGAGGAAGTTGTTCCAGGCCTGGATGAACACGAAGATCGAGACTGCTCCGAGGATCGGACGCGAGAGTGGCAGCACCACTGAGAAGAACACCCGCAGCCGGCCGGCGCCGTCGACGCGCGCCGCGTCTTCGAGCTCCACGGGGACGGCGTCGAAGAACTTCTTCAGGATGAAGATGATCGGTGCCATCACGATCTGCGGGAGGATCAGCCCCCAGTAGGTGTCCACCATGTTGAAGGTCAACATCTGGTAATACAGCGGGATGATCAGCGCCTGTGGGGGCACGATGATCGAGGCGATGACCGCCAGGAAGATCCAGCGGCTGCCCTTGAAGTCGAGCCGGGAGAACGCATAGGCGGCCAGTGCCGAGATCGAGACCGTGATGAGCGTGATCACCGCGGACGTCCACAGGCTGTTGAGCGCCCAGACGTAGACGTTGCCCTCGGCGAGGATCGCTTCGTAGGCCTGGGTGGTGACCCCGTTGGGGCCGATGAGCTTCAGACCCCCGGAGGCGGCGTCGGTCTCGGTCTTGAAGGATGTCACGACGGCCCAGAGCATCGGCAGAAGCCAGAGCAGCGCCATGAAGGCCAGAGCGAGGAAGGCCAGGATTCGCGCTGGGCCCAGCGGCTTCTCCCCCGGCATCCGGTTGGTGCGCCTGACCTTGGTGACATCAACCGGCGCGACGTCGACCTGCGGGTCGTCGGTCCTCGTGGCGGTGGCTGTGGAACTCATGAGTTTCCCTTTCGACTCCGAAGCACGACCATCTGGAAGATGCCGACGATGAGGATCAGCACGAAGAAGATGTACGAGATGGCAGAGGCGTAGCCGAATCGGTACCCGACGAAGCCCGCCTCAAAGATGTACTGGACGATGGGACGGGAGGTCTCCGAGGAGCCGCCCTGCATCATCTGATAGGCCTGGTCGAAGAGCTTCAGCGAGGCCAGCATCTGCAGCACCAGAATCACTCCGGTGACCGGTCCCAGCTGAGGGATGGTGATCGAGACCAGCTGACGCCAGCGGCCCGCGCCGTCCACGGCCGCAGCTTCGTACTGCAGATCGGGGATGTTCTGCAGCGCCGCGAGGTAGAGCAGGAAGTTGAACCCCACGGTCCACCAGACCGTAGCGATGGCGATCGAGATCAGATCGACGTGCGCAGTCTGCAGCCAGGCGATCGGCTCGAGGCCGACGGCAGAGAGGATCTCGTTCGCCGCGCCGATCTGTGGATTGAAGATCCACACCCAGATCTGCGAGATCACGGTGGAGGCGAGCAGGAAGGGCATGAAGAAGGACAACCGCCAGAGCCACTGTCCTGGGAGTCCGGTATTGACCAGCAGCGCCATGATCAGGGCCAGCAGCACCAGTGGCACCGTGGTGATGACCGTGAACCAGACGGTGTTCCCTATGGAGGTCCACATGACCGGATCGGAGAGCGCCTCGGAATAGTTCTCGAGTCCGATGAAGCTGCCACCCGCTCCGGTGAGCGATTGGTCGGTCAGAGAGAGGTAGATTCCGTGGATCAGCGGCCAGATCACGAAGAGCAGGAAGGCCGCCATGAACGGGCCCAGGAAGGCCCAGGCGACCAGCTGTCCACGTCGGCTCGCCTGCCCCCGGGTGGGTGAGGTGCGGCGCCCCTTGGAGTCCTCTCCTGGAACCGTACTGGGCTCGGGACCCGCAGCGCTGCGACTTGCCATCACGTCGGTCATGACCGTCCTCCCTGAGGATTGGCGGGATTGGGCTGGGCGAGAAGGTTGTTGACGTAGCTGCGGAACTCCTCCAGGGCCTGGTCGTACCCGCTTCCGGAGGTGATCGCACTGCCGACGATCTGACCGAACTGCTGGACGAAGTTGGACCCTGAACCGGTGAACCAGGCCACCGGGTCATAGACCAGATAATCCGCCGCCTCCGCGTACTCCGCCTGCGGAGTGAGCTCCGCGTAGTCCTCGTTCTCAGTCACGGGAAGGTAGGCGGGGATATGCCCGGCGCCGGCCCAGGTGATCGAGTTCTTCAACAGCTCTGCGACCACGGTGTACGTGTCGCGGCGCATCTGTTCATCAGGGTTGGCCTGGTGCGGCAGGACGAACGAGTGTGAGTCCGCGTAGACAGCCTCGTCTCCGAAGATCGGAGGGATCATGGTCGCACCCAACGGGACCCCGGCCTCCTTCATCGGAGGGAGCTCCCAGACGCCTGTGAAGTGCATCCCTGTCCGCTGCGCGGCGAATTCAGCGACGGCGGCGTCGATGGTCCCGCGTTGAGAGGCGACCTCACCATCGACGAGTCGGTGCATGAACTCCAGCACCGCGACGAACGCGTCGCCGTCCACCTCGACAGATCCTCCCTGGGGGAATGTCATCTGTTGCCCGTGCTGACAGTAGAGCGTGTAGAAGAGCCGCCACATCTGGTTTCCGTCCCCGATGAACCCGTAGGAGAGTCCGTAGGTGCCGGTGACGCCGGCGATCTCCCGACCCATCTCGAGGAAGTCCTCCGGATTGTCGGGCCGCATGAGCTGCCCGTCGGAGTTCAACACTCCGGCTTCCTCACAGATCTCGGTGTTGTACAGCGTGATGAAGGGGTGCGCGTCCAGTGCGACGCTGTAGAGCTCTCCGTCCACCACGCTGGAGTTCCAGACGGGATCAGTGAACGTGGACTCCGAGACCCCGAGTTCATTCAGCTGGTTCAGGTCCCAGGGATCGAGAAGTCCACCGGGGACGTAGCCCGGCACCCGCGAGGAGTGCATGACTGCCAGATCCGGAGCCCGCCCACCCGCACCCGCCATGGCCAGCTTGGTGTAATACGGGGCGCCCCAGGCCAGCACGGTGGGTCGCACGTGAAAACCACCGTGTGCCGCGTTGACGCGGTCGATCATGCCTTGCATCGTGATGCCATCGCCACCGCTGAGCAGGTGCCAGAACTGGATCGAGTTCGCCGTGCTGCCCTGTGCCGGTGCACAGCTCGAGAGCGCCGCGAGGCCTGCGGCGGCCAGCCCTCCGGTCAGGATGCCTCGTCGGTTGATGTGTTTGTCGATCATGACTCACCACTCACGGACGTACGTGGATTCAAGCCCCGCCATCCGGAGCCCGCATCTTTTACATCGATGTAAAGATTGCGCCCATCCTACACAGATGTGGTGCGCATCACACTAGTTCTGTGAGTTTTTTCCTGAGAAACCGGCAGGGGGGCCCATGGTGCTGGTCCGGGCGAGCAGCTCGTAGGGGATCTCTTCGGCCCGCGGGGGCAGCGTGCGATCCCGCATCCGAGAGGTCAGCAGGTCAAGCGCCGCATTGGCGTAGTCCTGGTGGTCGAAGGCGATCGTGGTCAGCGGTGTTCCGGCGAAGCGGGCGTGTTCGACGTCGTCGAAGCCGCAGACCAGGACGTCCTCGGGCAGGCGAGCGCCCCAGCTGCGCAGCTCATGCATGGCGCCCAGCGCGATGGAGTCCGTGAAGGCCAGGATCGCGTCGAACTCCGCCCCCTGCTCAAGGATCTGTCGCATTCCTGCGGCACCGCCGGCGATCGTCCACTCCGGCACCTCGACCTGCAGCTCTGGACGCGCTGGAAGCTCCGCCTCGGCGAGGCCGGCGAGGTATCCGCGCAGCCGCTGCCCCTGGGTGGCCTTGTCCAGGCCCGGACCGGACTCTGCGCCGCCGAGGGCGACGATGCGTCGGGCGCCGCGGGCGACGAGATGGCGCACGGCATCGCGGGCCGCGGCGCGGGAGTTGATGAAGACCCGGTCGGTGCGATGCTGCTCCACCTCCCCGATCAGCACGACGGGCGGCAGATGATCCAGGTGCTCGACCACGCTGTCCTGCAGCCGCACTGGATTCAGGATCATGCCGTCGATGAGATGGGTGCGGGCCCGGGTGACCAGGTCATGCTCACGGCCCGGCTCCGCGGCGGTCTCCTCGACCTGCACCACCAGCCCGCGCGCGTGGGCGGCCTCGACCACGGCGTGGGTCATGCTCGCCGAGAAGGCGGCGCGCAGGTCCGGCAGGGCGAGCCCGATGACCCCGGAGCGACCGTTGCGCAGACCGCGAGCACTGAGATTGGGCACGAAGTCCAGCTCGCGCATCGCCTGCTCCACGCGGAGCCGGGTCGGCTCCCGGACCTGCACGGTCCCGGTCAGCACGTTGGAGACCGTCTTGGGCGACACGCCCGCGCGCTCAGCGACGTCGCGCATGGTGGGCCGGGAGCTGGGCTGGGTCATGACCCTAAGCCTAGGCCGACCCCACAGGACCCCGGGAAGGACCCCGGGCAGGAACGCGGCATGGGCCCGCGACAAGACCCCCGAAAGGGGCACTCATCGAGGATCCAGCGGCACCGCGCTCGGACGATCTGCGCGCGAGCTGATGGTCACCGATGCTCCGGTCTCCGCGGCGCTGAGCACCCCGGCCATCACCTCCAACACATGCAGCCCCAGGGCCCCCTGGGCACGGCCCAGCCCGGGGTTCCCGTCGAAGGCGCCTGACCACAGCAGGTCGGCCAGCCCGTAGCCGCGGGCCGCCTGGACGTAGCCGCCGGCGGCCTCCAGGGTCTGGAAATGGCCGCGGTCGCGGGTGATCTGCACGTCCCCGGCGAAGTGGTTCGGGTCCGGGACCGCCATCGAACCTTCGGTGCCGTGGACCTCGATCGGTGGCGCCTGGCTGGCGGTGCCGTCGAAGCTCATCACCAGGGTGGAAATGGCCCCGGACTCGTGGATCAGCGCCCCGGTGATGTGGCTCGGGGTGCTCACGCTCAGCTTCTCTCCGGCTCGGGGACCTGACCCGATCTCGCGCTCGGTGCGCAGCGCGCTGGCGGCGCCGATGACAGAGGTCACCGGACCCAGCAGCGTGACCAGGCTGGTGACGTAGTAGGGGCCCATGTCCAGCAGAGGCCCGCCGCCGGGCTGGTAGTAGAAGTCCGGGTTGGGGTGCCAGCTCTCATGACCGGCGGTGACCATGGTGGCCACCGCGCTCATCGGGGTGCCGATCTGTCCCGCATCCACGGCCGCTCGTGCGGTCTGCACCCCGGTGCCCAGCACCGTGTCCGGGGCGCTGCCCATGACCATTCCGGCCGCCTCGGCGGCAGCGAGCATCTGCTGGCCCTCGGCCACGGTCGCGGCGAAGGGCTTCTCCACATACACGCCCTTGCCGGCGGCGATGGCGGCCAGCGAGGTCTCCGCGTGGGCCCGCGGAATGGTGAGGTTGATGACGGCTTCCACCTCCGGGGAGGCCAGCAGCTCATCGACGCGCATGCCCTGGGCGCCGCCCGCTGCGGCGACCTCACGGGCGCGTTCGAGGTCGAGGTCCGCGACGGCGACCAGGCTCAGGTCCTGGAGCCGATTCAGCGTCTCCAGGTACTGGCCGCTGATGTTGCCGGCCCCGATGAGCCCGACGTTGAGCGTGCGCTGAGGTTCTTCAGCTGATCCCTGCGGTGACCCTGCCCCGGCGCTCATCGGCTGGCCCAGAGCATGCCGCGCTCGATCATGGTGCGCACGTTCGGGTCCTCCAACACCTCGACGCGGTGCCCGGGGGTCGAGACGAAGACTCGCCCCTGGCCCCAGCGCCGGGTCCAGATCGCCGGGTTCACGTGCGGCTTCTCCCAGTCGTCGAAGTCCCGCTTCGGCAGGGTCGTGGTGGCGAGCACGTCGATGAGCTGGTCATGGAGCACCCAGTACTGCTCGGTGACCAGGTCGAAGCTCTCGATCCCGGCGGTGATCGGGTGATCCGCGGCCTCAGGCACGATGTCGATGCGATGCGGGGTGTAGTAGTCGGACTGCTCGCCGGTCCGCTCGTCGGGGTGGACCGCCGGGTGGTGGGCGAACTGTCCGCCGATCAGCTGCAGGTATCCGTCGCTGGCCCGATAGGAGTCGGCGATGCCCCCGTGCCATCCGGCCAGTCCGGTGCCACCAGCGACCGCCGTGCGCAGGCCTTCGAGCTGGTCCTTCTCGATGGTGGACATGGTCATGCACTGCACGATCAGATCCACAGACTCCATGGTCGCGGCATCGGCATAGACCTCGGGGGTTTCATGGATCACCACCTGGTAGCCGTTGGCCTCCAGGAAGGGCCGGAACATCTCGGTGGCCTCCACGGGCTGGTGCCCGTCCCAGCCGCCGCGGACGATGAGTGCCGTCTTGGTCATGGTGTTCTCAGTCTCCTGAATCTCTGCGGTCTACGGCGGTGTATCGGCTCTCGTGGTGGGCGCTGGCCTCCACGGCGTGGAGCACGCGCTGGACGGACAATGCGTCGGCGAAATCGGGGCGCGGAGCGGTGCCCGCCTCGAGGGCCGCGACGACGTCGGCCACCTGGTGCACGAAGAGGTCCCCATAGCCCAGGCCGTGACCCACCGGCCACCAGTGATCGGTGTAGGGGTGCACTGCGTCGGTGACCTGGATGGTGCGAAAGCCCTGCGCCGCCTGGTCGTCGCGGGCGTCGAAGTACTCGAGGGTGTTCATCGACTCGAAGTCGAAGGCGATGGAGCCCAGGCTCCCGTTGATCTCCAGCCGGTTGGCGTTGCGGCGTCCCTGAGCGAAGCGGGTCGCCTCGAAGATGCCGATGGCTCCGCCGTCGAAACGGGCGGTGAAGGCCGCGGCGTCGTCGACCGTCACGGGACCACGCGGCGCGCCGGCCTCCGCGCTGCCACCGAGACCCTCTGCGGTGCCTGCCAGCGGTCGGGTCTCCACGAAGGTGTGCAGCATCGCCGAGACGCCCTCGATGAGCTGTCCGGACACCCACTGGGCGGCGTCCACCGAATGTGCCCCGATGTCCCCGAGGGCTCCGCTTCCGGCCTTGTCCTTGTCCAGCCGCCAGTTCAGCGGGGTGTCGGCGTCGCTGAGCCAGTCCTGCAGGTACTGGGCGCGCACGTGCCGGATCTCTCCGAGCCGACCCTCCTCGACGAAGCGCTTCGCGAGCGCCAGCGCGGGGGTGCGGCGGTAGCTGAATCCGCAGAAGGTGCGGACCCCCCGGGCCGCGGCGTGTTCGGCGGCCGCCGTCATCGCTTCGGCCTCGGCCACCGAATTCGCCAGCGGTTTTTCGCACAGCACGTGCTTGCCTGCGGCCAGAGCCGCCAGCGCGATCTCGGCATGGGTGTGGCCCGGGGTGCAGATGTCGACGACGTCGATGTCCTCGCGTTCGACGGCGCGGCGCCAGTCGGTCTCGATCTCTGCGATCTGCAGGCGGTCGGCCGCGGCGCGGGTGCGCGCCTCGTCGCGCCCGACGAGCAGGGCGATCTCAGGGGCGTCGCCGAGATCGAAGAATCGCGGCGCGGTCCGCCAGGCGTGGGTGTGGGCGACCCCCATGAAGGCGTGCCCGATGATGGCCACCCGCAGGGGTCGTCCGGCGGACGTGGGCGTGGGCTGGTGAACTTCGGGGGACTCGGTCAATCTGACTCCTCGGCGGCAGCAGGAATGTGATCCGCGTCAACCTTACGCCTTGTGTCGCAAAACACATCACCGCGCAACTAATTCCGGTTTGGCGTGGCGGTGTCGGCGCTCCCGCCAGTGCCGTCCCTCCAGACCAGTCCCCCGGTCCCGGCCGTCGGTCCAGTCCAGCCGGTCCAGCTCAGCCGATGTCGCGCAGGGCGGAGCCGTCGCCCAGGCTCTGCGCGGAGATCACGCTGAGCGTGCCGTTGGTCTCCAGCACGACGGCGCCGATGCTGCTCAGGTCCCCGGAGCCGCTGCTGCGGATGGCCTGGTGCACCTCGGAGGCCGAGAGCCGGTTGCGACGCAGCTGCTCCTGCTGCATCTCTCCCTGCCAGAACACCACGGCAGGCCGTGCCGTGATGAGGGTCCGGAACCTCGGCGCCCGCGCAGAGATCCAGGCGAGGATGAACTGCAGTCCCGCGAGCAGGACCAGCGCCAGCGCACCCTCAGACAAGGACACGTCACTGCTGAGCAGAATGGTCGCCAACACGGAGCCCAGCGCCACGGTGACGATGAAGTCGAAGGCATTGAGCTGACTCAGCGTCCGCTTCCCGGAGAGTCGGATCACCAGGATCAGCACGGCGTAGGCGGCCATGCCGATCAGCAGCACCCGGCCCAGATCTGACCATGTATCGAACCACATGTGTGTCTCGCTCTCCGGCGCCGGCGGCGCCCCGGTTGGGTGGGGCCTCGGCCTCGGTGATGTCCTAGTTGCGCGGCTCCCGCGGCTCCGCGCCGAAGAGCAGGTCGTTCAGGAACGCGTTGCGGAACGTCCCCTTGGGATCCAGTTCCTGCGCCAGCCGGGTGAAGTCGCCCACCCGCGGGTAGAAGCTCGCGATGTCGGTGGTGGCGAAGCGCTTGCCCCAGTGTGGCCTGGCTCCGAGCGGGAGCAGCTGCTCCTCGAGGCGCGGCAGCAGCGCGGCGACCTCCTCCTCGCGCTGCAGCCAGGTGAAGTGGAACCCGACGGTCTCTCGACCGGAGGCGCCGCTCATCCACTGGTCGTCGGCCGCCATCGTCCGGATCTCGCTGATCAGCAGCAGCGGTTCGATCTCGGAGCTGAGGGCGCGCATCCGGCGGAGTCCCTCCACCGCATTCTCCCGGGGGAGCAGGTATTCGGTCTGCAGCTCATCTCCGTTGCTGGGGGTGAAGTCCAGCCGGAAGTGCGGCAGGCGCTGGTCCCAGCTGCCCCACCGGCCACCCTGCTCGGTGGCGAACTCCGGCGGACCTCCGGCGAGGCCGATGTCCTCGCGCCGTGCGGTGACGCCGAGCACCTCGGCCGGGGGCTCCTGCGTGGACTTCATCCAGACCAGCCCGAAGTCCTCCCCGACCCAGCGGGTGAAGAGGCTGACGCTGTAGGCCGCGCCGGTGAGCTCCTCGAAGTTCTCCAGCACGCCGCCCCAGCTGACGCCGTCGTAGATGTCCTGGCGGACCTCGAAGCTGGGAACCACGTCGAGGGTCAGTGTGGTGACCACCCCGAGGGCGCCGAGGCTGACCACTGCGCCGTCGAAGTCTGCGTCGCCGCGGCGGAAGGTGCGCAGGCTGCCGTCGGCGAGGACCATGTCCAGGCTGCGCACGGAGGAGGCCAGCGGCGGGTTGCGGTCTCCGGAGCCGTGGGTGCCGGTGGCCACCGACCCGGCCACGGTGATGTGCGGCAGCGAGGCCATGTTCGGCAGTGCCCAGCCTTCGGCCTGCAGCGCCGCGGCGAGATCCCCGTAGCGGGTGGCCGCGTCGAAGGTGACGGTGCCGGCCTCGGCATCGAGGGTGAAGACCTGCGGCATGGCAGTGAGCTCGATCAGGGTGCCGGTGGTGTCGGCCACGGAGCTGAAGCTGTGCCGGCTGCCCAGCGCCTTGACCTGTTCGGACTCCGCGACCAGTCGGGCCAGCTCGTCGATCGAGCGGGGCCGTTCCAGCCGGGTGCTGGAGTAGGTGAGGTTCCCGGCCCAGTTGGCCTGCGACTCCTGGGCGGGGCTTCGCAGCCAGCTCACCGCGGGACGTCCCGCGACGCTGACCTCGGCGGTGATCACGCGACCGTCGTGGTCGGTGGGCTCCTCGAGGTTCTCCGTGGCGGAGGTGACCATCACCCGGTAGGGCGGGGCCGCGCTGAGCGCGATGGACGTGGGCTGCCGGACCGGAACGTCGATGCGTTCGAGCAGCTCGCCGGAGGGTGAGTAGCGGTGCAGGCAGGAGGCGCCCCAGACGGCGGACCAGAGGCAGTCCTCGACGTCGACGGTCATCCCGTCGGGGCCGCCCTCGCTGATGTGGATGAAATCCTCGCCGGCGTCGAGCGCACCGGTGGCGATGTCCACCCGGTAGCGGCGGATCCACCCGGTGGGGGTGTCGGCGAGGTACATGGTGGCGCCGTCGGCGCTGAAGGCCGGGCCGTTGGGGATGGCCAGGTCGTCGAGCACGATGTGGATGGACCCATCGGGGTCCAGGCGCAGCAGGAAGCCCTGTCCGGCGTCGCCGTCGTAGGCCATGGCGCCGGCCCAGAAGCGGCCGTGCGGGTCGGCCACGGCGTCGTTCATCCGCAGCGGCACCGAGGAGCGGTCGGCGGCGGGTTCGCCCAGGGTCTCCACGATCTGCAGCTCACCGGTGGCGGAGCGTTCCAGCAGGGCCAGTCCCTTGCCCAGGGCGGCCACCCAGCGTCCGTCGGGAGCTGAGCTGTGCTGACGCACCGGGGCCACTGCGCCGAGCGGCGCGTCCAGGCTGCCCTGCAGGGTCAGTCCCGAGCTGGGCTCGGCCGTGGTGGAGTACAGGGTGCCGTCCAGGATGTCGACGAGCACGAAGGGGTGCTGGGCGGTGCCGGGCTGCTCGGCGTCCAGGACCGGGCTGACGCCGGTCTCCAGGAAGCGGGCGCCCTCGCCCAGGAAGAGTCGCCGCTCGTCCACGGGGGCCCATGCGCTGCGTATCACCGATGTCTGACCAGTTGGAAGTGTATTCACCCGCTCATCCTTTCAGACCGGCCCGGTCTCCGGGCGGATGCCGCGAGATGTGAGTCACACGACTGAGGGGATGGCCTGTGCGGCCATCCCCTCAGTTCAGCGTGGTGCGGTCGAGAACCCTGGTTCCTCGCGGATCAGCCCAGTGCGCTCTCCATCTCCGGGATCATGGCCTCGGCGGCCTCCTCCGGAGTCATGTTCTCGAAGAAGACCTCTGACTCGTAGCGGTAGAGGATCTCCTGCAGGGCGGAGAAGCCCAGAGCGGGGACCGGTTCGACAGACTGCGCCTCCACCTCGGACTCGATGTCCAGGATGAAGTCCGCGGTCTTCTGGTCCGCCTCACCGGCGTCCTCCAGGACGTATTCCCGGATGGAGGCGTTGGCCGGAAGCCCGCGGTCGAAGCCGTTGAAGTCTGCGGCCTCCTCGGAGTTCACGAACCAGTCGATGAAGGTCTTGACCTCCTCGGGGTGCTCGGTGTCGCCCGAGGCGGACATCAGCATCGAGGATTTGTACCACATGCCCGATTCCATGGGGTCTCCGCTGTCGGTCGGGAAGCGCAGCAGTTCGAGGTCAGCGCCGGAGGCCTCGGCGAGGCCGCCGAGCTGGTTGGTCCACCAGGAGGCCATGGCGGCGGTGCCGGTGCCCATCATGGACTGGTCCGGACCCGCACTCTGGTTCTCCGCCAGCTCAGAGGGTGAGGGCATGCCGCCGTTGACCAGATCGAGGTGGTACTGGAAATATTCCGCGGCCTGGGACTCGTCGAATCCGAGTCCGCCGTCTTCGGTGGTGAAGTTCGTTCCCTGCTGGCGCAGCCAGACCTGGAAGGAGCCTGGCTCGTTCGGGTTGTTCGTGCCGTAGACGCCGTCGCCGCTCTCGCTGATCTCTGCGGTGATCTCGGCGAAGTCCTCCCAGGTCCAGGTGGTGTCGTCGGGCATCTCCACGCCCGCTTCTTCGAAGATCGCCGGGTTGGTGACCATCGCCAAGGAGTTGATGCCGGTGGTGATGCCGTAGAGCCCGTCCTCAGTCCGTCCGTTGTCCACGGCGCCCTCGTCGAACTCGGAGGTGTCGACGTCGGAGAGCTCCAGCAGGCTGCCGCGGTCGGCGTATTCACGCAGGTACTTGTCGTCCATCTGGATGATGTCGGGGGCGTCGCCGCCGGCGGACTGGGTGGCCAGGGAATCCCAGTAGCCGCCCCATTCGCCGAACTGACCCTCCACGGTGATGCCCTCGTGCGTCTCGTTGAAGAGGTCGATGGCCTCCTGCGTGGCCTGATGACGAGCGTCGGAGCCCCACCAGCTGAAGGACAGGGTGACGTCGCCGCCGTCCTCGCCCCCGTCGTCGCCGCCGGCGTCTCCGCCGCAGGAGGTCAGGGCCAGGGCGCCGACCAGAGTAGCGGCGGCCAGCTTCGTGTATCGGAAGGAGTGCGTCATGGTGTCCTCTTCATTGAGTGAAACGGTGCGAATGCGGCGCCAGCCCTCGTTGACGGTCCGTGCTGAATCAGGTCACTGGGATAGCGGTTGCCCTGACTGTATGGCTGTGACGCAAGACACGTCAACGCAGATCAGGGCTTCCCCGTGACCGCTTCGACATGCAGTGATACCGCACACGTATCACTTCTGCTCAAGTGATGCGCAGGGCAGGTTTCCCAAGAAGACCGGAGGCGACATCTGCGAGGGCGAGGTCCAGGGTCTGGATGCCGAAGCGAGCGCCGAAGCTCTCCTGGGACTCGGCCACCAGCCGTGGGATGCCGGTGTCGGTGGCCAGTCGGTGACTGGTCACGTTGGACACGATCAGCTGGAGCTGGTGGTTCTGCCCCGGCGTGACACCGTGGGTGAGGTCCAGGCTGTAGGGCGTCTTCCACAGAAAACCCTGATCGACGCCGTCGAGCACGACCTTGGCCACGGCCCCCACGGGTGGGAGCACCTTCGCGCTGAAGGAGGCCTCCATGAGCCCGGCCCCCTCCGGGTCCTCGAGTTCATGGGCAAGCGCCGGCCCGAGGTCCAAGGTGACGCGCCGCGCGGTGGAAGGGATCTGCAGCTCGGCCGAGTAGGTGGCCGTTCCGGAATACAGGCGTCGCGCCGGATCCTGCTCCCATCGGTGTGGCAGCTCGATAGCCTGCGACTGGGTCTGATCATCGAAGCGGACCAGCCAGTCACCGATGCTCAGCGTCCGCTCTGCGGCGTCCTGCTCTGCGGCGTCGAGCGTCTGCCCGTCGGCGCCGGGGGCGACCGTGAGTCGGGTGCGGTCGCCGTGTTCGATGAGCACCGCGGCCTCGTAGGCCTGCAGCGTGAGTCGGTCGATGCCCCGGACACGGCGGACCGCGGAGACCTCGCCGGTGGTGGGGTCCCAGCGTTCCAGGAACTGTTCCGACTCATCCTCGGACCCTCGCACCTGATCGAGCCGTGCGCGC
Source organism: Nesterenkonia maliinae (assembly GCF_051262655.1). NCBI lineage: Bacteria > Bacillati > Actinomycetota > Actinomycetes > Micrococcales > Micrococcaceae > Nesterenkonia > Nesterenkonia maliinae. The sequence continues at coordinate 58,375 of NZ_JBIMEY010000009.1, read as the reverse complement.
AGCTGCAGCCCGACCTCCGCAGTCTCCTGTCCGGTATTGGCGATGAAGTGGATCCGGACCCCGCCATAGGCGCGGGTGGTCACGGCCACCGTCTGGTTGTCATCGCTCGGCGTGCTTCCCGGCTGAGCGGCTCCCGTCGCCGCGCCGGAGTGGATCAGCACCGGCGCCTCGACCGAGCTCGGCAGGAGCTCCGGGACGACGGCGGGGTCGGTCACCACGGTGCCGAGCCCGGCGGTGCCGCCGAGGTCCAGCACCACTCCCCCGGCCTGCTCCACGCGGCGCAGCCAGGCGCGGGTGGCTGCGGGCACGTCGCTGGCCCGGGGCAGCACCACCAGGGGGAAGGTGGCGGGATCGAGGAGCGCGACGGCGTCGTCGTCGAACAGATCGAAGTCCAGGCCGGCGGTGCGGATGGCGTGGGGCAGCGCATCGCCGATGTGCAGCCGACACTCTTTATAGAGGTCCACCCGTCCGGCCGCGGCGAAGCCTGCGGAGATGTCCCGGGCGGGGAGGTAGATCCCGACCTGGGAGAGCCGGCGACCCTGGCGCATCAGCCAGGAGAGCCGGTGCAGGGTTCTCCACAGCTCCGGGGCCGCCTCCCACCAGGCGTTGCGCCCATCCAGCGCGGCGGAGGCGTAGAAGACCCGGCCGAGCTCCGCGACACCCCCGGGGGCCTCAGGCTCCGGCCGCGGCGAGGTGGGCCAGCCGTGGCCCACGAACTGGTTGATCCCCATCAGCAGGTGGTCGTGGGCCTCGCCGAGGAGGTCCAGCGGGGTGGAGCGGAAGGAGGGGGAATGGTTCCAGGTCCAGGTCTCGGAGGAGATGACGTCTTTGCCGTAGAGCTGCCCGGCGGAGCTGGCCCAGCGGCAGGCGGTGATCACGTCCCAGCCCCAGCCCTCGCCTTCGAAGGCGTCGGCGTGCCGGTAGGAGCTGATGGTGACCGGGGGCTGCCCGTAGCACTGGATGCGGAACTTCAGCCCCTTCGCGCGCGCCCAGTCGCCGATGACCTGGATGAAGTTGGTCTCCACGAGCTCGGTGAGCGTGCGGTGGTAGTCGGCCTGGAACGCGGCGCCTGTTCCATCGGTCAGCGTGAGCTGCCAGAGCTTCGGCAGCGGGTCGTAGCCTCGGCGGGCGGCGAATTCTGCGGGGACGGATGCGCTGTAGTCGGCGTTGAAGACCTCCAGGCTGTCGCAGAACACGGTGGTGATCCGGTCGACTCCGGCAGCGGCGACCAGCGGCTCGGCCACGGCGTCGATGTGGGACTGGGCGGCGGCGGGATTCATATGATCGAGCACCCAGCCCTCGGCACCCTTAGAGGCGCGCTTCAGGGTCTGGCCGCTGAGCCGGCTGATGGCGAGCAGGATCACTCGCGGTCCGTGGCCGGCGGGGATGATCAGCTCGCCGTCCTCCACCTCGAGCTGGACGCAGCTGGTCGGGGGCTCCCACCGGGTGCCCTCCCCGATATACCCGGCGATGAACTCGTCGCTGGGCCAGGTCTGCGGGATCGGGAGCCGCTGAGCAGCCATGAGGACCTCCTCGCGCTCCCAGTGCAGCCGACGCGAGGCGGTGGTCTCATCGATATGCGGTCCGCCATAGGGCCAGCCGGACCCCAGCGTGACGTCGAAGCGCAGCCCCCGGTCCACGGCTACGCCCGCGGCGAAGCCCACGTCCTCGAGGAAGCTGGGCGAGCCGAAGGAGTCGCTCTCGGAGCCCATCGGATACACGAAGGAGCATTCGACGCCGCCGATGCCCGCGGCGTCCATCTCATCAAGGTCCCGCAGCAGGTCCTCGCGGACGACGTCGGGGCCGAACCACCACCACCGCATCATCGGACGGGCGGCGGGATCTGGCGCCAGGAATCCGGCGTGCAGCTGTTGAACCTCGGTCATCATGCGGGTCTCAGTCTCCATTTCTGGTGTGCGCGGGCAGCCGCCGACACGACCGCCGCCGCCCTCTCCGGGAAATCCCAGAGCGGACGACGGCGGACGATGGAGCTCGGTCAGCGGCTCAGCTGATCAGTCGTGGCGCTGATCACTCGTTGCCGGCGAGGATCTCTTCGACCTCGGTGACGAAGGACTCGGCGGCCTCGGCCGGGGTCATCCGCTCGAAGTAGACGTCCTGCTGGCGGTTGGTCAGTGCATCGGAGATTCCGGTGAAGCCCACGGGAGGCAGGACCTCGGAGTCCGTGATCTCACCGTCGAGGTCGGCCACGAACTCGGCGGCGACGAGGTCCTGGCCGTCGACCTGTTCGATGACGCTCTCGCGCACCTCCTGGTTGGAGGGCAGTCCACGGTCCATCAGGTTGGCCTGACCAGCTTCTTCTGAGTTGACCATGAAGTCGATGAACTGCTGGGCCTCCTCCGGGTGGTCCGTGGAGCCGGTGGCGGCGACCAGCATGGTGTTCTTGAACCAGAGACCGTTGTCCTCGACGTTGCCCGACTCACTGGGGAAGCGCAGTGGGATCAGCTCGTTGCCGGAGGCCTCGGACATCACCGGGAGCTGGTTGGTCCAGGACATGCCCATGGCGGCCTGGTTGGTGGCGATCAGCGCGTCCTCCAGAGTGGCGGACTCCTCTTCGACCAGCTCGGACGCGCTGGCCAGTGCGTGGGAGTCCATCATGTCCACCAGCAGGGTGAAGTATTCTTCGGCGTCCTCCTCGGTGAAGCCGATGCCGCCGTCCTCGGTGAACATCGACTTGTCCTGCTGGCGCAGCCACACCATCATCGTCTGCGCGATGGGCTTGTTGGTGCCGTAGGCGCCGGTCTCCTCGTGGATGGTCTCGCTGATCGCGAGGTAGTCGTCCCAGGTCCAGGTGGTGTCGTCGGGGATCTCCACGCCGGCCTCGTCGAAGAGCTCCGGGTTCGCCAGCATCACCAGCGCGTTGACCCCGGTCGGGATCGCGTACTGGGTGCCGTCGGCCTGACCTCCCTCGACCACGGCGGGATCCATGTTGGAGGTGTCGACGTCGGTGAGCTCGAGCAGCGCGCCGCGGTCGGCGTATTCGCTGATGAACTCATCGTCGAGCTGGACGATGTCGGGGCCGTCGCCGGAGGCGACCTGGGTGGCGAGCTGATCCTGGTAGCCGGTCCAGTCGTTGTAGCTTCCCTCCACCGTGATCCCGGGATTCTCGGCCTCGAAGGCGTCGATGATCTCCTGGGTGCTGGCGTTGCGGTCCTCGGAGCCCCACCAGGCGAAGCGCAGCTCGATGGGATCTTCTTCGGTTCCCTCGGCCTGGCCTCCGCCGCCGCATGCGGTCAGGGCAAGGGCGCCGATGGTGGTGGCTGCTGCGAGTTTGCTGAATGTCTTGAAGCTCATGTGATCCCTCATCTTTGATGGGCGAGTGTGCTGAATCGATTCAATTGGAGATTGTGCAAATCACCGGAATCCCTGGACGACACGTTACTTGTGATGTGTGACACACGCAATAAATCGATTCAAAGAATCCCCTATGGCTATGGCGTGATGCCAGTCCAGCATGACCGGGCTCCTCGAACCGCGAGGCGCACCGGCCGCTCGCCTGCAGCACCCCGACACATGGGGAGGGCCGCCCCCGTCGTCGTGACCGGGGGCGGCCCTCGCCGCGTGTGCTCATCGCTCAGCGTGGATCACCCGTGGACCGCGCGATCCGAATGGGCCGGCGTCAGGCGCTCACCGATGACCGCTTCTTGCTCCATACGTCGAAGGCCACTGCGAGCACCAGCACCACGCCGCGCACGACGTTCTGAGTGGACTGGTCGATGCCCAGGATCTGCATGCCGTTCGACATCACCGCCATGATCAGTCCGCCGATGATGGCGCCCTGGACCTTGCCGACACCGCCGGTGACGGCGGCCCCGCCGATGAACGCCGCAGCGATCGCGTCCAGCTCGAACATGTTGCCCGCCGCCGGCTGCGCCGAGTTCGAACGCGCCGAGTAGACGATGCCGGCGATGGCGGCCAGCACGCCCATGTTGACGAAGAGCATGAAGTTCACCCGCTTGGTCTTCACACCGGAGAGCTTCGCCGCATCGAGGTTGCCGCCCATCGCGTAGATGTGGCGCCCGAAGACGGTGCGCTGGGTGACGAATCCGTAGATCAACACCAGTGCGGCCAGCAGGATCAGCACGATCGGCATGCCGCGGGCGTTGGCCAGCTGCCAGCCGAAGGCCATGATCACGGCCACGACGGCGAGCACCCGGATGGCGAAGAGCCACAGCGCCTCCACCGGCTGCTTGTATTCGAGCTTGCGCATCCGCCCGCGCCACTGCTGCACAGCGAAGCCGACCGAGGCCAGCGCGAAGATCAGCAGCGTGAAGACGTCATACCCGGGCCCACCGAGAAGCCCGTTGAGGAAGCCGCCAGCAATCTGTCGGTATTCCCCGGGGAACGGGGAGAGCGAGACGTTGTCAAGCACCTGCATCGCGAGACCGCGGAAGATCAGCATGCCCGCAAGGGTCACGATGAACGCGGGTATCCCCACGATCGCCACCCAGAAGCCCTGCCAGATGCCCACCAGGACACCGGTGATGAGCGCTGCGATGATGCCCACCCACCAGGGCATGCCCTCACGGATCACGACGACCGCGGCCACGCCGCCGGTGAGTGCCACCACCGAGCCCACGGAAAGGTCGATGTGGCCCGCCACGATGATCATCACCATGCCGATGGCAAGGATCAGGATGTAGGAATACTGCAGCACCAGGTTCGTGATGTTTCCGGGGCTCAACAGCGTGCCGCCGGTGAGGACCGTGAAGAGCAGCACGATGAGCACGAAGGCGATGTAGATGCCGCTCTGACGCAGATTCCGCGTCAGAAGCTCCATGAGATTAGATGTACCGGTCATGCCTCAGTCCCTCTCCATAGTCATGAGCTCCATGAGGCGCTCCTGGTTGGCATCTTCCACGGGAAGCTGCCCGGTGATCCGGCCACTGGACAGCGTGTAGACGCGGTCACACATGCCCAGCACCTCCGGCAGCTCGGAGGAGATCACGATGATCGCCTTCCCGGAGGCCGCCAACTTGTTGATGATCGAATAGATCTCGTACTTCGCTCCGACGTCGATCCCGCGGGTGGGCTCATCGAGGATCAGCAGCTCCGGTTCGGTATAGAGCCATTTGCTCAGCACCACCTTCTGCTGGTTGCCTCCTGAGAGCTTGCCCAGGACCGACATGACCGTCGGCGCTTTGATGTTCATCGACGTGCGGTAGCGATCGGCCACCGCGATCTCTTCGTTCTCGTTGATCCAGCCGCGGGGGGCGATCCGTTTCAGCGCGGCCGAGCTCACGTTGCGACGGATGTCGTCGATCAGATTCAGCCCGTAGCGCTTCCGATCTTCACTGACGTAGGCAATCCCCGCCTTGATCGCGTCGGAGACGGTCTCGATCTTCACCGGCTTCCCGTGCATATACACGGTTCCTGTGATGTCTCGGCCGTAGGACTTCCCGAACACGCTCATCGCCAGCTCGGTGCGTCCCGCTCCCATGAGGCCCGCGATGCCGACGACCTCTCCTGCACGTACGTTCAGCGCCGCACCGTCCACGACCTTGCGTTCCCGCTGGGTCGGGTGCCTGACGTGCCAGTCCTCGATGCGGAAGACCTCTTCTCCGAGGGTCACGTCCCGCCCCGGGTACATGTTCTCCATGTCCCGTCCGACCATGTCGCGGATGATCCGTCGGGTGAGATCCTCACCGTTGGCGGAGGCTTCCGCCATGTTGATCGTCTCCACGGTGCTGCCGTCGCGGATGACAGTGGTCGAGTCGGCCACCGCAGCGATCTCGCCGAGTTTGTGCGAGATGATGATGCAGGTGACGCCCTCGTCGCGCAGATCGCGGATGAGACCGAGCAGGTGGGCGGAGTCGTCGTCGTTCAGCGCGGCGGTGGGCTCGTCGAGGATGAGCAGCTTCACATCTTTGCTGAGCGCCTTGGCGATCTCGACGAGCTGCTGTTTGCCCACGCCGAGGTGACCCACCGGGGTCACCGGGTTCTCTCGCAGACCGACCTTCTCGAGCAGGGCCGCCGCCTCAAGATTGACGTCGTGCCAGTTGATGATTCCTGCGCGACTCTTCTCATTTCCCAGGAAGATGTTCTCGGCCACCGAGAGGTGCGGCACCAGCGCCAGCTCCTGGTGGATGATGACGATGCCCAGGTCCTCCGAGTCGTTGAGTGAGGAGAAGCTCACCTGCTTCGACTCGAAGTGGATCTCGCCCTCGTAGGTGCCTGCCGGATGCACGCCGGAGAGCACCTTCATCAGGGTGGACTTTCCTGCCCCGTTCTCGCCGCAGACCGCGTGGATCTCTCCCCGTTGCACCTGCAGGTTCACGTCTTGGAGCGCCACCACCCCGGGAAACTTCTTGGTGATGGAGCGCATCTCAAGGATGTTCTCATTCATGGGCCCTCCTTAGAACCTCTGCCGAAGGTCGGGCCCGGGGCTTCCGCCCCGGGCCCGACCGGCGAAACTGGTGAGCCGTGCTCAGCTCAGTGGTAGATCAGGGACGCTGATCCGGATCACTGCTGGCCGGACTCGACCTGCTCCTCGGTGTAGAAGTCGGAGTCGACGAGGATCTCCTCGTAGTTCTCCTCCAGGATCATCTCCACCGGCAGCAGGTAGGAGGGGATCACCGCGGAGCCGTTGTCGTAGCTCTCGGTGTCATTGGCCTCGGGCTCTTCGCCGTTGAGGAAGGAGTCTGCGGCGTTGACAGCCTCATCGGCGAGGTTGCGGGTGTCCTTGAAGATCGTGGAGTGCTGCACGCCGTCGGCGATCAGCGAGACCGACGCGATCTCGGCATCCTGACCGGTCACGATGGGCAGGCCGCTTTCGATGTCGTTGCCCATGCCGGCGCTGCGCAGGGCGTTGATGATGCCGCGGGAGAGCGGATCTGCCGGGGAGAGCACACCGTGGAGCTCCTCCTCACCGCGGTAGTCGCTGGTGAGCAGGTTCTCCATGCGCTCCTGGGCGGTCTCCTGCTCCCAGCGCTGGGTGGCAGCCTGTTCGATCGTGGTCTGGCCGGAGGGAACCGCCAGGGTCCCGTCCTCGATATAGGGCTCGAGCACATCCATGGCGCCGTCCCAGAAGAAGCGGGCGTTGTTGTCATCCAGGGATCCGGCGAAGAGCTCCACGTTCAACGTCTCCTCGGGGGCATCCTCGGCCTCCTCGAAGTTCTCGTCGAAGACTCCCAGGCCGTAGAGCAGCGCGTTGGCCTGCTCCTGGCCCACGGCGAAGTTGTCGAAGGTGACGTAGAAGTCGACGTTCTCGCTGTTGGTCAGCAGGCGGTCATAGGAGATCACCGGAATGTCTGCTGCTGCGGCGGCATCGAGCTGGCTGGTCAGCGCCGAGCCGTCGATGGAGGCGATGATCAGGGCGTCATACTCCTGGGTGATCATCTGGTCGATCTGCTGCTGCTGGGTGGGGATGTCGTCGTCGGCGTACTGCAGGTCAGCCGTGTAGCCCAGCTCCTCCAGGCCCTCCTCCACGGAAGCGCCATCGTTGAGCCAACGCTCGTAGGTCTGGGTCGGCATCGCGACGCCCACTGTCATGTCCTCCGGTGCGGCGTCCCCGCCACCGGCGTCATCGCCGCCGTCGCTGCCGGCGCCTCCGCCGGAGCATGCGGTGAGGCCCAAAACCAGGGCGGCCGAGACGCCCAGCATCTTCATTGATCGGTTCTGCATGATGTTTCCTCCTGGGTTTCGTGCCTGCCCCTGCGGTAGGCACGTGGTGCGAGTGAGTGGTTCATATTCCAGCGCCGGGTCTAAAGCCCCTGCGCAAGTCTGTAGTAGGCCGCGTTGTGTCGCAGCTCCTTCGCGAACCCCCGAGCCGTGGTGTCGGCATCGATGACCGCCAGCTCCATGCCCGCGATCTCCGCGAGGTCCTCGAAAGCCCCCAACCCCGCGCCGGTGGAGAGCACTGTGTGATGCGCGGCTCCAGCGGTGAGCCAGCAGGTCGCGGACGTGGCGAAGTCAGGGCGCGGCTCCCACACCGCGCGGGCCACCGGAAGGTTCGGCAGCGGCTCGTCCGGGGCCACGAGATCCACCAGGTTCGCGGTCAGCCGGAACCGTTCGCGCAGATCAGACATGGCCACCACGACGCCCTCGCCGGGATCGGTGTCGAAGACCATCCGCACCGGGTCCTCCCGGTCCCCGATGCCCAGCGGGTGGATCTCGATCCGCGGGGTGGAGGTGGTCAGCGAGGGACAGATCTCGAGCATGTGCGCGCCGAGGATCTTCTCCTTCCCCGGTGTCATCTCGTAGGTGTAGTCCTCCATCAACGAGGCACCCCCGGGCAGCCCATGACCCATGACCTTCGCGGCCCGAACGAGCAGCGCGGTCTTCCAGTCCCCTTCGGCGCCGAACCCGTAGCCGGCGCTCATGAGTCGCTGGACGGCCAGGCCGGGGAGCTGGCGCAGGCCGCCGAGGTCTTCGAAGTTGGTGGTGAACGCGGAGAACCCGCCCTCTTGAAGGAAGGACCGCATCCCGGCCTCCTGCCGGGCGGCGTAGGCCAGGGATTCCCGACGCGCCCCGCCTGCCTGAAGCTCGACCGCGACGTCGTAGTTCGCGTCGTAGACGGCCAGCAGCTCATCGACCTGGTCATCGGTGACGGCGTCGACCCGGGCCACCAGATCGTTGACAGCCCAGGTGTTGATCGAGGTGCCCAGTCGAATCTCGGCCTCGGTCTTGTCTCCCTCGGTGACCGCGACGTTGCGCATGTTGTCCCCGAAGCGGCAGACCCGCATGTTCTGCAGCGCATTCCACCCGGCCGCCGCACGAGCCCAGGTCGCCACCTCGTCCTGCACCCTGGGGTCGGTGCTGTGCCCGACCACGGTCTTCCGAGCCACCCCGGTGCGGGTCGCGATGTAGCCGAACTCCCGGTCCCCGTGGGCGGCCTGGTTCAGGTTCATGAAGTCCATGTCGATATCAGCCCAGGGCAGCGCCTGGTTGGCCTGGGTGTGGAAGTGCAGCAGCGGCTTCGCCAGGGCCTCCAGTCCGGCGATCCACATCTTCGCCGGGGAGAAGGTGTGCATCCACACGATCACCCCGAGGCAGTTCTCATCCGCGTTGGCCTCGCGTGCGGCGGTGCGGATCGCGTCGCGCTCGGTGAGCACCGGCTTCCACACGATCTGAACCGGGATCTGTTCTGCCGCGTCGAGGGCGGCGGTGACCTGCTGGGACTGCTCCGCCACCTGATCCAGGGTCTCGGGCCCGTAGAGGCCCTGAGATCCGGTGAGGAACCAGATCGACTTGCCCTCGAAGGGCGAGGAATCCGGGGTACGAGTGCTCATGCGTGGTCCTTCTGTCCATAGACGTTCTGGTAGCGGGCGTAGAGCGCATCGATCTGGTCCTGGTCGATCCGCTGCGGATCCCCGTAGGCGCGGGCGAAGTGCACGGTGCGCGCGACCTCCTCGCAGAGCACCGCGGCCTTCACCGCCTGGCGGGCGTCGGCCCCGATGGTGAAGGGCCCATGCCGGTCCATCAGCACCGCCCTCGACCGGGAGGCCTCCAGGGTCTCCACGATCCCGCGGCCGATGGAGTCGTCCCCGATCAGCGCGAAGGGCCCGATGGGGATGTCTCCGCCGAACTCATCAGCCATCATCGTCAGCACGCACGGGATCGACTCACCCCGGGCCGCCCAGGAGGTCGCGTAGGAGGAATGGGTATGGACCACCCCGCCCACGTCAGGCATGTGCCGGTAGACATACGCGTGGGCGGCAGTGTCTGAGGACGGGGAGAGCCCGATGGAGGTGTCGTCGTCGATCTTGACCCCGTCCAGGGTGCAGACCACCATGTTCCCCGGCTCGAGCTCGTCGTAGCTGACCCCGGAAGGCTTGATCACGAACAGTCCCGACACATCACCCGAGACGTGGCCAGCAGCCTCGGCGGCGGCCTGCGCAGCCTCCTTCGGCAGGTCCACCCGGGCCGAGACGTTGCCGGCGGTCCAGGCCACCAGGTCATTGCGCGGCAGCTCGGCATGCAGCGCGGCCACAATCTCTCGGGCCTCAGCGATGGCCTCGCGGGCGGTGAGCGAGAAATCGTTCAGATGCAGGGCGTTCATGCGGTGACCTCCTGGTGGTGTGCCCGACGCCGGATGGCCTTGAGCCGGCGCATGACGTCGTTGCCGCCGCGTCCGAAGTGGTCATGCAGCGCCCGGTATTCGGCGTAGAGCTCGTCATAGGCGGCGGCCGCCTCCGGCTGAGGGGTGTAGGCGTTCTTGCGGCGTCCGCCCATGACGGCACCGGCGGCGGAGGCGTCCGGGTAGGCGCCGGCGGCGACGGCGGCGTGGATGGCCGATCCCAGGGCGGGGCCCTGGGTGGAGACGATGGTCGAAATGGGCAGCCCGGTGATGTCGGCGTAGAGCTGCATCAGGAAGGCGTTGCGCAGCAGTCCCCCGGCGACGACGAGCTCGGTCACCGGCACGCCTGAGTCGTTGAAGGCCTCGATGATGGTGCGGGTGCCGAAGGCGGTGGACTCCAGGAGGGCTCGGTAGCCGTCCTCGGGCTTGGTGGCAAGGGTCTGGCCGAGCACCAGGCCGGAGAGCTCGTGGTCCACCAGCACCGAACGGTTGCCCGAATGCCAGTCCAGGGCCACCAGTCCGTGCGCGCCGACCGGCTGCACGGCGGCCTTCTCGGTGAGCAGCTCGTGTACGCTCAGGCCCCGGCTCTCGGCTTCGGCGCTGACGCTTCCCGGCACCTGGTTCTCCACGTACCAGGCGAAGATGTCGCCGACCCCGGACTGTCCGGCCTCATAGCCCCAGAGCCCGTCGGTGATCCCGCCGTAGACGGCGCCGCACATCCCCGGCACCTCGGCGAGGCGGTCTCCGTTCATGACGTGGCAGGTCGAGGTGCCCATGATGGCGACCATCTGTCCCGGCGCCACCGCATCGGCGGCGGGGGCGGTGACGTGGGCGTCCACGTTGCCGACGGCGACGGCAATGCCCTCGGGCAGCCCGGTCCATGCGGCGGCCTCGGGGCTCAGCCCGCCGGCGCGCTCTCCGAGCTGGCCGATCCGGTGGTCGAGCTTCTCCGTTACAAAGCCGGAGAACTCGGGGTTCAGGGCGGAGAGGAACTCCGCGTCGGGGTAGCTGCCGTCCTGGTAGATGCCTTTATAACCGGCCGTGCAGGCGTTGCGCACATACTCACCGGTCAGCTGCCAGACGATCCAGTCAGCGGCCTCGACCCAGTGGTCCATGGCCGCGTAGATCTGCGGGTCCTCCTCGAGGATCTGGAGTCCCTTGGCGAACTCCCATTCGGAGGAGATGAATCCGCCGTAGCGGTTGATCCAGGACTCCCCGCGGGAGTGGGCCAGCTCATTGATCCGGTCGGCCTGCGACTGCGCGGCGTGGTGCTTCCAGAGCTTCACGTAGGCGTGGGGGCGGTCGGCGTATTCGGGCAGCTCGCTGAGCGGGGTGCCCTGGGTCGTCGTGGGGACCATGGTGCAGGCAGTGAAGTCGGTGGCGATGCCGATGACCTGTTCGGGGGCGACGCCGGCCTCGCGCAGGGCGGCCGGGACCGCGGACTTCAGCACGTCGACATAGTCACCGGGGACCTGCAGCGCCCATTCCGGAGGAAGCGGCTCCCCGCGGTGAGCGGTGAGCGTCGCATCCATGACCGCGTGCCCGTAGGCGTGGACGGCGGAGCCCAGCTCTGCGCCGTCGCTGACCCGGACCACCAGGGCCCGTCCCGAGAGCGTGCCGTAGTCGACACCGATGACGACTGCGTCAGCAGCAGGCATTGAACACCGTTCTTCCTTGAACCGAATCGGGCTCCGGGCCGGTCATGACCGCGGGCTGGTGGTGGGGTGATGTGAGTCACGTGATCCACGTCTCAGCAATGTTAACGTTAACATCGACCTTCGCGTCAAGACCCTTTCAAATTTTTCTTTCCGCTGCGGGGGCGGTGGACCCACGTTCGACCAGTTCCGGGGAGATGAAGTTCGGCACGTGGGTCAGTCCGTCGCTCACGTCGAGCAGCAGCTCCAGCGCGGCACGGCCGGCATCCTCGAAGGGCTGGCGCACCGTGGTCAGCGGTGGGGAGAAGTACCCCGCGGCGTCGACGTCGTCGAACCCGACCACCGAGATGTCCCCCGGGACCGAGAGTCCGCGTTCGGAGAGCGCACGGATCAGTCCCAGCGCGATGAAGTCATTGGAGGCGAAGATCGCGTCCGGCAGCACCGGCAAGCTGAAGAGCTGCTGGGCGGCCTCATACCCGGCCTCTGCGGTCCAGCCTGAGGCGCGGATCATCCGCGGAGCGCTGAGATCGGCGACGGCGAGCGCCTGTCGCCACCCGACCACACGTCCACGGGCGTCGAACCAGTCCATGGGTCCGGCAATGTGTGCGATCGAGCGATGGCCACAGTCGATCAGATGCTGGGTGGCCCGGCGAGCGCCGAGCTCCTGGTCGATACCCGCCACGTTCATGTTCCCGGCGGGCCAGAGCCCGGAGGTGACCAGCACCAGCGGGACCCGGGTGGAGAGCTGCTTGGCCGCCTCGGCCAGGGCGGGCACCGGGGTGATCACCACGATCCCCTCGATGCCGTGGCTGAGGAAGAAGTCCAGCGTGGAGTCCACCGTCTCGGCGCCCTGATCGCGGACCACGCTGAGCGCGGTGGCGTAGCCGCGCTGTCGAGCGGCATTCTCGATGGCCCAGGTCATCCGGGTCGGTCCGAAGTCGGTATCGCCCTGGCTGACCACCCCGATGAGTCCGGTGCTCTGGGTCTTCAGCGCTCGGGCCTGGCTGTTGCGCCGGTATCCCAGGGTGACCATGGAGCGTTCGATCCGCTCGCGGGTGTCCGGATGGACCGTCTCGGGAGCGTTGAGCACACGGGAGACGCTCTGATGCGATACACCGGCATGCTTGGCGACGTCGACCATCGACGGCCGCCTCGCACCTTTGCGCTTGGCCACGCTCACCCCGCGGCTCCTCTCCCTCGCCCGAGATGATCCTGCCACATCCGCGCGCGAGGGAGATCAGCTCGGCCCTCAGCCCCCGAAGACGGGGTGATCAGGCCGCTGCGGGCCCTTGCCGTTCCCCGGCCCGTTGCCGTTCCCCGGCCCGTTGCCGTTCCCCGGCCCGTTGCCGTTCCCGGGCCCGTTGCCCTGGCCCGGACCGCTCCCGTTGCCGTTGTTGTTGCCAGGTCCGCGCGGCGGGCCGGACTGCTCCTCCTCCTGGTCCTCCCCGTCGCCTGTGGAGCCCACGGGGGGCAGCACCTCAATACGGGTGGGGTCTGGATTCGCCGTCAGCCGAGCACCGGTGTCCTCCGGCGCCCCGCTCGTGAGCTCCAGCAGCCCGTCCATGTCGACCGACCCGTCCTCCGCGATGCTCGGTCGCAGCGAAAAGTCCATGGAGCTGAACCAGTCCTCACTGACCTGCACCGAAGAGTCATCTGCGCGAAGACCGTCGAAGTAGTTCGTGGGATCACTCAGCGCGGAGGTGTCCTCCTGGTCGAGCTGGATCGCGTCGGCACGGCCGCCGCGGAAGGAGAGCACGCCGCCGAGCTGATAATCGGTCTGCTCGGCGTTGGTGTAGAGGTTGATGTTCGACCCCTCCCGACCCTCGGTCACGGCGCCGTTGGCCACGGCGGTGACGTCCTGGACCCGGACATCGGGCCCGGAGTTCGAGGTGACGCCGCTGGCGAGGTTGTTGAAAGAGATGGAGTTGCTCAACAGGTGATCGCCGGGCATGGACTCGCCGCCCAGCTTGAACCCGTTGCCCTCACCGAGCAGGTCGAACCCGCTCTCCTCGAGCCAGCCGTTGTTATAGGCCACCGAGTCCTCGATGAGCACAGTGCCGATGGGGCCTTCAGTGGACTTCGCGTAGAGGTCCCAGCCGTCGTCGATGTTGTGGTGGGCGATGCTGTCCCGGAACTCGTTGCCCTCCCCGACCGTCAGCTTCGCGGCGAAGCCGTCGGCGTCGTTGGCCGTGGGGTCCACGTTGTTGTGCGACTCGGTGGAGAGCACCAGGTTGTTCGAGGGCCACATCTCGGTGGGCTCCTCGGCCAGGCCGGAGATCTGGACGCCGGTGTCCTGGTTGTGGTGGGATTCGATCTTTTCGATGGTGTTGTGATGGCCCTGGATCAGCAGCGGCTTCTCATAGCCGCGCGATTCGGTGATCTCCAGGTCATAGAGATGCCAGTGGTCACCGCGCAGGAGGATGCCGCCGCCCACCGATTCGGAGAGGTCCAGCGTCACCTCTGCCCCGGGTTCCGCCAGCATGGTGATGGGGTCCTCGGCGGTGCCGTCGCGTCCACGTTCGATCACGATCGCTTCCTCGGGACGGTAGGTGCCGCCGGTGAGCACGATCTGCTGCCCGGCGTCAGCGTAGGCCACCGCGGTGTGCACATCGAGCGGGCTCTCCTGGGTCCCCTCTCCCTCCGCGGAGCCATCCGGGGAGACCCAGATGGACTCTCCGGGACTGCCGTAGGAGTCCACGGTGAAGCTCAGCTCCAGCTCCACCGGCTCGCTGGATTCGAGCTCCTCGCGCTCGGTGAACTGGGGCTGCTCCTCGTCCGGGGTGAAGACCGCGGTGTAGGAATTCTCGCCCGGGTTGAGCCCCTGCAGATCCAGCAGGCCCTGTACGCCGGGGTCGAGGCGCACCGTGTCGGTCACCGCCTCGCCCTGGGCATCCACGATGGCGGCCTCACCGTGCAGGTTCGCCACCAGGGGCACCTGGATCCGATCCTTCGGCGTCGTGGAGGTGATGTCCGCGCTGAGCTCCGGGGTCACGAACTGGGCCGGCGCCTCCTCGGCAGGCGCGTCCTCCTCGGGTGCGATGGTGGTGAAGTCAAGGTCCGAGACGGTGACGGCGATGTCCCGTGCGGCGAAGACTCCCAGGGAGAAGCTCTCCGAGTCCTGGACCAGCAGCGCATCGGGGTCGTACTGGATGACCTCTTCGATCTCGCCGTCGCGCTCCCAGATGGAGTGGAACCCGGTGTTCGAGCGGCGCAGCGTGAACTCGTAGGTCTCGCCCGCCTCGAAGCGCGGCGGGTTCGCGTTGCTTCCCTCGGTGTAGTCGGCCTTGTAGTCCCAGTCGAAGGCGCGAGAGTCGCTGAGGTCGCGTGCCGCGCTCGAGGTCGAGGGGCCTTCGGTGTAGCCGTTGACGAACTTCGCACCGGGAGTGCCGTAACGGACCCCCTCCTCGCCGTCGGCGCCGAAGGTGTACTTCGCCGCCATGGTGCCGGCGGAGTTGAAGTAGCGCGCCGAGCTGTCCCCGGGGATGAAGTCGTCCACCGCGATGATGCCGAAGCCGCTCTGGTTGTCCTTCCCTGCGTCCTCGTCCACGGTGAAGCTGGCGCTGAGGGTGAAGTTCTCGCTGCTCGGGTCGATCTCGGTGTAGTGGTACCAGAAGCCGTCCTCGGAGTCGGCGATCTTGGAGTTGTTTCCGAGCAGGTCGAACTCGAGGCTGCCGTCCCCCTGTTCAGTGACCTCGCCTCCGGATCCGACGCCGGCGTGGGCAGTGTCCCACCGCTGGACCGCACCGGCCACGGTGAAGTCAAAGGCCTCCGACGACGACGTCTGCTCGCCCCGCTCGGCCGTGACCTGCAGCTCATAGCTGCCGCCCACCTCAAGGTCGCTGATCACCGCCTGGGTCTGTTCGGTGGAGTCCACCGCCGCGGTGAACTCTCGCTCTCCGAATTCCCGCACGCCCACGCTGTAGGACTCCGCTTCGGGCACCGCGTTCCATTGGGCGGTCGCCGCTGCGTTCTGATCCTGCACCTCCGTGGTGAGCACCGAGGTGATCTCAGGGGCGCTCAGCGGCAGCACGAACTCCTCGTGCAGGACCGGATCTGAGACCAGCGGCTCCTCCTGGTCCTCGCGCTCGATCTGGACCGCCACCTCATAGTCTCCGGAGGCGGGCGGAGTCAGCGCGATCGTGCCACCTTCCCCGGGGGTGACGCTGAGCTGTTCGTCGATGACTTCGCCGTCGCCGTCGAGCAGCTGGGCACGGGCACGGTCACCGCCCTCGGGGCCGACAGTGCCGCGGTAGCTGACCTGGATCCGAGCCGGGTCCTCCTGGCTGACCGCCGTCTCCTCGATGACCGGCGCGGAGACCTCCTCCCAGGCTGGCCGCTCTGGAGCGTCCTGGGCGTCGCCGAGGGAGAGCTGGTAGATGTTCACACCCGAGCTGGGCGAGGCGATCCAGTAGCTGCCGTCTGCCTCGATCTCGAACGTCTGGGCGGGGAGAATCTCCCCGGAATCGCCTCGATAGGCCGGAACCTGGTCGAGTTCGCTGAAGGACTCGTCGTAGAGGCCCAGCGCCCGGTCCTCGGCGCCGCCGCCGGACTGGGCGTAGACGGTGACCTGCTCGCCGGCCTCGGCCTCGAACTGGACCGAGCGGCCGTCTGCTCCGCCGGCGCCGTTGAGCTGCAGGCGCTGCGAGAAGGCGGTCCCCTGATCCGATTCGCGCTCGTGCTCTGAGACCGTCACGGGGGAGGAATCCGTCGCGCGGATGGTGAAGTCCCCGGCCACGAGATCTTCCTGGATGTCTCCCAACGGAAGATCGTCGGCATTGAGCGTGCCGGCCGGCGCGCTCGATGCCGCGGCCTGTGGGGCGAGCCCGGCGATCAGCAGTGCGGCGGCGCTGAAGGTCGCAAATGGTCTGCGCAGCGGACGGGATCGCGGGGTGGGTGAGTGCGACATGGATCTCCTCATCGAGATGTATGTGATCCGGTCACACTATGTATGAGCCAGGTCACACTCAATGCAGATCAGCTGTTTCGGCATGACTACTTCGACATGCGGCGATACCCCACCCCGCGCACCGCGGGCGCCGGCTACTGCACCTGGGACTGCATCTCGGCGTACATCGCCTCGGCTGCGTCGGCCGGGCTCATCCGCTCGAAGAGCACCTCGTCGTGGTACCGGTAGAGGATGTCCGGGAAGGTGGAGCCGCCCATCGCGGGCACCGGTTCGGACTCCCCGAGCTCACCCTCGATGGAGTCGATGTACTCGGCCACGGCCAGCTGCGGGCCCTCGAGCTCGGCGGAGATCAGTTCACGCATCTCGGCGTTGGGCGGAATGCCCCGTTCGGCCCGATCGATCTGCGCGGCCTCCTCCGAGTTCACGAAGAAGTCGATGAACTCCTGGGCCTGTTCCGGATGTTCGGTGCCCGCGCTGGCGGAGAGGAACATCGAGGACTTGTACCAGGGCTCTGCGGCCCCGGGCTCCCCGGTGGGGCTGGGGAAGCGCAGCAGCTCAAGGTCCACCCCGGCAGACTCCGAGAGCGCCACCGACTGGTTCGACCACCAGGGACGCATCGCAACCTCGCCGGTGGTGGTCATGGACTGGTCGGGACTCACGGCCTGATCCTCCGACATCGCCGAGGCCGGCGGGGTGCCCCCGGAGTTCATCAGCTCGAGGAAGAACTCGAAGTAGCTCTGCGCATCCTCCACGGCGAAGCCGAGCTCGCCCTCCTCGCTGCTGAGGTGCCCGCCGCGCTGGCGCACCCAGGTCTGGAAGCCGCCGGTCTCGTCGAAGTTGCCCGAGCCCCACGCATCATCGAGGTTCTCGCTGAGCTCCTGCGACATCTCGGTGTAGTCGTCCCAGGTCCAGGTGGTGTCATCGGGCAGCTCCACGCCGGCCTCCTCAAAGAGGTCCGGGTTCGCGAGCATGGTGAACGCGTTGATCCCGATGGTGACCCCGTAGAGCCCGCCCTCGGTGCGCCCGCTGTCCACCACGGTCTCTTCGAACTGGGAGACGTCGACCTCGGCCAGATCCAACAGCGCGCCGCGGTCGGCGTATTCACGCAGGTAGAGCTCGTCCATCTGGATGATGTCGGGGGCATCGTTGCCCGCGGTCTGTGTGGCCAGGGAGTCCCAGTAGCCGTCCCATTCCCGGTAGGTGGGTTCGATGGTGATCTCCGGGTGCTCTTCCTCGAAGGCGTCGATGATCTCCTGAGTGTTCTGGTGCCTGGCCTCCGAGCCCCACCAGGTGAAGCTCAGCGTGACCTCACCGTCCTCAGCGTCCGCATCCCCGGAGCCACATCCGGCGAGCAGGAGAGCGACGGCGCTCAATCCCGCCACGGCCCGCGGCAGCCCGCCGCGCAGCTTGATTCTGCGATGCTCCGTCGCTGGTCTGTGCCCCATCACCCTGCACCTCCACTCATCAGGCGCCACCCCTCCGGACGCCTCGCAGCTGCTCGCGTGGTCCGCGAGCTGAGCCCGATGCTACGTGAGCTGGATCACAAGGAAAAGGCTTGCCTGGATTCCGCGGGTCAGCGCAGCCGGGTGGAGTCGCGCAGCACCGGTGTGCCCTCGACGACCAGGCGGCGGTCCATGTCCCCGTCGGCGAGCAGCATCTCCGCACTCATCCGTCCGATCTCCTCCAGCGGCAGCCGCACGGTCGTGATGGTGGGGTGCTGATCCGCCAGCGTGGGGATGTCGTCGAACCCGGCCAGGGCGATGTCCTGGGGCACCGAGAGCCCGGCCGCCCGGACGGCCGCCAGGGCGCCGAGCGCCATCACATCGTTGACGCAGAACACGCACAGCGGTCGGCGCGACTCGGCCTGCAGCACGCCGGACTCGATGAGCTCAGACATCATCAGATACCCGCCATCCCGCGTGAATGCGCCTTCCAGCACCACCTCTGGGGCGACGGCGGAGGCGCGGAGCTTGCCCAGGAACCCGGCGGCGCGCTGCGCGGAGGTCGAGAGCGTGGGCTCCCCGGAGAGCACCGCGAAGCGGCGATGACCCTGCCGCAGGAGCGCCTCGGCAAGATCAGCGGCCCCGGACTCGTTGGCGATCTGGACTCCCCCGGCATTGGGCAGCGGCTGGCCGATCATCGCCACGCGGCCGCCGTTCGCGCGGTAGATCCGCAGCACCTGGTCCAGCAGGGCGTCGTCGGCGAGGCCTCGGGAGCCCGCAAGAAGAATCGCATCAGTCCGATATGACATGAAGGTGCGCACCGCGTCGACCTCCGCCTCGGCCCCGCGCTCGGTGGAGGCGAGCATCAGCTGGATGCCCGAATCGGCCAGGGCGCGCTGGGCTCCGCGGGCGATGGAGGAGAAATAGGGGTCAGCGATGTCGTGGACCACCAGCCCCATCAGGCCTGCGCTGGAGCGGGCCAGCGCCTGCGCCTGGGCGTTGGGGAAATAACCGAGGCGCTCGGCCGCGTCCCGCACCCGGGCCGCGATCTCGGGCTTCGGACTGCGCGCTGAGCCGTTGAGCACACGGGAAGCCGTGGACTGGGAGACTCCTGCCGCGTCGGCAACATCTGCCAGGCGTACCGCCATTGCACTTCCCTTCGATTCTTTTCCGGTGCCGTCGCAGACCCCCGCACGGGGTGCGGGGAGCTCATCGGCCACTGTGACGGTTGACACAGTGCACCTTACGATACTAGCTTGGAAAGCGCATTCCAATGCCTGTCGACCAAGGAGTCCCCCACAATGTCTGAGCCCCGCGTCCTGCGCATCGCCATGAACGGCATCACCGGCCGAATGGGATACCGTCAGCACCTGCTGCGGTCGATCCTGCCCATCCGCGACCAAGGCGGCATCACCCTGGCCGACGGGTCCAAGGTCAC
This sequence comes from Nesterenkonia maliinae, assembly GCF_051262655.1. Classification (NCBI taxonomy): domain Bacteria; kingdom Bacillati; phylum Actinomycetota; class Actinomycetes; order Micrococcales; family Micrococcaceae; genus Nesterenkonia; species Nesterenkonia maliinae. The sequence continues at coordinate 38,898 of NZ_JBIMEY010000009.1, read as the reverse complement.
CGTCGAGCCCATCCTGATCGGGCGCAACGAGGCGAAGGTCAAGGAGCTGGCCGCCAAGCACAACGTCGAGCACTACAGCACCGACCTCGACGCCGTGATCAACGACCCCTCCGTGGACATCGTCTTCGACGCCTCGATGACCTCGCTGCGCTATGCCACCCTGTCCAAGGCCATCGGCGCCGGCAAGCACATCTTCACCGAGAAGCCCACCGCCGAGACCCTGGAGGAGGCCGTGGATCTGGCGCGCCAGGCCAAGGCCGCGGGCATCACCGCCGGCGTCGTCCACGACAAGCTCTACCTCCCGGGCCTGGTCAAGCTGCGCCGCCTGGTGGAGGAGGGCTTCTTCGGCCGCATCCTCTCGCTGCGCGGGGAGTTCGGCTACTGGGTCTTCGAGGGCGACCACCAGCCCGCCCAGCGCCCCTCCTGGAACTACCGGCTCGCCGACGGCGGCTCGATGACCACCGACATGTACTGCCACTGGAACTACGTGCTCGAGGGCATCATCGGCAAGGTCAAGACCGTCACCTCCAAGACCGCCACGCACATCCCGCAGCGTTGGGACGAGCAGGGTGAGGCCTACACCGCAGACGCCGACGACGCCGCCTACGGCATCTTCGACCTCGAGACGCCCCAGGGTGATCAGGTCATCGGCCAGATCAACTCCTCCTGGGCCGTGCGGGTCTACCGCGACGAGCTGGTGGAGTTCCAGATCGACGGCACCCACGGCTCCGCGGTGGCCGGTCTGAACAAGTGCGTGGCGCAGCAGCGCGCGCACACCCCGAAGCCGGTCTGGAACCCGGATCTGCCGGTCACCGAGTCCTTCCGCGACCAGTGGAGCGAGGTGCCCGCCAACGGCGACCTGGACAACGGCTTCAAGGCGCAGTGGGAAGAGTTCCTGGCGGACGCCGTCGCCGGACGCGAACACCGCTTCGGTCTGCTCTCCGCAGCCCGCGGCGTCCAGCTGGCCGAGCTCGGACTGCAGTCTGCCGCAGAACGCCGCACCCTCGACATCCCGGAGATCACGCTATGAGCACCCCCAGCGCTGTCGGCACCGCCGGCACAGAGACCGCCACCCTGCCCACGCTGCGCCTGCCCTCCCCCGAGGGACAGCTGCTGGACTACACGATGTCCGGTCCCGCAGACTTCGCTCCGCCGAGCAAGCCGCTGACCTCCCGGAAGGTCTACGCCGCGGCACACGTGGTGCCGGTGATGACCGCTGAGAACGTCCCCGGCGCACCCGCGCAGCTGGACTGGGAGGCCACCCTGGCCTACCGGCATGAGCTGTGGTCCTACGGGCTCGGCGTCGCCGATGCCATGGACACCGCCCAGCGCGGAATGGGTCTGGACTGGGCCGCGACCCAGGACCTGATCCGCCGCTCCGCCGCCGAGGCCGCCACCGTGGTGCGCACGCAGCGCCACCCCGCGGTGATCGGCCGCTCGGTGCGGGACCTGATCGCCTGCGGCGCCGGCACCGACCAGCTCGATCCCAGCTCCGTCGAGCCGGGACGGACGGGGCTGCAGGCCGTGCTCGCCGCCTACCAGGAACAGCTCACGGTGGTCGAGGATTCTGGGGCCAAGGTCATCCTGATGGCCTCCCGCGCCCTGGCGAAGGTGGCCGGCGGACCCGAGGACTACCTCGCGATCTACTCACAGCTGCTCGATCAGGCCAAGGAGCCGGTCATCCTGCACTGGCTGGGCACCATGTTCGACCCCGCGCTCACCGGCTACTGGGGCTCCACCGACGTCACGGCGGCGACCAGCACGTTCCTGAAGCTGATCCAGGACAACGCCGAGAAGGTCGACGGCGTGAAGGTCTCGCTGCTCGACGCCGCCCATGAGAAGCAGCTGCGCGCCGACCTCCCCGAGGGCGTGCGCCTCTACACCGGCGATGACTTCAACTACCCGGAGCTGATCCACGGCGAGGACGGCGTCCACTCCGATGCGCTGCTGGGCATCTTCGCGGCGATCTACCCGGCGGCCTCGGCGGCGCTGCAGGCCTATGACGCCGGAGACCCGGAGCGCGGCCTGGAGATCATGGACTCCACCCGGGCGCTGGGCAAGCACATCTTCGCCGCCCCCACCCTTTACTACAAGACCGGCATCGCGTTCCTGGCCTGGCTCAACGGCCACCAGAGCGGCTTCCAGCTGGTGGGCGGGCTGCACTCAGGACGCTCGCTGAGCCACCTGGCACATACCTTCGTGCTCGCCGACCAGGCCGGGCTGCTGCGTGACCCGCAGCTCGCGGCCGAGCGGATGACCTCGCTGCTGAAGACCGGAGGACTGGGATGAGCTTCGAACTCTCACTGAACACCGGCACGACCCCGAACCTGACCCTGGAGGAGGCGGCCGAGGCGGTCGCCGCCGCCGGGCTCAAGCACATCGGCCCCTGGCGGCACCTGCTGGAGCAGGCCGGCGGGGCCGAAAAGGCTGCAGGCATCATCGCCGGCGCCGGCCTCACCGCCACCACTCTGTGCCGCGGCGGGTTCCTCACCCCGGCGGACCCGGAGGGCCGCCGGGCCGCCCTGGAGTCGAACCGCGCCGCGATCCGCGAGGCGGCGACCATCGGGACGGGCGAGCTGATCATGGTGGTCGGCGGACTGCCGGCCGCCGCGCATCTCATCGGCGGCCGCGGCGACGCCGCGGAGAGGAACAGCGCGGACAAGGACATCCTCGGGGCCCGGGGACGCGTCGCCGAGGGCATCGCCGAGCTGGTGCCCTACGCCGCCGAACACAAGGTCCGACTGGTCCTGGAGCCGCTGCACCCGATGTACGCCGCAGACCGCGCGGTGCTCTCCACCCTGGGCGAGGCCCTGGACCTGGCGGCCCCGCACCCGGCGGAGACGGTCGCCGTCGTCGTCGACACCTTCCACGTCTGGTGGGACCCGCAGCTGCGCGAGATGATCGCCCGCGCCGGCGCCGAGCACCGGATCGCCAGCTATCAGGTGTGTGACTTCAACCTGCCGCTGGCCGCGGACGCGCTGAAGTCTCGCGGCATGATGGGCGACGGCTACGTGGACTTCCCGACGATCAGCCGCTGGGTGGCCGAGGCCGGCTACACCGGTCCCGTGGAGGTCGAGATCTTCAACCAGCAGATCAATGACCAGGACGCCGCGACCACGCTGGAGACCATGAAGCAGCGCTACGCCCAGCTGGTGCTGCCCTCCCTGGAACAGTCCCCCGCCGGGACCCCCGCATGAGCACAGCAGAGCTGAGCTCGGCCGATCCGGGCCTGGAGAAGCACGACGTCGAGAAGTCGGACCTCGCGGCGTCGAGCGAAGCCGTCCGGACCGTGGTGCTGATCGGTCTGGACGGCTTCGGCCGTCAGCACCTGCTCAACCTTGCCCGGCTCGCCGAGCTGGGCAAGGTCCGGCTGATCGCCGGCGTCAGCTTCTCAGACCCCGGGCCCGAGGTCCGCGGGGACATTCCGGTCTTCGAGACCTTCGCGCAGGCCCGGGCCGCCGGTCACCAACCCGACATCGTGATCGTCTCGACACCGATCAACACACACAGCGAACTCGCGATCGAGGCGCTGCGCTCCGGCGCCGACGTGCTGCTGGAGAAGCCGCCCACGGCCACGCTGGAGCAGTTCACCCAGCTGCAGACGGTCGCCGAGGAGGTCGGCGGACGGGTCCAGGTCGGCTTCCAGTCGCTGGGCTCGCATGCGCTGCCCGCGATCACCGACCTGCTCACCGGCGCCCAGGGCGAGCCTGGGGTCATCGGGCGGCTGCGCGCCGTCGGCGCCACCGGCCTCTGGGTGCGCAGCCTCTCCTACTACCAGCGCTCCCGCTGGGCCGGGCGGCGTGAGATGGACGGAGTCCCGGTGGTGGACGGGGTGGTCACCAACCCGCTGGCCCATGCGGTGAAGACCGCCCTGCACATCGCCGGAGCCAAGACCCTCGAGGATGTGGCCTCGCTGCACACCGAGCTGCATCACGCCCACGACATCGAAGCCGACGACACCTCGATCGTGGCGCTGCGCACCCGCGCCGGGATCCCGGTCACGGCCGCGCTGACCCTCTGTGCTGCGCAGCAGCAGGACCCCTGGATCACCATCTCCGGGACCGAGGGCGAAGCGATCTTCTACTACACCCGCGATGAGCTCGTGGTCCGGCCCAACCCGCAGCGACCCGGCTACGCCGAGGTCGCGCCGCAGACCTATCAGTTCGAGCGCACCAACCTGCTGGAGAACCTGATCGACGTGCAGCGCGGGGCCCGCGACGACGACGGCGCCCCGGTCACCCTGCTCTCCCCGCTGCGCGATCAGGGCGCCTTCATGCAGGTGCTCGAGGCCGTGCGCACCGGGGACGCCCCGGCCGGGATCGACTCCGAGCATGTGCAGTGGCTCGGAGACGACCAGGAGGCCCACCCGGTGATCGCGCACATCGAGGACTACCTCGCCCGCGCGATCAAGGCGGCCCCGTCGAGCTTCTCCTCGCTGGGCGCACCCTGGGCCGCAGAGCCTGCCGGTGCCGGCGAGCTCAGCGTGGTCCGTGGCGAGCAGCGCAGCCCGGTCGCGACCCTGCGCACCGGCGCGGACATCTCCCCCACGGACTCCCCGCGACCCTTCCTGGATCAGGTGCGGACCCTGGGCGGCGTGGTGGTCACCGACCAGCAGCCGCTGGATCACACCTGGCACCTCGGCGTCGGGGTGGGGCTGCAGGACGTCAACGGCACCAACTTCTGGGGCGGACGGACCTACACCCGTGAGGCGGGCCGCTACATCTGGCGGGAGGACCACGGCCGGATCGAGACCACAGACCAGCGGCTCCTCGAGACCGGTGCCGGCACCCAGCTCACCAGCCAGCTGGTCTGGATCGACCCCGCCGGCACCGCGCTGCTGCACGAGCAGCGCGAGGTGACGGTGTCCGGCGGACCCGCTGCGAGCGCCTGGGACATGGACTTCTCCACCACCCTGCGCAACCCCGGAGAGCTCGACGTCGCGCTGGGCAGCCCCGGGTCCAACGGGCGGGTCGAGGGCGGCTACGGCGGATTCTTCTGGCGGCTGCCCGCACTGGGCGCCGCGGAGTTCTTCACCGCCGAGGCCAGCGGGGAGGACGCCGTCCACGGCAGCCTCACCGACTGGCTGGCGGTCAGCGCCGAGTTCCTGCCGCTGCCCAGCCGCGCGGGCGGCCCCGGCGAGGCCACGCTGGTGTTCCTCCGCGAGGAGTCGAACCCCGACCCGTGGTTCGTCCGCCATGCCTCCTACCCGGGCGTGGGAATGTCCCTGGCCTGGGACGCCACAGTGACCCTGACCCCCGGAGAGCAGCTGACCCGCCGGGTCCGCGTGCTCATCCTCGATGGCCGGCTCGATGCAGAACAGGTGGCTCGACATGTGCGCTGAGAACCCAGTCGCGACGGAGTTCGCGACCAAGCATGCGCGATTGGTGCGCATCCTTGAAGAGCGCGGCGCCGACGCGCTGCTGCTGAGCTCCACCGGGGCGCTGTCCTGGCTGCTGATCGGCGCGCGGGTGCACATCTCGCTCGCCGGACCACCGATCCTCGCCGCCGTGGTGCATCGCGACGGGGTCGAGGTCGGGGTCTTCTCCAACGAGTCTGGCCGGATCCGCGAAGAGGAGGTCGGCGCGCTGCTGGAGGGGTCCGGGCCGCTGCTGCGAATCCACGAGCTGCCCTGGTACGGAGATCTCGGCGCGACCGCGGACTGGCTGCCCGGCAGCGCCCCGTGGGAACTGTTGGACGAGGACGCGGCGGCACCGCAGCTGCGCGCCGCCCGGGCCGAGCTGCTCCCCACCGAGATCGAGCGGTATCGCGGCCTGTGCACCGATGCCGCCGTGGCGCTGACCGATGTGCTCACCGAGGTCACCCCGGAGACCACCGAGCGGGAGCTCGCCGCCGCGCTGGCCCCCCGCGTCATCGACGCCGGGGCCGACCCGGTGGTGCTGCTCGTCAACGGGGCCTCCCGAGCCGCCCACCGCCACCCGCTGCCCACCGACGCCGGACTCGGCCACCGCGCCATGGCCGTGGTCTGCGCCCGCCGCGGCGGGTTGATCGCCAATGTGACCCGCTGGGTCGGCTTCGAGGCTCCACGCCCGGGTGAGGCCGAGTGGGACGCGGCGATCAGCGCCGTGGAGGCGGACGCGTTCGGCGCGCTGGTCCCCGGCGCCGAGCTGGCCTCGGTGCTGCAGGAACTCAGACTCGCGTACCCGCGTCACGGCTTCGACCCGCAGGAGTGGACCCGGCATCACCAGGGCGGCGCCGCCGGATACCAGGGCAGGGACCCGAGGCTCAGCCCGGGGGTCCCCGACCTGATCCATCCGAACCAGGCCTTCGCGCTGAATCCCACCGGCTTCGACCCGCAGCGAGGCCTCCCGGCCAAGGTCGAGGACACGGTGGTGCTGCGCACCGACGATGCGTCCTCGGCCTGGATCGACGTGCTCTCGGTCGACCCGCGCTGGCCCACTGTGGAGGTCTCCGGACGACCGCGACCCGGCGTTCTGCGTCGCTGAATCACCTCGACTACGCTGAAGCGTGGCAAAGCTCACAACACGAGAAGGAGAACATCATGACCGGACCGATCGTCGTCGGTGTGGACGGAAGTCCGACAGCCCAGCGCGCCGCCCATAAGGCACGCGACCTCGCGCTGCGCCTGGAGGTGCCGCTGCACGTGGTCTCCGCGCACACCGATGCCACCATCGAGCACGTGAACAGCGGCTCGGACCAGTGGGTCGTCTCAGGGGCCGACAATGCGCTCTACATCGCGGAGAGCGTCGTCAAGGGGCTTCGCACTCCGGGGCTGAAGATCCAGGCGGGCTCCGCCCAGGGGAAGCCTGCAGAGGCGCTGATCGACTACGCGGAGAAGACCGGTGCCGAGATGATCGTGGTCGGCAATCAGCGGATGCGCGGCGCCAAGCGGGTGCTGGGCAGCGTGGCCAACTCGGTCTCGCACACCGCCGCCTGCGACGTCTACATCGCGAACACCTACTCCGAGTGACCTCAGCAAACTGAGCACCACGATCAGAGGCCCGTTCCGCTCGATGGCGGAACGGGCCTCTGGCGTCTCAGAGTGCCAGACGTACGGCCGCGTGACACCGGAGGGCACTGCCGCGCGGGCATCTGAGGACACGCCGACGCGTCAGTCCGCGCGCACGCCCGGCTCCCCCGCCAGCTCGGTGCGCCAGGACCGGGTGGGCTCCCAGCCGAGCACCTCTTTGGCCTTGCTGATCGAGAACGCCGGGGAATCCCCGGTGAGTCCCTCCGCCAGGTGGGCCAGCGCCGGGAAATGCTCAGGCACCAGCTCGGCCAGCGGTCGGCGCGCCATCGCGTCCTTGGCGCCGACGAAGAACACCGCCCCGTTCTGGACCCGATCGATGTTGGCCAGCGCGGTCAGCAGGAAGTCCGTCACGTCGCGGGCGTCGACATAGTTGAACAGCGCCACCGCCGAGAGCGCCGGATCATCGAGCCGTTCCGCGATGGTGTGGCCCTGCTGGGTCGGTGCGCCCGCCCACTCTTCGGGGGCGATGACGTAGCAGGGGCGGAAGCTGATGAACTTCACGTCCTCGGTCTGCTGGGCGAACATCGCCGCGACCTGCTCGGCCACGTACTTGCTCAGCCCGTAGGCGTGCCAGGGCTGCGGCGTCACCTCCTCGTCCAGCGGCAGCCGCGGCGGGACCCAGCCTGCTGGTGAGCCGTACCCCATGATCGAAGGGCTCGACGCGATGATGACCTTCTTCGCCCCGGAGGCCACCGCCGCCGCGGTGACGCTGTGGGCGATGCCCGCGTTGGTCCGCAGGATCACCTCCTCGGGGGCGCTGAAAGGCACCGCGATGGCCGCCAGGGAGACCACCGCGCTGGGCTTGAGCTCCTCGAAGAGCGCTCGCGTGGCCGCTGCGTCAAGCAGGTCGATGCTGCGGTAGGTCACTCCTTCGGCGGGGTCCTCGGGCATCGACTGGTCCAGGCTGATCACGTCGTGGCCTGCCTCGGTGAAGCCGGCGACCACGCTGCGCCCGAGCCGACCGGAGCCTCCGGTGATGATCACCCGCTCAGACATCTCGCGCTCAGACATCGGCCGCGGCCTCCAGTCCCAGATCGAGGTCCGCGACCTTCACGGCGCTGCCGGTGGCCAGCGACTCGTTGCCGCAGACGCCGACCGCGATGGCCTGGATCCCGTCGACGAGTCCTGCAGGGCGCTTATAGGGATCCTCACCGGCGCCGCGGAAGACGTCCGCCAGCAGCAGCCGGTCACCGCCGCCATGGGCGCCCTCGCCGTTGACGATCTCGAGCTCTCTGGCCTCTTCCCAGTGCCGCTGCAGCAGCAGCCGCTCGCCCTTGGCGCGCAGCCGGTTGGACTGGGCGTCGTCGCTGACCGAGGGGTCCACCGGGGAGCCCCCGGCTGCGGGCAGCACCGCCGCCCGTTCGATCACCTCCAGTTCGAGCCGGCCCTCGGTGCCGTTGACCGCAACCCGGTAGCCCTCCCAGGGGCTGTGCGCGTTCAGCGAGTAGTTCAGGATGGCGCCGCGGGAGTAGTCCACCACCAGGGCGAGGTTGTCCTCGATGGTGATTCCGGGGGAGAAGACGTCCTGGTCACGCCGGTATCCGTCGTGGTGCTCATTGTTCAGGTACAGCGCCTGGAGCCGTTCGTCCGAGCGCAGATCCAGCGCGAAGGGGTCGGTCTCTGAGCCGTCCCGGGTGCCGCGCTCGGCCGCGTCGATGCCGCGCTTCGACGCCGATTCGGACCCGTAGAACTTCAGCCCACCGGAGGCATAGACCCGCTGCGGGGTGTCGGCGATCCACCAGTTCACAAGGTCGAAGTGGTGGCTGGCCTTGTGGATGAGCAGGCCCCCGGAGTTCTCCTTGATCCGGTGCCAGCGCCGGAAGTAGTCGGCGCCGTGGACGGTGTCGAGCACCCAGGTGAAGTCCACCGAGGTGACCTCGCCGATGCTGCCGTCCTGGATGGCCGCCTTCAGCGCAGTGTTGCGTGGGGAGTAGCGGTAGTTGAAGGTCACGATGACCTCGCGCCCGGTCTCGCGCACGGTCTGTGCGATCCGGGCGCTGGCCTCGGCGCTGACGGTCAGCGGCTTCTCCACGACGACGTCGGCGCCCGCGGTGAGCGCCTCGACGATGTAGTCCGCGTGGGTGAAGTCGGGGGTGGTGATGATGACCCGATCGATGCCCTCGGCCTGGATGTACCCGGTGAGCGTCCCGGGGTCGAAGCTCGCCGGTCGCTGGCTGTGCTCGGTCTCGACCTGATCCTGGTAGAAGTGCACCCGTCCCGGGTTGGTGTCGGCCAGGGCCACGAGCTCGGCCACGTCGGCATGCGGTCCGGCGATGGCGTGGATGTACATCTCGCACCGGTTGCCCATGCCCAGAATCACGTAGCGGGTGCGGGCCGGCTGGGACGAGGCCTCCTGGGCTGAGGGATCTTCTGCTGTCGTGGGGTGTGCTGTGGCTGCTGCGCTCATGGGGAGCCGCTCCTTGATGCTGGTCTCGAGGATGGGGGTATCGCGGGGTGTCGGGGAGGTATCGGTGGGTGTCAGCGAAAAAGCGACCGCCCGCCGTCGTGGACGGGGACGGTCGCTTCTCACGGAACCGGCGGGGTGCTACTTGATGCCGGTGGTGGCCATGCCCTTGATCAGGAAGCGCTGGCCGAAGAGGAAGATCAGGAACAGCGGCAGGATCGAGACGATCGACATCGCGAACATCCCGCCCCAGTTCGATTCTCCGGTGGAGTCGATGAACGCCGAGAGTGCCAGCGGGACCGTGTACATGTCCGGCGAGGTCAGGAAGATCAACTGGCTGAACAGGTCGTTCCAGGTCCACATGAACGTGAAGATCGTCGTGGTCGCCAGCGCCGGGATCATCAGCGGCAGGATCACCTGGAGGAAGATCCGGATGTGCCCGGCGCCGTCGATGCGGGCCGCCTCATCCAGGTCCTTGGGGATGCCGCGGATGAACTGGATCATCAAGAAGATGAAGAAGGCATCCGTGGCGAGCATCTTCGGCACGATCAGCGGCAGGAACGTGTTCACCCAGCCGAGGTTCGAGAACAGGATGTACTGCGGGATGATCACCACGTGCACCGGCAGCATGATGGTCAGCAGCATCAGCGCGAACATCGGCTTCTTGAACCGGAAGTCCAGCCGGGCGAAGGCGTAGGCCGCCATGGAGCACGAGACCAGGTTCGCCAGGATCGAGCCGAAGACCACGATCGCCGAGTTCATCAGGAAGTGGCTGAAAGGGTGGCTCAGCGCGTTCCAGCCCTGGACGTAGTTGTTGAACTCCAGGGTGGTCAGCAGGATGCCGGGTTCGCGGAAGATCAGATCGTTGGGCCGCAGCGAGGAGACGAGCATCCAGAGCAGCGGGTAGATCATCACCAGCGAGGCCAGGACCATCAGGATGTGCTTGATGACCGCTTTCACACCCCGCTTGCGCGGGGAGGTGGAGCGCATCGGGCGCTTCTCGTTGGAGGCGCTCGTGGCGGCGTCGGCCAGGGAAGATGTCGCGACGGACATCTCCTTCTCAGCACGGGTGTCCGTGATCGCGCCGGACTTGGTGCCGGTGGAGGAGGTGTAAGTGGAATCAGTCATCGTAGTGCACCCAATACTTTGAGAGCCAGAAGTTAATTACCGTGATGGCGGAGATGATCAGGACCAGCAGCCAGGCCATGGCTGAGGCGTAGCCCATGTCGAAGCGGTTGAAGCCCTGCTGATAGAGGTACAGCGTGTAGAACAGCGTGGAGTCCGCCGGTCCGCCTGTGCCGCCCGAGACCACGAAGGCCTGCGTGAAGTTCTGGAACGCGCCGATCAGCTGCAGGACCAGGTTGAAGAAGATGATCGGGGTCAACAGCGGGATGGTGATGGAGAAGAACTGCTTGAAACGGTTGGCCCCGTCGATCGCGGCAGCTTCGTAGTACATGTCCGGGATCTGCCGCAGACCGGCGAGGAAGATCACCATCGGTGCCCCGAAGGTCCAGACGTGCAGGATGATCAGCGTGGAGAGCGCGGTGTCTGGACTGGAGACCCAGCCGCGCCCCTCGATGCCGACCATCTCGAGCACCTGGTTGATCAGGCCGCTGTGGCCGAAGATCTGGCGCCACAGGACGGCGATCGCGACGGAGGATCCCAGCATCGAGGGCAGGTAGAACACCGAGCGATAGAACGGCAGGGCGCGCATGCCGCGGTCGAGCAGCATCGCGATCGCCAGCGAGACCGCCAGCTGGATCGGCACGCCGACCAGCACGTAGGTGAAGGTCACCTGGATCGAGTTGTGCAGACGATCATCCCCGATCATCCGGGTGATGTTCTCCATCCCGATCCACTCGGGAGTCTGCAGCAGGTTGTAGTCGGTGAACGCGAGGTACAGCGAGGCGGCCATCGGGAACAGCGTGATCCCGAAGAGTCCGATGGTCCACGGGAGCAGGAACAGGTGTCCCGGCTTATTGTCCTTGTGCTTGCGGCGCTCACCTTTGGGCCCCTTGCGAAGCTGCTGAATCTCGGCGACGACACTCATGGCGCCACCTTTCCGCTCACCTGGGGATCGGTCTGCGTTCGCAGGCCCCTGTGATGTATCTGGGACAGCACGGCTGCCTCCTCGGGAGTGATTGGGAAATCGCTTTCCAAACTGGGTCGTGACCACCGTAAGATAAGTCACATTGTGAGGTCAAGCACATCAACCGTTTCAGACAAAATGGGAGCCCTTCACAGCGCGGGTCTGCAGAGCCAGATTCTGCATCGTTCCAATGGAGCCGCAGAAGCGCGGGGGCGACGGACGGCAGACGGAAAGCGAGCCCGGAATCGATACCGGTTGAGCATCAATTCATGTCGAGAGCAGCTGTGGACCGCATCACACCCGATGGCTAAGCTCGAACAGGCCGACGCCAGGGGCCTCCCGCCTCACACCGCCACACTCTCCAGGAGGACCTGAATGACCGAGAAGAAGCCCGTCGTGGCGGGGATCGAGCTGTTCCTGGTGTCCATGCCGTTCAGCGCAGGTCGCCGCGTCCTCGGTGAGGAGTCCATCGACGAGTACAACGCCTCGTCCCAGACCTTCACCCAGATGGAATCCCTGATGGTGAAGGTCACCGACGCGGACGGCCGCAGCGGCTGGGGGGAGGCCTTCGGCCACCGCACCAACCCCGCCTCCTGGGCCGCGCTGGAAGACATCGTTGGGCCGTTTTATCTGGGCCGCCCGGCGGACCCCTGGAGCACCCGCCGCGATGCGGAATACGCGTTCCACGCATTCGGTCGCACCGGACCGGTTCACTACGCCCTCTCGGCCGTGGACACGGCGCTGTGGGACCTTGCGGCTCAGCGGGCGGAGAAGCCGCTGCGCAGACTCCTCGCCGACTCCCCCCGGGACGAGATCGACTGCTACGCCTCACTGGTGCACTACGGCGAGGACCCCGTGGAGGTGGCCCATCACATCGGCCGCGCCCAGGAGCAGGGCTACACCGCCTTCAAGCTCCACGAATCCTCCGCGAAGGCGATCGCGGCCGCGCGCCGCCAGGCGGGCCCGGCCGCGGCGCTGATGACCGATGTGAACTGCCGCTGGTCGCCGCAGGAGGCCGCCGAGGCGATGGAGGCACTGGCACCGAGCGAGCTGCTCTGGATGGAGGAGCCGATCTTCCCGCCCGATGACACCGAGGCGCTGCGGTCGCTGAACCAGCGGTTCGGGGGGATCTCGGCCGGGGAGAACGCCTCCGGGGTGCAGGGGATGATCGAGCAGATCCGGACCGGGGCGGTGGCCTTCGCCCAGCCCAGCGTGGGCAAGATCGGGGGGATCTCCGCGATGTTGGAGGTCTTCGCCGCAGGGGCTGAGGCCGGCGTCGGCGTCGTGCCACACTGCTTCTATTACGGGCCGGCCCTGCATGCCTCGGCCGAGCTGATCGCGACGCTGGGCCCCGAGGTGCAGCTGGAGGTGCCCTTCCTACAGTGGAGTGATCAGCTGCACGCGTTGCACGGCGCCGGGCCGCGGATCCGGCTCTCCGAGGAACCAGGGTTGGGATTCCAGCCCGATGATGAAATTCTGCACAGACACCTGACCCGCCGCGCCACGCTCTCCTGAGCCTGGTGGCTCGCGACCCGAAAGGCTCCCCTCCATGAGCACCACTGCGGCTGCCGTGCAGCGCATCGTCTGCGTCCCCGACTCCTTCAAGGGATCCGTCACTGCTGCTGAGGCGGCCGCGGCGATGGCCCGTGGGGCACGCCAGGTCTTCGGCGCGGCAGAGATCGTGGAGGTGCCCTTCGCCGACGGCGGCGAGGGCACCTTGGAGGCGCTGCTCGCCGCCTGGGGACGTTCGGCGCAGACCCTCGAGGTCAGCGACGCGCTGGGTCGGCCGGTGACCGCGCAGTACGGGCGCTCCGCCGACGGGCGCACCGGGGTGATCGAGGCGGCGCAGGGCAACGGGCTGCCGCAGGTCTCCGATGTGGCGCCGCAGCCGCTGCGCGCGGACACCTTCGGGGTGGGACTCATCGCGCGTGCCCTGCTGGATGATCCCGACTGTGCCGAGATCCTGCTCTGCATCGGCGGATCGGCGAGCACCGACGGCGGGACCGGGCTGCTGCGCGCCCTGGGCGCCGAGTTCCTGGATTCCGCGGGCGACCCCGTGGCCCCCGGCGGCGGCGGACTGAGCCAGATCAGCTCCGTGGACCTCACCGATCTCGACCCGCGGGCCCGCACGGTGGAGTGGCGCATCGCGGTGGACGTGGACAACCCGCTCACCGGCGAACGCGGGGCGGCGGCGGTGTTCGGACCGCAGAAGGGCGCCACTTCCGAGGACATCCGTCTGCTCGACGACGGTCTGGACCATCTCGCGGAGGTGCTGGGCGCCGAGAGCGGCACCGATCCGCAGCGGCTGCGCGAGACGCCGGGCTTCGGGGCCGCCGGGGGCATGCCGCTGGCGCTGTCGGTGCTGCTCGGGGCGAGGGTGCTGCCCGGCTCGCAGATGGTCGCCGAGGCGCTGGACCTGCGGGGAACCCTTGCCCAGGCCGATCTGGTGATCACCGGGGAAGGCTCGCTGGACGCTCAGTCGCTCGGCGGCAAGGTCGTCCAGGCGGTGCGGCGCTATGCGCCCTCCGAGACGGCGGTGCTGGTGATCGCCGGCGGAGTCCAGCTCGGGGCGGCGCAGTGCCGCGAGGCGGGACTCACGGCGGCGTTCTCGATCGCCCCCGGCGCGGCCTCGCTGCAGGATCTGCTGCGCCGGGCACCTGAGCTGATCGAAGAGACCACCGCCCAGGCCTGTGGGCTGCTCAGGCACAGCCTGTCCTGAATCACAGGCTGTCTTGAGTCACAGCCTGTCTTGAGTCACGGCCTGCCCTGAGTCACAGCCGGCGGTGACCCATCTTTCAGCAGGTCACCGCCGGCCCTGATCCCGTGAGTGCTGGATCAGAGGTGGGTCTGAATGTCTGCCTCGTCGCGCAGCTCGTCGACGTGGGCCAGTGCGGCCTCGCTGCGGGCCTCATCGGTGGCCTGCGCCTCAAGGTCCTCGCGCACCTCCTCGAACGGTGGGATCTCGGCGGCTTCTGCCCCCTCAGCGCCTTCAGCACCTGAGGCTTCTTCCTGGGCGGCGACGGCCTCGTCATAGACCTCACGCAGCTCCTCCTCGGAGGGCTCCGGGACCTCGAGCTGCTCGAGCACCTGGTTGATCAGCACCTGGCTCTCAGCATCCGAGGTGAGCTGCTCCTCATCCATGCCCTGCTCTTCATAGGCCTCGATGAACTCCTCGGAGGAGCCCAGGCCCGCGGTCTCCGCGGCGTCCGCGATGATCGCGTCGACCTCCTCCTGGGAGGCCTCATAGCCCTCATCCTCGGCGTCCTGGAGCAGCAGCTCGTTGCCGATCATCGATTCCAGGGTCTGCTGCTTGAGCTGATCCTGGTCCGGCTCCTCGCCGGTCATCTGCGACTGCATCGCCATCTGCTGGAACTGGGACTCGTAGAGCACTGTGAAGTCCTCGCCGCTGAGCTCGTCTCCATTGACCTCCGCCACGACCTCCGGGATGTCCGAGGTGTCCGCCTCAGGCATCTCGGCCTGCTCGCCGCTGGCGCCCTCTTCGGGGGCTGCGGCCCCTTCCTGCGAGCTCTGCTCCTCGGAGCCGGCATCCGCGGACTCGGGGTCGGATGAGTCGCCGCATGCGGACAGCGCCAGCACGCCGGCGAGTGCGAAACCGGTGGTGATCATTTTCTTCGACAAGGCAAGGACCTCCTGTTGGTAGTCGAGCGGGCAACGTAGCACGCTGAACCCGACAGCGAGACCAGGCCGTGTTCAGCTCGGGTTCAGCTCGACGCTTGAGCAGCAGGTGAGCGGATCCGGTGCGCGCCAGCTGCTCAGATCCGAGCCAGCACGGCCAGGATCCCCATGAGGCCGAGCACCACGGTGGCCAGCGTGGTGGTCAGCACGGCGGGCACATCGGCCTCCACCTGTTCCGCCGCGATGCCGCGAGACTGCCGCGAGTACCGCCGCCGCTGGGTCGCGTAGATGGCACCGGCGACGAGGGCGCAGCTCAGCGTCAGTCCCACCGTCCAGAGGCCGTAGTGCGGCAGCCAGCGCAGGAAGACCGCGCCCACCACCGCGAAGAGCATCATGGTCCGGCCCCAGGAGAGGACCGTGCGTTCGGGCTGCAGGCCCGGATCCGCATGCAGCGGCGCCGCGGGGGACATCAGTCCAGCACCACCAGCACGATGACCACGGCCATGGCGGCCCCTGAGGCGAAGCTGAGCAGCGGAATGATCAGCGGCATCGGCAGCGGCTGGCCCAGCCGCATGCTGCGCTCCACGTTGAGCCAGCGCATCGCCGCGCCGACGCTGATCAGCAGGCCCACGCTGATGGTGAGCACCGAGACCACCGTCCGGTAGGGATCGGCGAACACGTCGGCGGCGAACGCCTCCACCGCGACGCCGCCGGCGAGGAACGCCAGCGCGGTGCGGATCCAGGCCAGGAAGGTGCGCTCGTTGGCGAGGGTGAAGCGCGGGTCAGGCTCCTGGCCATGTGCCAGCAGTCGGGAGCTCAGCCGTCCCCGCTCCCGATTCCCACGCAAAGGATCTTCGCCCACGGGGCCTCGACTCGACGCGGTCCCGCTCGATGGGTCTTCGCTCACGGAGCCTCCTGCTCAACGGTCCGGTGCCGCGGGATGCAGGCACGGCCCAAGTCTTGCACAGCGGGCATAACCGCCTTGGCGGCGCCAGCCCCCCCCCGCTGCCCAGTCAGCCGCGCTAGCCGCGGGGCTTCATCCGGGTGTTGGGCAGCTCCGGTGCCGGCAGCGGAGCTGCCTGGCCGGGCGGGAAGTCCCCGAACTGCGGGAACACCCGGCCGTCGTCGTACCGGGCGTCGGCCAGCGCGTCGCGCAGCCTTCCGTGCACGGGGTTCCCCAGCGCCCCGGCAGGGACCGCGACCTGGTGCTCCGAGCCGTCAGGCCGGGCCGCCCGTTCCGTGGAGCCGGCCTCGGCAGCCCCGCCGAGGGTGTGCAGCGGGGAGTCCTGCGCCGGTGGCTCGAAGCCCATCTCCGCCTGGTAGGCGTTGCGGAACGCCACGATCTCGTCGTGGCTGCGGCCCACGAAGTTCCACCACATCACGATCTGTTCGCCGAGCGGCTCTCCGCCGATCAGCAGGGCCAGGACCGGCTCATCCAGCGCCTCCACGCGCAGAAGGGTGGTGCCGGTGTCGATCACCGCGAGATGGTCCTCACCCACCAGGGCTCCGTTGAGCCGCACCGCGCCGGAGATCCGCAGCAGCCCGTGCTCGTGCTCGGCCGGCACCTCGATCTCGAGCACTGTGCCCGGCTCCAGCCGGAGCTGAGCCCCGGTCAGCGGGATATAGGTCTTGACCGGTGAGCGCTGTCCGAGCAGCTCGCCCAGGAACACACAGGCCTCCCAGCCGGGTCCCTGCACCGGATCCGGGCGGTGGGTCTCCAGCGAGGGCTCCACGAAGCGGTGCGCGTCGGGGAAGGCGTACCAGAGCTGGGCCCCGTGCAGCACCGTGGTGTCGGCCGAGGAGTACTCGGAGTGGCTGATCCCGCGGCCCGCGTTCATCAGCGCCACCTCCCCGGGGCGCACGGTGGCCCAGTTCCCGGCGGAGTCCATATGGTCGATCCGGCCCTCGAAGAGCCAGGAGACGGTGGCCAGTCCGGTGTGCGGATGCCGGGGCACCCGCATGGGCGTGGCCTCGGTGAGGTCATCGGGCCCGTAGAAGTCCAGAAAGCACCAGGCCCCGACGAGCGAACGCGCGCGCTGCGGCAGAGTCCGGCGCACCGTCATCGCCCGGGGCCCACCCAGCGGCACCGTGCGCGGCTCGAGCAGCTCCACCCCGTCCTCTGCGCGGGTGACGCCATCACGCAGACCCTCGAAGGTATAAGGCCCGTTGATGCAGACCTGCTCCTGCGGTTCGGTCTCGGTGCTGCTCATTGCCGTCTCCTTGTCCTGCTGATCGGGTTCGGCCCAATTGTTTCAAAATTGAACGACGAAGCCCAGGCTGTCCGCCCCGGGCGCAGAGACTCGGTCCGTCCCGGCTGGGCCTCAGTCGTCAGAGACTGGCGTCAGCCGTCAGAATCGGGACTGTCAGTCGTCAGAGACCGTGACCGTGACCTCGATGTTGCCGCGGGTGGCCTTGGAATAGGGGCAGAAGGCATGGGCCTTCTCGGCGAGCGCCTCGGCCTGGGCCTGGTCGACGTGCGGGATGACCACCTCGATGACCACGGCGAGGCCGAAGCCGCCGTCGTCGTCCTTGCCGATGCTCACCTTCGCCCCGACTGAGGAATCGCTCACATCAGCGCCCTCGCCGGAGGCGATCTTGCGCAGCGCCCCGTGGAAGCAGGCGGCGTAGCCGGCCGCGAAGAGCTGCTCCGGGTTCGCCCCCTCACCCGAGCCGCCCATCGGCGCGGGAGTGCTCAGATTCAGGTCGATCATGCCGTCTGAGGTGCGGGTGCGCCCATTGCGTCCGTCTCCGGCGGCCAGTGCTTCTGCGGTGTACACAGTCTCGATCGCCATAAAGGGATCCTCTCGATATTCCTGCGGTGTCTGCGGCACCGCGGTGAATCCACCGCGGTGCCGGTCATCCCTATAAAACACCACGCCGCTGTGGGTGGCACAATGGAACATCGTGCGAACTACCGATGCCGTCTGGCTTGCCCCTGGCGAACCACAAGAGATTCAATCTGACCTGGTCAGCCGCTTCCAACAGGAGTACGGCCGGGCAGCTTCGGGTACCTGGTTCGCGCCCGGCCGGGCCAATCTCAACGGCGAGCACATCGATTTCCACGCCGGCCGCTGCCTGCCGATGGCCCTGGCACACGGGACCTATGTCGCCGCGGCTCCGCGCACCGACGGCCAGCTTCGCCTGCGCACGCTCGACGCCTCGCTCGACGACGGGGTCACCACCCTGACCCCGGAGCAGATCGGACCAGACGCCGCGGCAGACGACGCCCACTGGAGCCACTACGTGTCCGGGGTCCTGTGGGCGCTGCGTGAACTGGGCACCACCCAGCCGGCGTTCGCCGTGGATCCGGACTTCGGCGCGGACCTGCTGGTCGTCTCCACGCTGCCGATCGGCGGGGGACTCTCCTCCTCTGCGGCGCTGGAGTGCGCCTCGATCCTCGCGTTCCTCGCCCTGGGCACCCCCTTCGGCCAGGACAACCCGCTTCAGGACCTCAACGCCGCACTGACCCGCCAGAACCGCAAGGACCTCGCCGCCGCCTGCGTGCGCGCCGAGGTCGAGGTCGTCGGCGCCGGCACCGGCGGCCTGGATCAGACCGCCGCGATGCGCGCCCGCCCGGGCAAGGTGCTCTCGCTGGACTGTCGGGACTTCAGCGTCGCCCCGCTGGACATCGGCTGCATCCAGCGCGGGTACCGACTGATCGCCGTGGACACCGGGGAGGCGCACCGGTTGGCTGACGGCCAGTTCGGGGATCGACGGGCCGACGCCGAGGCCGCCGCCCGACTGCTGGGCTTCGACCGGCTGCGCGACGCGCTGCCCGAGCATCCGCGCAAGGCCGACGTCTCCCATGTGCTGGAGGAGTTCGACCGGCTCGCAGAGCAGCTCGAGACCCTCGAGGGGCGCAGCATAGCGGCCTGCCGGCGACGGCTGCGTCACGCCCTGACCGAGATGGTGCGCTCCGAGAAGCTGCACCACCTGCTCTCCGGAGAGGCCTACGGCGTCCGCCACATCGCCTCCACGGTCGGAGACATCCTCACGGCCGGACATATGAGCATGCGCGACGACGCGGAGGTCTCCTTCGACGTCGCCGACCTCGTGGTGGAGACCGCACTGGCTCAGGGCGCCGAGGGGGCCAGGCTGATCGGCGGCGGCTTCGGCGGATCGGTGCTGGTGCTGATCTCCCCCGCTGCGATCCCCAAGCTCACTGCGGCGCTGGAGCGGATCAGTCGCGGCATCCGACTGCTCGACGTCGCGCCCTCGGCCGCCGCGCACGCGCTGTGATCTCGCCGCGAACCGCCCGACGCCGCGGCACCTTCGACCGCGCCGCTGCCCCGGGCGTCCGATGAGCTCTTCCCGCACGGTGCTGCTGACCGGGTTCGAGCCCTTCGCCGGCATGGACCACAACCCCTCCTGGGACGTGGTCGCCGAACTGGCCGCCGTTGCTGAGCGACAGGGGCTGCACGCCCAGCAGGTCCACGGCGCCCTCGCCGTGCGCACGGCGCTGCTGCCGGTGGAGTTCAGCGCCAGCGCCGCGCGGCTGCTCGAGCAGATCACCGCCTGCGCCCCGGATCTGGTGATCGCCGTGGGTCTGGCAGCCGGCACCGAGGCGGTGCGGCTGGAACGCGTAGGCCTGAACCTGCGCGACGCCAGGATTCCGGACAATGCAGGGCACCAGCCCACCGAGGAGCCCGTGGTCTCCGGCGGTCAACCGGCACTGTTCTCCACGCTGCGACTGAAGTCGGCACATGCGGCCATCGGCGCGGCAGGAATCCCGGTGGCGCTCTCCCTCAGCGCCGGCAGCTTCGTGTGCAACAGCCTGCTCTATTCTCTGCTCCACACGGTCCCGACGTCGGTGCCGGCCGGCTTCGTCCATGTCCCGGATCTCACCCGCGAGGACTCACCGGTGAGCCGCGCTCAAGCGGTGCAAGCCCTGGATCTGCTGATCACCGAGTCCCTGCGCCCGGAGCCCGATCTCCAGGCGCCGGGCGGTCAGCTCCACTGAGCTTCTCGGCTGCCCGGCGAAGCTTTACCTCCCGCTCAGCTGATCTCCAGAGATCCTTCCTAGACTCCAGGTCAGAACGGTCTGACCATCCATCCGGCACGGCTCCGCCAAGCGAGGTGCACGAATGTCATCTCATCCCGCACGTTCCCCCCATCGGGGCCTGGATCATCCGACCCCGGCACCGACATCCAAGCACGCCCCTGAACTCGGGCGCTCCAACTCCGACGTCACCGTGGCGATCACCCTGGGCGTCGGCATCGGAGTGATCGTGTTCCTCATGGTTCTCCCTTACCTCGGTGGGATCTGACCCAGCAGTACCGAGGATCTCCCGTGGACATCTCGCTGATTCACCGCTCCGACGCACCCTTACTCCTGGTCAGGCGCTGGTGCCGGTACGCTGACACGCTGTGAGCACCAGCAAGAAATCCGCCGCGAAGAAGCCCGCCGGCGCGTCCTCGGCCCGGGCGCGGAAGAAGAGCACGACGACGACGCGTCGCGCCTCCTCCAGCGCGTCGCGCGCCAGCACCGGATCACGGGCTGGCACGGCCACGCGAAGCACGTCCGGACCCCGCGGCACAGTTTCCCGCGGGGGCGCGACTCGCGCTCCGGCACGCCAGGCTGGGAAGTCCGGCTCACGCAACACCCGCTCCACCGGCAGTACCCGCTCCTCCACCAGCGTCCGTCCCACCGGCAGTGCTCGCGCCCACCGGGGAACCCGCTCCCCCGGCCAGGCACCTGCCGCGTCGTCGTCCGAGCAGCCCGGGCTGCTGCGACGGATCGCCGGGGACTGGGGCCGGTATCTCTGGGCGCTGGTCACCGCCGTGGTCATCGCGGCCCTGCTCTTCGAGTTCACGATGATCTGGACCATCGGCGTGGGCTTCTACATGCTCGCCCTGGGCGAGTTCACCGGGCTGTGGCTGCTTGTGGGCGGCTACGCGATGGCCTGCACCCCGGCGGCCTTCGGCCTGCTCATCGCGACCGGTCAGTTCTGGAAATCCCTGACCCATTCGCTGTGGATCGGCCTGCTCTACGGCACGCTGGGGTTCACCTTCCTCGACGTCATCCTCGACGCCTTCTAGGGCTCTTCTCCGCCCACGCGCTCCTACGTGCCGCGGTGGCGGTCCACCAGCTCTTGGGCGCGCGCAAGCACCAGCTGACGCAGCGACTCCGGGGCGAGGACCTCCACCCCGGGCACGGTGAGCAGCTGGGAGGCCGCGATCTCCACGTCTTCCATCAGCAGCTGGACGCCCGCGCGAGTGGTGTCGGCGGTACGGGTCTCGGCGGCGCTGGTCTCGGGGAGAGTGGCGATGCGGGCGGAGTCCGTGGTCTCGGCGGCGCCCTCGAGCGGCTTCATCGGCGCCCCGGGGGCGGCGGCTCGCAGGAGCTCCACCGCACCGGCCGGCACGGTGACCTGGACCGGCAGGGTGTGCAGCGAGGCTTCGAACGCGGCCCGGGAATCCTGCCAGTGCTGCGCCAGGGAGAAGTCCTCAGGGCGCCAGGCCGCTTCTGGCAGCTCCTCCACCCTCCGGATCCGGGTCACCCGGTAGGTGCGCGGGGTCCGTCGATGCGCCGCCACCAGATACCAGTGCTCACGCTTGAGCACCAGGCCCAGCGGGTCCACGACGCGCATCGCGGCGGCACCGTCGGCTCGCTCGTAGCGGATCCGCAGCCGATGACCGGCCCAGACGGCCTGCGCCACCTCCGGAAGAGCATCCGGGCTCTCGGGTTCGGTGAACCAGGCCTCATGGTCGAGCAGGAACCGCTCCTGCACCGGTTCGATCGCGGCGCTCTGGCCGGTCTTCGCGGTGGCGGCGAGCATCTTCAGCCGCGCCGTCTGGAACTCCACCTCCAGACCGAGGCCGCGCGACCCGGCCTCGCCGATGATCAGAGCCTGCAGCTCCGGAGCGGTCATCCCGGTCAGCGGCGAGCGCCATCCCTCCACCAGGCCGACCCCGCCGCCCGGTCCGGTCCGTGTCCACAGGGGCACCCCCATGGCCTGCAGCGCGGCGATGTCCCGTTCGATGGTGCGCGAGCTGACCCCGTGGTCCGCGGCCAGTCGCGCCACGGTGCTGACCTGCGCGCGGCTGAGTTCGAGCAGGAGCGCCACCAGCCGTGAGGATCGCATGGCAGAAGTCTAGGCAATTTCCGACAGCGGTTGTCGGTAATTGTTGAGAACCTGTTGCTCGACATCCGATGCCACGACCCTTGGAGGACCATCATGTCTGCCCCATCCACTCCAGCCCCATCCACGCCAGC
Source organism: Nesterenkonia maliinae (assembly GCF_051262655.1). Classification (NCBI taxonomy): domain Bacteria; kingdom Bacillati; phylum Actinomycetota; class Actinomycetes; order Micrococcales; family Micrococcaceae; genus Nesterenkonia; species Nesterenkonia maliinae. The sequence continues at coordinate 16,544 of NZ_JBIMEY010000009.1, read as the reverse complement.
ACCGTCCACTCCATTCCTTTCGGCCGCACCATCTACGCTGCCCTCACCGGAGCAGCGCCCCATTGAGGCGGATCCCTCAACGTCCCCCCAACCCCTGACCCACCCGGACCTCTCCGGACGGGTCGCGCTGGTCACCGGGGCCACTCGCGGAGCCGGGCGCGCGATCGCCCGGGAGCTCGCCGCCTCCGGAGCCGTGGTGTACTGCACCGGGCGTTCGACGGCGAACTCCCCTTCCGACTATGGTCGGCCCGAGACGGTGGAAGACACCGCGCGGCTGATCCAGGATGCCGGCGGCACCGCGCATCCGGTGATCGTGGATCATCTGGTGATCGAGCAGGTCCGAGCGCTGGTCAGACGGATCGATGTCGAACAGGGGCGGCTGGACATCCTGATCAATGACATCGGCGGAGAGGCCTATGTGGAGTTCGGCAAGACGCTGTGGGACCACGATCTCACGGCCGGGAAGAAGCTCTTCGACACCGGGTTCACCACGCATCTGAACACCAGCCACGCCGCACTGCCGCTGCTGATCCGCCGCCCCGGGGGTTTGGTGGTGGAGGTGACCGATGGGACCCGCAGCTACAACGCCTCCCATTTCCGCGAGAGCGTCTTCCACGACCTCACCAAGACCGCCGTGGACCGGCTGGCCTTCGCGCAGGGCCATGAGCTCGCCCCCCACGGCGGGACGGCCGTCTCGGTCTCCCCCGGCTGGCTGCGCTCAGAGATGATGCTCGACGGCTTCGGGGTCACCGAGCAGACCTGGCGCACCGCCGCCGAGGCCAACCGCGGCAAGACCGAGGTGGTCCCGCCCTATGAGTTCGTCATCTCCGAGACCCCGGCCATGCTCTCCCGGGGCATCGCCGCGCTGGCGGCCGACCCGGGACGGGCGAGGTGGAACACCTCCTCGATGAGCTCCTTCGAGCTGGCCCAGCACTACGACCTCACCGACGTCGACGGCTCCCGCCCGGACGCGTGGAGCTTCATCACGACGCTGGAGACCGCGGACGCCGCGACGCTCGAGGCCGCCGAGTACCGCTAGAAGTCGCGGGCCATGTCCTGGAAGCGGGCGTAGTGGCCCTGGAAGGCGACGGTGATGTCGCGGGTAGGACCGTTACGGTTCTTCGCCACGATGATGTCGGCCTCTCCGGCGCGCTCGGTCTCCTTGTCATAGACCTCGGGCCGGTGCAGCAGCATGACCATGTCCGCGTCCTGCTCGATCGAACCGGATTCACGGAGGTCAGAGACCTGGGGCTTCTTGTCCGGGCGGGACTCGGAGCCGCGGTTCAGCTGGGAGAGCGCGATGATCGGTACGTCGAGCTCCTTGGCGAGCAGCTTCAGGGTTCGCGAGAACTCGCTGACCTCCTGCTGGCGGGACTCCACACGCTTGCCTGAGGAGAGCAGCTGCAGGTAGTCCAGGATCACGAGCTTGAGGTTGTGACGCTGCTTGAGCCGGCGGCACTTCGCCCGGATCTCCATCAGCGACATGTTCGGGGAGTCGTCGATGAACAGCGGCACATCGTTGAGCCGGTCCACCGCCTCAGACATCTTCTCCCAGTCCTCGTCGCGGATGTTGCCCTTGCGCAGGTCCGAGAACAGGATCCGGGACTCCGCAGAGAGCAGACGCATCGCGATCTCGTTGCGGCCCATCTCCAGCGAGAAGAAGGCGGCGGTCATCTTGTTGTTCACCGCAGCCGCGCGGGCGAAGTCCAGCGCCAGGGTGGACTTACCCATGGCGGGACGGGCGGCGATGATGATCATCTGTCCGCCGTGGAATCCGTGGGTCAGGTCGTCGAGTTCGCGGAACCCGGTGGGGATGCCGGTGAGCCCGCCGTCGTGGGCGGAGTTGGTCTCGATCTCGTCGATCGTGGGGCCCAGGATGTCGGAGAGCGCGACGTAGTCCTCGCTCTGCCGGTTCTCGGCCACGTTATAGATCTCGGACTGCGCCTGGTTGACGATGCCCTCGACCTCACCGTCGGCGGTGTGTCCGAGCTGCACGATCTTGGTGCCGGCGTCGACGAGTCGACGCAGGATGGCGCGTTCCTGCACGATCTGGGCATAGAAGCCGGCGTTGGCGGCGGTGGGCACAGACTGGGCCAGGTTGTGCAGATAGGCCGGGCCGCCGATGCGCTGGAGCTCGCCGCGCTTGGTGAGATGGTCCGAGATGGTGACCACGTCGGCGGGCTCACCGCGGCCGTAGAGGTCGATGATCGCGTCATAGATCAGCTCATGTGCGGGCCGGTAGAAGTCCGAACCGCGCAGCACCTCGACGACGTCGGCGATGGCGTCCTTGGAGAGCATCATGCCGCCGAGCACCGACTGCTCGGCCACCATGTCCTGCGGGGGCGTGCGGGAGTCCACCCCTGCCGGGGATCCGGTGTCGTAGAGCTCTGTAGTCACCCCTCCACGATACTCGGTGCACGCAGTCCCTCGACCACGGCCTCCAGCCATGTGTGCATGGTCTCCCGAGCCTGTGGGGTATCGGGATAGCGGCAGCGCAGGTGCAGCCCGGTCTCATTGACGACGAACCAGATCATCACCCCATCGGTCTGCACCACCGCGGAGATGTGCTGGGCATTCAGCGCCTCTTCCACGTTGATCGGCAGCTTGCGGTGATCGAGCCAGCTCATCGCGAACATGCCCGGTTCGGCCGGCATCCCGCCGTAGGGCCGCATGATCGGAGCCATCGGATGCGAGCCCAGCCGGATCGCCTCCTTGACGGCCTGGTAGCTGCCGCGCAGGCTCTCGTCGTCGTTCTCCAGCACCGCGTTGGTGATGAACCACCCCACCGAGTCGAACCAGCGCGGCTCGTCTCGGCTGTGCACCGGAAAGACCGTGCGCAGCGGCTGGTCTCCCAGTTCGCGGAAGAGCCGGGTCATCACCGAGACGGCGACGGCGATCAGCCTGACCCCCTCCTCCTTGGCGTGGGCCTCGAGCTTGTCGAGCTCGGCGGAGTCCAGCACGTCCCGGACCTCGACCTTCTCACTCACCGGCAGTGAGATATCGCCCAACGGAAGCGGGAAGGTCGGCATCACCCCACCTCCTGCCTCCAAGATCTCCCGCCAGCGGGTGACGACCGCCTCGGGGGGAAACGGCTTGGCCTCCATCGCCCGGGTGTGCGCCGCGAAGGACTCCGGCATGGGGAGCCCCTGGGCCGCGGGGTGACCGGCCCGCAGGTTGTTCAGCACCGCGTTGAAGTCCCGGACCAGCACCAGCAGCGACCAGGCGTCCACGTGGGAGTGGTCAGCCCCGATGACGATCTGCGGGGAGCCGGCGGTATCGCGCACCGCGGCCGACTCACCGTCGTCGATGACACAGAGCCGGTGCGAGGGCGTGCCGAAGGGGTCGCAGGCGGCGTCGAAGTGGGCACGCAGGGCGGCCTTGACCTCCGCCGCACTGAGATGTTCGCTCGGGGCATCCAGGTGCGCGGTCTGCAGCGCCACCCGGGAGCCGGTGCTGAATCCGATCGGGCTGCGGGGCTGCTCCGGGGCAGCGAGCTGCTCCCAGGTGCCGGGCAGCATCGTGACCTCGCGCAGGAGCAGGTCGCTCACCGGGCCGCCGGAGTCCCCTCCAGGACCGGTGTTGCCGTGATGCGTGTCACTGCGGCGCGGAGAATGCTCCGGCCGCCAGTCGAAGACCGTGCGCAGCGTCCCGTGACGCTGGACCACCACCTGCCAAGCGGCGGCGATCTCGTCCAGGGAGGCGGGGCCATCGAGCTGAAAGGAAACCGCCATCCAGGATCCGGGCCGAGACCCGAAGCTGACATGGCGGTTTTGATCGAAGGACACCGGAAGTCCCCCGGGGGGATCGGATGCCTGGGCACCGGATTCCCAGGGCTCGGCGCTGAAACCGGCGACGGTGCCCTGGCGCGTGGGAATGGCGGCGGCTGGCTGGGCCACCACCGAGTAGCTGGACAGACGTCCGGGCCTGGCGTGCATCTGCGCCACATTGGTCAACCGCATACGGCGTAGTCTAGGTGGCGTTCACTTCGCCGGCATGCTTCCGGCGCAACTTGTTGTCCACCTGAGATGGAGGAGTCGGAGATCGTGGGGCTTTTCCAGACAGCCGGGGCGAAGCTCGCCTACGAGGTCACCGGCGATGGTCCTACCTTCGTTCAGCTGCACGGACTGACCTCTTGCGCCTCCCGCGAACAGCGCGCCGGCCTGGACATGACGGTCAGCCTCGATGGCTGCCGAGTTCTGCGCTACGACGCCCGTGGACACGGATCCTCCACCGGACGTGCGGTGCCGGAGGACTATCTGTGGCCGCGGCTCGCCGAGGACCTGCTCGAGCTGCTCGACGAGCTCGCCCCCGGGGAGAAGGTCCACGCCGCGGGCCCCTCGATGGGTGCCGCGACGCTGCTCTATGCGGCGCTGCGCGATCCTGACCGCTTCGCCACGTTGACCCTGATGGTGCCGCCCACCGCCTGGGCCACCCGGGCCGGGCAGGCAGAGACCTACCAGAAGTCCGCCGAACTGATCGAGGACCACGGCATCGGTGCCTTCGTGCGCGTGGGGCGCCAGGTGCTGCCGCCGCCCGCCCTGGCGGACCGTCGGAAGGAGCGGGTGCCGGCGGTCAGCCAGGAGCTGCTGCCCTCGATCTTCCGCGGAGCCGGGGTGACTGATCTGCCCAGCCCGGATCAGGTCTGCGAGCTCGCGGTGCCCACGCTGATTCTGGCCTGGGTGGATGACTACGCACACCCGGTCTCCACGGCGGAGAAGCTGCACCAGCTGATTCCTGGTGCACAGCTGCAGATCGCCGAGACCCCGGAGGAGCTCGACACCTGGCCCCGCCGGGTGGCTCGCTTCATCGCCGCGCATCCCTGCTGAGGGCAGCTCGCCGGGGACGAGGATCGGATCGCCGGGAGACGCAGCAGGATCACGAGCGGTGAGCGCGTGATCCCCTTCCCTTGGCCGGTGTCCCGGCGACCCGATGTGCCTCCAGATCCTGCCGCGTGATGTCCTGCAGCGGAGCGCAGGGGCGCGGAGATCAGGATCTCCTCGGATGTTCCGAGGCCTCGGACACGTCGACCACGGTCACACCGGGAATCTCTTCCCGGCCCCGTGTCTGCGCTCCCGCCGCGCAGTGCGGCGCCGCGTGAATGCGCGCTGGGCGGGGCCCAGCCAATATTCACGTCCGAGGGACTTTCCACACTTTAGGTCCCGAGTCCAGCAGGGGCAATAGGACGGAATGCCCCTGCCTGTGGAGAAAATGTGGACTATGCGGCGTGTCTTGTGCACAACGTGTGCAGGAAGCTGTGGATAACGATCGAATAGCGGCGCCAAGTAGCCTCTGACCTGGAGTTATGATGCGACAGCCCTGTGTACTGCAGAATCTTGGTATCAGTTTTTCCACCATTGCGTCGCCTTGCTGTAACCGTGCCGTTAGGTGTATGGGCCCTGCGGCTGATGGTTTTCCACAAGTTCTCCACAACCTGGTGAGAACCTGACCTGAGCGACTCGGCTCCCGGCGGGTAGCGTAGAGAAACCAACACACGAGGAGCCACCCGGTGCACGAATCGATCAACACCTATCTGCGCGAGGTGCTCAAGGAATCCAGCGCCGATGTCAGCGGCAAGCTCGCCGCCTACATCCCGCGGCTGCGCGACGCCGATGAGAACCTGCAGGCGCTCGCTCTGGCGACCGCAGACGGACAGGAGTGCTCCGCCGGAGACGACGAGCACCTCTTCACCATCCAGTCGATCTCCAAACCCTTCGTGTATGCCCTCGCCCTGGATGACATCGGCCTGGACCGGGTCCGTGAGATGGTCGGGATGGAACCCTCCGGCGAGGCCTTCAACGAGCTCTCCCTGGAGGGGGGCACCGGTCGGCCGCTGAACCCGATGATCAACGCCGGCGCCATCGCCACCCATCACCTGGTCGACCACACCAGCCACGAGGAGCATCCCGGCGGCCGCCACAGCGATTCGCGCACCTCCGAGGTGCGCAGCCGGACCACGCGGATCCTCGACGGCATGTCGGCCTTCGCCGGACGCGCGCTCGAGATCGACTGGGACGCCGCCGAGGAGGAGTACTCCACCGCGTACCGCAACATGGCGATTGCCCACATGCTGAAGTCCCACGGCTCCCTGGAGACCGAACCCGATGAGGCCGTGCGCGGGTACATCGACCAGTGCTCCATCCTGGTCACCGTCAAGGACATCGCCAGGATGGCCGCCACGCTGGCGAACAACGGGGTCAACCCGGAGACCGGTCAGCGCGTGGTCTCAGCCGAGTCTGCCCGCACCACCTTGGGCATCATGGCGACCTGCGGCATGTACGACGCCTCCGGGCGCTGGCTGACCCAGGTCGGCATCCCGGCGAAGTCGGGCATCTCCGGCGGCATCATCGGGGTGCTTCCCGGCCAGGTCGGCATCGCTTCCTTCGCGCCCCGGCTCAACGAGGAAGGCAGCAGCGTCCAGGGGGTAGCGATGTTCCAGCATCTCTCCAATGAGCTCTCGCTGCACTTGATGAGCAACGAGCGGATCAATGTGATCGAGGAGTTGGAACGCCGCGGCTGACCCGGCCCCTGCGGTCCAGCGGTGCCCCAGCGCGGACAGCGCTGAGGACAGACGGACCTGAAGCTCTTAGTGCATGCTCAGGCGGCAGCGGCTGTGCCGCCGCCTGGGACGGGATCGCGCCCCTCGGCGCGGCGACGGGCCAGGACTGCGTGGGTAGGCGCCTCAGGGGTGCTCTGCGGGGCGCGCGCGGCCACCTCTCGGCGTAGGACCGGGACGACCTCCTCGCCCAAGAGGTCGATCTGCTCCAGCACGGTCTTCAGCGGCAGTCCGGCGTGATCGATGAGAAAGAGCTGGCGCTGGTAGTCCCCGGCGTATTCGCGGAAGCTCAGCGTGCGTTCGATGACCTGCTCGGGGGTGCCGACCGTGAGCGGGGTCTGCGCGCTGAAGTCCTCGAGCGAGGGTCCGTTGCCGTAGACCGGCGCCCGGTCGAAGTAGGGGCGGAACTCACGGATCGCGTCCTGCGAGTTCCTGCGCATGAAGACCTGACCGCCGAGGCCCACGATGGCCTGCTCGGCGGGTCCGTGGCCGTAGTGCTCGAAGCGGGAGCGGTAGAGGTCGATCATCCGCCCGGTGTGTTCCTTGTTCCAGAAGATGTTGTTGTGGAAGAACCCGTCGCCGTAATAGGCGGCCTGCTCCGCGATCTCAGGGGATCGGATGGAGCCGTGCCAGACGAAGGGCGGGATGTCATCCAGCGGACGCGGGGTGGAGGTGAATCCCTGCAGCGGGGTGCGGAAGCGCCCGGAGAAGTCGACCTCGGTCTCGCGCCAGAGCCGGTGCAGCAGCGCGTAGTTCTCCACAGCGAGCGGGATCCCCGTCCGGATATCCTTGCCGAACCAGGGGTAGACCGGACCGGTGTTCCCGCGCCCCAGGGTGAGATCAACCCGCCCCTGGGCCAGATGCTGGGCGAAGGCGTAGTCCTCCGCGATGCGCACCGGGTCGGTGGTGGTGATCAGCGTGGTCGCCGTGGAGAGCAGGATCCGGTGCGTCTGCGCCGCGAGGTAGGCCATGAGGATCGGCGGGTTGGCCGGTGCGACGAACGGGGGGTTGTGGTGCTGGCCGACGGCGAAGACGTCGAGTCCGACCTCTTCGGCCCGCTTCGCGATCGCGACCATCGACTGGATCCGCTCATGCTCGGTGGGCACCCGCCCGGTTGTCGGATCCGGCGTCATATCGCCGATGCTGAATATGCCGAACTGCATAGCTGCTCCCTGCGCCGTCACGGGTGACCCTGTCGATCCCGGCCACTGATTAAAATTTGAACTACACCAAGCATAACCGTGCCTGCGCTGGAGGCATTCCCCTGAGGGTCCGCCCGGGCGCAAGAAAGCCCCGGTCTCCGTGAGGAGTCCGAGGCTTTCTCAGGTCTCAGCCGCGGACGGCTGGGATGCTGCGTGCTGCTTACTTCGAGCCGACGACCTGAAGGTCGAGGGTCGCTGAGACATCAGCGTGCAGGCGGACAGTGGCCTTGTAGTTGCCGACTGCCTTGATGCGTGCGGGGATCTCGACGGTCCGCTTGTCGATGGAGCCCAGGCCGGAGGCCTCGACTGCATCGGCGATCTGTGCGGAACCGACGGTTCCGAACAGGCGACCGGAATCGCCGGTCTTCACGGTGATCTTCACGGGGGCAGACTGCAGCTTGGTGGCCACTGCCTGTGCTTCCTCGACCGTTGCGATCTCGCGAGCCTTGCGAGCGGAGCGCAGGCGCTCCACATCCTTTTCGCCGCCCTTGGTCCAGGCCATTGCGAAGCCACGCGGCAACAGATAGTTGCGTGCGTAGCCGTTTTTGACGTCGACCACATCTCCGGAGGCGCCGAGACCGGTCACTTCCTGAGTCAGGATGAGCTTTGCCATGGGTTGTTCCTTTCCTTCCCAGTCAGTCCTGGATCAGCCGCGGCCTGCGCCGGCGTACGGCAGCAGTGCGACTTCGCGAGCGTTCTTGATCGCCTGGGCGATCTTTCGCTGCTCCTGGACAGTCACGCCGGTCACCCGGCGTGCGCGGATCTTGCCTCGGTCGGAAATGAACTTCCGCAGAAGAGCGGTGTCCTTGTAGTCGATGACCGTGATGTCAGCAGCCTTCAGCGGGTTCGCCTTGGGCTTTGGCTTCTTGAGTTCAGCCTTTGCCATCGTGGTGCTCCTTTTCATTCTCGGAGCCCGCACCTGTGGGATGCGGGATGGTGAATAATGTGTGTGTTTTCAAGCCGCTGTTCGTCGGCTCGAGGAGCGCGTGGCGCTGCTCAGGCTCAGAACGGTGGCTCGTTGTTGTCAGGGGTGCCCCAGCTTCCGCCGCCGGAGGGCTGGCCGCCCCACGGGTCCTGCGGTGCGGAATCGTTGTTCCACCCGCCGCCGGAGGACTGGCCGCCGCCGGAGTTTCCTCCGCCGAAGCCGCCGCCGGAGGACTGGCCGCCGGCGTTGCCGCCGCCGAAACCGCCTCCGCCGCTCGGACGGCCGCCTTGGCCGCCGCTCGAGCGCTGGACGCTGGCAGTCGCGAAGCGCAGCGAGGGACCGATCTCATCGACGTCGAGCTCCCAGGAGGTGCGGTTCTCCCCCTCCTTGGTCTGGAACGACCGAGCCTTCAGGCGACCCTGCGCGATCACGCGGGTGCCCTTGGTGAGGGACTCGGCGGCGTTCTCTGCGGCTTCACGCCACAGGGAACAGCGGACGAAGAGCGTCTCTCCGTCCTTCCATTCGTTTGCTTGACGGTCGAAGAACCGCGGCGTAGACGCGATGGCAAAGTTCGAGACCGCTGCGCCCGAAGGGGTGAAGCGGAGCTCGGGATCTGCCGTCAGGTTGCCTACAACGGTGATGATGGTCTCGCCGGCCATGGAAATGCTCCTTGGTTGCTGGTTCGCCCTGACAGGTGGATAGACCACCTGGAGGATTAATCGATCTTCTGTTCCTCGGGGCGGGTGATCTTGGTGCGCATGATCGTCTCGTTCAGGCGCAGCAGTCGGTCGAGCTCGGCGGCGGCGTCAGGAGTCGAGTGGAAGTTGACGACGGCGTAGACCGCTTCCGTCTTCTTCTGGATCTCGTAAGCCAGGCGGCGACGGCCCCAGACATCGACGTTGTCCACGGTGCCGCCGTCCTTCTTGACGACCTCCATGTACTTGCCGAGAGTCGGTTCCACGGTGCGCTCGTCAACCTCGGGGTCGACGAGCACCATCAGTTCATAGTGACGCATTGTGTTAACCCACCTCCTTTGGCCTTGCGGTCACGGGATTTCCGTAACAGGAGGGTCTATCTGCATCTGCATCTGAGCCCGTCCATCTGCCCTCGGCATGAGGGCAGGCGGAAACCAGGTCAGACAACCTGCACAATGATACCGGCTTTGCGCGAGCGTGACGAACGAACCCGCTCAGCTGTTCAGCGAGGTGGTGAAGAAGCTCGCCACCGCGTCCCTGAGGTGAGCGAGGTCCTCGACTCCGCACATCTCGCGGGCGGAGTGCATCGAGAGCAGCGCGATCCCGACGTCGACGGTGCGGATCCCCAGTCGGGTGGCGGTGATCGGGCCGATGGTGGAGCCGCAGGGGAGGTCGTTGTTGGAGACGAACTCCTGGGTGGGCACCCCGGCGGCTCGGCAGACCTGGGCCCACATCGCCGCGCCCGGGGCGTCGGTGGTGTAGCGCTGGTTGGCGTTGATCTTCAGCAGCGGGCCGCCGTTGGGCAGCGGGCGGTTCGCCGGGTCGTGGCGTTCGGAGTAGTTCGGGTGCACGGCGTGCCCGGCATCGCTGGAGAGGTGCCAGGAGGCGGCCAGCGCCTGGGCGCGCTGGGTGGCGGTGGCGCCGGACTGGCCCGCCGCGCGGCCGAGGCCCTCGTAGATCCGTCCGAGCACCTCTTCCAGGAACGGTCCCGCGGCGCCGGAGCGCGAGGCCGAGCCCAGCTCCTCGTGGTCGAAGGCCGCGAGCATCGGGATGACCGCACCGGTCTCGGCGGCCTCGGCGGTCTGGATCAGGGCGCTGAGACCGGCGTGGACCGAGGAGAGGTTGTCCAGCCGGCTCGAGGCGAGGAACTCCGCCGCCGCGCCGAAGGTCGCCGGGGCCTGGGTGTCGGCGAGGACCACGTCGTAGCCGTCGACTTCGGCGGGATCAACCCCGGCAGAGGCGGCCAGCAGGGCAAGCACGTCGGCGGCGGCGGCCTGCTCGGCGGAGCCGGCGAGTCCCAGGATCGGGCTGGTGTGCGTCTGTTTGCCGAGCTTGAGCCCCTCGTTGACCTGGCGGTCCAGGTGGATGGCCAGTTGTGGGATCCGGGCCACGGGGCCGGTGGAGGCCAGGTGGGTGGCGCCGTCACGGGTGACCAGGCGTCCGGCGAGGCAAAGCTCCCGGTCCAGCCAGGAGTTCAGCAGCGGTCCGCCGTAGACCTCGACGCCGGCCTGCAGCCAGCCCTGACTGATCAGCGTGGACTTGGGCTTGAGCTTGAACCCGGGAGAATCGGTATGCGCGCCGAGGATCCGCAGCGGGGTGGTCGGGGCGGCTCCGGCCGGCACCACCCAGGCCAGCACGGCGCCGTCGCGGACCACCACGTAGCGCCCGGGAGCGGCGGGCCAGTCCTGGTGCTCACCTAGCTGCGTGAATCCGGCGCTGACCAGGCGCTGCGCCGCGACGTCCGCCGCGTGATAGGACGACGGCGAGGCAGTCACGTAGGCGGCCAGGTCTGCGATGAGCTCTTGTGCTGTCATGCCCGCCATCCTAATCAGCCCTCTGGCTCCACAGCCTCAGAGCGGTCCGAGGAGTCCGGTCTGGAACACGTAGACCACTGCCTGCACCCGGTCCCGCAGCTGCAGCTTGGTCAGGATTCGACGCACATGGGTCTTGACCGTGGCCTCGGAGAGGAAGAACCTCGCGGCGATCTCCGCGTTGGAGAGGCCCTCGGCCACGGCGAAGAGCATCTCGGTCTCGCGCTGGGTCAGCGGTTCGCGGGGGACTCCGTCATCCATCGCCTCGGCGATCATTCGACCGTCGGGCAGCGGTCGCGCTGCGCCGGCCTCCGCCGCAATGCCCGCATCTGAAACTCCGGCACCCGGTGGGGTGCCGTCGGCACCTCCGCGAGCGCCGCGAGCTTCCCCGGCGCCGCTCTGCGGGGCTGACGGCGCGGTCGGGGCCCCTCCGCGCAGGTAGACCTCCAGCAGCCGCTGGGTGATCCGCGGAGCCACCACGGCGTCGCCCTCTGCGACCACGCGCACGGCGTGGACCAGGTCCTCCGGGGTGACGTCCTTGAGCAGGAAGGCGCTCGCGCCGGCCTGGAGGCCGGAGAAGGCGTATTCGTCCAGGTCAAAAGTGGTCAGGATGATCACGCGGGTCTGCGGGAACTGCGCGACCACCTCCGTGGTGGCCTCGATGCCGTCCATCCGAGGCATCCGCACGTCCATGAGCACCACGTCGGGGCGCTGCGCCTCGGGCAGCGCGCCCAGCGTCTGAAGCGCCTCGATCCCGTCGGCGGCCTCGGCCACGACCTCCAGGTCGTCCTCACCCTCGAGGATCAGTCGGAAGCCCATGCGCAGCAGGTGCTGGTCATCGACCAGCATCACCTTCAGCGGGCCGCCGCGCGGCTGATCCCCGGGCGGAGCCGCCTCGGGGCGTGCGGGGCGTGCCGCGTCGTCATCGTGGTGGTTGTTCACCTGGTCATCCTTTCTGCGGCGGTTCCAGCACCGCGCGCACCATCCAGCCCCGGCGCGGTGCCGGGCCTGCGTAGACCGAACCGCTGTAGAAGCCGGCGCGCTCCTCCATGCCATGGATGCCCTGGCCGCTTCCCACCGATTCCCGGCGCTCCCCGGGGGTGGGGTGCACGCCGTCGTCGGTGATCGTGAGCACCACCTGTCCGGTGGCCGGCATCCCCAGCGCCGCCTGGTCCGCCGTGCTGAGCCCCTCCGCGCGCAGCCGTCGCGACTCCTTCAACGTAGGGCCGGGGCGGTGCTCGATCTGCACCGCCACCTCGGTGACCTGGCGTCCATAGCGCAGCACGTTGGTCAGCGACTCCTGGATGATTCGGTGGACCGTGAGCCCGAAGCCGGCGTCCTCGGGCATGGAGGGTCCGGTGAGGCTCACGGTCAGCGGCAGGCCCGCCTGGCGGAAGTTCTCATAGAGATCCTCCAGAGATTCTCCGATGGGGCGTCGGGCGGCACCGACATCTTCGCCCTCGCGCAGCACGCCGATGACCCGCCGCATGTCTCCCAGCGCGGTGCGGCCGGTGGCGGAGAGCTCCTCCAGGACCTCTCCGGCGCGGTGCGGGTCCTTGCGCGCCACGATCCGGGCGCCGTCGGCCAGCGAGATCATCACGGAGAGCGAGTGGGCGATCACATCGTGCATCTCGCGGGCGATCCGGTTGCGCTCGGCCACCTGCGCCAGCTGCTGGCTGCGCCGGGCCCACTCCAGGACCTCCTCCTCGTGACGGTGACCGCGCCGCACGGCGGCGCCGATGCCGGCAGAGATCCCGACGGTGAAGAACATCATCACCGCCAGGATGCTCAGGGATTCGAACTCGGTGAGCCCCATCGGGTCGTAGTAGTTCTCCATCCACCAGCTCGGGCCGTGCCGCTCCGACCAGATGTCGGTGCGCAGGAACGTCAGATAGCCCAGCACGCAGGCGGGCAGCCCCGTGATCAGCCCGATCAGCAGGCCGCACCGCAGCGCCACGGCATAGGCGGCAAAGCACAGACCCCACATCTGCACGCCCTGCCAGGGGTAGAAGAGCAGCAGCGCGGCCTCGGCGAGGGCCACCAGCACGAGCACGCTGAGCGGATGTGAGCGGCGGAAGCACAGCGCAGCGACGATGACGCCGTAGCCGATCAGCAGCCACAGCGCCCCGTTGCCCAGATCGTAGAACGCGTAGGGGTAGACCCACAGGGTCAGCAGCACATAGACGCCGATGACCACCGCGTTCATCGACTTCGGATGCCGGCGGAACCAGCCGCGCAGGCCGTGCCGCCGCGCGATGGCGAGGTCTTCGAAGCCGGGGGGCATCGCCTGCCCTGCGGATGCTTCGGAGAGCGCCTGGTTGATCACGGCATCGACTCTACCGAGCCCGTCGGCACGCGGCTCCCACTCAGGCCCAGCCCAGTGGACGAAGACCGAGGACCGGAGACCGGAGGGCGCGGCTCAGGCATCGCGGCGGGTGAACAGCAGCCATCCCGGGATCAGGACGACGCCGGCCCAGACCAGCAGCAGCGCACCGGCCAGGGGCACCGGCAGATCAGTGCCCATGGAGGCGGTCCCGCCGATGAACTGGCGCTGAAGCTGGAAGATCTCGAACCGTGCCAGCTCCTCGACCCACTGTGCGTAGCCCGTGATCGCCATCAACAGTCCCAGCGCGATCGGTCCGCTGAAGAGCAGCAGGCAGTAGGTGACCACCGCGCCGGCGGTGCTGCGCAGCAGCGCGCCGAGCCCGAAGCCGAGCGAGGCGGTGACGATCACCACCGCCCAGTTGCTCACGATCATCCACCAGAGCCCCGGATCCAGCAGCGGGGGGAGGATGTCGTAGAAGCCGGCCATCGGCAGCAGCACCAGGAAGCAGAGCACCACCAGGGCGGCCGTCAGCGCGGCGATGAAGCCGCAGACCGCGAGCAGCTTGGCGGCGAAGAACATGGTGCGGTTCGGCACGGCGGACAGCGAGGACCGGATCGAGCCGGAGGTGTGCTCGCCGGTGATCGCGACCGCCGCGAGCGCGCCCATGAGCAGGGTGACCAGGGTGAAGCTCGAGAAGACGTTCTCGAAGAGGGCAAGCCCGGTCAGCTGCGCCTCGGCCCCCTGCGGCGAGTTCTCGGCCAGCAGGTAGTGGGTGCTCAGCACGGTGGCGACCAGGGTGACGAGGATCAGTCCCAGCGCGGCGAGGCTCAGCCACCAGTTCAGCCGCAGGCTGGTCAGCTTCATCCATTCGGCGCGCAGCGCTCCGGAGATGCTCAGCTCCGCGGTGCCCAGCGCCGCAGCCGAGGCGGGGGTCGGAGCGATGCTGCCGGTGGCGGGGCTGGTGCTGCCCGGGGCGCGGGAGATGTTGGCGTTCATGCGAGTCCTCCGGAGCGGTGTTCGACGTAGTCCCCGGTCAGCTTGAGGTAGGAGTCCTCCAGGGAAGAGTGCAGCGGGGTCAGCTCATGGACCACCACGCCCAGCTCCAGGGCCCGGCGGCCGATGCTGCGAGGGTCGAGGCCGCGCACCTCGAAGGTCTCGGCGTCCCGACAGACCAGTGTGACGTCCGCGCCGGCGAGCGCGGCCATCAGCGTCGGTGAATCCTCGGTGCGGACCAGCACCCGGGTCTCCCCGGCGGCGTCGATGAAGTCGCCCAGCGGCTGATCAGCGATGATCCGGCCCTGCCCGAGCACGATGAGGTGATCGGCGGTCTGCGCCATCTCCGACATCAGATGTGAGGAGATGAACACCGTGCGGCCCTGCGCGGCGAGCCGGCGGACCAGCTGACGGACCCAGCGCACACCTTCGGGGTCGAGGCCGTTGATGGGTTCGTCGAAGATCAGCACCCCGGGGTCGCCCAGCATCGCCGCCGCGATCCCCAGCCGCTGACTCATCCCCAGGGAGTAGCCCTTGATCCGTCGGGAGGCCACCGAGCTGAGTCCGGTCATCTCGATGACCTCCTGGACCCGGGCCTTGGGAATGGCGTGGGTCGCGGCGAGGATGCGCAGCTGCTGCTCCCCGGTCCACCCCGGGTGGCTCGCGCGTGCGTCGAGCACCGCGCCGACCTCACGCAGCGGGGCGCGATGCTCCCTGAGGGGCCTGCCGTTGATGGTGATCTGCCCGGCGCTGGGGCGATCCAGCCCCATGGCCAGTCGCATGGTGGTGGACTTCCCGGCTCCGTTGGGCCCCAGGAAGCCGGTGACCCGGCCCGGCTCCAGCGCGAAGCTGATCCCGTCCACCGCGGTTCGGCTCCCGTAGGTCTTGCTCAGGCCGCTGGCTGTGATCATTCCTCCACGCTAGATCCGCCCGCTGCGGTGCGCATCACGCTGAAGGATGATCCTGTGCCGCTGGTTTCACGGGAAACGGCGTGGCCGCGTAGGTCCAGGCGCGCAGCGGAGCTTCCACCGGGCCGCGGGCGAAGAAGCGCAGCCACAGGTGTGAGATCCCCAGCTGCGTCAGCCAGAGCAGGACGACGACGGCGCCCACCTGGCTCGCACTGAGCTGGCCCGCCAGGCCCAGGCCCAGCGGGGCCCCCAGCGCGGAGAACAGCAGCGCCAGCGCCAGGGACTGGCCCAGATAGTTGCTCAGCGACATCCGCCCGGCCGGGGCCAGGATGCGCACCAGCCAGCCGAACCCACGATGGCGCAGGATCAGCAGCGCCGCGAGCACATAGCCGGTGGCCTGCACCGGTCCGGCCAGGAAGATCAGCCCCGCGCTGAGCGTCTCCGCCCCGAGTCTGCCCGTTTCTGCGCCCCAGACCATCCAGGCGGCGGTCACGCTGAGCGAGCCTCCCACGGCGAGGGCGGGAAGCATGATCGCGACGAGCCGCGTCGTCGGGATCTCTCCAGCGAGGATGCGTTCCATCATCTGGGCGCGTCCGAGAACCAGCCCGAGCAGGAACGCGGCGAAGGCCATCGGGCCCTGCACCAAGAGCATCGAGGGCGCCACCAGCGCATAGGCGCTGAGCTGGAACGCCAGGTAGCTGCCCAGTCCGCCGGTATAGTCCGCGCGCGCCTCATCGGCCGGGACGAGGAGTCCCGAGTTCGCCGCTGCGTCGCTGTCCATCATGGCCGGGTCCATCATTCCCGAGGACTCCATCGCCCAGGTCAGCGCCCCCAGGCCCAGGATCGCCAAAGCCACCGCAGCCCAGAGCCCGGCGGCGAGCAGCAGCGCGGTCCGGGTCCGGATCCTGCGCATTCCCAGCAGCGCGAAGCCCAGCACCGCGTAGGCGAGCAGGATGTCCCCGACGAAGAGGAAGATCCCGTGCAGGATCCCCAAGATCACCAGGCCGGTGAAGCGGCGCTGCGAACGGGCGACCTCGCTGACGCGCGCGCGATGCGCGGCGCTCCACTGCAGCACGAAGGAGAGCCCGAAGAGGAAGGAGAAGATCACATAGGACTTGCCCTCGAAGACTG
>NZ_JBIMEY010000008.1:0-134246 GCF_051262655.1 Nesterenkonia maliinae | reverse complement strand
CTGTCAGCGGCGGGCGCGGAGGCGCCGTCGGACTTCTTCGGACCTGGGCGGGCAGCACCGTTGGACGCGGGGGCGTCGGCGGCGGGCTTGGCGTCAGGGAATGCCTGGCGCAGCTTCTTCGCCACCGGGGGTTCCACGGTGGAGGAGGGCGACTTCACAAATTCGCCCATGCCCTGCAGTTTCGCGAGGGCTTCTTTCGAGGTGATGCCGAGCTCTTTGGCGAGCTCGTGTACGCGGGCCTTGGCCACATTTCTCCTTAATCTGGCCCACGCTTCCCCGCTGGCACCAGCGGGGCTGATGTCAGCGGTTCATCGGCGAAGGCCGTTTGAACAGTTCTGAAACCGTGACGGAGTCGCTGTGATGGGTCATCGCTGCGAACTCATGCGTCAGTCTTCATCGGGGATCCATCTCTCTGAACCCGCTTTCTGGTCTCCCCCGCGCATCCGTCGCATTGCTGCGGCGGAGGCGGCGTCAGCCGTCGGTGCCAATAATGTCGTGCAGATCGAGCATCCTCGGGTCCACGGTCCGGCGGAAGGCCCGGTTGAAGGCCTTGCGCTTGAGCGCGGTCTCGAGGCACTCGCGCTGCCGGTGCAGCCAGGCGCCTCGTCCGGGTAGGGCCCGGTCGGTGTCCCACACCACCAGGGGCGGTGCGGGCTCGGCGTTCTGGGCTGCGGTGAGTGCGAGCCTTATTGCCTTGTCCTGAGCGACCTCACGGCGACAGCCGATACAGGTACGCACTGGAACCATGACAGTCTACCCCTTCTGACGGCGTCGAGCAGAAACGTGGAAGCCGGCGGCGGCTCAGGATGCGGCGAGGGTAGCGTCGGAGACGATGTCGATCCGCCAGCCGGTGAGCTTCGCGGCGAGCCGGGCGTTCTGGCCCTCTTTGCCGATGGCCAGTGAGAGCTGGTAGTCCGGCACGACCACGCGGGCGCTGCGGGTGGCCTCGTCCAGGATGGTCACCGACTTCACCTTCGAGGGTGAGAGCGCGTGGCCGATGAACTCTGCGGCGTCGTCGGAGTGATCGATGATGTCGATCTTCTCGTCGTTGAGCTCGTTCATGACCGCCCGGACGCGGGACCCCATGGAGCCGATGCAGGCACCCTTGGCGTTGATCCCGGACTGGTGGGCGCGCACCGCGATCTTGGTGCGGTGCCCGGCCTCGCGGGCGATGGCGGTGATCTCCACCGAGCCGTCGGCGATCTCGGGAACCTCGTGTTCGAAGAGCTTCTTCACCAGGCCCGGGTGGGAGCGCGAGAGCGTGATGGAGGGTCCGCGCATGCCGCGGTGGACGTCGACGACGAAGGCGCGGATCCGGTTGCCGTGGATGTATTCCTCGCCGGGGACGTGCTCCTGCGGGGGCAGCAGCGCCTCGACGCTGCCCAGGTCGACCTGGACCATGTTCGGGTTGCGGCCCTGCTGGATGGTGCCCGAGATCAGCTCGCCCTCGCGGCCCTTGAACTGGCCCAGGACCTGATCGTCCTCGGCGTCGCGGATCCGCTGCATGATCACCTGGCGCGCGGTGGAGGCGGCGACCCGGCCGAAGTCCCGGGGGGTGTCGTCGAACTCACCGATGAAGGTGCCGTCCTCGTCCTGCTCCTTGGCCCACACCGTGACATGACCGGTGGACTGATCGATCTCAGCCCGGGCGTGCTGCAGTGCGCCGGGCGATTTGTGGTAAGCCAGCACCAGCGCCTGTTCGATGGCGGGGATCAGCCGCTGCAACGGGATCTCGCGCTCTTTGACAAGCATGCGCAGTGCGCTCATATCGATATCCACTTGTGCCTCCGGTTAAGCCAGTATCTACTGCGTGTGGGAAAACTCTACCTGCACTCGTGCGTGGGTGATCGCCGCGAAAGCGATCTCCGCGGGATCACCGTACTTCACCGGCATCCCCTTCTTGGGGGCCGGCTTCTGCTCGACCACCGTGATCGCGTCGTCGCTGACTGACTGGAGCCGGGCCAGGATCGGGCTGTGGCCGGTCTGCGTGATCTCCAGCAGCCGGCCGATATTCCGCTCGAAATGCCGCGGCTCGGTGAGCGGGCGGGTCGCACCGGGGGTGGAGACCTCCAGGTCGTAGGTGTCGAGCTCGGGGAGGACGTCGTCCTCGTCGAAGCGGGCCGAGATGGCCTGGGAGAGCTCGGCGATGGTGTCCAGATCCACCTGCTCGGTGCCGCTGAGCAGGTCCACCGAGACCTTCAGCGTAGTGGTGGGCCCGTTGGCGGCGAGCTCGATCTCTTCGAGGTAGAGCCCCTGCGCGGTGATCGTCGGGGTGATCAGCTCCGCGATCTTCGCGGCGCGGGCGTCCTTGAAGCGCTGATCTCCGGTGGGGCGTGGGGCGGTGGCCATGACGGTCCTAACGGTGGTGGTCTTCGGTGCGTCTCCATTGTGCCTGAACCTCCCCTCCCATTTTACCGGGCCCTCCGTGTTCGACCGGCCCGACGGTTGTCCCGGTAGAACACGTCAGCGCCGGTAAAACGCCCCGTCAGCGGGACGTCTGCGGCGCTGAGCAGTCGTTGGAGGCGAATCGGGTCCGCCAGATCGGCCCAGGTGAAACGCACCACCTTGAGCCCGAGCGCGCGCAGTCCGTCTTCGCGATGCTTCTCCGCGACCACGACCTGTCCGGGGCTGGAGCCGGAGAGCATCGCCGACCCGAGGTACTTCTTCAGCCCGTCGAACTCGCCCACCACGCCTGGACCCTTCCAGTAGAAGTCAGTCCTGCAGGTGGAACCATCGGGGAGCAGGAATCTTCGCTGCAGCTCCGGCGCCGCGAACCCCAGTTCGGCCATACGCACCCGGGCCCAGGACTCCCCCGCAGACTCCGCGCCGGCGTCGGCGAACTCCCAGGCCGCCGCCCAGCGCGTTCGACCCCGCGCGGAGGTCACCAGCTGGAGCCAGGGTTCGACGGCGGGGAGCGTGCCGCCCGGCTCGGCCTCCGCGCCGAAGCGGCCGGCCCGGTAGGTATCGAGCACCGCGACCGCCTCAGCGAAGCTCATCCGCGGCACGGTATCGGCGAGCACGAGTCCCAGCGGCTCCAGCCAGGTCCACATCCCAGCAGTGATGGATGGATCGAAGCCTTCCGGGGCGGGGAACTGCTGGCGAATCAGGGCGGATTCGTAGTGCTGCACCCATGCCTGCCCAAGACCCTCGCGCAGCTCGTCCCGGAAGGCGCGCGGGTATTGGTGGTGGCGAGTGCCGATCGCGCTCAGCGCTGCGCGACGTCGCGGGCCGCCGTCCGCCTCGGAGTGCGCCCGGAGCAGCCGCTCCACTGCAGAGGCGGAGGCCCGGCCGGTCAGTGCTGGTGCCGAATGGAGACCGGTGGCGTCGTTGCGCGCCGTGCGCACTGTGACTGCGTCGGGAGGCCGCAGCAGATCGAACCCGTGCATGGCCAGCGCGGTGGTCCTGCAGAAATGGGTGTGCGGCGCTTGCAGGGTCACCGCGGCGGCGGCGATCAGATGGCGATCCCAGGGAGCGGTCTGCAGCCACGTGGAGGGATCGATATAGATGCCTCGGCGGAGGCGCAGCAGCGCTCCGGCGTCCACCATGGCACTGAGTCTGCGTCCGATGTCCTCGACCTCGAGCCACTGCCCCGCATCGAGGAGCGTGGGAGACCCGGAAGAGTCCCAGAGGTCCTTGGCGCGCAGGAGTTTCGCATCCGGCGGCCGGGGGTGGGAGAGCCCGGGGTCGGACTGCTGCGGCGCCTGCCGAGGAGTCATCTGCGTGGTCATGGCAGAAGCCTGCCCCGCTACGTCGGTGAGCAGGGCTGGACCTCCTCGTCTGTGGAGAACTCTCCCACCCGGCGTTTTACCGGGGCTTGCGTGAATTACCGCCAGGACCGTCACTCCGGTGATCCACGCAAGGGGAGGTAAAACGGCCAGGGGACGAGCGACCCTTAGACTTGGGCCGGTAGAAGATCCCTCACCGGAAACGAGTTCACCTGTGCCGCTCCGTATGTCTCATCTGTTCCTCCGCACGCTGCGCGACAACCCGGCCGACGCCGAGGTCGCCAGCCACCAGCTGCTGGTCCGCGCCGGCTACATCCGCCGCGCCGCCCCGGGCGTCTACACCTGGCTGCCGCTGGGCCTGAGCGTGCTGCGGAAGATCGAGACGATCGTCCGTGAGGAGATGGACCGGATCGGCGCCCAGGAGGTGCACTTCCCGGCGCTGCTGCCCAAGGAGCCCTACGAGGCGACCGGGCGATGGGACGACTACGGCGACGGGATCTTCAGGCTCAAGGACCGCAAGGACGCGGACTACCTGCTGGCCCCCACCCATGAGGAGGTCTTCACCCTGCTGGTGAAAGATCTCTACAGCTCCTATAAGGACCTGCCGCTCTCGATCTATCAGATCCAGAACAAGTACCGCGACGAAGCGCGCCCCCGGGCAGGACTGCTCCGCGGCCGCGAATTCATCATGAAGGATTCCTACTCCTTCGCGCTGACCGAGGAGGACCAGGCTGCGGCCTACGCCGCCCACCGCGAGGCCTATCTGCGCATCTTCGACCGCCTCGGCCTGCCCGTGGTCCCGGTCAACGCGCAGTCCGGCGCCATGGGCGGCTCGGCCTCCGAGGAGTTCCTCTTCCCTTGTGACATCGGCGAAGACACCTTCGTGGAGTCCGACGGCGGGTTCCGCGCCAACGTCGAGGCGGTGACCACGCCGGCTCCCGAGCCGCTGGACTTCTCCGAGCTTCCGGCAGCTGAAGTCCACCACACCCCCGGCACCGACACCATCGCCACCCTGGTCGACGCCGCGAACACCCACCAGCCCCGCGCAGACCGCGCATGGACCTCAGCCGACACGCTCAAGAACGTCGTCGTCGCGGCGGTGCTCCCGGACGGGACCCGTCGGATCGTGGTGCTCGGCGTGCCCGGTAACCGAGAGGTCGACCTCAAACGCGCCGAGGCCACCATCGGCAGCCTGATCGGTGTGGGCGGCGAGGTCGCCCTGGAGGCTGCGAACGAGGCGGACCTGAAGAAGAACCCCGGACTGGTGCGCGGCTACATCGGCCCCGGCATCTCCCTGGACGCTCCCGTGCTCGGCGACGCCGGCAGCACCGGCATCAGCTACCTGGTGGATCCCCGTGTGGTGTCCGGCACCAGCTGGATCACCGGCGCCAATGAGACCGACCAGCACGTGTTCGGCCTCGTCGCCGGGCGCGACTTCGGCTGGGACGGCGTCATCGAGTCCGT
Organism: Nesterenkonia maliinae; assembly: GCF_051262655.1. NCBI lineage: Bacteria > Bacillati > Actinomycetota > Actinomycetes > Micrococcales > Micrococcaceae > Nesterenkonia > Nesterenkonia maliinae. The sequence continues at coordinate 129,057 of NZ_JBIMEY010000008.1, read as the reverse complement.
GGTCGTCGAAGCCGGCGACCCGGCCCCGGACGGCTCCGGACCGCTGCGCACCCGTCGCGGCATCGAGATGGGCCACATCTTCCACCTCGGCACCCGCTACGCCGAGGCACTGGGCCTGCAGGTCCTCGACGTCAACGGCAAGCTCGCCACCGTGACCATGGGCTCCTACGGCTTCGGCGTGACCCGCGCCCTGGCCGCCATCGCCGAGGCCACCCACGATGACAAGGGCCTGATCTGGCCGCGTGCCATCGCCCCGGCCGACGTGCACCTGGTCGCCACGGGCAAGGGGGAAGAGATCTACGCCGCGGCCGAGACGCTGATCGGTGAGCTCGAAGACGCTGGCCTGACGGCGATCTACGATGATCGTCCCAAGGTCTCCCCCGGTGTGAAGTTCGGCGACGCCGAGCTGCTCGGGGTCCCGATGCTGGTCACCGTGGGCCGCGGATTGAAGAACGGCACCATCGAGCTCAAGGATCGCCGCTCCGGTGAGTCCTCTGAGGTCCCTGTGGCCGAAGCCGCGGCGGCGGTGCTCGAACACGTCAAGGGCCTGCGCTGAACGAAGTCCTCGAGGCCGCAACCGATCTCTTGATCGGCGGCGGCCTCGAGATCACCTGGGTCACTCTGCTGCTGCTGATCGCGGCGGGCTTCGCAGCCGGGTGGGTGGACGCCGTCGTCGGCGGCGGCGGGCTGCTCCAGCTGCCGGCGCTGCTCATGGTCCCGGGCATCACTCCGGTCCAGGCGCTCGCCACCAACAAGCTCGGGTCGATCTTCGGGACCACGACGTCGGCGATCACCTATGCGCGACGGGTCAAGCCCTCGATGACCACGGCGCTGCCGATGGCCGCGGCGGCCCTGCTGGCCAGCTACGGCGGCGCGGTGGTCGCCGCCTCGCTCCCCGAGCGGATCATCCTGCCACTCATCCTGCTCGCGCTGATCGGCGTGGGCGTGTTCACCGCCGTGAAGCCCCAGGTGGGCCAGCTGGAGAAGCTGCGCTACGCGGGGATGGGGCACCTGGCCCGCGCGGTGACGATCGGACTGATCATCGGCTTCTACGACGGCGTGCTCGGCCCGGGCACCGGGACCTTCCTGGTCATCGCGCTGGTCACCGTGCTGGGCTACAACTTCTTGAACTCCTCGGCCCAGGCCAAGGTGGTCAACGTCGCGACCAACCTCGGCGCGCTGCTCTACTTCTTCCCCGCCGGGCACGTGTTCATCGGCCTCGGGCTGGTGCTCGGTGCGGCGAACATGGCCGGCGGCTATCTCGGTGCACGGATGGCGATCGCGAAGGGTTCGAAGTTCATCCGGGTGGTGTTCCTGGTGGTGGTCTTCGCCCTGGTCCTCAAGCTCGGCTACGACGTGGCGATGGACCTCTTCGGCTGATCTTCGGCTCTGAGGATCAGTCGAGGCTTTCGAGGAGTTCGGCGGCTTCGGCCTGGAGCTCTTCGGCGGCGACCTCGGCCTCCTGCTCGTCGAGGGCCTCGCTCAGCGGGGCTGTCACCGTGACGATGTGCGAACCGCTGCGCAGGGTGACGGCGAGGTTGTCTTCCCGGTCGCCGTCGGACGTGATTCGCGATGAGGCGCCGAGCGCGGCGTCGGCGGTGGAGGACACGTCGACGAGGTCCACCGAGGTGGAGGTCTCCTCCGAGTCCTCACCTCCGCGGCTCGCGGTGTAGGAGTCGCAGGACTCGACCCCGTCCTGCTCCGCCGCAAGGTGGGCATCGGCGGCGCGCCAGTCCCGGAAGGTGAGGATCAGCGCCTGGCGCTCCGACGGCAGCTCGACGGTGATAGGTTCCGGCTCAGGCTCGTCCTCGTCCTCAGAGTCGCTGCCCTCGGAATCGCCACCCTCAGAATCACTGTTCTCGGAGTCGCTGTTCTCAGAGCCGCTGTTCTCAGCGTTCCCGTCCTCCGCGTTCTCAGGATCCGGAGCATCGCCGTCGCCCTCTGAGCCAGCGTCGCCTTCACCCTCTGAGCCAGCGTCGCCTTCACCTTCGGAGTCCTCTTCCTCGGTGCTGACCAGCTGGACGCGAGCCTCGCCGTGGAAGGCGCCGGCTTCCGGAGCACCCTCTGTCGACTCGGCAACATCTTCCTCGTCTTCAGGACCGTCTTCAGTTCCGCCCTCAGCATCTTCGGATCCGCCCTCGGCGAGCCCGTCGGCGTAGGCGACCAGCGCTCCTGCGGGCACCGGCACGGCCGAGCGCACCACGAACTGTTTGCACTCCGGCGGGTCGACCACCAGTCGCTGCAGCTCGGTCTCGATGTCGCGCAGTCCGGCCCAATAGTCTGTGGTGTCGCTCAGCGCGGCGTCCGGATACCGGGCGGCGAGCTGCTCGCGCATCTCATCATGGGTGAGCTGGTTACCGGAGGGCTCCGGGACCTGCGGCGCGAGGCCCTCGTTGCTGGTGCTTGACTCGGCCGCCGGGGTCCCTTCCGGCTCTGCGGTGGAGGTCTCACAGCCGGTGAGCACCAGCACCCCGAGGAGCCCGGCCGCGGCCCCTGCGGTGGAGCGGCGGCGCAGCCGTGCAGCAAAGGTGGATGGGAAGGAAGTCATCTAGAACAGTATGGTCGCGAAGGTCCCCACCTGGGTGAATCCAACACGCTCGTAGGTTCGAATCGCCGCCGTGTTGTAGCTGTTCACGTACAGGCTCACCGTGGGCGCCAGCTTGAGTCCGTGCTCGACGACGGCGGCCATTCCCGGACCGGCGAGGCCGCGTCCGCGGTGGCTGGGCCGCACCCAGACGCCCTGGACCTGGACCACCTCGGGGCTGACCGCGCCGAAGTCCGCCTTGAAGACGATCTCGGAGGACCCCGGGTCCACCGCGATGATCGAGTGTCCGGAGTTGATGAGTCCGCGCACGCGCTCCCGGTACTGACTCGCGCCCTGGGCGTAGGGCGAGAATCCAAGCTCTTCGGTGAACATGGCCGCACTGGCCTTCTCCACCCGGGGGAAGTCCCCAGACTGAGAGAGTCGAGCCCCGGGCAGCGGCGCCACCGCTGAGGGTTCGGTGATCGACATCAGCGGCTGATCGGGCCGCACGTCGCGCGCACCGGTCCAGCCGGTGGCGTCGAAGAGCTTCAGCGACGCCTCGGCGGCGCCGTAGATCGAGGCCACCCGCCGGCGCATCGCACCGACCGCCACCCCGAAGAGCTCCCCCTGGCCCGCGGTGGCAGCCACGGGGATGATGTTGCTTCCCGTCCAACAGGCGGCCAGCAGGCCGTTCTCACCATCGATCCCGAGCACCACGGGGCCGTTGCGTCCCTTGCCGGGCCCGGCGGTCTGGCGGGCACGCACCGTGGCTGTGACCGAGACGTTGGCCACCGGGTCGGCGGCGAGCAGCTTCTCCAGCGCAGGGGTGTCCCCGTGCCCGAGCACACGGACCTCTCCGCGGGTGGCGCGGTGCACGCGGGCGGCTGCGGCGTCAGCTGACGGAGACCACAGGGGCACTCGCTGCCTGAGCATCTCCATCGGATTCGCGTTCCATTTCTTCGGCCAGCCGGTTGGCTTCTTCGATCAGGGTCTCGACGATCTGGTCCTCGGGCACGGTCTTGATGACCTCGCCCTTGACGAAGATCTGGCCCTTGCCGTTGCCGGAGGCCACGCCGAGGTCCGCGTCGCGGGCCTCGCCGGGTCCGTTGACCACGCAGCCCATGACGGCCACGCGCAGCGGCACGGTCATGCCTTCGAGTCCGGCGGTGACGTCGTCGGCGAGGGTGTAGACGTCGACCTGGGCGCGTCCACAGGAGGGGCAGGAGACGATCTCAAGCTTGCGCGGGCGCAGGTTCAGCGACTCCAGCAGCTGGTTGCCCACCTTGACCTCTTCGGCCGGCGGGGCGGAGAGCGAGACGCGGATGGTGTCGCCGATGCCCTGGGCGAGCAGCGCGCCGAAGGCCACGGAGGACTTGATGGTGCCCTGGAAGGCGGGCCCGGCCTCGGTGACGCCCAGGTGCAGGGGCCAGTCGCCGCGCTCGGCGAGCATCTGGTAGGCCTGGACCATGATCACCGGGTCGTTGTGCTTGACCGAGATCTTGAAGTCGTGGAAGCCGTGTTCCTCGAACAGCGAGGCCTCCCAGACGGCGGACTCGACCAGCGCCTCGGGCGTGGCCTTGCCGTATTTGTCCATGACCCGCTTGTCCAGGGATCCGGCGTTGACGCCGATGCGGATGGAGACGCCGGCGTCGCTGGCGGCCTTGGCGATCTCGCCGACCTTGTCGTCGAACTGACGGATGTTGCCGGGATTCACGCGCACAGCCCCGCAGCCGGCCTCGATGGCGGCGAACACGTACTTGGGCTGGAAATGGATGTCGGCGATCACCGGGATCTGCGACTTCATCGCGATGATCTTCAGCGCCTCGGCGTCCTTGTCCGTGGGGCAGGCCACGCGGACGATGTCACAGCCGGAGGCGGTCAGCTCGGCGATCTGCTGCAGGGTGCCGTTGATGTCGTGGGTCTTGGTGGTCGTCATCGACTGGACCGAGACCCGGTGATCACTGCCCACGCCAACCGATCCGACGTGGAAGTTGCGCGTCTTCCGGCGCGGCGCCAGCACTGGTGGCGGAGCGGAGGGCATTCCGAGGTTGATCGCGGGCACAGACTCTCCTGGTGGATCTTGGCGTTGACGTCGATCAGACGTCAGATTCTGGTACATCTTCTTCGGACATCGGCGGGGGTTCCCCGCCTCTCCCATGGTACCGCTCGGCGCGGACGCGGCTACTCGAAGAGACGGATGGGGTTCACGATGTCCGCATAGATCAACAACACGCCCATGACCAACAACATTCCGGCGACGACATAGGTCAGCGGCAGCAGCTTGGAGATGTCGAAGGGCCCCGGATCCGGACGCCCCATCAGCTTCGCGAGGCGGCGACGCAGACTCTCATACAGCGCGCCGGCGACGTGGCCGCCGTCCAGCGGCAGCAGCGGGATCAGGTTGAACACCATCAGCGCCACGTTGACCCCTGCGACCAGGGAGATCAGCGAGGCGAAGCGGGACTCCAGCGGGATCTGCTCCTGCGCGGAGAGCTCCCCGGCGATCCGGCCCACCCCGACCACCGAGAGCGGCCCGTCCGGGTCCCGCTCGGCGGAGGTGAAGGTGGACACGGCGACGTCGTAGAGGCGCACCGGCAGGTTCGCGACGACGGCGCCCACCGCCTTGGACTGCTCCCAGACCATCGGTCCGGCCTCCCAGAAGGGCTCCTGGACCATCTCCTGGTCGGCGCCCATCCCGATGAAGCCCACCGGTTCGGTGATCAGCGCGCCGTCGTCGTCTCGCTGGGCCCGGCCCAGCCCGTCGGAGATGGGACGCTCGGTGAGGATCGGAGTCAGCGTGGTGGTGGTCTCGTCGCCGGCGCGGAGGTAGGTGACCTCGCTGGACTCATCGGCGGATTCCCGGATCAGCGCGGTCAGCTCGTCCCAGGTGTCCACCGACTCTCCGTTGAAGGCGAGGATCTGATCCCCGGGGCGCAGGCCAGCCTCGTAGGCCGGGCCGGCGGGGTCGGCGTCGGTGCACTCGCTCTGTCCGGCGTCGGCCGCGTCCGGGGAGACCACGCATTCGAAGACCTCCGCGACGGTGGTGTTCGGCTGCGCTGTGCCGTGGAAGGAGATGATCCCGGCGGTCAGCGCCAGCGCGATCAGCCCGTTCATCGCGGGGCCGCCGAGCATGATGATGATGCGCTTCCACGTGGCCAGCCGGTAGAACATCCGCTCCTCGTCCCCGGGCCGCAGGTCCTCTGCCGCGACCTCGCGGGCCTCGGTGGAGAGCTGCTGGAAGATCCCGGTGGACTGCGAGCGCACGGTCTTGGTCGCCGTGCCCGCACCGCCGTTCACCGCCGCGCCGGTGCCCGCGGCGGTGGTGGAGGAACCGTCCGACGACGCGGTCGGTGCGCCGTACTGCGCACCGACCTCGCGCAGGTAGGGATCCTGACGCGAGACATCCGCGCGCACCGCATCCTCGGCCGGACCGGCCTCCCCTGCCGCGTGGTGCTCCCCCGCCGCGTGGTCTTCCTCAGACGGGTGATTCAAGGTCCCGGTCTCATCCGGGGGCGGGTACATCCCGATCATGGCGACATAGCCGCCCAGCGGGATCGCCTTGACCCCGTACTCGGTCTCGCCGCGGCGGCGCGACCACAGGGTGGGGCCGAAGCCGACCATGTACTGGGTGACGCGGACCTTGAAGAGCTTGGCGGGCAGCAGGTGGCCGACCTCGTGCAACGCGATGGAAAGCGCGATGCCCAGCGCGACGATGGCGACGCCCGCGATCATCAGCAGCGCGATCATGCGCGCACCTGGACCTTGGCCGTGGCGATCCGCTCATCGGCGGCGGCACGGGCCCAGCGTTCAGCGCCGAGCACCTCCTCCAACGAAGGGGCGGTGGGGCTGCTGGCGGGCTGGTAGCGCTCCAGCACGGCCTCGACCGTGGCCACGATGCCTGGGAAGCTGAGCCGCCCCTGGTGGAAGGCTTCGACGGCTTGTTCGTTGGCGGCGTTGTAGACCGCCATGTGTGTGGGCGAGGCGGCACAGGCCTGCTTGGCCAGGGCGACCGCAGGGAACGCGTGCTCGTCCAGGGGCTCGAAGTCCCACTTCATGGCCTGGCTCCAGTCGATGGGCGCGTCGATCTGTTCGAGGCGTTCGGGCCAGGAGAGTCCCAGGGCGATCGGGATCAGCATCCGCGGGTGACCGGCCTGCGCGATGGTGGAGCCGTCCTGGAACTGGACCATCGAATGGATCCACTGCTGCGGGTGCACCACGGTCTGGACGTCCTCCAGCTCGATGTCGAAGAGCAGATGCGCCTCGATCACCTCCAGCGCCTTGTTCACCATGGTGGCGGAGTTGGTGGTGACCACCCGGCCCATTGCGTAGTTCGGGTGCTTCAGGGCCTGGGCGGGAGTAACCTCGGCGAGCGCGGCGGCGTCCCAGCCGCGGAACGGTCCGCCCGAGGCGGTGACCACGAGGCTCGAGACCTCGGAGGCGCCGCTGAGCTGGGATCCCCCGTCCGCCGGCACGGAGCAGAGTCCGCGTTCATGCCGCCCGCCGCTCAGCGCCTGGGCCAGGGCGGAGTGCTCGGAGTCGACGGGCACGAGCTGTCCCGGGCGCTGCAGCGCCTCAGCGACGAGCGCGCCGCCGACCACCAGGGATTCCTTGTTCGCCAGCGCAAGGGTGGCGCCGGAGCGGAGCGCAGCGAGGGTCGGGCGCAGTCCGATGGACCCGGTCATCCCGTTGAGCACGACGTCCGCCCCGGACTCCGCGGCGATCTGCACGGCGGCCTCATCCCCGGTCAGAATCTCGGGGAGGCCGGTTGACCTGGTGGGCCCAGACGTGCTGTGAGCCTCGGAGGAGCCCGATCCCCCGGCAATCAGCGCGGCGTGGAGTTCGCTGGCCGCGGCGTCGTCGGCGATCCCCACCAGTCCCGCGCCGGTGGCGGTGGCCTGCTCAGCCAGCAGGGCCGCATTGGACCCGGCGGCCAGCGCGACGACCTCGAATCGGTCGGGGTGCGCGGCGATGACCTGCAGCGCCTGGGTTCCGATGGAACCGGTGGAACCGAGAATCGCCACGCGGCGCTTGGGGGATGCCATAGCCACCATTATGGCGCACCGAGGTCGCCCGTGATGGGCGTGCACAGTACGCTGGGTGCACAGCAGTTGCAGACCCATGCGGCCACAAGCCGATGAAGGAGCCTCACCGATGATCACACTGCGCGCAGTGGAGACCGAGGACCTGGAGCAGTTCTTCGTGTTCCAGCAGGATGCCGACGCCGCCCATATGGCGGCATTCGCCTCGACCAACCCGAAAGACCGCAGCGTCTTCGACCATCACTGGGGCGAGCTGCTGAACTCCGATGACATCATCGTGCGCACCATCGAGAGCGACGGACAGGCTGTGGGGTCGATCGCGGCCTTTGAGGATGAGAAGAGCCGGGAGATCACCTTCTGGATCGAGAAGCGCTTCTGGGGCCAGGGCATCACCACCGAGGCCGTGCAGAAGTTCCTCACCGAGTTCCCAGAGCGTCCGGTCACCGCCCGCGTGGTCGTGGACAACCTCGGCACGCTCAAGATCCTGGAGTCTCTGGGCTTCACCGAGACCGGTGAAGAATCCAGCTTCTCCAACGTCCGCGCCAAGGTTGTGCAGGAGAAGATTCTGCAGCTGGGCTGAACAGCCCGGACGCCCCACGAGAAGGGGCCGCTTCGCAACAATCTCGCATATTGACACGCTGAACATCGTCAGGTCTCACATGGGCCTACTATATGTTCAACACCACTTATAGCGGTGTCCCGAACCCAAATGGGGGTCATGCGTGTGAAAGCCCGAGCTGCTGAAGTCGTGATCGGCCGCGATCCTGAACGCGCCAAAGTCCTGCGCGCGATCTACAGCACCCTCGCCGGCCGCAGCGCCGTGTGCCTGCTCGAAGGCACGATCGGTTCCGGGAAGTCGACCCTGGCGGCCGAGGCCCGAGCCCGTGCCGCCGCCGCTGGGCTGACCGTGGTCCAGGTCACCGCCCTCGCTCCGGATGAGCTCGTCGGCGACGCCCTGCGGCACCACGGACCGGGCCCCTACTGTGTGGTCGCCGACGATCTGCCCCATGCCGACGCCCAGACCCAGGACGCGCTGGAGCAGCTGAGCGACTACCGCTCACTCACGCCTGAGGCGGGCCCACCGGTCCTGATCTTGGCGACCACCTCCCCCTCCACCGATCCGCTCACCCGCCGGCTTGCCACGCGGGCCGCGCAGACCGGGACCCTGATCACCCTGCGCGGACTGCCCCCACACGAGCTCGCCAAGCTGCTGCGGATATACGGCCACACGCTCGATGAGGAGATGCTCACCGAGGTGCACTGGTACGCGGCGGGCAACCCCGGTATCGCGCTGCGCCTGGCCCAGGCCGGACTCGACACCTCCGCGATGCACCACAGTGAGATCCCGCTGGACTATCTGCGCGCGGAGCTCGAGCTGATGACGCCGTGCCTCCGGACCTTTCTGGAGGTCCTCGCTCTGGACGGCGGCGATTCTCGCGCGGACCAGGCCGCTGAGGTGGCGCTCCTGGCGCTCGCACAGGCGCCCACGGAACCACGGGACCCGATCGACGCGGCTGCGATGATCGACGCGCTCCGTCCGATGATCTCCGGCAACGGGCGCGAGATGCGCCTGACCGATGCGGCGTGGAGCCAGGCCGCCACGGCGCTGATCGACCCCGCGCGTCGATTGCGCCTCCACGAGCTTCTGGCCCAGCGCACCAGTGGCCTGCCGCGCGCCCGACACCTCAGCGCCGCCTGCCCCGATGGAAACCCTGGGCTGGGCGATGAGCTTGAGGCCGCGGGCATGGACGCGCTGGAGGCTGGCGAGTATCGGACCGCCGCGGAGTATCTGGCCCTGTCGGTGAAGGTCAGCCGTGGAGCGCAGCAGAGCCGCCGGATGGTCTCCGCCTGTCTCACGGTGGGGATCGCAGAGAGCCCGACCGGCATCGTCGAGCTCTTCGCGGATATCGATCTGCTCGAAGAACCGGCCCTGATGTTCTTCCTGCACGCCGGACTGGCCTTCTTCACCGGCCAGCTCTCAGAAGCACGTCGACTGCTGCTGGACCTGCTCCGCGTTCCTGAGTCGGAGCGGAGCTTCGACGACCTCACCCGCTGGAGGATGCTGATCCTGCTGTCCACCGTGGAGACCGCGGCCGCAGATGAGCAGGCTGCCCGGGCCGCCATCGCCGAGCTCCGATCCCTGAACATCGAACCGGAAACCGCTATCGACAGAGCGCTGAGCCGCGTGCTGAGCATGCACGAGGCCTACGCCCTGTGGAACTCCGGAGCGGTCGAAGCCTCCATCGATCACCTCGATGCCTTCCTGATCGACGCCGCCGGCACCGCTGAACACACCGACGCGCTCTACTTCCGCGGACGGGTCCACTACTACGCGGGACATGCGGCCTCCGCACTGGAGGATCTGGAACGCGCCGAGCAGGGGCGACATCACCGGGCGGTCCCGGCTGCGGCGCAGCGTGGGATGGCTGAACAGGCCATGATCGAATTCCAGCTGGGCCACTGGACGGACGCGATCCTGCACGCCGAACAGGTGATCGCGATGGCGCGCACCAGTCAGGACTGGCGCGGCCTGGCCAGCTCTCACGCGGTGCTGGCGATGGTCGCCGTCGCCCACGCCGATGAGACCGCAGCGGCCGAGCATACGGACTGGCTCAGTCATCACGTCACCACTTCGAGCGCCCTGCCGCTCTACAACGTGATGATCGCCCTGGCTTGGACGGCACGGATGTCCGGGGACCAGGAGCGCGCGCTGGATGTGATCGCCGACTTTCGGCGCGGCCGTCTGAGCACCTGGGCGGAGGCCGTGGGCCTCATCGGCTGGAGAGCCCTGGAGATCGAGGCGATCCTGGATCTGCCGAACCCTGGACGGGCCCGGCTGGCGGAAGCGGAACGGCTCTTGGAGACGTTCTCGCAGAAAGTGGCTCTGCGGCCCGCGCTGCCCCTTCCCTACGGACACCCGCAGGCGCTGCGAGCCAAGCTTGCCGCTCTGCGCGGAGACCTCACGAGCGCCGTGGCGGACTACCGGGCCGCGATCTGGCTCACTGCGGAGTACCCACACACCAAGGCTCGGCTCCACCACAGCCTCGGCGTGATCCAACGCGAGTGCGGCGAGCATCTCGACGCCGACGAACAGCTCGAGGCGGCGCGGGACATCTTTGCTCAGCTCGGCGCGTCCCCGGAGCTCACCGCGGTCCAGAGCAGACTGCTCTCGGTGGCCGGTCGCTACGCCTCACTGACACCACGCGAGCGCGACATCGCCCACCTGATCTCCCAGGGTCGGACCAACAGCGAGATCTCCGAGGGGCTCTTCGTCTCGAAGAAGACCGTGGAATACCACGTGTCCAACCTGCTCCCGAAGCTCGGGATGACCTCCCGACGTGAGCTCTGGACCGCCGCCGCAGTGGCCTCCCAGCGCATCAGCCCGCCGGAGCAGCCGCCGGGATCCACCCCCGGGCTCCGCAGCCACCCACCGCGCAGCCCCCAACCGCGCAGCCTTCAACCGCGCAGCCTCTAGACGTTCCCCGGCCGCGCGGCCCAAGGAGCTGCTCAGTCGTGCGTCTGAGCCTCCAGCCCCGTCCGCAGCGACCTCAGCCCGTAGTACATCCGGGTCCGCAGGGTCGCGACCGGAACCCCTGTCTGCTCCGCAAGCTCCTGGTACCCCATGCCCTCGAGCTGAACCGCAACGATGACCTCCCGGTGTTCGACGGAGAGGCCGGCCAGTGCCTCGTGGAGGACGACCCTCTCCACGATGAGCAGGTCCTCGGTCACCGCTTCGGTCGAGGATTCGACCTTCTGAGCGTCCGAGGGGACCGGACGCCGAGACCGGGCGCGCAGCGAATCGATGATGAGGTTCCGTTCGATGGCGAACAGCCAGGTCCGTACCGAGCCCCGCGAGCTGCTGTAGCTATCCCTGCTGCGCCAGGCCCGGATGAAGGCTTCCTGGACACAGTCCTGGGCCTCGGCACGGTCCCCCAGACCGTTGAGCGCAAAGGCGAAGAGGGCGGGCCCGTGCTCAGCGAAGGCCAAGTGAACGTCGAACGGCGTGTCGTCATCTGCCTGCATCGGGGTGGTGCCCTCTCGGAGTGGTGTCGACGCGGTGACACGCGCGTGTCGAGCGCGGGCCCCCGGGGGGACGGGGAAAGATGTGCAGGTGGAGGCGGCTGACAGGGTGAGAGAATCGACAGACACGGCATCCATCCGGGGCTCGGGCAGGTGGACCTGCAGGGGTCGGGTCCGCCGGTGAACGGCCCGGCGGACCCTGGTGCATGATAGAGACTAAAGTCGACACTACCGCGGACACCCTAGGGCCTGACCCTAGGCTCTGAACATTTCGTCGGAGCTGAGTCTCAGTCGAGATCATCTGCCACGTCCTCGGCCGCCAGGGGCACCCAGGGTGAGCTCTCCGGGGCACCCTGGGAGGCGTCCGGGCTGTCGCCCTCGGTCCACCACTTCGCCTCATAGGGAGTTCCCTCTGAGAGCACCCGGTCGCCCTTCTCGTAGGGGGTCGAGCCCTTCCACTGCGGGTAGGTTCCCTTCTCCACGGTGAAGACCGGCATCGGGGTCTCCCCGGGAAGAACCGGCCCGATCAGCTCCCACGGGGTGTCCCAGGCTTCGAGGACGGGATTGTCGGGGAGTTCACCGCGGGTCCACCACTTCGCTTCGTAGACATTGCGGTGCCAGACGATCTTGGTGCCCTCCAGGTAGGAGGCTTCTTCGTTCCAGATCGGATACGGGCTCGTCTCTGGATCGTCCTCCGCCGGGGCCGCGGCGGCCGGATCGGGCTCCGTGGTGGCAGACGCGGCCTGCGCGGCATGACCGGTGTATCCCTGACTGAGCACCTCGGAGAAGCGCGCATCGCCCTGGTCGATCCCGCTGCAGGCATCTGAGACCCGTGAAGTGTCCGGATAGTTCGACCCGCAGGTCGCGTCCCGGTTCAGCGACCACATCGACATCCGGCCGATCCCGTTCTCCCCGGCGAACTCGTTGAATCTCTGCGCGTCGTCGATCGTGAAGATCTCGTCGACGACGTCGTTCTGCCCGATCATCGGGGTGGCACCGAGCTTGCCCCACAGCACCTCGCTGCTCAGCGGGATGCCGGCCTGTTCGTACATGATCTCGAGCTGACGATGGGTCGCACGCATGGCATCCGCCGAGGCGTCGAACATCGAGCGCGAGTCGCGGGCCTCGCCGTAGTTCATCGTCATCAGATTGACTCCGGCCAGGTCGGTGCCGGACTCAAGCATGCCGATCACCACGTCACGCCCGTCGGCGGTGAGTCCGGTGGGGATCACCGGCAGCGTCAGCCACACCGCGAGCGGCTTGTCCTCAGCGCTGAGCTCCTGCTGGAGCAGCGCCACCGCCTCGGCACGCAGGGCGTTGCTCCTGGGGTCCTGAAGTGCAGGACCTTCGATGTCCAGGTCGATGGTGTCCAGGTCATAGCGATCGATCACCTGCCGGTAGGCCCGGGCGAGCTCCTCCGCCGACTCACAGACCGTCGCGAGCTCCTGGTTGATGGCTCCGCCGAAGGACACGACGACGCCGGCCCCCTGCTCGCGCAGCCGCTGGATGCGCCGGTCCAGGTCGAGTTCCGCGCCGGCTTCCTCGAGCCCGTAGTAGGTCCCCCAGCTGGGTGTGCAGCTGCCCTCCTCATCGGCCACGATGAAGGAGAGCACGACGTCGGGCACGTGCCCCTCGGCGTCGGCCGAGCCTTCCTCGAAGGCGTAGCTCGGGGTCGCGGTGACATCGACGTATCCGGCGAACCAGTGGGGCGTGGGTTCCTCTGCGGCGCGGGCCTGATACATGCGTGTTCCTAAGACTCCGGCCACGGCGGTGGCCAGCACGATGAGGACGGCGAGGGTGACTCGCAATCGGGACAGTCTTGCGGTGGTGCTCATGCCGCGGCCTCCTGGGCGTTGTGCGGTTCGGCCGATGGGGGCATCCTCAACGACAGAGGCTGATAGGTGAGCTTGTGACTGGTCAGCGGATGCAGCACTGCGGGTGACGCTGAGCCGTTGGGGCGACGCGGAGATGCTCCTGGGTCGGTCTGCAGGGCCCGCTGGGACGACCAGGTCCCGAGGGTGCCTTCGTCGAGGACGAGGCGCCAGTCCACCGGCTCGGTCAGCGGCGCTGCAGGGTCGGTCTTCCTGGAGCGGCGTCCGGGGCGCCGAGTGGACTTCGTCGGCTCCACGTAGAACCATCCGCGCACTGCCAGGGCCACGTCCACCAGCGCGTTCCAGGGGCCGATGTAGGCGATGAACGCCCAGGCGCCCCAGAAGGCGTTGAACGCTGCGAAGGCGGCGTTGCCCCAGTTCTGCTGCGCGAGGTCACGCCAGAGGGTCAGCAGCGAGAACGCGACGATCAGCACCGGCGCCAGCGCGTAGAGCCAGGGAGCGGCGGTGCGGTTCCTGACCTTCGGGGTCCGGGCGAAGGGGATCTTCTCGCCGGTCAGCGCCTGCTGCAGGGATTTGATCACGCCCGCCAGGTTGACCGGGAGCAGTATCAGGTTGAAGCCGTAGATCCGGAAGATGTCGGAGAACTTGTAGCCACATTCGCGCAGATCAGACCCCATGGTGAGGAAGTACGGGACCGCAGCAAGGAGGATCAGCGGGCTGAGCAGCCGGGAGTCGTAGGGGTAGGCGAGCAGAAAGATCAGCCCGAGCGAGGCCCAGGCGATCGAGGCCATGTAGTTCAGCCGCAGCAGCACCTCACCCAGCCGGATCTGCTCCCCGCGCCGCCGGCGGGCGCGCAGCTCACGCACCAGCTTGGGCAGGATCAGGAGTCCCCCGTTGGCCCAGCGGCGGCGCTGGACCACCAGGGAACCGAAGTCTGGCGGCGTAGCGCTGTAGGACAGCCGCTCCGGATAGTTCAGCAGGGTCCAGCCGTGGGCGCCCAGGTCGATGCTGGACTCGGTGTCCTCGATGACGGTGCGGTCCTGCACGAAACGCTTGACCAGCACACCGTTCTCCCAGCTGGTCTCCGCGATGTCCTGCAGCGCCGCGGTCCGGATGACGGCGTTGGCGCCGACCCAGAAGGTCGCACCGGCGTGGCTCATCCCCTGGTGCAGCAGGTGCTGGATGTCGGTGGTCGCCCCGGCGAGGCGCTCGATCCGAGTGCCGGCTCCGCGGAAGGAGGAATACGGCGTCTGGGTGACGGCGATCCTCTCGTTCCTCCGGCTGTTCCAGCAGGTGCACCAGACGCAGGCAGTACTCCGGCAGCAACAGCGAATCGGCGTCGAGGGTGAGCACGAACTCGGCGGCGGGCACACGGAGGTCCGGGGTCTCACCGGGGTGCACGGGACGCAGCGCAGTCCCCGCGAAGCTCAGCTCGGCCTTGTAGTCGCCGCCGAGGAGCCCGAGGTAGGCGTTGAGGTTCATCGCCTTGTTCGCCTCGTGGGAGAGGTTCGTATAGGTCTTGCGCTCGAAGCTGCTGAGCTTCGCGGTGAAGATCCAGGCCAGCCGACGATGCATCTGCAGCATGCGCTCAGCAGCAGGTAGCTCCTGAGCCTCGGCGGCCATCACCAGAGCACCTGCGGTGGCCTCGAGCTCGGCGGCGAGGCTGCCGAGCACCTGGGTGCAGAAGAAGTCGTCCACGTGATCGGACCGGGTCTCCCCCGCCGCCATCTGACGCAGCCAGTGTCCGCCCCAGGAGTAGTGCTCTGCCAGGGTCAGCACCTGCAGCGAGTTCACCGGGTGGCCCTGGGAGAGGCCCATCTCGTAGACCACCAGCGCATCCGACATCCTGGTGCCGGGACGCTGCAGGACGGCTTCGATCTCTGCAGCCAGGCCCCTGGTCTGCTCGAGCGCGGGGCTCTGCGACTCGGGGGCGTCGTCGATGAGCAGCACCACGTGGATCTCCGGATACTCCTGCAGGGCGGCTGACCAGAGGGTCTGGCGCACCACTCCCGGCTCCTCGGCATAGGAGGGCACCAGCACGACCATCGGGGAGTCCTCGTCGGAGCGCTGCGAGACCGTGCTCTGCCGGCTGAAGTGGGCGTCGAGCTCAACGCGGGAAGCCCGCCGGTGGGAGCGGAAGCGCAGCAGCGCCCCGTGTCGGGCCACCAGATACATCAGTGCGGAGAAGGTCAGCATGGTCACCACCAGCAGGTAGCCCACCGTCTCCATGGTGAAGCGGAAGTTCTGCGAGCCGTACTCCAGGAACTGCCAGAGCACGGTGCTCACCACGTAGCCGACCCAGGCCAGCACGGTGGCGAGGATCGCCAACCGGCTCAGCACGATCCGGCGCAGGCTGGGACGGGGGTGCACCATGGGCAGCGGCTCGGTGCGACGTTCGGCGCCGAGCTGACGTCGTCGTCGGGTGCTCGACGAGACGGCGGACCCGGAGGCAGGGGACGTGAGGGCAGCGGGCGGCGAAGAGATGGGGGGAACAGACATGGTGAGGCATCCCAGAGATCGGGCAGGGGGACCTGCAGGGGGAGTGAGGTCCGCCGGTGAACGGCCCGGCGAACCTCGGTGCATGATAGAGACTATGGTCTATACCCCCAGGGGAGCCCTGGGGTGCCACCCTAGGCTTTCTCCGCTGTTCGGACGGCCGTCCGAACAGGATGCCTGTTGAAAACTCCTCCTCGGTGTATTCTCGGGCCCATGACTGTGAGCCATGCAACACCTGCCTTCCCAGAAGACTCCCCCTCCGACTCCCCCCGCTCCGTGGAGACGCACCGCGAATCCACCGGCTCCCGCCCCTACGGGCTGCGCTGGGGCATCCTCGCCACCGGGTTCATCGCCGGCCAGTTCACCTCCGACGCGCTGATCGCCGGACTCGACGTGCGCGCCGTGGGCTCCCGCTCCGCGGAGTCCGCGCAGCGCTTCGCCGCAACCTACGGGATCCCGCGCGCGCACGACTCCTATGAGGCGCTCGTGGCGGACCCCGAGGTCGACATCGTCTACGTGGCCACCCCACATCCGATGCACCGCGAGACCGCAGGCATGGCCCTGAAGGCGGGCAAGCATGTGCTGGTGGAGAAGCCGTTCACACTCAACCGGGCCGAGGCCGTCGAGCTGCGCGACATCGCCGCCCGCCACGGCCTGCTGGTCATGGAGGCCATGTGGACGCGCTACCTGCCGCATATGCGCCGGATCCACGAGATTATCGCGGCAGGCGGCATCGGCGAGGTCCGCACCGTCTTCGCTGATCACACCCAGTCACTGCCCACCGATCCCGAGCACCGGATCAATTCGCTGAGCCTCGGCGGCGGCGCCCTGCTGGACCTCGGCATCTACCCGATCTCCTTCGCCTGGGACATCCTCGGTGAACCGATCAGCATCCAAGCCGCCGCGCACTTCGGCGCCACCGGGGCAGACACCGAAGTCGCCACCGTGATGACCCACCTCTCCGGCGCACTCTCGACGACGACGACCTCCTCGCGTGCCAAGGGTCCCAACACCGCCCATATCGTGGGCACCGAGGGGCGGATCGACATCGACGGGGTCTGGTACACCTCCGCGGACTTCACCCACCGCGCCGCGGACGGCACACTGCTGGAGCGCTACGAGTCACCCCGGGAGGGCGTGGGCATGCAGCATCAGGCGCTCGCGGCCGAGGACTATGTGACCCGCGGGGCGCTCACCGGTGAACGGCTGAGCGTGGACGACTCGGTGCGGATCATGGGCACCCTGGACGAGATCCGCGCCCAGATCGGGCTGCGATACCCGGGTGAGCCGCGACTGCGCTGAGGTCTGCTGCGCTGAGGTTCGCTGCTCTGGTTCTGCTGCGTCGGTCTGCCGCGTCAGCGGCCAGGCTGCAGCGCCGCGACCTCGGGGGTGTGCAGCCGCTCCATGACCGCATCGGCGTGGCTCGGTGGCTGCTGGGGCCCGAACCGGCTCACCAGCACGGTCACCGCGAACGCCAGCGGGACGCACCACAGCGCCGGGGAGACCAGCAGCTGCATGGGGCCGTCCTGGACCGGGCCCTCCCCCAGGGTCAGGCCCAGCATCTGCGCGCCCAGCGAGCTCGCCGCGCCCACCGCCATGCCCCAGAACGCGCCCTGGGCGGTGAGTCCGCGCCACCACACTCCGAGCAGCATCACCGGGGCCAGCGCGGAGGCGGTGAAGGTGAAGACCATCGCCACCGCTCCGGCGAGCGCCAGCTCGGAGGTCGCAGATCCCACCACCAGCGGGACCGCGATCGCCAGCAGCGCGCCGAGCCGGAACCCGCGCACCGTGCCTGAGAAGAACTCCTGGGAGAGCACCCCGGAGACCGAGACCACGAGGCCGGAGGTGGTGGAGAGGAATGCCGCAAAGGCTCCCCCGGCGATCAGCGCGGTGAGCACATCGCTGGCCAGACCGTCGAAGACCGCGGCGGGCAGCCGCAGAATCGCGGTGTCATGGCTGAGTCCACCGGTGCCTGCCAGCTCGCCGGCCGCCGTCGTCGTGCCCCAGACCATCCTCGCGATGACCCCGAGCACCACCGGCAGCAGGTAGAACAGCATGAGCAGGCCCAGCAGGAAGGTGATCGTGCGGCGGGCGGCGACGCCGTCGGGGTTGGTGTAGAAGCGGACCAGCACGTGAGGCAGCCCGAGGGTGCCCATCATGAGCGCCACGAGCACCGAGAGGCTGCGGGAGAACTCGCCCCACGGGTCCCCGGAGCCGCCCAGCGCGGCCAGGCCCGCGGACCAGGCCCCGGTGAACTCGGGCAGCTCCAGCCGCTCCCAGAACCCGACCTGGAGCAGGATGAACACCGTGGGGACCAGCAGCGCGGTGAGCTTGATCCAGTATTGGACCGCCTGGGCGAGGGTCACCGAACGCATCCCGCCGGTGAGCACCACGAAGAGCACCACGAGGGCGACCAGCAGCGGCCCCACCCAGCCCGGCGCGCCCCCGGTGGCGGAGAGCGCGATCGAGGCGCCGTGCAGCTGCGGGACGATGTAGAGCCAGCCCGCGGCGACCACCACGATCACGGTCATGCGGCGCATCATCGCGGAGCGGAAGCGCAGCACCACGAAGTCCGGGATCGTGTAGGCCCCGGAGCGGCGCAGCGGGGCGGCCATGAAGAGCAGCACGATCAGGAAGCCAGCCGTGTAGCCGACGGGGAACCACAGCCCGTAGGTCCCGTGGGCGAGGATCAGGCCTGCGACGCCCAGAAAGCTGGCGGCGGAGAGAAACTCCCCGGCGATGGCGGAGGCGTTCATCCACGGCGCAACGCGCCGCGAGGCCACGAAGAAGTCCCCGGTGCTGCGCGAGAAGCCCGGGCTGCCCAGCAACAGGGTCACCGCACACACCAGGGCGACGGCGGCCAGGACGGTGATCTGCTCGCCGGTCATCGTGGGGCCTTCGGGGCGGGGCCGTGCAGGTCGAGTCCGAGGACCTCGGCCCAGAGCCGTTCATTGGCCTCCGCGCGACGGCGGAAGTACCAGGCCAGGCCCAGCAGCAGGGGAAAGAACCCGACGCCAGGGACGGCCCAGGACAGCGGCACGCCCCAGAGCGTGCGCGCGCCGAGCCCGGTGCTGACCAGCAACAGGCTGGTGACCACCACTGCGGTGAAGAATCCGACGCCGAGGATCAGCGCGAGCCGCAGCTGGGCGCGGATCAGGCTGCGGACCGCCTGGGTCCGCTGATCGGAGTCGGCTCCGGCGGTCCGGGCGTGATCGGCGGCCTGTCCCCGGGTCAGCAGCGCCTCGGCGACCGTGGGGACCGCCTGCGGACCGCGCACCGCGGTCCTCGGCGCGGACGTCAGCTCCGGGGCTGCCCCGGCCGCTCCGGCCGCTCCTCGGCCGGTCAGCGCAGCGGGATCCGCGCTGGGATCCGCCGCGGAGTCAGCTGCTGGGTCAGCGGCGGGACCTGCGTCTGGGTCGGAGGCTTGACCTCCGTCCCGGCCTGCGGCAGGACCTGCGTCTGGGTCGCGCATCAGCGGCCCGCCTCCAGGCGTTCGCGCACCTGGGGCATCAGCCGT
Source organism: Nesterenkonia maliinae (assembly GCF_051262655.1). Lineage (NCBI taxonomy): Bacteria > Bacillati > Actinomycetota > Actinomycetes > Micrococcales > Micrococcaceae > Nesterenkonia > Nesterenkonia maliinae. The sequence continues at coordinate 109,629 of NZ_JBIMEY010000008.1, read as the reverse complement.
CGGCTGACCTCGAGCTCGGCGCCGGGGACCTCGATGAGCATGCGGCCCTGCCGTCGGGTCACCCGCTGCACGTGGATGACGTTGACCAGGGAAGACCGGTGGGTGCGGATGAATCCGTGCTCCTGCCAGGCCTCGGCGAGCTCGGCGAGCGGGGTGCGTAGCAGGTAGGTCCCGGCCTGCGTGTGGAGCCGGGCGTAGTCCCCGTGCGCCTGGACCCAGCGGATGTCGTGGAGATTCACCAGCACCGTGGAGTCGCCCTGAAGCACCGAGACCCGGACCGGTTCGGGTCGATCCTGGGCTGCGGCTTCATGCGCGGCACCCGCTCGACGCAGCGCCTCGGCCAGCCGTTCGGCGCGCACCGGCTTGAGCAGATAGTCCCGGGCTTCGAGCTCGAAGGCCTCCACCGCCGGATGAGCATCGGCGGTCACGAAGATCACCTGTGGCCCGGACTCGGCCTGAGGTTCCGCAGCCGGGAGGTCCCGGAGTCGGCGTGCCAGCGCGAGACCGCTCATCCCAGGCATATGGATATCGAGCAGCACCACATCGATGCGTCGCTGCTTGAGCGCCTGTTCGGCGCTGCGCGCGTCGGATGCGGTGAAGACCTCACCGGCCTGGGGCTCGGAGGCCAGCAGCCACTTCATCTGGGACAGCGCCAGCGGCTCGTCGTCGACCACCAGGATGGTCAGACCCTGCGGATTCACGATCGCTTCCATCAAGATCCCTCCTGGTGCTGGGACGGCTGGTCGGGCTGGGGAGGCTGGTCGGGCTGGAAGGGCTGGCGAGATGACTGGTCGGGCTGGAAGGGATCTGGTTGGAACGGATCAGGCTGGAACTTCGGGACCCGCATCGAGACCTTCATCCCGGCCCCCGGAGCGGTCTCGACCACGAGCCCGGCGGCGGCGCCGTAGGCCTGGCGCAGACGCAGATCGACGTTGCGCACGCCGATGTGGGCGTTGCCGGCGTCCCCGTGCAGCACCTGGTGCATCACCTGCGGATCCGCACCCTGACCGTCGTCTTCGACGCTGATCTCGGCGTGGGTGGCGGTATCGGCGGCGCGCAGCCAGACCGTGCCGGAGCCGGTGTCGGAGTCCATGCCGTGGCGCACCGCATTCTCCACCAGGGGCTGGACGGCGAGGAACGGGATCCGCACGCCGAGCACCTCCGGGGCGATCTGCAGCTTCACCTGGATCCGATCCCCGAAGCGCGCCTTCTCCAGCAGCACATAGCTCTCGACGGCGGCGAGCTCCTCGCGCAGCGTGGTGAACTCCCCCTCGGCGCGCAGGCTGTACCGGGTGAAGTCGGCGAAGTCGAGCACCAGTTCCCGCGCCCGGACCGGGTCGGTGGGGATCGTGGCGGCGATGGCGTTGAGGCTGTTGTAGATGAAGTGCGGGGAGATCTGAGCGCGCAGCGAACGCAGCTCGGCCTCCACCAGCTGTCGCCGCAGCTCCTCCTCGACAGGGGCCTGGCTCAGCTGCGCCCGGACCTCGGGGCTGATCACCGCCTCCCGAGCGGCGGAGGGCCCGGCGTCGTCGTCGTGGGTGCGGTAGAGCAGGACGGCAGCCAGCACCACCCCGACCACCAGGGCCAGGGCGAGCACCAGGGGGCCGAGCTCTGCCAGGAAATCCATCGTGCTCATCCTATGAGGGCAGGGTCCGATCTGTTGCACAGCTCACCCTCCGCGGCTCAGTCGCCCAGGGATGACCACTCATCGCTAATCCAGTGCCGCTCATCGCACAAACCCGCCCAGACGGGGATCGTGACCCGGATCACACTGCACCCTGGAGGTACACGACCATGACCGAAGCGCGCTTCTGCGTGCCGACCTACTTCGAAGGAGCCGCAATGACACAAGTCAATGCCCCCAACGCGGGGCCCGTTGACTACCAGGAGGTCCAGGTGCGCGAAGATTTCCAGGAGCTTCGCAAGACGCACCGCAGCTTCGTGTTCCCGATGACCGCGTTCTTCCTCATCTGGTACATCGCCTTCGTGATCGCCGCCGCATTCTTCCCTGATTTCATGGCCATTCCGGTCTGGGGCAACATCAACCTCGGCCTCGTGCTGGGACTCGCGCAGTTCGTCACCACATTCGTGATCACCGGGCTCTATGTCTGGTTCAGCAACTCGAAGATGGACCCGAAATCCACGGCCATCCGACTCGAGCTCGAAGCCCGCGGCGCGGGCCTTCCTGAGGAGGACAAGCACTGATGAACTCCCTGTTCAACGCATCCAGCATCGATGCAGGCCTGGCGCCTCTGGCGACCGCGGCTGCCGAGGCGGGCTCCGACGTCGGCAGCCCGCTGGCGAACATCGCCATCTTCCTGGTCTTCGTGGGCGTCACCCTGTTCTTCGTGATCCGCGCGTCGAAGAACACCAGCACCGCGGCTGACTACTACGCAGGCGGCCGCTCCTTCTCCGGGACACAGAACGGCACCGCGATCGCCGGCGACTACCTCTCCGCGGCGTCCTTCCTCGGCATCGTCGGCGCCATCGCGATCTACGGCTACGACGGGTTCCTCTACTCCATCGGCTTCCTGGTCGCGTGGCTGATCGCCCTGCTGCTGGTCGCTGAGCTGATGCGCAACACCGGCAAGTTCACCATGGCCGACGTGCTCAGCTTCCGCCTGCGTCAGCAGCCGGTCCGCATCGCCGCCGCCATCTCCACCCTTGCGGTCTGCCTGTTCTACCTGCTCGCACAGATGGCCGGCGCCGGCGCGCTGGTCGCGCTGCTGCTGGGCATCGACAGCGGGATCGGCCAGTCGCTGATCATCGCCGTCGTCGGCTCGCTGATGATCTTCTACGTCTTTATCGGCGGCATGAAGGGCACCACCTGGGTCCAGATCATCAAGGCCACCCTGCTGATCGCCGGCTCCGCCGTCATGACCATCTGGGTCCTGGCGCTCTACGGCTTCAACTTCTCCGAGCTGCTCGGCGCAGCCGTGGACAACACCGGCGAGGAGGCTCTCCTCGAGCCGGGTCTGCAGTACGGTGCCGACCTGTTCACCAAGCTGGACTTCATGTCCCTGGGCATCGCGCTCGTGCTGGGCACCGCCGCCCTGCCGCACGTGCTGATCCGCTTCTACACGGTTCCCACCGCCAAGGACGCCCGCAAGTCCGTCGTGGTGGCGATCGCCCTGATCGGTGCTTTCTACCTCTTCACCCTGGTGCTGGGCTACGGCGCAGCAGCCCTGCTGGACACCGAGACGATCCTGGCAGCACCCGGCGGGCAGAACTCCGCGGCACCGCTGCTGGCCTACGAGCTCGGCGGCACATTCCTGCTGGGCTTCATCGCCGCCGTCGCCTTCGCCACCATCCTCGCGGTGGTCGCCGGGCTGACGATCACGGCATCGGCCTCCTTCGCCCACGACGTCTACGCCCAGGTCATCAAGAAGGGCAAGATCGACTCCGCCGGCGAGGTCAAGGCTGCCAAGATGACCGTGATCGTGGTCGGCATCCTCGCGATCCTCGGCGGCATCGGCGCGCAGGGGCAGAACGTCGCCTTCCTGGTGGCGCTGGCCTTCGCGGTCGCCGCCTCGGCGAACCTGCCGACGATCCTGTACTCGCTGTTCTGGAAGCGCTTCACCACCCGTGGCGCGCTGTGGTCCATGTACGGCGGACTCGGCTCGGCGCTGCTGCTGATCGCCTTCTCCCCCGTGGTCTGGGGCCGCGACACCTCGTTCTTCCCGGAGATCGATCTGGCGCTGTACCCGCTGACCAACCCCGGTCTGGTCTCGATCCCGCTGGCCTTCCTTCTGGGCTGGATCGGCTCGCTGACCTCGAAGGTCTCCGAGGATCCTGCCAAGCAGGCCGAGATGGAGATCCGGTCGCTGACCGGCGTGGGTGCCGAGAAGGCCGCCGAGCACTAGGCCTTCGCCCCACCCCCATGCGTTGAGGGGCGGATTCTACGAGTACTTGAGGCCGAGATCGGCTTCAGATGCTCGTAGAAACCGCCCCTCAACTGTGTGTGGTGAGTTTTTCGGGACGCCCGCCTCGCTGAACCAGCGCGCGATGGATGCGCAGGATCGCCCCACGCCCCTCATCCCGCATATGATCCGCGGTGATCCGCACCTCGACCCAGCCCAGCTGTTCGGTGATCTCGCTCCGGCGCACGTCCTTGCGCACGCTGAGCGGTGTGGAGTGAAACTCCTCCCTCTCATACTGGATCGAGACGCGGAACTCCGGGAGGGCCAGATCAGGCTCAAACCACGGGAACCCGCTGGGATGCCGGATCACCGGGTTCACCACCAGACCGGGCAGCTCCGCGAGGTGCATGAAATACCGCAGCCGCGACTCCTGCGGTGAATCGACACCCACCCGTATCAGCTCGACTGCCTGCCGGACGTGCCGAATGCCCTTGGTCCGACCGCGCACACACACGGCCTCTCGCAGCTCGGCTATGCTGGCCAGCTGCTGACCCGTCTCGCCATACTCCCGGCGCGGATGACGCACCGCCTGGTCCCCCGGGATCACCGCCCGCTCCACCTCGCCACCCGCCGCTCCGCTCGGCGGGCCACGGAGCGCGAGGTCCAACCAGGTCCAGGCCGGTGTGGTGACCCGGATGCCGTCCACGTCGACGATGAACCGCTCGGGGACCGTGATCCGGTGCCCGACCACGAGTTCGGGCCGCTGCACCCGAGGACCACCTGCAGGACTGCTGATGTGGAACGACGGGGCGATCTCCCCGGGGATCAAACTCCAGAGCTGAGCTGCCGTCTCGAAGCTGGCCACCCGAGGGGTGGCCTCGGTGAGCCCCTGGAGCAGCGCTCGGACCGGTTCGACCTCAGGTTCGTGCGGCAGTCCCACGCCGGAGTAGACGCCGTGAGTGAGTTGGCGCAGAAGGTCGTTCGCCCGGGAATGGTCAAGATCGCGTCGCGTCATCCCCTCGGCCTGGAGCCGCGCCCGTCGTCGTCCTTCTGCAGGCACGAACCAGGCAGGGCGCCGGCGGCCGTCTTGGAATGTGCTCAGTGACTCCACACAAGCCAGTCCACACCGGATGGCTCAGCGTACGAAGACCCGGAGCTCGACTGTGGACCCGCAGCAGATGGACCGGCCCTGGGGAAAACCCGGGGCCCCTGGGCCAACGACGCGTTGACGGGCGGATTCGGCGGGCATCTGAGGCCGAAAACCGCATGAAATACCCGCAGAATCCGCCCCTCAACGAAAGAGGTGAGGCTCAGTCAGCCGACGGAGGCCATGATCTCTGTCATCTTGTCCAGGAACGCGTCCACCTGGGCCTCGTCGTAGCCGTTGTGGCCGTGGGCGCCGCTGAAGGTGATGGTGCGGACCTCGTCCACGCTCATCGGGTTCTCTCCGTCGAGGTACTGCTCGAGCTGCCGGCAGAGCTCGTCGACCTGTTCCTTGCGGTAGCCGTTGGTAGCTGAGTGTGCAGGCTCGCGGAAACGCTTGCCGTCGGGGCGCGAGAGGCGGCCGCGCAGCGGCTCGGCACGCTCGGCGAGCATCTCGTACCAGGCGTCCTCGCCATGAGCCTCGATGTACTTGTCCCGCGCTGCGCCGGCGAAGGCGTCCTCAAGCCGGTCCAGCGCACCGTCGACCTCGGCCGGGTCGTAGCCGCCTCCGGTCATGGTGAAGCTGACGTCACGGATCTCCGACAAGGCCATGCCGTCGCCGGAGTCATAGGCCGCGCGGGCCCGTCCCATGAACTCATCAACCTCATCGCGGTTGTACCCCTGCTCCTGGTCGTTCAGGAGCGTGAACAGTGCCGTCTCGTTCGCCATGGTCACAATCCTAGTGGCACGCCGCCGGCATCGACGTTAAGCGCCACGACGACGAAGAACGCGGTGGGCATCGCGAAGACCAGCGAATCCAGCCGGTCCATGACTCCGCCGTGACCTGGGAGGAGTCGGGACATGTCCTTGATGCCGAGTTCGCGTTTGACCATCGACTCGGAGAAGTCGCCCGCGGTGGAGGCGATCACCACGGCGACGGCGAGCAGTGCGCCCACATAGAGCGGTTCGTCGAAGATCAGCCAGGAGGTCAGCACGCCCACGCCGGTGGCGCCGAGCAGCGACCCGCCAAAGCCCTCCCAGGACTTCTTCGGGCTGATCTTTGGGGCCATCGGGTGCTTGCCGAGGAACACCCCGAAGAGGTAGCCGAAGGTGTCGTTGGAGACCACGAGCAGCACGACGACGACGAGGCGCCAGTCACCCTGGTCTAGGTTGAGCAGCAGCACCGCGAAGGACATCATGAACGGCACCCAGCAGGCCACGAAGATCGAGGACAGGATGGACCGTCCGGGGTCCCGGACCTTCCAGAGCGCTGCCGCGACGACGATGGCCAGCGCGGTGGCCATCAGTGCCAGCGTGAGCGCTTCCACCCCGCCGAAGTAGGCGGCGGTGGGCATGGCGACGGCGCCGAGGAACAGCGGAATCTTCGGGAGCCGCAGCTGGTGCCCGGTGGGGGCCACGCGCGTCTCGAGCGCGCGAGCCACCTCCCAGACACCCATCGACAGCAGGATCGTCCAGACGAAGATCAGCATCAGCTCGAAGAAGAAGATCCCGAGCAGTGCGGGGACCAGCAGGACGATGCCGGTGATGATGGCTGCGGGCAGATTCCTCCCAGCTTTGCCCGACATCAGACCTCGAGCAGCTCAGCTTCCTTGCGCTTGCTCATCTCGTCGATCTTCTCGACATAGGACTTGGTGAGGCTCTCGAGCTCCTTGGTGCCCCGCTCGCCGTCGTCCTTGCCGACGTCGCCGTCCTTGATGGCCTTCTCGATGATGTCCTTGGACTTGCGCCGGGTGTTGCGCACCGAGACCTTGTGGTCCTCGCCCTTGGACTTGATCAGCTTCACGTATTCTTTGCGGCGCTCCTCGGTGAGGTCCGGGACCGTGATCCGGATCTGCTTGCCGTCATTGGAGGGGTTGGCACCGATCTCGGAGTCTGAGAGCGCCCGCTCGATGTCGCGCATCGCGGAGATGTCGAAGGGGGTGATCAGGATGGTCTTGGCGTCCGGGGTGGAGAAGGAGGCCAGCTGCTGCAGCGGGGTGGCGGAGCCGTAGTAGTCGACCAGCACCCGCGAGTACATCGCCGGGTTGGCGCGGCCGGTGCGCACGGTGCTGAAGTCTACCGAGGTGGCCTCGATGGCTCGCTCGAACTGCTCCTTGGCGTCTGCCAGGGTCTCATCAATCACGGGGGTCTCCTTATGGGATGACGTTGAGGATGGAATAGAGGTTCAGTCTAGTGGGGGCCACCAGGTCAGGGGGTGACCAGCGTGCCGATCTCTTCGCCGAGCAGGGCACGGGTCACGTTGCCCTCCCCTTCCATGCCGAACACGCGCATGTTGAGGTCGTTGTCGTTGCACATGGTCATGGCGGTCTGGTCCATCACCCGGATGTTCTTGCGCAGCGCGTCGCCGTAGGTCAGGTGGTCGAGCTTCTGCGCGTCAGGGGTGGTCTTCGGGTCGGCGGTGTAGACCCCGTCCACCCCGGATTTGGCCATCAGCACCATGTCGGAGCGGGTCTCGAGGGCGCGCTGGGCGCAGACGGTGTCGGTGGAGAAGTAGGGCATGCCGGCGCCGGCGCCGAAGACGACGACCCGGTCCTTCTCCATGTGCCGCACGGCGCGCAGCGGGATGTAGGACTCGGCGACCTGGCCCATGGTGATGGCGGTCTGCACGCGGGTGGGCTGGCCGGCCTGCTCAAGGAAGTCCTGCAGCGCGAGTGCGTTCATCACGGTGCCCAGCATGCCGATGTAGTCGGCGCGGGCCCGGTCCATGCCGGCCCGGGAGAGTTCGGCGCCGCGGAAGAAGTTGCCGCCGCCGACGACGACCGAGACCTCCACCTGGCCCTTGACTGCCGCGATCTGCTCAGCGATCCCGCGGACCGTGGCCGGATCGACTCCCACTGCGCCTCCGCCGAAGACCTCTCCGGAGAGCTTCAGGAGGACTCGGCGGCGGTGTGTCGGTGTCTCTGCGGTCATGGGTGTCCTCCAGGGGATCGTGGGGCGGTGTGGTCGGGTCGAGTCGGCTGCTGCGACGCCGCTGCCAACTCGTCAGGTCGGGTGTGGGCACAGAAAAGGGGGCGACCACCTCATGTGAAGTGGTCACCCCCTTGACGTCTGAATTGATGAGCTGCGACCAGTCTAGTGGTCAGCGGCGCATCGCTTCAGCGGCGTTGAGTCTCAGGCTCCGACGCGGAAGCGAGCCAGACCCTTGGCGGACGTGCCGGCGGACTCGAGGACCTGGGTGACGGTCTTCTTGGGGTCCTTGGCGAACGGCTGGTCGACCAGCACGTTGTCCTTGAAGTACGCGTTGGTGCGTCCTTCGATGATCTTGGTCATCGCCTGCTCGGGCTTGTTCTCGGCCCGGGCGGTCTCCTCCGCGATGCGGCGCTCGTCTGCCACGGTCTCGGCGGGGACCTCGTCGCGGGTGAGGAACTGCGGGGACAGCGCGGCGGCGTGCACCGCGATGTCGTGAGCAGCCTCTTTGGCCTGGTCCGAGTCAGCGTCGACGGCGAAGAGCACGCCGACCTGTGCCGGGAGGTCCTTGGAGGTCTTGTGCAGGTAGGCGTCCACGAAGGCGCCCTCTACCGTGGCAAGACGACGCACGACGACCTTCTCACCGAGGATCGCACCCTCTTCGGTGACGAAGTCGACGAGCTTCTTGCCCTCGACGTCAGCCTCCAGGAGTGCTTCCACGGTGCTCACGTCGTGGGCGACGGCGGTCTCGAGGACCTTGTCTGCCAGTGCGACGAACTTCGCGGACTTGGCCACGAAGTCGGTCTCGGCGTTGACCTCGACCAGGAAGCCCTTGGTGCCGTTGACGACCTTGGCGGTGACCAGGCCCTCAGCGGCGGAGCGCCCTTCGCGCTTGGCGGCACCCTTGAGTCCGCGGATACGGATGGCCTCGAGGGCCTTCTCGGTATCGCCGTCGGTCTCGTCGAGAGCCTTCTTCACGTCCATCATGCCGGCGCCGGTGCGCTCACGCAGGGCCTTGATGTCTGCAGCGGTGTAGTTCGCCATAGAAAAGCAGTTCCTCTCTTTACTTGGCTTCTTCAGCCGAAGCTTCGGTGGACTCGGTGGACTCAGCAGCGGGTGCCTCGGCGGCCGGCTCGGACTGCTCAGCCTTGGCGGGCTCGGCGGCCTCGCCTGACTGCTCGGTCTTCGCGGAGGACTCGGTGGCGTGCTGCTCGAGGAGCTCGCGCTCCCACTCGGCCATCGGCTCTGCAGCCGTGCCGGAGCCGCCGCCGCGCTTGGACTCGCGAGCCATGAGGCCATCGGCCACGGCGTCGGCGATCACGCGGGTCAGCAGGTCCACGGACCGGATGGCGTCGTCGTTGCCCGGGATCGGGTAGTTGACGTCATCGGGATCGCAGTTGGTGTCGAGGATGGCGATCACGGGGATGCCCAGCTTCTTGGCCTCGTCGACCGCAAGGTGCTCCTTGTTGGTGTCGACGATCCAGACTGCGGACGGGGTCTTGGTGAGGTTGCGGATACCACCGAGGTTGGACTGCAGCTTGGTGAGCTCGCGGCGCATCAGCAGCAGTTCCTTCTTGGTGTGACCGGAGCCTGCGACGTCGTCGAAGTCGATCTCCTCGAGCTCCTTCATGCGCTGGACGCGCTTGGAGACCGTCTGGAAGTTGGTCAGCATTCCGCCGAGCCAACGGTGGTTGACGTAGGGCTGGCCGACGCGGGTCGCCTGCTCGGCGATGGCTTCCTGACCCTGCTTCTTGGTGCCGACGAAGAGGACGGAGCCGCCGTGGGCGACAGTCTGCTTGACGAATTCGTAGGCGTTGTCGATGTAGGACAGCGACTGCTGGAGGTCAACGATGTAGATACCGTTGCGCTCGGTGAAGATGAAGCGCTTCATCTTCGGGTTCCAGCGGCGAGTCTGGTGTCCGAAGTGGACGCCGGAGTCGAGCAGCTGGCGCATGGTGACGACAGGCATGGTATTTCCTTTCAATGCCGGGCTTGGAACATGGAGGACACGCCTCATGCAGCTCCGGCTGGGTTTCTCGGTTGGACAATGACCCGGTTCTCTCGGGCTCCTGGCAGAAGAGGGAGGGGACTCGCGTTCTCCCCGCACGGCTGTTCCACGCTCATGAACAGAATGCGGACCGATGAGAAACGCCCCGATCACTCGGGCAGCTCCTGCGCGTAGTCAGCTGATTCAGGCGCGCCTGGGCACGAAGAAGTCAGCTGCTGGGGTTCAGCTTAGCCTCTCGAGTGCGTTTTCCCCAACCGTCACAGGGATCCTCCGGAGGCCGGGATCCTCCACACGTCGGCGGGTTCGCGAGGACCCAGGTTCGCCGATGATGGAGGCTGGATCCATGGACGCGGGCAGGCGGGGATCAGGACGACTCAGAGCGGCGGCAGTGGGTGTCGCGATGCTCCTCATTCTGGGAGTGCTGACTCCCGCCTCGGCCGGGCCGGCGTCGCTGGAAATCGACGCCGCGGAGCTGGACTCCACGGGGCTCGATTCGCCGTCGCCATCGGCGGCGCGGGTGCTCTGGCAGCCGCCGGTGGCCGCGGAGGAGCTGCGATCGTTCGCCAGACCGCCCTCCCCCTGGGGTTCAGGTCATCGAGGAGTAGACCTGGGACCACTGGGCGACGCTGCGAGCATCCGGGCCCCGACCGACGGGGAGGTCAGCTTCGTCGGCATCGTGGTGGACCGCCCGGTGCTCTCCATCCGCCACGGTGATGGCTACCTCAGCTCCTTCGAACCGGTGGAGAGCCCCCTGAAGTTCGGAGATCGCGTCACTGCCGGGGACCCGGTGGGAACCGTGGCATCAGGAGCGCGACACTGCGCGACCCCCTGCCTCCACTGGGGCGTCCGGCTCTACGGTGAGTACATCAACCCGCTGACACTCACCGGGGACGTCGAACCTTCAGTGCTGCTGCCGCTGGGAGAGGACTGACCGGGGGCTGGCCACACCGTTGTCACTGCCTGCGTGGCACAATATTCTGGCCACAGGACCGACGAGCACTGAAGGAGCAGGCGTGGCCCGGAGTTCTGAGAAGGAGACAGCAACCCGCAGCGAGCGCAACACCGGAGGCAGCAACGGCCGAAGCCGCGGCTCATCGACGAGCGCCGGAGCCTCGATGGACACCAAGAAGCTGCGCAGTCTGGTGCAGCGGCCGGAGTTTCTCACCGATGTGCTGCAGATCCTCAAGACCGTGATCGCGGGCACCGGCGCCTGGTGGGTCTCGACCTCCGTGTTGGAATCTGAGCTGGCGTTCCTGGCACCCTGGACGGCGCTGCTCACCGTCCACGCCACTGTTCACCGCTCGCTCTCTCGAGGCATTCAGACCACCATCGCCTCCAGCCTCGGCGTCGGCCTGTCCTTCGTGATCGGGTACTTCCTCGGCGTCAGCCTGTGGACCTTCGCCCTGGCTCTGCTGGTCGGAGTGATCGCGGCGCGGATCTCCTGGATCCGGGATGAGGGAATCGCGATCGCCACCACCGCAATCTTCGTCCTGGGCAGCGGCTTCGACGATCAGGCAGGGCTTCTGGATGACCGCATCGTCGAAGTCGCCGTGGGAGTGGCGGCGGGGCTGCTGGTCAACCTGCTGATCGTGCCGCCGCTGCGGGACAAGCAGGCCAGCCGCTACGTGGACAGCATCAATGAGCGGATGGGCAGCGTGTTGGTGAGCATCTCCAAGGAGTTCTCCGACTCCTGGGACACCGACCAGGCGGAAGCATGGTTCCAGGAGACCGAATCGATGACCCGGGAGCTGAACTCTGCCTGGACGGTGGTGCGCTTCGCCCGTGAGTCGCGGCGTGCCAACCCTCGCGCCCGGCAGGGGATGCAGAGCCTGAAGACGAGCAGCTGGAACTCCGCGGAGGCAAGCTACGAAGAGATCCTCGAACGTGTCGACGAGGGGATCTCCCACCTGCGGCACCTGGCCCGCACCTTGCGCGAGGCGACCCATGTCGAGGGCAAGTGGAACGAGAGCTTCCGTGAACAGTGGGCACAGATCGTCGGAGACGCAGGCCGGGCGATCGCGGACCCGGATGCGGAGGTCGCACCTCTGCACGATCACTTGAGCTCGCTCTCCAAGGAGATGGCAGAAGACACCGGACTCCCGGGCACGTCTTGGCCGCTCTACGGCTCACTGATCTCCAGCGTGCGGCATATCGTCGTCGTCGTCGACGACGTAGCCTCGGCCCGTCAGGCTCGCGAATCGACCTCCGAGAACCCGACCACCGGCTCCCACTGACCACCGCTGGGCAGCTGAACCGCCGGGCCGCGGGCCACTGGGATGTGATCTGCCCGCCAGACCCAGGATCAGCGACTGGCGGCCCGCCCATGCGCGGCGAGGCGCTCCCCCAGCGCGACCAGCGCGGCAGCCGAGCCCGCCCAGGAGAACTCGAGGCTACGCGCTCGGGCAGCAGACGAGGCGCGGGCAAAGGTGGCAGGATCCTCAAGCCGGCGCACCGCCTGAGCGAAGGCTTCTGGATCCTGACCTGGAACCACCTGGGCGCCGTCTTCCGCGAGCGCCGCTCCCCCGATCTCGGTGAAGATCGGCAGGTCTGAGAGCACGCAGGGCGTGCCGTGCGCCATGGCCTCCACCACCGGCAGACCATAGCCCTCCGCCGCCGACAGCGTGACCAAGGCGCTGCCGCGCCGCAGCAGGGCCCGGTACTCGGCGTCGGAGATCCCGCGATGGAAGACCAGCTGCGCGGGATCAGTCGCCAAGCCGCGCAGCTGCGCCTCGCGGGAGGGTTGGATCGGGCTGCACAGATGCAAGGTGTACTCCGGGAGTCGGTTCAGGCCCCTGATCAGTGCCTCGACGTTCTTGTATCCCATGAAGGAGCCCATATAGATGAGTTCCTTCGTCGGAGCAGCATCTGGCTCGCGGGGCTTCTCGACCACCGGCGGTGCATTGGAGATCAGCTCCACCGGACGGCGGGTCAGCCCATTCGCGCGGATCAGCCCGCGGGTGGTCTCGGAGACCGTGGCGATGGCGTCGGCCTGATTCAGCACCAGCCGTTGGGGCAAGTAGGACAGGTGGTAGGCCCGCCAGCCCAGGCGCACCAGGGGCGGGAGGTCCCGTGGCGGTGTGCGGTGCGCGTAGTAGATGAGGTCGTGCAGGGTGAGGATCAGCGGATAGGTCCGCCCGCGGCCGCCCATGGTCTGCATCGGGGAGAACACCACATCAGGGCGGTGCGGGTTGATCTGGCGGGCGACCCAGGGCTCGCGGGCGGAGGTCGGTGAGGAGATCTGCAGATGCGGCAGGTCCGGGAGCAGTTTCAGCTGCTCGGGATCGCTGATCAGCATGGTGACGTCGGCCTGTTCGGCGGCCGCCTCGACGAGGGAGGAGGTGAATCGGGAGATGCCGTCATGGACCTGGGTCCGGGTGTACCGGCAGTCGAAGAAGAGCTTCAGCACACGCCGATTCTGGCACAGCCGCTGGTGGGCGGGCACTGCGGACACCTCTGGCATGATGAGTGTCATGAGCGAGTCGAGCGTCACCGGCCTCAGCCCGGATGTCCATAACCATGGCCAGTCACCCGAGACGTCTCGCCAGTACTGGACGGAGTCCACCGACACCGGAGCGCTGCGCGAGGTCCCGCTCCCGGCACCCGGACCCGGTGAGCTGCTGATCGAGACCCTGCACAGCGGCATCTCCCGCGGCACCGAGTCCCTGGTCCATCGCGGCGAGGTGCCGGCCAATATCACCGAGATCATGCAGGCTCCCTTCCAGCTCGGCGAGCTGCCGTTCCCCGTCTCCCACGGCTACCTCAACGTCGGAGTGGTCCGGCAGGGCAGCGAGGCGCTGATCGGGAAGACGGTCTTCACCCTGGCCGGTCATCGAGAGCATGTGGTGGTGCCCGAGGCCGCCGCGCATGTGCTGCCCGAGAGCTGTCCTCCGCAGCGGGCCCTGCTCGCCGGGATCGGCGAAGTGGGACTGAACGGACTCTGGGAGGGTCCTGTCATGGTCGGTGATCGGGTCGCCGTCGTCGGCGGGGGTCTGATCGGGCTGACCACCGCGCTGCTGGCCTCCACGATGGCGCTGCAGCGCCTGCAGGTCGTGGAGATCGACGCCGAGCGGCGAGCCTTCATCGAATCCCTGGGCCTGGAGGCCGTCACACCACAGGACGCGAAACTCGACAACGACGTGGTCCTGCACAGCTCTGCCAGCTCCGCCGGGCTCACCACCGCGCTGCGGCTTGCCGGCGACGACGCCGTGGTGGTGGAGCAGTCCTGGTACGGCACCGGAGACCAGCAGATTCCGCTGGGCGCCGACTTCCACGCCCGCCGACTGCGCATCGCCGCGACTCAGGTCGGCCAGGTGCCCGGCCCCCGACGGATGCGGCGCACCCGCGGCCAGCGCCTGGCCACGGCGCTGGCGATGCTCGACTCCCGGTTCGACCCGCTGATCAGCGGACACTCGCCACTGGCCGAGCTGCCTGCCGTGATGCAGGACGTCGCGTCCGGCGCGGCCTGGACCCGGGAACAGATCCTGCACGTGATCGATCACCCGCTGGCGGGGCGACACGCCGCCGGGTGAGCTGCGCCGCCAGAACCCCAAACCCCACCACCCGAGGAGAGCCATGAGCCGCTTCCGCCTGACCGTCGATGACCACATCATGATCGCGCACAGCCTGCAGGACCCGTTCTTCGGGCCGGCGCAGAACCTGCACGGCGCCACGCTGAGCATCCAGGCCAGCTTTTTCCGCGAGGGACTGAACGAGTACGGCGTGGTCCTGGACATCGGAGCCGCCACCGAGCTGCTCGCCGCCACACTCGAGCCGCTGCGGTACAAGAACCTCGACGAAGTGCCGGAGCTGGCCGGGAAGTTCACCACCACCGAGGTGATCATCGAACACGTCGCGCAGCAGCTGGCCGCCGGACTGCCCGCCGATCACGGACTCACTGCGCTGGAGGTCGAAGCCGAGGAGCACCCGCGGGCCCGAGCCTCTGTCAGAGTTCAGCTCTGACCCGAGACGCTCGGTAGTATGTCCGAGTGTCCTCGCGAAGCGACATCGCGTCGCGGCACGAGGACCCGAGGGGCGTTAGCTCAGTTGGTTAGAGCAGAGGACTCATAATCCTTTTGTCCTGGGTTCAAGTCCCAGACGCCCTACCGTCTCCAGCCCGGGCAGGACCGACGGGTCTGAACGGGCCCGGACTCCGTCACACGTTCCGGCCGTCCACCGCCGTGAACTAGTGTCGGGTCATGGGACGCCTACCAGCCATATCTGCCGGGATCCTCACCTCCCTGCTGCTTCTCAGCTGCGCCGACTCCTCCGCGGAGCAGACCGCTGAAGGGTCCGACGCCGGTGAGGACCAATCAACGGACTCCCCCGAGAGCTCCGAGGTGGGTGGTCCGGCGTTCACCGTCACCGAGCAGGGCAGCTATGACGCCCCCTGGGCGCTGGAGTTCCTGCCCGGCACCGAGCAGATGCTCATCACCAGCCGATACGGCGAGCTCTTCCTGCGCAGCACGACCGAGGCAGACGCCGCAGAGGACGTCAGTGTGGCTGGTCTGCCCGAGGACATCGTCGTCGACGGCCAGGGCGGGCTGGGCGACGTCGTCGTCAGTCCCGACTTCGAGGAGAGCCAGCGGGTATACCTGAGCTGGATCAACTCCCCGAAGGCGGGCACCGGTGCCGTCGTCGGACACGCCACCCTGGTGGACTCCGGTGACAGCGCGGAGCTGGAGGACCTCACGGTGATCTGGGAACAGGACCCGAAGACCTCCGGGTCCGGGCACTTCTCGCACCGTCTGGCGTTCAGCCCGGACGGCGAACACCTCTACGTCACCTCCGGTGACCGACAACAGCTGGATCCGGCGCAGGACCTCTCCAGCGGTCTGGGCAAGGTCATGCGGCTGACCCCTGAGGGTGAACCCGCCCCGGAGAACGCCTTCGCCGAGGATGGGGACGTCACAGAGGAGATCTGGACCTTCGGGCACCGGAACCCGCTGGGCATCGACTTCGACGCCGACGGGCAGCTCTGGGTCTCCGAGATGGGCCCCGAGGGCGGCGACGAGCTGAACCTGCTCGAGGCAGGTGAGAACTACGGCTGGCCCGAAGCCTCCAACGGCTCCCAGTACGGCGGGGCCGAGATCCCCGATCACACCGAGGGCGACGGCTTCGCTCCACCTGCGGCCTGGTGGACCCCCTCGATCTCCCCCGGGAGCCTGATGATCTATCAGGGCGAGATGTTCCAGGACTGGGCCGGCAGCGCCTTCATGGGCGCCCTCTCAGGAGAGGCGCTGGTCCGGGTCGAGCTCGACGGTGACCAGGCCGGAGATGAGGAGATCTGGGAGATGGGGGCGCGGATCCGTGACGTGGAGCAGGCCCCGGACGGCAGCATCTGGATCATCGAGGACGGCGACGGCGCGGAGCTGCTGCGGCTGACCCCACCGGAGTGACCCGGCCGGAATGACCCCGGCTGCAGCCCCCTGACCAGCGGCGCATCCCGCTACGGGGTGTGCCGGCTATCGATCCAGTCGGCGCCGCGGTAGAGCTTCTCGAAGGCGTTCATCGTGGTCTTGAGGCTGTGCCAGCCCGCCCGCTCGCGGCTGCTCTCCCCCATCTGGGTCCGCTGCTCCGGGCTCACCGCGAACAGCTGTTCCAGCCGGGCCGCCAGGTGTGCGGAGTTGCCGGGCTCGAAGAGGTAGCCGTTGACCCCATCCTCGACCAGGTGCGGCAGGGCGAGCGCATCGGCGAGGACCACCGGCAGCCCGGCTGACATCGCCTCCAAGGAGACCAGCGACTGCAGCTCCGCGGTGCCGGGCTGGCAGAAGACGTCAGCCTGGAGGTAGGCCAGCCGCAGCGCGTCCTCGTCGACGTGCCCGCGCATGCGGACCCGATCACCGAGGCCCAGCTCCTGGATCTGCGCCGAGAGGAGATCACGCTGCTCGCCGTCGCCGACGATGTCGAGCCCGATCCTCAGCGCCGGATCGGTCTTGGCGATGGCCTCGATGAGCACGTCCACGTTCTTCTCGACGGCCAGACGACCGACGAACAGCACCGTCGGGCGCTCGGGCCGGTTCAGCACCTCACCTGGGCGCACCCGGTAGTTCTCCACATCGATCCCGTTGGAGAGCGGAAGCACCTTCTCGAATCCCGCCCGTTCCATCATGGTCCGCGCCGCGAGCGGGGTGGGGGTGGTGACCACCGCGGCCTTGCCCATCAGCCTGCCCATGTCGCGCCAGGAGTTCTTCGCCACGATCCGGCGGAACCAGGCGGGGAACGGCAGGAAGGGGTCTAGGTTCTCGGGCATGAAGTGATTGGTGGCGATGGTGCGCAGGCCCCGCTCGGCGGCGGCATCGATGGCGGCCTTGCCGATCATGTAGTGGCACTGCACGTGCACGACGTCGGGCTGCAGCTCGTCCATCAGCCGTCCCATCGCAGGCTCCACCAGCCACGGAAGGCAGAGCCGGATGTACTCGTGGGTCGGCGCCTTGAAGGAGCGGAACCGATGCACCGTCGCCTCGTCGGTGTGTTCCACCATGTCAGGGCCGCGGCTGGTCCGTGCGGCGGCGATGTGCACCTCGTGACCGCGGGCGGCCATGTTCTTCGCCAACCGGTGGCTGAAGACCGCCGCACCGTTGACATCAGGGGGATAGGTGTCTGCCGCGATCAGGATGCGCAGCTTGCCCGTCGTGTGCTCGCCGCGGTTCTCGGTGGACTGCTCGGTCGACTTCTCGGCGGGCTCCTCGCGGGGCGTCTCGCCGGGCACAACGTTCACCATCAGGGGGTCGATTCCTCCTCGATGCCCAGGCGGGCCTGTTCGCGGCGCAGCCGCCCCGCCTTCCGACGGGCCTTGATGAAGTAGTCAGCAGAAGCAATGATATGCATCCCGGCGCCCACCGCCAGGAGGACGAACGCGATGTCGGGTGCGAGGCTCTCGCGCAACATCTCGGTGGACCCCAGCAGCGCCAGCGGAAGCCCGATCAGCAGGAACGCGGTCCGCAGCTTGCCCAGCAGGGTGACCTCCAGCGGCGGAGGCCCCTTGAACAGCACATAGGTGTTCACCGAGAGGATCAGGTCGGGGATGACCACGGCGAGCACGACCCAGACCGGCACGACGCCGAAGCTCGCCAACGTCGCGGTGACGATGATCAGCGAGAGCCGGTCGGCCAGCGGATCCAACCACTGGCCCACCGTGGACATCTGATCGAAGCGCCTCGCGATGTACCCATCGATCCAGTCAGTGCTGGAGAGACCGACCAGCACCCAGAAGGCGGCCATGTACTGATTCTGCGCGACCAGGACCACGAACACCGGGATCAGCAGGAACCGCAGCACGGTCACGATGTTCGGCGCGGTCCAGAACGTCTCGCGGATGGTGTACTCGAAACCGTCCTGGGTTCCGGCACCGATCAGTCTCACCGGGGCAGTTTATTTCTTCACAAGCTCGCGGAGGAAGACGGCACCGGCGGCGGCAGAACCGGCGACGACGGCGAGCGGCTTCCACCGCGCCGCCACGAACTCTCCGGCGGCATGTGCGCCCGACTCCTGGTCCGAGGCGGCGGGGACGCCATCGATCTTGGGCTCCTGGGACGTGACGCGCACCGGCTCGCCGGCAGCGCCCCGAGTCTTCCCCGAGACGGGGGCCTGGTCAGCCGGGCGGGGCTTCACGGTCTTGGGCTTCACGGTCTTGGGCTTCTCGGCCTTGGGCTTCTCGGCCTTCGGCTTGGAGCCGCCGCGAGCCTTGGAGCTGATCCGGTCGGCCTTGCCCTTGACGTTCTCGGCCTTCTCCTTGGCGCCCTCGGCGATGAGCCGGGTGCCCGAGGTGATCTGGTCCTGCAACGAGGCCAGATGATCGCGGCGCAGGCCGGTGCGGCGCAGCAGCTCGCTGTAGGTGGGCGGGGTCGGCGAACCGGCGCCGGGGACCTTCGCGTCCTTCTTGGCCTGTTCGGCCGCCTGACGCTTGGACTCTTCCTTCTGCCGGCGCTTCTCGGAATCGGCCTGGTCAAGGCTCGCCGGGTCGAAGCTGGTGCCCTCGCGGGCCACACCGAGATCGAGGCGGAAGCCGCGGATGGCGTCCTCGGGCAGCAGCGGCATCGTCTTCTTGAGCTTCATCAGCCCTATGAGCGCGAAGATCACCGCGATGATCAAGAAGACGCCGGCCACGATCAGGGCGGCGGCCCACGGCTGGAAGATCAGCGAGAGGGCGGCGACGGCGGCGATGATGAGCGCGACCACGAGGAAGGCGAGGAAGACCACTCCGACCACCATGAGGCCGACCGCGATGCCCGCGGCAACGCCCTTGGTCTTCATCTGGGCGATGGCCAGCTGGATCTCATCGTTGATCTGCTTGGGGCCGAGTCGCAGTACGACCTTGATCACATCGAGCAGCGACGTACGGGGCGCCGTGCCCTGTGTGCGGCCGGTTCCTGGCTGAGACAAGACTGCGCCTCCATATAAGAGATAGTGCTCAAGGGTGGGTGTTCAGTTCACTACAAACTACCACCTATACGATTGAAGACATGGCTGACCAGTACGATTTCGAAGAGCTCTATGCCAACACCTACACGGAGGCTGACCAGCGCGCCTACGAAGCGGAGCCGGCATCGGAGAAACGTTTTGCGGTCGCCTGGCTCCTGACACTTCTGCTGGGTCCCGCGGGGGCGCATCGCTGGTATCTGAACCGTCCCGTCTCGGCGGTTGTGATGGCTGTGGTGAGCATCACGGCAGTCGTGCTGATGGTCGCCGACCAGGCGAACCTCGGGCTGCTCTGCGTGACCGTGGTCTTCGTGTGGACCCTATTGGACATGATCATGCTGCTGGCCGGGCAGATGCGCGACACCCACGACCTGCGCCTGGCCGGGCACCGGGAGCGCGCAGGCCTGTTCTCCGCAGTCACCGTGGTGCTGCTGGCACTCGCCCTGATGGTCGCCCTGGTGATCGGCACCAGTTCAGGGGTGGCGGGCTGAGCTGGATCCGCGCCTGACGGCTCAATCCTCGATCTGCCCCACCGGGGTGCGCTTCTCCGCCTGGAACTGGTCCTCGATCCGCCCGTGCGCCCAGTAGGCCGAGAGGGACATGGCCTTGCGGTCGAGGCCCTTCTGATCCACCAGCATGCGCCGGATGCGTTTCATCTGGGCGCGCTCGCCGTGCACGAAGACCTGCACATCACCCTCCGGGATGGTCAGCTCTTCCAGGTACTCCGCGAGCATCGCGGTCTCCGGGCTGAAGTCAGCCTCTCGGTGCAGCCACACCAGATCCATGCCGGCGGGGACGTCCAACGGCTGGCGTTCCGTGGCATCCCGAACCTCCACGACGGCGATCCCTTGTGCGTGCTCAGTCATGGACTCCAGCGCCGAGGCGATCGCGGGCAGGGCCGCCTCGTCGCCGGCCAGCAGGTGCCAGGCAGCCTCCTCGCGCGGGGCGTAGCCGCTGCCGGGCCCGAAGAAGCTGATCACGTCTCCCATCTGGGCATTCTTCGCCCAGACTCCTGCGCGGCCCACGTCCCCATGGACCACGAAGTCCACCCAGATCTGCGCATTGAGATGGTCGACGTGCCGGATCGTGTAGGTCCGGGTGGCCGGCATCTGCTCGGTGCTCAGATGCTCGCGCAGGGCGTCCATGTCATAGGGGCGGCTGAGGTCGACACCCTCTGGCAGCAGCGCCGCCTCGGGGCCCTGGGGAAGGAAGAGCAGCTTGATGTATTGATCCGTGGCTGGCGACTCCCCCACGGACTTGAACTCGATCGCGTGAAAACCGGGCCCGCCCAGGACGAGGCGAACCATGTGCGGGCTGAGCTGCTTCTTGGCTTCGACGGCGAGGACGTGCTGGACGCGTGTTTTCTTTGACTTGGACACCCCGGCACTCTAATCGAACCGGACCCGGCGGCGGAGGTCTGCCTCAGTTGGACGGTGCTGTATTGCGACAGAAGTCCGTACCCGAATCTCTGCGTCAATCCTCGAGAAAAGTTGAGTGCATCGTGCTCAAGTTTGGAATATACTGGGCTCAGGTTCCGTTGGAACCATTGCCGCAAGGCACCAACCCTGTCCCATAGAGCAATGAGTATAAGGAGCTGATTGCTGTGATCAACAACTCTCTGACCCGGCTCGATCCCTTCGCTCTGATCGACGACGTCTTCCGCACCGTGCGAGCCCCCTCGATGGACGCGGCCCAGCGCCAGGCCGGTTTCGTGCCCGCCGTGGACGCCCACCGCGACGGGGAGGACCTGGTCCTGCGTGCCGACCTCCCCGGCATCGACCCGGACAAGGATGTCGCGGTGGAGCTGACCGGACGCACGCTGACCGTCTCCGGAGAGCGCCGGAGCGAGACCGAGGCCGAGGGTCTCCGCGAGGTGCGCTACGGATCCTTCTCCCGCACCATCACTCTGCCGGGCGAGGTCTCCGGCGACGCGATCTCGGCGACCTATGAATCCGGTGTTCTCACGGTCCGCGTGACCGGGGTCTACGCCACCGAGCAGCCGCGCAAGATCCAGATCTCCTCGACCGAGCGCGCACAGAAGATCGAGTCCTGATCCTTGCCCTTCTCGTTGAGGGGCGGATTCTCCGATCAGTTTGACCCGATGTCGGGGTCATCTGCCCGCAGAATCCGCCGCTCACCGTTGGTATTGGGCATACTCGGCGCTGGGTTCGATCTGTTGGATGATGTCGATCAGGACCCCGTCGGGAGCCTTGATGACGAAGTGCCGCTGGCCGAAGTCCTCGCTGCGCAGCGTGAGTGCGACGTCCAGGTCGCCGCGCGACGTCAGCTCTGCATGGACTGCGTCGACGTCGTCGACCTCGACGTTGAGCAGCAGCCCCTGTGCCGTGGTGCGGTGGCCCTCCGGAATCGTCGGGTGATCCCAGGCCAGGATCGCGAGCTCGAAGCTTTCGCGCTGGAGGCTGACATACCAGTCCGAGTCGTAGACCGGCTCGAAGCCCAGCACCTCGCGATAGAAGGTGGCGGTGGCGCCCACGTCTCGGGCCATCACCACCGGATAGAAGCTTGACCAACCCATGAGCGAACTCCTTTACGTACTATATGTATGTAACGCAGTCAAGCTACATACTCTCTGTACGTAAAGGAAGGTTCCATGCCTCGAGCCAGTGCCGCCGCGGCCGCGCAGACCGCCGACGATATTCTTCGCTCGGCGGTCCGACTTCTGGCTGAACGTGGCTTCGCTGAGCTTTCCATCGATGAGGTCGCCCGAGCCGCTGGGGTGACTCGCGGTGCGGTCTACCACCATTACGGCAATCGCCTCGGACTGTTCACCGCCGTCGCGGGAGCGCTGCAGGCCGACGTCGCCCGGTCGGTGGTCTCCGCCGCCGAGGCCGCCGGAGACGGGCCCGAGGAGCAGCTGCGCGTGGGCTGTCATGCGTTCCTGGATGCGATCACCTCGGCCTCCATGGCGCGGACGCTGCTGGTGGATGCTCCCTCGGTCATCGGCTGGTCCACCTGGCGGGCGCAGGATGCGCAGAACTCGGTGGCCCAGCTTCGCCTCGCGCTCTCGGAGGCCGGGGTCCCGGCTGAACTGGTGGACGCGACCACCGCGCAGCTCTCCGGGGCGATGAACGACGCCGCCCTCTGGATCAGTGAACAGCCTGACCAGGCCGCGGCTCGCGAATCGGCACACCGGGTGCTGGACCGACTGATCGACGCGGTCCTCCCCCACCCTCCCCGTTGAGGGGGAAGGGGGCTAGAAGACGATCGTGGTGCTGCCGTTGCGGATGACACGGTCTTCGCAGTGCCACTTCACCGCGCGGGAGAGCACGGCGCGTTCGACGTCGGCGCCGAAGCGGGTGAGCTGGGCGACGTCGTCGCTGTGCGAGACCCGGATGACGTCCTGTTCGATGATCGGACCCTCGTCGAGGTCCTTGGTCACGTAGTGGGCGGTGGCGCCGATGAGCTTCACCCCGCGGTCAGCGGCCTTCTGGTACGGGCCGGCACCGATGAAGGCGGGCAGGAAGCTGTGGTGGATGTTGATCACCGGGGCGCCGACGTGGTCGAGGAAATCCTCGGAGATGATCTGCATGTACCGGGCCAGCACGATCATGTCGACATTGCCCTGCAGCAGCTCCAGATGCCGGGCCTCGGCAGCAGCCTTGTCCCCGTTGACCACCGGGACGTGGAAGTACGGGATCCCGAAGGGGCGCACGTCCTCGGCGAGGTCGGCATGGTTGGAGATGACCATGACGATGTCCATCGGGATCTCACCCCGGCGGTGCCGCCAGAGCAGATCCAGCAGGCAGTGGTCGGTCTTGGACGCGAAGATCGCCACCCGCTTGGGCTGATCTGCCGCAGACAGGGAGTACTCCATCGAGAAGCGGTCCGCCAGCTTGGTCTGGATCGCGTGTTCCACTGCGGGCTTGGCCGCGGCGAGCCCGGGGAGGTGGAACACGGTGCGCTGGAAGAAGCGGCCGTCCTCCACGCCGGTGGAGTACTGGTCGAGGCTGATGATGTTCCCGCCGACCTCGGCGATGAGCTCTGAGACCGCCGCCACGATCCCCGGCTGGTCCGGGCAGGAGATGATCAGCCGGGCGATGTCGTGGGTCTTCGTCTCAGTGGCGCGCATCAAGTCTCCGAATCGGGTTCTCCAGGTCAGTGCGGCGGAACAGCGTCGCACGAAAAACACTATGGCATGAAAAACGCCCCCGCCCGTGAGGGCGAGGGCGGATCTGCTCCCCCAGTTGGATTCGAACCAACAACCGCTCGATTAACAGTCGAGTGCTCTGCCGTTGAGCTATGGAGGATTGCGACTGAAAAAGTCTAGCAGGGGTTCCCGGCCGCTGGGAAATCGCTGTGGAACTATAGAACTGTGAGCCCTATTTCACTCGACACCCCAGCAGCTGCCCCTCAGCCCATGTTTCATGCTCTCACGGTCTTCACCGGTTCCGCGTCCGGGGCCGACCTCGATTACACCGAGGAGGTCCGTCGGCTCGGCACCGCGCTGGCCGGGGCAAACATCAGCGTGGTCTATGGCGGCGGGAAGGTGGGTCTGATGGGACAGATCGCCGACGCGGCACTGGAGGCCGGCGGGGAGGTCCACGGGATCATCCCCGAGGTGCTCATGGGACGCGAGGTCGGACACCACGGACTGACCTCGCTGGAGATCGTGCCCGATATGCACACCCGAAAGTCCCGGATGGCGGACCTCGGCGATGGATTCATCGCGCTGCCGGGCGGGATGGGAACGCTCGAGGAGTTCTTCGAGGTGTGGACCTGGCAGTACCTGGGCCTGCACGCCAAACCCGTGGGGCTCTACAACGTGAAGGGATTCTGGGAGCCGCTGCTGGCCATGGTGGACCACATGGTCGACGAGGGCTTCATGTCCGCCTGGCGTCGCGAGGCCCTGGTGATCAGCGCAGACCCGCAGGATCTGATCTTGAAGCTGCGCACCTGGACGCCTCCGGTCGGACGCTGACGCCTGAGCCCTTCAGACTCAGCCCTCGAAGGGGTCTCCCCCATTCAGGCCTCCCCGTCGAGCTCAGTGGTGACCTCGGCGTCGAGCCCGGTCTCCAGCTCCGTGTCCAGCCAGCGTCCCAGCACCACGGTGTCCTGGTCGGTGTAGCCCAGCGCCCGGTAGAAGTCCTGGACATGGGCGTTCTCCTGCCGGACCATCAGCATCAGCTTGGGCACCCCGCGTTGACGCAGCCAGTCCTCGGCCCCGGCGAGCAGCTGCTTGCCGAGACCCTGACCCTGCCGGCGTTCGTCCACGGCGAGGTAGTAGATCCAGCCGCGATGGCCGTCCTGGCCGACCATCACGGTGCCGCCCAGCTCTCCCGCGGCGTCGATCGCCGCGAGCACCGTGGACTCGTCCCCGGTGAGGGCCCGCCGGCAGTCCTCATGCGGGTCGTTCCAGGGTCGGGTGAGCCCGGCCCGGTGCCAGAGCTCGACGGCGGCGTCGAGAAGCTCCTCGGGCAGCTCGGTGACGCGCAAGACGGCTATTTCTGGACCGGACGGATGGAGATGCTCTCCACCATGGAGGCGTCCTCCATGTCCACCACGGTGCGCGCCGCCTCGGCGATGGCCTGGGGGGAGATGTAGATGCCGCCGTCGTAGTTCTCGTTGCCCATGGACTGCTGGAGCGCCACCTGCATATCGGTGTCGACCCGGCCCGGATGGATCGAGGTGACCTTGACCTGGCCGCGCTCCTCCTCGCGCAGCGCGTCGGTGAGCGCGCGCAGCGCGAACTTGGTCCCGGAGTACATCGAGCTGCCCGGGCCCGCGGTGAATCCGGCGCCCGAGTTGATGCTCAGCACCTGCCCGTGGGATTCGCGCAGCAGCGGCAGCGCGGCGCGGGTGAGCTCCGCGACGGCGAAGACGTTGACCGTGAACATCTCCTGGAACTGGGCCGGGGAGGTCTCCGCTACCGGGTTCATCCAGGCCAGCCCGGCAGAATGGACCAACACGTCGAGGCGGGAGGGCGCGGCCGCCTCCAGCCCGGGGCCGATGGCGTCGAGATCGGTCAGGTCCACCAGGAACGGCTCTGCACTGGGCAGGGTCTTCACCACGGCGTCAACGGTCTCGGGGTTCGTCCCGCCGACCAGGATGTGATGGTCGCG
This sequence comes from Nesterenkonia maliinae, assembly GCF_051262655.1. Taxonomy (NCBI): domain Bacteria; kingdom Bacillati; phylum Actinomycetota; class Actinomycetes; order Micrococcales; family Micrococcaceae; genus Nesterenkonia; species Nesterenkonia maliinae. The sequence continues at coordinate 84,193 of NZ_JBIMEY010000008.1, read as the reverse complement.
GCCGAGCTCGGCGGCGATGGCCTTGCCGATGCCGCGGGACGCGCCGGTGATCAGGGCGACTGGACGGGTGGACGTCTGCTGTTCGGTCATGACCTCAGCCTAGAGGATCTGCTCAGCCGCCCAGCAGCCAGCGGTGCAGCGCGGTGTGGCAGTCCCGCAGCGCCTGCGCGGTGACGTGTTCGTCGTCGGAGTGCGCCAGCAACGGGTCGCCGGGGCCGAAGTTCACCGCAGGGACTCCCCTGGCGGAAAAGCGCGCCACATCGGTCCAGCCGTATTTGGGCATCGGCTCCCCGCCCACCGCGGCGATGAACGCCTTGGCCGCCGGGTGGTCGAGCCCGGGGCGGGCTGCCGCGGAGCTGTCGGTGACCTTCTGCTGATCCTCGCTGATCCCGGCCTCGGCCAAGACCTCACGGACGTGGGCGTGGGCCTGCTCCTCGGTCTTGTCCGGGGCGAAGCGGTAGTTGATCTCCACCACGGTGGAGTCGGGGATGACGTTTCCGGCCACTCCGCCGCGGATCCGCACGGCGTTAAGTCCTTCGCGGTAGTCCAGGCCCTCCACGGTGATGGTCTGCGGCGCGTAGTCGCTCAAGACCCGGAGCAGCTCGGCGGTGCCGTGGATCGCGTTCTCCCCCATCCAGGCGCGTCCGGAGTGAGCGGCCACCCCGGGAATGGTCACCTCGAAGCGGCAGGTGCCGTTGCAACCGCCCTCCACCACCCCGTGGGTGGGCTCCAGCAGCACCGCGAATTCCCCGTCCAGCAGCTCGGGCACGCTGTCCAGCACCCGACCGAGTCCGGACTTGCTGGCCTCGACCTCCTCGTGGTCGTAGAAGACCCAGGTGATGTCCCGGTCCAGGGAACCGCCCGAGGCCAGGTGCGCGGCGACGTCGTCGGCCAGCTTCAGCTGCACCGCCACACCGCCCTTCATGTCGGTGGCGCCGCGGCCGTAGAGCACGTCGGCACCCTCGGCCTGCTCCCAGCTCGGCGGGACGGTGCCGCGGGAGCCCGGGGTGGTCGGCAGCGGCACCGTGTCCAGGTGCCCGGCGAGGAAAATCCGCTGGGACGCGCCGGTCTCGGTGCGCGCGATGATGGTGTCTCCGTCGCGGTGCAGGCTCAGTCCCCCCAGGTCTCCCAGCGCCGACTCCACGGCGTCGGCGAGAGCCGCCTCATCGCCGGAGACGGATTCGCAGGCGATGATCGCCTCGGTGAGCGCGGCGACGTCGCCGGAGAGCATTCCACGGATATCCATCCGCCCAGCCTAGGCGAACACCCCCGCACCCGGGACCCGCAGAGCCAAGCTCCTGGGCCACTCGCGGAGAAAAAGTAGGATGGTGCCATGAGCACTGACAATCGAACCGCATCCGGCCATGGCCTCGCCACAGTGACCACCGACGGCACCGTCCTGGACACCTGGTTCCCGCGCCCCCTGATGGCCCCCCTTTCCGAGAACGACGACGCCGAGCTTCTCGCCGCCCTGCAGGCCGCCACCGGCGAGGATCCCGACCGCGGGGTGAGCACCCAGGTGGTCTCCGTGGAGGCCGATCTGGACAGCGAGGCCAGCTCCGCCTCCGACGTGTGGCTGCGTCTGCACCTGCTCTCGCACCGGCTGGTCAAGCCGCGCACCATCAACCTGGACGGCATCTTCGGGCACCTGGCCAACGTGGTCTGGACCAACTTCGGCCCCTGCGCCGTGGCCGGCTTCGAGACCACCCGGCTGAAGCTGCGCGCACGCGGTCACGTCAGCGTGCACTCGATCGACAAGTTCCCCCGCCTTGTCGACTACGTGACCCCCTCCGGCGTGCGCATCGGCGACGCGGACCGGGTCCGCCTGGGTGCGCATCTGGCTGAGGGCACCACCGTGATGCACGAGGGCTTCGTGAACTTCAACGCCGGCACACTGGGCAGCTCCATGGTGGAGGGCCGCATCTCCGCCGGGGTCGTGGTCGGAGACGGCACCGACATCGGCGGCGGCGCGTCCATCATGGGCACCCTCTCCGGCGGCGGCAAGGAAAAGATCACCCTGGGTGAGCGCGTGCTGCTCGGCGCGAACTCCGGTGTGGGCATCTCGGTCGGCGACGACTGCGTGATCGAAGCCGGGCTCTACGTCACCGCGGGCACCAAGGTCTCGGTGCTCGCCGATGACCGCACCGTGATGGACACCGTGAAGGCCTCGGCGCTCTCCGGGGTGCCGAACCTGCTCTTCCGCCGCGACTCCGTCACCGGCTCCGTCCAGGCAGTCCCCCGCAAGGGCCAGAAGGTCGAGCTCAACGCAGCTCTGCACCGCAACTGAGCTTCCGCGTCGCGGCCGCTGCGCCGCCGCTGAGCCACACCCGAGCAGGAACTGAACCGAGAGGTCTTCGATGAGCCCGCGCGCTGATCGCCCCATCACCGTCTCCCGCACCGTCTATCGACGCCGGCGACGGGTCAAGGCCGTGGTGGCCATCACCGTGGTCGCGGCCGCCGTCGGGGCGACCGGCTATGGGGCCTGGCAGTTCATCGAGGAGAACGAGTATCTCCTCGATGAACGCTGCTCGGTCACGGTCGGTGAGGTCGAGCACCGGCTCTCCCCCGCGCAGGCCTACTCGGCCGCGCACCTCGCCGCGGCTGCGGCAGAGCGCGACCTCCCGGTCGAGGCCGCCACCGACGCGATCTCGATCTCGCTGCAGGAGACGAGCCTGGACAACCGGGCCGACCCGGCGGAGGAGAACGCCGAGCCGGTCGAGGACGGGTCTGACGAAGCCGAGGCAGACCAGGGTGAGACTGAGGCGGCCGAGGGCTCCGAGGAGAGCGAGGACGGCGGAGCGCAGGAGGCGCAGGCCGCGGCGTCGCCGGTCCTCTTCGCCGACGGCGGCCCGCAATGGGACGCGGTGAACGCCACCAGTTCCACCCCGACCACCGCGGAGGACTTCTACGCCCGGCTGATCGAGAGCCGTGACGGCGACGCCGAGAGTGACCTCGAATGGTCGCCGGACCTGGGGCTCGAGGAGGTCGCCGAGGCGCTGGGCCGGCCGCAGAACCCGACGTTCTACCCGCAGCACGAGGAGCTGGCCCGGGCCTTCGCCCGGCCGCTGACCGGTCTGCAGCCCATGGTGATGACCTGTGAGCTCAGTCAGCTCGACGTCCCAGGCCCGGACCCCGAGGGTCTGACCGGCGAGCTTGAAGCCTCGCTCTCCGGGATGCTCGGCGCCGAGGCCGCAGCGGTGGAGGGCTCCGGCGACTCTGCCATGGTCCGGGTCTCGGTGAGCGACGTCGAGGACGAGGCCGGCGCCACCGAGCCGGGCTCCGAGGATGACGCGGAAGGTGCCGCGACCGAGCGCACCGAACCGGAATGGCTGGTCGCGCAGTGGGCCGTGGCCTCGGCGGAGACCTACGGGGTCCAGTCGGTGCACGCCGGGGCGTACGAGTGGCACCGCGATTCGGGCCTCTGGGAGCGTGTGGACACGATCAGCGACGACGCCGTGGTCATCGGCTTCTCCCGCCGCTGAGCTGCTTACACCCACTGACTCGTACAGACACGTTGAGCGGCGGATTCTGCGAGCATCTCAGGCCGATCAGGCCTCGGGATGGTCGTAGAATCCGCCGCTCAACGAAGGTCGCCGACGTGCGGGAGGGTCAGATTCCGGGGTAGTTCCGCTCGGGCTCGCCGATGTAGATCTGGCGGGGCCGACCGATCTTGGTGGAGGGATCCTCGATCATCTCGCGCCACTGGGCGATCCAGCCGGGAAGCCGGCCCAGCGCGAAGAGCACGGTGAACATCTTCTCCGGGAAGCCCATGGCCTTGTAGATCAGGCCGGTGTAGAAGTCCACGTTCGGATAGAGCTTGCGCTCGATGAAGTAGTCGTCCTCCAACGCCTTCTGCTCCAGGCGCTGGGCGATGTCGAAGAGCTCGTCGTCGCCGCCGAGCTTGGCCAGCAGGTCATCCGCGAGGCCCTTGACCACGCGGGCGCGCGGGTCGTAGTTCTTATAGACCCGGTGGCCGAAGCCCATGAGCCGGACGCCGTCTTCTTTGTTCTTGACCTTCTCCATGAAGGCCTCCGGGCTGACGTCGCCGGACTGGATCTGGCGCAGCATGCCCAGCACCGCTTCGTTGGCGCCGCCGTGTGCGGGGCCGTAGAGGGCGTTGATGCCGGCAGAGACCGAGGCGAAGAGGTTCGCCTGCGAGGAGCCGACCAGGCGCACGGTCGAGGTGGAGCAGTTCTGCTCGTGGTCCGCGTGCAGGATCAGCAGCGTGTCCAGGGCCTTCACGATGTCCGGGTCCAGCTCGAACTGCTCGGCGGGGACGCCGAAGCAGCCGCGCAGCAGGTTCTCGACCAGGGTCAGGTTGTTGTCCGGGTAGAGCATCGGCTGACCGATGGACTTCTTGTACGCGTAGGCCGCGATGGTGGGGACCTTCGCGAGCATCCGGTAGGTGGAGCGCTCCACGTGATCCTTGTTGAAGGGATCCAGCGAGTCCGGGTAATAGGTGGACAGCGCGGAGACTGCAGAGGAGAGCACCGGCATCGGGTGGGCGTCGCGCGGGAAGCCGCCGAAGAAGTCGCGCAGCTCCTCGTGGAGCAGGGTGTGCCGACGGGTGACGGTGTCGAAGTCGGTGAGCTGCTGCTGGGTGGGCAGCTCGCCGTAGATCAGCAGGTAGGAGACCTCGAGGAAGCTGGACTTCTCCGCCAGCTGCTCGATGGGGTAACCGCGGTAGCGCAGGATGCCTTCATCGCCGTCGATGTAGGTGATTGCAGACTGCGCGTTAGCAGTGTTCATGAAGCCGGGGTCATAGGTGACCGCGCCGGTGGTCTTCAGCAGGGGTGCGATACCGAGACCGACATTGCCCTCCACGGACGAATGCACGGGTAGTTCCAGATCTCCCCCCTGATAATTCAGGCGGGCAGAAGACTGCTCAGTCATGGGTCTCCTTATCAGACACACTAGGGGGACATCATGACAAACCTACCGTCTGGTCACCGTAGGTTGCCAGTTGTGTCCTGGTTCACGGCATCGGGTGTACCCTGCCTCGGCTCCGGGCGAGCGCGAGGCTCAGCCGGTGAGACGCTGGGCCGCTGCGGCGATCCGCTCATCGGTGGCGGTCAGCGCCACGCGGATGTACCCGTTGCCCTGCTCCCCGTAGAAGACCCCGGGGCCGACGAGGATCCCGCGCTGCGCCATCTGATCGACCAGCGCCCAGGTGTCCTGCGCGGTGGCCGCGGAGGGGTCGGTCCCGGCGGCGCGGCACCAGAGGTAGAGCCCGGCGATCGAATCCTCGATCTGCAGGCCGGCGGCCGCCAGGGCGGGGACCATCAGCGCACGACGGCGGCGGTAGAGCTCGCGCTGAGCGTCGACGTGGGCGTCGTCCTCCAGCGCGGCGGCGAGCGCGGCCTGGATCGGGGCGGGCACGATCATCCCGGCGTGCTTGCGGGTGTTGATCAATCCGCTGATCAGCTCCGGGCAGCCGGCCGCGAAGGCCGCGCGGTATCCGGCGATGTTCGACTGTTTCGACGCCGAGTAGACCGCGATCAGTCCACGGTGGTCTCCCCCGCCGGTCTCCGGATCGGTCCCGCAGACCCGCGGGTCCAGGACCGAGGGGATGTCGTCGTCGGTGACCTCCCAGGGCAGCTCGGCGTAGCACTCGTCGGAGGCGACCACGGCCCCGATCCGGCGGGCCAACTGGACCACCTCGCGCATCCACTCGACCCCGGCCACCGCGCCGGTGGGGTTCGAGGGTGAGTTGATCCAGATCAGCTTGACCCGCTGGAGCGTCTCCTCGTCGAGGCTGAGCGGGTCATCGGTGGCCAGCGGGGTGGCGCCGGCGATCTGCGCACCGATGTCATAGGTCGGGTAGGCCACCAGCGGGCGCAGGACGACGTCGTCGGCCCCTGCTCCTGCGCGGGCGCCGATTCCCAGCAGGGTGGGCAGCCAGGCGACGAGCTCCTTGGAGCCCACCGTGGGAAGGATGTTCTCCGGGTCCAGGTCGGTGACCCCGCGGCGACGGGCGAACCAGGCGGAGATCGATTCGCGCAGCGCGAGCGTGCCGTGAGTCGTGGGATACCCGGGGGCGTCCGCGGCGGCGGTGAGCGCCGCCTGGATCACCTCGGGAGTGGGATCCACAGGGGTGCCGATGGAGAGGTTGACGACACCCTCGGGGTGTTGCCGCGCCTTCTCCAGGTAGGGAGCCATCGCGTCCCAGGGGTACTCAGGAAGAGTCAGCATGGAGGCCTCTGCGAGTGTGGGTGATCAGTGCTGCGGGGTCACTGTTGCTGTGGGGTCACTGTTGCTGTGGGGTCACTGCTGCTGCGGCGGCAGGGCGGCGACGATCTCGTGATCCTTGGGGATCAGTCCGACCTTCGCGGCACCGCCGGGGGAACCGACCTCGTCGAAGAACTCCACGTTGGCGCGGTAGTACTCAGACCACTGCGACGGGGTGTCGTCCTCGTAGTAGATGGCCTCCACCGGGCAGACCGGTTCGCAGGCCCCGCAGTCGACGCATTCATCGGGGTGGATGTAGAGCATCCGATCACCCTCATAGATGCAGTCCACAGGACATTCATCGATGCAGGCCTTGTCCTTCAGATCCACGCAAGGAAGGGCGATGATGTACGTCATGGACTCCTCTGTCTTTCTACGAGTGCGTAACTAGAGTCTACCGAGATACGGAGCGGTCCCGCACAACGATCCACTTGACGAGGACCATCGCAATGAGGGTGACCGCCGCGGTGCCCAGCCACCAGATGACCGAGGCCAGCGTGGGCCCAGGCAGCAGCTCCATGGCTTCGGGGCTGTAGGGCACGACCAGCTGGTCGGGGCCGGGCCAGAGATAGGCGATCGAGGCCACGGTGAAGGTGGTCACGCCCATCAGCATCGGCTCCAGCAGGGAGCCGCTCTTGAGTCCGGCCCATAGCTGCGCCATCAGGCACATCAGCAGGGCCAGGACCGCACCCCACGGCACGACGGTCCCGGTCTCGGTGGGCCCGAGCATCAGGATGTTGCCGTGGAGCACGGTGCCCAGGATCCCGAGCACCACCCCTGCGGAGAAGCACACGCCCAGCAGAGCTGGTCGCATCGAGCTTCTCCGCGAGGGTGTCGCGGTGTCCTGCGCTGCGGTCATTACTGCGAAGCGCTCTTCTTCTTGCGTGTGTCACGCATGCGCTCGGAGGAGTTCAAGATGACCTTGCGGATGCGGATCGAGTGCGGGGTGACCTCGACGCACTCGTCCTCGTTGGCGAACTCGAGGGATTCCTCGAGGGTCAGCTTGGTCGGCGGGGTCAGGCCCTCGAAGGAGTCGGCAGCCGCTGCACGCATGTTGGTGAGCTTCTTCTCCTTCGTGATGTTGACCTCCATGTCGTCGTGGCGAGCGTTCTCGCCGACGACCATGCCCTCGTAGACCTCTTCCTGCGGGTCCACGAAGAAGTTGCCGCGCTCCTGCAGGTTGATCATGGCGAACGGGGTCGCCGTGCCGGTGCGGTCGGAGATCAGCGAACCGGAGGTGCGGTACTCGATCAGGCCCTTCCACGGCTCGTAGCCTGCCGCGTAGGACGAGGCGATGCCGGCGCCGCGGGTGTCGGTGAGGAACTTGGTGCGGAAGCCGATGAGACCGCGAGCGGGCACCATGAACTCCATGCGGATCCAGCCGGTGCCGTTGTTGGTCATCGTGGTCATGGTTCCCTTGCGGGCCGCCATCAGCTGGGTGATCGCACCCATGAACTCCTCGGGGGAGTCCACGATCATGTTCTCCATCGGCTCGTGCAGCTTGCCGTCGATCTCGCGGGTGACCACCTGGGGCTTGCCCACGGTGAGCTCGAAGCCTTCGCGGCGCATCTGCTCGACCAGGATCGCCAGTGCGAGCTCGCCGCGGCCCTGGACCTCCCAGGTGTCGGGACGCTCGGTCGGGAAGACCTTGAGCGAGACGTTGCCGACCAGCTCCTTGTCCAGGCGGTCCTTGACCTGGCGGGCAGTGACCTTCGCGCCCTTGACCCGGCCAGCCATCGGTGAGGTGTTGATGCCGATGGTCATGGAGATCGCGGGATCATCCACGGTGATGGTCGGCAGCGGCTTGGGGTTCTCCAGATCGGTGAGGGTCTCGCCGATCATGATGTCGGAGATGCCGGCGACGGCGACGATCTCGCCGGGTCCGGCGGAGTCTGCCGAGACGCGCTCCAGGCCCTTGGTGGCCAGAAGCTCGGTGATCTTCACCGTCTTCATGGTGCCATCCTTGCGGGCCCAGGCGACCTGCTGGTTCTTCTTCAGCGTGCCGTTGAAGATGCGCAGCAGGGCGAGGCGGCCGAGGAACGGGGAGGCGTCGAGGTTGGTGACGTGCGCCTGGAGGACTTCGCTGGAGTCGTACTTCGGCGCGGGAACATGCTCGAGGATGGTGTCGAAGAGCGGCTCAAGGTCGTCGCTGTCCGGCATTCCGCCGTCTTCGGGCTGGTTCTTCGAGGCGCGGCCTTCTCGGCCGGAGGCGAAGACCACCGGAACGTCGAGCACCGAGTCCAGGTTCAGCTCGGGGTTCTCCTCGGCGACGTCGGAGGCGAGGCCGAGCAGCAGGTCCATGGTGTCGGAGACGACGCCGTCGATGCGCGCATCGGGGCGGTCGGTCTTGTTCACGACCAGGATCACCGGAAGCTGGGCGTTGAGTGCCTTGCGCAGCACGAAACGGGTCTGGGGCAGCGGGCCCTCAGAGGCGTCGACCAGCAGCACGACGCCGTCGACCATGGAGAGGCCGCGCTCGACCTCACCGCCGAAGTCGGCGTGTCCGGGGGTGTCGATCACGTTGATGGTGACCTTGTCCATTCCGGCGTGCTTGGTGGCGGCCGGACCGGAGTAGAACACGGTGGTGTTCTTGGCCAGGATCGTGATGCCCTTCTCCTTCTCGAGCTCACCAGAGTCCATGACCCGTTCCTCGAGAGCGCCGTGCGCACCGGCCTCTCTCGTCTGGGTGAGCATGGCGTCGACCAGAGTGGTCTTGCCGTGGTCGACGTGGGCGACGATGGCGACGTTGCGCAGATCCTGGCGCTCGTCAGTACCTGCAAGTGTCCGAGCGGCAGCAGTGGTCATAAGTGGGGCAACGCCTTCCATAGAGGAGAGTGTGACGCGTCTGGTCGGTCGATGTCGTGTCTTGACTCGTCCATGTCACGTCGTGGTTCTACATGTGGTTCAACAGTGTGGATTCGGGTGGGTCAGAGCGCACAGGCACACCGCCGTGTCGCGACCACACCATTCCAGTGTACGGCCTTGAGCGGCGAGTGCGGCAATGACGGTGATCACCGTCTGACCCGATGCGCCAGAGCAGGAGCTGAGGCTGCGCCTGCGACGCCGGCTCACCGACACCTGCGACGCAGCCTCAGGCCTAGCCGTGGGCCGGCATGATCTTCTCGTTCTGCTGGGCGTGATGGCAGGCGGCGAGCTGAGTGATCTGACCTCGTGAGATCAGCTCCGGCTCATGCGTCGCGCAGACCTCCGTGGCCTTCCAGCAGCGGGTGCGGAACCGGCAGCCCGAGGGCGGGTTCGCCGGGTTCGGCGGGTCCCCCTGCAGCACGATCTGCTCGCGCGCGCCACGCAGGGTGGGATCAGGCAGCGGCACCGCGGAGAGCAGCGCCTGGGTGTAGGGGTGTGCCGGACCGGTGTAGATCTCGTCCTGGGTGCCCAGCTCGGCGAGCTTGCCCAGGTACATGACCCCGACCCGGTCGGAGATGTGCCGGACCACCGAGAGGTCGTGGGCGATGAAGATGTAGCTGAGCCCGAATTCCTTCTGCAGATCATCGAGCAGGTTCATCACCTGCGCCTGGACCGAGACGTCCAGCGCCGAGACGGGCTCGTCGCAGATGATGACGTCAGGGTTCAGGGCCAGGCCGCGGGCGATCCCGATGCGCTGGCGCTGTCCGCCGGAGAACTGGTGCGGATAGCGGTTGATGTGCTCGGGATTCAGCCCGACCAGGTGCAGGAGCTCCTTGACCCGGTTGCGGATCCCCTGCTTGGGCTTCTCCTCCGGGTGCAGCTTGAACGGCTCGGCGATGATGTCACCCACCGACATGCGGGGGTTCAGCGAGGTGTAGGGGTCTTGGAAGATGATCTGGATCTTGCGCCGCAGCCGGCGCAGCTCGTCGCCCTTGACCGAGAGGAAGTCCTCGCCGCGGAACTTCACGGTGCCGGCGTCGGGCTCCTCCAGGCGCATCAGCAGCTTCGCCAGGGTGGACTTGCCGCAGCCGGACTCCCCCACGATGCCCAGGGTCTCGCCCTGGCGCAGGTTGAAGCTCACCCCGTCGACGGCCTTCACGGCGCCGACCTTGCGCTGGAACACGATGCCCTGGGTGATCGGGAAGTGCTTGACCAGGCCGTCGACCTCGAGGACCGATGGCTTGTCGGCGAAGGGATCCACGGCGGCGGTGGGAACGGGCATGCTCATTCTGGTGCCTCCTCAGAGAGGTCGATCATCCCGGCACCGGTGGGTGACGGGCGCCGGGTGCGGGTGGCGGTGCCGGCGTAGACGTCCTCGGCGTAGTGGCACGCCGAGAGGTGCCCCTCGGCGACGAGACGCAGCTCTGGGCGTTCGGTGGTGCAGCGGGCGGTGGCGAACTCGCAGCGCGGATTGAACGGGCAGCCCGAGGGCATGTCGGTCAGCGAGGGCGGCAGTCCGGAGATCGCGCGCAGGCGTCCGCCCTCGTCGTCGATCCTCGGGATCGAGTTCAGCAGCCCCTGGGTATAGGGGTGACCCGGCTTTCCGTAGATCTCGTAGACGTCGGCGGCCTCCATCACACGACCGGAGTACATCACCGCGATCTTGTCGGCGACGTCGGCGACCACGCCGAGGTCGTGGGTGATCAGGATCAGACCCATGTTGAACTCGTTCTGCAGATCCTTCAGCAGCCGCATCACCTGGGCCTGGACGGTGACATCCAAGGCAGTGGTGGGCTCATCGGCGATCAGCACGTCGGGGTCCAGGGCGATGGCCATCGCGATCATGATGCGCTGGCGCATCCCGCCGGAGAACTGGTGCGGGAAGTCGCCCGCCCGCTCCTCAGCGCCGGGGATGCCGACGCGCTGCATCATCTCCACGGCCTTGACCTTGGCCTCTTTGCGCTTCATCCCGCGGTGGACACGGAACATCTCAGCGATCTGCCAGCCGACAGGCAGGACCGGGTTCAGCGAGGACAGGGCGTCCTGGAAGATCATTGCGATCTTCCCGCCGCGCAGCTTTCGCCGCGACTCCTCGTCCATGGTCAGCAGGTCCTCGCCGCGGTAGCGGATCTCGCCGCCAGCGATGCGACCGGGCGGCATGTCGAGGATGCCCATGATGGTCTGTGCGGTCACAGACTTGCCCGAACCGGATTCGCCCAGGATCGCGAGGGTCTCCCCCGCATGCAGGGTGAAGTTCAGTCCGTTGATGGCCTTGGCCACGCCGGCCTTGGTGCGGAACTCCACCTGGAGGTCTTTGACCTCCAGCAGCGGGGCGTCGCCGGGTCGGGTCCCGGGGTTGGGCCGGGTCGAGGTCTGGGATTCAGTCATGAGATCCAGCCCTTCACTTCTTGGATTTGGGATCGAGGGCGTCGCGGATGGCGTCGCCCAGGGTCATGAATGCGAACACGGTGAGTCCGACGAAGATCACTGGGAACAGCAGCAGGTGCGGCACGGTCTGCAGGAACGGCTGCGCGTCCGAGAGCTGGAGGCCCCAGGAGATGGCAGGCAGCTGCAGGCCCACACCGAGGAAGGTCAGCGTGGCCTCGGCACCGATGATGATGCCGGTGAACACCGTGGCGTAGCCGATCACCGGTCCGAGCGAGTTCGGCAAGATGTGGCGGCGCATGATGGTGATCGGGCCAGCGCCCAGGGCGCGGGCGGCGAGCACGAACTCGGAGTTGACCACGGAGATCACCGAGCCGCGCATCAGGCGGGTCATGGTGGGCCACATGAAGATGATCAGCACGAAGGCCACTTCGCGCACGCCGCGGGACTCCAGCACGTTGAGGAAGACCAGCGCACCCAGGATGTAGGGCACGGCGAAGACCATGTCGGTGATGCGCGAGATCACGGCGTCGACCCAGGAGCCGAAGTAACCGGCGACCAGGCCCAGGACCACGGCGATGATGAAGGTGCCGATGGCCACGATGAATCCGACGGCGATGGAGTTCCGCGCACCGTAGATGACGCGGCTGTAGTAGTCGCAGCCCTGGATGTCGGTGCCGAACCAGTGCTCGGCGGAGGGCGCCTGTCGGCTGCGTCCCAGGAGGCACTCGCGGGGGTCGTTGTTGGTGAAAAGCTGCGGGAAGATCGCCATGCTGAGGAAGATCACCAGCAGGACCGCGGAGATGATGAACCAGGGGTTCCTCCGCAGCGAACGCCAGGCGTCAGCGAGCAGGCTCGCCTCTTCGACCTTCTTGGTGGATTCTCCTTCGGGGGCGATCGTCGAGTCGATCGGTTCCACCCGCGCTTCGGGTCGGTGTGTCTCACTCATAACGGATCCTTGGGTCGAGAAGGCCATAGAGGAGATCAACGATCAGGTTGATCACCACGAAGAAGAGCACGAAGAGGGTCACGATTCCGACGACGACGGTGCCCTCCTGTCCCTGGATGGAGGCGAAGACCTGCTGGCCCAGCCCGGGCAGGTTGAAGATCGTCTCCACGATGATCGACCCGCCCAACATGCTTGCCAGGTCGGCGCCGATGAAGGTGACCGCGGGGATCAGCGAGTTGCGAAGCCCGTGGCGGGTGATCACGCGGGTGCGCTTCATGCCCTTGGCGGTCGCTGTGCGGACATAGTCCGACTTCAGCGAGTCCAACAGCTCGCTGCGCACCAGTCGGGCCAGGATGCCGGTGGACACCGCTGCCATGGTCAGCGCCGGCAGGATGTAGCTGGACACGCCGTTGTTCACCCCGGCGATCGGGAACCATCCGAGGTTCAGCCCGAAGATCAGCTGCAGCAGGAAACCGATGACCAGGGTGGGCAAGGCCACCATGGTCACGGTGGAGACCTGGACGAAACGGTCGAAGAAGCGGTCGCGGTACAGGGCGGCGAGGATGCCGGCGATGATGCCCATGATCGTCTGGATCACGAGGGTCACGAGGGCAAGCGTCGCGGTGACGGGCAGTCGCTGTTCGATGATGTCGGTGACCGGACGGCCGTTGAAGGTCGAGCCGAAGTCCAGAGCGGTGACGATGCCCCAGATGTACTTGAAGTACTGGACGAGGAACGGATCGTCCAGGTTGTACTGCTCGCGCAGCGTCTCCCGGACGGCGTCGCTCATGGGCCGATCTCCGGCCAGTGCCCGAATCGGGTCACCGGGAATGGCGAACACCAGTGCATAGACGATCAACGTGGAGATGAGGATGACCGGGATGAACTGGAGCAGACGCCGAATGATATAGCGGGTCATTGCTGTCCTTGTGGGTGCGGGCGGTGGCGCGGGTGCGCCGAGCGTCTGTCTCGGCGGAGAGGTCTTCTCCGCAGCCGGGGGCGACGCCGCGATCAATGATAGGGAGTCGGACGGGATTTCCATGAATCCGGTGAAGCCGACATGCCAGAGGCGCGGCCTGCGCGAATTCTCGCGCAGGCCGCGCCTCTGAAGGGATCCAGGATTACTCCTGGGTCACCACGACCTGCTCGAGGCGGGTGAAGGTGGCCTGGTCCATGAAGATCGACTCACCGTCGATCCGGTCGCTGTGCACGACCTGGTAGTTGGTGAACCACATCGGGATGACCGGCATGTCCTCGAGGAGGACCGCCTCGGCATCGGTGTAGAGCCCTGCGGCCGCGTCCGGATCGGTCTCGGAATTGGCCTGGCTGATCAGCTGGTCGAACTCGTCCGAGGAGTAGTCGGCGTAGTTCGAGGAGGCTCCGGTGGAGTAGATCGGCTCCATCGCGTACTGCGCGCTGGGGTAGGACAGCGTCCAGCCCAGACGGTACGGTCCGGTGATCGACTGCTCGTCGTGGAGACCGAGGTACTGGGCGAACTCGAGGGACTCGAAGGTGATGTCCTCGATGCCCAGGTTGTCGCGCCACTGGTTGGCGACGGCTTCGACCCAGTCCTCGTGACCTGCGCCGGAGTTGAAGTAGACGGTCAGCTCGTCCGGACCGCCGGCCTCTTCGTAGAGGTCTGCGGCAGCCTCGGGATCGTACTGGCAGAACTCGCAGGTGTTCTCGTTGCCCTCGATCAGGTCCGGCGGAATGATGTTCTCTGCCGGGGTCTGCGCGCCGTCGAAGATGTTGTCGATGATCAGTTCACGATCGATCGCCATGGAGAGCGCGTGGCGCACGTCGACGTCCTGGAACTCTTCCTGGTACAGCGGGAAGCCCAGGTAGGTGAAGGACGAGGTGTCGAAGTCCTGCGCGTTGTCGCCGAAGTCGGCCTCCACCGTGGTGCGGCGGTTCGCCGGGGCGTTGTCGAGGATGTCGAGGTTGCCGGCCTGGACGTCCAGGTACGCGGTGTCGACCTCGGAGTAGATGCGCCATTCGATGCGCTCCGGAAGGCCGGGGTTCTCGCCGGCCCAGTCCTCGTAGCGGTTCACCGCGATCTGCTGGTCGTGCTCCCACACGCCGTCCATCATGTAACGACCATTGCCGACCGGAGCCTCTTCGAAGGCCTCGATGTCGTCATAGGCCACCGAGGGCATCGGGTAGAACGCGGTGTAGGTGAGCATGTCGGGCAGCGGGGAGAAGGGCTCGGTGAGCTCGATCTCGAGGGTGTAGTCGTCGACTGCGCGGACGCCTTCCATCTCCTCGGCGTCACCGTCGACGACCTCCTGGTAGCCCAGGAAGTTGTCGAAGAAGTTCGCGCTCTGCTGCGCGTTGTCCGGATCAACGGCCCAGTTGTAGGTGTCCACGAAGGTCTGTGCGGTGATCTCTTCGCCGTCGTGGAAGGTCCAGTCCTCACCCAGGGTGAAGGTCCAGGTCACGTTGTCCTCGGTGTCCCAGGACTCCGCCACGCCCGCAGTGGGCTCGTAGGTGTCGAAGTCGGTCTGGGTGAGACCGGTGAACAGGGAGCCCAGGACCCAGGAGCCGCAGACCTCGGTGGAGTTCGCGGGGACCAGGAACTGCGGTTCGCAGTTGTAGGCCGAGACGGTCCCGCCGCCTTCGACGCCTTCAGCGGGCTCGCCGTTGCCGGTGTCTCCACCGTTGTCGTCACCGCCGCCGCAGGCCGCGAGCACCAGGGCTGCGGCCGCGGACACGGCTACAGCGCCCGTCGCACGATGGCGACGGGATGTCTTGTTGACGTGCATATTCGATTACTCCTCGAGAAGATGAGAGCTTTATGGGCATCCGGGGACTCACGCGAGAGTGTTGCGTGGGTCACCTGTGGGAGCGAGTTTAGCAGGGCAATTTTTCAGCTGTGTTTCAGGTTCCGTTCATGTGAACGTGTATTCTCTGCTACTCGATGCTGCACTTCACCGTGCTTCAGCCAAGAGCGGCCAGCAGCCGCTGGCGCTCGGTGCGGCGGCGAGCCTGGGCCTCAGGGTTCGGCACCGGGGCGGCGGCGAGCAGCCGCTGCGTGTAGGGCTCTCGAGCGTGGCGCAGGACCTGGTCCGTGGTTCCCTGCTCCACCGTGCGTCCGTTCTGCATGACCAGCACCTTGTGCGCCAGCGAATCCACCACTGCGAGGTCGTGGCTGACGAAGAGACACGCGAACCCGTAGTGCTGCTGGAGCTCGGAGAACAGCTCCAGCACCGCAGCCTGCACCGAGACGTCCAGCGCCGAGGTGGGCTCGTCTGCGATCAGCAGGGTGGGGTTCAGAGTCAGTGCCCTGGCGATGGAGATGCGCTGCCGCTGCCCGCCGGAGAGCTCATGCGGGTAGCGGTTGAGCACACTGGTGGGAAGCCGCACGGCGTCGAGCAGCTCGCGGGCTCGCGCCATCCTGGATTCCTTGTCACCCTCTTTGTGCACCACCATGGGCTCGGTGATGATGTCGCCGATCGGGAACCGAGGGTCCAACGAAGCGGCAGGGTCCTGGAAGACCACACCGATCTCCCGCTTGAGTGCCTTCTTCTGCTTCGCGGGAAGCGCGGGCATGTTCTCGCCCCGCACGCGCAGCTCGCCCTCGGCCACATCGAGCAGACCCAGGACCGCCTTCGCCACAGTGGATTTTCCGGACCCGGACTCCCCCACCAGCCCCATGATCTCGCCGGGCTGGACGGTGAAGTTCAGATCATGCACCACGCGGGTGGCCTTGCGGCGGAACTTGTACTCCAGCGCGACGTCCTTGGCCTCGAGCGCCGGCGGCACGACGCCCGTTCCACTGCCTGCCGTATCAGCCGAGGCCAATCCACTCGCCTGAGCACCGGCACGCTCGGTGACGGCCACGCGCTCCTGCTCGAGCGAGGGGTCCCCGGCCTCACGCAGCAGCGGCATGGCCGCGAGCAGACGTCGGGTGTACGGATGCTCGGGGTGGCCGAGGATCTTGGCCACCGGCCCGGTCTCCACGACCTCGCCGTTGAGCATCACCACCACGCGGTCCGCCATGTCCGCGACCACGCCCATATTGTGGGTGATCAGCAGGATGCCGGTGTTCAGCTCATCCTTGAGCTCGCGCAGCAGATCGAGGATCTCGGCCTGGACCGTGACGTCCAGAGCCGTGGTGGGCTCATCGGCGATGATCACCTTCGGTCCGCAGGCGATCGCCATCGCGATCACGATGCGTTGCCGCTGGCCCCCGGAGAACTGGTGCGGGTACTGCTCGATCTTGGTCCGGGCATCCGGGATGCCCACACGTTCGAGCAGCTCGATCGACTTCTCCAGCGCCGCGCCGCCGAAGGCGACGTCGTGAACCTGCAGCGCCTCAACCAGCTGATCCGACACGCGAAGCACCGGGTTCAGCGCGGTCATCGGTTCCTGGAAGACCATGCTGATGTCCGCACCGCGCAGCCTGCGCAGCTCGGCGGTGGACATGCCGAGCACGCTCTGGCCATCGAGCAGCACCTCACCTTCTACGCTCGCGTTCTCCGGCAGCAGTCCCATGGCCGTGGAAGAGGTGACCGACTTGCCGGAGCCGGATTCACCGACGACGGCGACGACTTCGCCGGGCATGACGTCGAAGGAGACGCCCTTGACCGCGTCCACGTCACCGAACTCGGTGGCAAAGCTGACGCGGATGTCCTTATAGGTCAGCACTGGCTGGGCCATCAGGAGTCCCTCTTCTTCTCGTCGGTCGGATCGTGTCCGAGGTCTGGACCGTGGTCGGTCATGCCCGCCGGCGGCTGCAGCTGGGTGGGACCTCCGGAGAGCTCCGTGACCTGCTTGCCCGCACGCTCCTCTGCGGTGGCCTGGCCCAGCAGGCCGAAGGCTGTCCGCCAGCCGGGACGTCTGGAGCCGGTGCGCTTCTGCCGCGGATCGATGGCGTCGCGGAGCCCATCACCGATGAAGTTCACGCTCAGCGCGATGCCGATGATGAAGAGTCCCGGGAACCAGAACAGCCAAGGCCTGGTGGTGAAGGCGTTCTGGTTGTCCTGGATGAGCGCGCCCAGCGAGGTCTCCGGAGGCTGGATGCCGAAGCCGAGGTAGGACAGTGTGGTCTCCAGCAGGATGGCTGCAGCGATGGCGAAGGTGGCGTTGACCACGATCACCCCGATGCTGTTGGGCAGCATGTGCTTGAGAATGATCCGCGCGGGATGAGCGCCCATGGCGACCGCTGCGGAGACATACTCCTTCTCACGCAGCGAAAGGATCTCGGCGCGGACGAGTCGAGCGGTGCCGGTCCAGGTGGCCAGTCCGATCGCCAGAGCGAGCGTCAGCGTACCGCCCGGAAGGTTCTGGGCATAGGCGCCGAAGACCGCAGCGAGGGCGAGCAGCGGGACCACGATGACCACGTCGGTGATGCGCATCAGCACCGCCTCGACCCATCCGCGGAAATAGCCTGCCAGAGCTCCGACGAGCACACCCAGGACGGTGGAGGAGAGTGCGACGCCGAGGGCGACCAGCAGGGACTGCTGGGTGCCGCGCATGACCATGGCGAAATAGTCCCGGCCGATGCTGTCCTGGCCGAAGGGATGCTCACCGAGAAACCCACCGTTGAACATGGTGGGGCGGCCGCCCTCCACGGTGAGACCTGTGGCGGAGAAGCTCTTCGACCACCAGCCGGTGCCCTGGCCGGAGAAGCCTATGGAGGTCACCGAGAGCAGGATGATGAAGATCAGCACCGCCATGGACACGACGGCCGGTTTGTGCGCGAAGAACCTGCGCCGGACCAGCTGACCCTGAGAATAGGAGCGCTGTTCGCTGGCGAGTTTGGCGTCCTCCGCCTCGGTGGCGGAGCGGACGTCCTCGGGCGGGATGGGGGGTGTCTGGCTCATACTCGAATCCTCGGATCCAGGACCGCATATGTGAGGTCCGCAATCAGGTTGAACAGCACCGCGGCGGTGCCGGTGATAAGGGTGAACGCCATGACGGGCGCAGGATCCGCGTTGCCCAGGCCGGTCACGAACATGTTGCCCATGCCGGACCAGCCGAACACCTGCTCGACGACCACGGACCCGCCGATCAGTCCTGCGAAGTCGAAGGCCACGATGGTGGTCAGCGGGATCATGGAGTTGCGGAAGGCGTGCTTGAAGATCACCGTGCGCTCATTGACACCCTTGGCGCGTGCCGTGCGGATGTAGTCCTGGTTCACGGCCTCCAGCATGGAGCTTCGGGTGTAACGGGTATAGGTGGCGACCGAGACCAGCATCAGGATCGTGGTCGGCAGGACCAGCTGCGTCCCCTGATCCAGGGCGACCTCCCAGAAGTCCCCGGTGAAGTTGGGCGAGGAGGAGCCGATCGTCGCGATCGGTCGCGGCTTCAGACTCAGGAACCCCGGCCAGGCTCGCATGAAGTGGTCCAGCAGCACCATCACTGCGAAAAGCACGGCGGTGATCACGCTGACGGCCACGGCCTGGCCCTTGGCGTGGCCGCCCATGGTCCGCCCCACGAGAACCGCGAGTGCGATGGTGATTAGGAACAGGCCCGCGATGGTGAGCCAGCCGCCGGGAGGGTCGATCAGCAGCCAGAAGGTCGCGTAGTAGGAGACCAGGCCGAGCCCCACCACAGTCAGCGCCGAGTACAGCACTCGACGGTTCTTCAGCCCGGAGAGCAGCGCGGTGAGTCCGAAGGCGAGCCCGACGCCGAGCAGGGTGATGACCGCGGGGCCCAGCCGGGGTTCGCGGGCGTAGTTCAGCGAGTCCATCAGCGGCATCACCACGAGGACGAAGCCGAACATCACTGCCCCGGTGAGCAGGCGTCGCCGGGCGGAGCCGCCGAGGAGCAGCGGCACCAGGATGGCAACGACCACTGCGACGATGAAGATCTGCGTCCAGGTGAAGTTCGGCTCCCGAAGCCAGTTGTTGTACGTGATGCCCATCCAGTCCTTGGCCAGCACCGCGGCCCAGAAGACCGGCAGCGAGAAGAAGAGGAAGACGAAGAAGGAGACGGCGTAGTCCAGGGAGGAGTACTGCCGGATCGCGGTGACGATGCCGGTGAGGATACCGATGATGATCGAGAGGATGGTGGCCAGGAAGACCAGGCGCAGCGTAGAGGAGGCCGAGTTAGCCACCATGGCGCCGACGTCCTGTCCGCTCATATTGGTCCCGAAGTCACAGGCACCGACGGCGCAGCCTGCGATTCCGGAGAGCCAGATCCAGTACCGGGAGTACCAGGGCTCGTCGAGATTCATGAACGCGATGCGCTGCTGGATCAGGAATTCGACGTTGTCCGCATTGGACTCGCGCAGCTCCAGAAGCGGATCACCGGAGTTGATCACCAGGACGAAGACGAGGAGGGAGGCGCCGAAGAGCACCGCGACGGCGCTGAGTAGGCGTTTCAGAACATAGCTGTACACGGGGTGGTTGTACCTTCCACGAGCTGTGGGGGAAGCATCGGTGGGGTTCGATCCGGAGTTCTTCCGGATCGAACCCCACCGATGCAGACGGTCCTTGGATCAGCCGAGATGCTCAGCCGAGTCGGACCTGCGGACTGCTGAGATCACTCGGCGCGCTGCCACTGCTCGGCGTTCCACACGATCTGGTCCTGCGAAGCGGTGTCGCGGACGTTGCTGATCGTGATGTCGGAGCCGGAGAGCTGCGGGTGCACGTAGAGCGGGATCCCGAACAGGTCTGCCCAGAGCTCCTGCTCGATGCCGACGATGATCTCCTGCTGCTCGTCGGCGTCTTCGGTCGTGGCGAGCTGGTTGAACAGGTCGTCCACAGTCTCGTTGGAGTAGCCGCCGTAGTTCTGCGGACGATCCGTGGAGTAGATGTTCTGTCCGGAGACGATCTGGCCGGAGCCGGCCCAGGCGAAGAGCGCGACCTCGTAGTCACCGGTCTCGAGGGCGCCGCCCGGAGCGAAGAAGTCCTCGCCACCCTCATCGATGATCTCGAAGCCTGCCTCGTCACAGGAGGCCTTGATCTCGGCCACGGTGTCGGTGCGGCGCGGGTTGGGACCGGCGTAGCCGATGCGGACCTCGGTGCCGACGGCGTCCTCGGCTTCGACGATCTCGCGGGCACCCTCGACATCGACCTCGTCATAGGCGCCGTCGTAGCTCTCGGAGACGATCTCCTCGTAGTTCTCATCGAAGCTCAGGGATTCACGGGCGTTGAGCACCGAGGCCTCGGGGTTGACCGGTTCGATCAGGTTGGACACGATCTGCTGACGAGGCACGCACATCGCGAACGCCTCGCGCAGCTCCAGGCTCTCGGAGAATGCACCATCGTTGAAGTTGAAGTCCAGGTGCTCCCAGGTGGCAGCCTCACCCTCGTGCAGCACGAACTGATCCTCAAGCCGCTCGAGCTGGCCACGGGTGTCCACGGTGGCCTGCGGGCGGGCGATGTTGAGGTCGCCGTTCTCCAGGGCCTGAACGTGCTGACCATCGTTGACGAAGCGGAACACGATCCGGTCGGTGCCTGGTCCGGTGCCCCAGTACTCCTCGTTCGCGCTGACGGTCAGCGACTCGCCGGCCTGCCAGTTGTCGATCTTGTAGGGGCCGGTCACGGGCATGAGCTCCTCGTCCGGCAGCGTGCCGGGATCGGTGAACCAGCCTTCGTTCCAGAACTCGGCCGCCGGCTCGAGAGCCTCTGTGTCGGCCTCTCGGACGGCCGTGACCAGCTCATCGAGCTCCATGTCGCTCTGCTCGGCGACCACGTGGGCCGGCAGTGCGGAGCCCACGAGGATCTCCCAGTCGGCGTAGGGCTCGGTGTATTCGATGGTGAAGGTCTTGCCCTCGGGATCGCCCTGCGGGCCTTCGAGCACACGCTCGCCGTAGGTCTGCGAGATGCCGTTGAACAGCGGGTCGCCGTCGGCGTTGGTCAGCTCGGCGTTCTGGTAAGCCCAGTCGAGCACGTAGTCGGCCACGGTGACGGGGGTCCCGTCAGACCAGGAGACGTCCTCCCCGATGGTGTATTCCACCGTGAAGGGATCTTCGCTGATGACCTCGTAGGAGCCGAAGTCCTCGTTGGCGTACCAGACATTGTCGGTGCCCCAGTAGCCGAAGCCTTCGAGGACCCGGTTGACCACCACGGAGTTGTAGGTGCTATAGGTCTCCGGCGTGAAGCCGTTGTAGCTGATGAACTCGGTCTCGCCGATGGAGACCGAGATCTCGTCATCCATGGTCTCGAGGTCGGTGTCTGCCTTGCCGGTGTCCTCTGGTTCGGTGGTGAACTGCTGGCCCTCCGCGCTCATCGCGTCGGTGCTGCCGTTCGAGTCCCCGTTGCCCTCACCGTCGGCGTCACCATTGCCGCCGCCGGGGGTGCATCCGGAGAGCACAAGTGCGCCGGTGGCCATCAGGGCCGTCGCCGCAGAGAGTTTCCTCAGTTTCACAGTTGCTCCTCATCCTTCAATGCGATGTGACCGCTGCGACGTCCACTTCTCATCCCTCGAGAAGGTGACCCATCTAACACCGGTTCAATGTGCGAACCAGACTACGGTCGGCCTCGCTGTCGCGATGTCTGATTCGACTCACGTGACTGAATCGTTACCCGGGACAACCGAGTCGGATATGACTCAGATCACGCCAGGTGACAGCGTCGCCACGCAGAGGGAAAACATGTGTGAAACATGCAACAAAGCCCCTGATATAGAGAAACTCCCGTGCGATTCCGCCAGGGGAATCACACGGGAGTTACCAGGCGGTCACATGTCCGTACATTCTGTGAGGAACAGCACATTGCTACTTGAAACACGTAAGCAACATTCACCCCAGATCTCTGCTACTGGCCAGTAGCGCGCCTGACCTGCGAATAAGTCAGAGTGTTACGAAGATGCTCATGCGGCGTCGCTCAGCGTCGCCAGGAGGTCTCCGGATCGGAGGTCTCCCCCTTGGTCATGCGCAGCGCCCGACCCTGTGCGACGAGGTCCTCGTACTTTTTGGATTTCTTCTCTGCGGCGCCCATGTCGCGCGGCGGAAGCATGATGGTGCGCTCGGCCTCGATGCCGCTCTGCAGCTGCCGTCCGCGTTCCAGCTCGGAGTCGAATTCGGCCCCCAGGAGCAGGACCAGGTTCATGATGTAGATCCAGATCAGGAAGACGATGACGCCTGCCAGCGCCCCGTAGGTGGCCTCGTAGTTGCTGAAGTTCGCGACGTAGAAGAACACGGCGGTGGTCGCGAGCACCATGACCAGGATCGCCAGCACGGCTCCGGCGGAGATCCAGCGCGCTCCGGGCTGACTCAGGTTTGGCGTGGCGTAGTAGAGCATCGCGATGCAGATCGCCGCCACGAGGAGCAGGGCGGGATAGGTGGCCCAGTTGAAGATCGTCACGGCCGTCTCGCCGAGCCCGACGGTGTCCCCCACGGCTTGCGCGATCGGCCCGGAAGTCAGCAGCAGGAAGACCGCTGTCGCCACCAGCACGAGAAGTCCCGCGGTGATCAGGTAGAAAAGCGGACGCAGCTTCAGCATTGAACGGCCCTCCTCCACCTCGTAGATCCGGTTCATCGACCGGGAGAAGGCGTTCACGTAGTTCGAGGCGGTCCACAGCGCGGTGAGGAGACCGAGGGCGAGTCCGATGCCTGCGCCCTCCACGCTGGTGATCGCGATGATGGGATCGCGGAGCTGCTCCATCGTCTCCGATTCGACCATCTGTGCGGCGGTCGAGAGCAGGAACTCCTGGGTCCGCTCCCCCTCCCCGACGAAGGACATCAGTGACACCAGCGCGATCAGTGCCGGGAAGACCGAGAGCACGGCGTAGTAGGTCAGCCCCGCGGCCAGATCGGTGCAGCTGTCCCGGCCGAACTCGGTGAGGGTCCGCTTGGCGCTGTACTTCCAGGTCTTGCCGGTCAGCTTCACCGGGGACGAGGTCTTGCGATCCTCGCTGTCTCCCGAGAAGGACTGCTCGAAGTCCTCCCGCTGACGGTTCTTGACCATGAACGGCTGGTCTGCGGCCGCGGAGAGGGTGCCGACGCGCAGCTGGTCACCATGGTGCACGGTGCCCCCGGTCCGACCGTGGTCCTCGATGTGGTGCCGTGGGGCACGGTGGGGTTTCAGTGCCCCAGCGGCGCGGCTGGCAGGGCTGGGGTCCTCGGGCTGACCCTGCGGGTCGGAATGAGTGCTCATGGGTTCAAACTAGCCGCATGTGAACTCAGCACCAACTGTTCAGCGACCCCCTGACACCTCACGTCGGGTGAGTCGCAGCTCGTCGATATGTGTGATCGGCGCTGGGAGGGCATTGTTGAGGTACCCGGCCCTGGCGATGGCCATGGATCCCACCGCGGAGGTGAGCAGTTGAGCGATGATCGCGATGATCGCCTTGATCAGGTTCAGCCCGCTGAAATCCATCATCAGCGCACCCAGGACGATGGAGGCGACGCCGAGACCTGCGGAGGTGCCCACAGCCGAGGCGCGCAGGTAGAGATCGGGAAGCTTGAACAGCCCGATGGCGGAGATGATGATCGTGGCGATGCCCAGAAAGATGAACACCAGACCGACGATGTCGGCAAGATCGGTGAGTTCCATCAGCGGCGACCTCCTGATCCGAGTCGAGCCATCGACAGCGCGGCCATGAAGCCCAGCAGCGTGGCGATGAGGATGATGTCGAAGAGCGCCTCGATGTTGGTGCGCAGTCCGATCAGGGCGACGAAGCCGATGGTGGCGAAGAAGATCAGGTCTGCCGCCACGGCCCGGTCCATGGTGCGTGGGCCGAGCAGCCCGCGCACCGAGGCGATGACCATGCCGACGGCGAGCAGGATCAGCGCCACCTCAAGGGTCCATTCGGAGATCATCGGCCCTCACCTGCCTCATCCAGCGGGCGGACCACCGGGAGCTCGGTGGGGCGGGTGAGATCCCCGGGGACCCGGCGCATGGCGTGCAGCATGCGGTCCTCCATCTCCTGGATCTCGCCCACCAGCTGTTCGCGGTTCTCCACGAACATCCCGTGCACGTAGAGGATCCCGTGCTCCTTGGAGATCGTGATCGTCAGCGTGCCCGGGGTGAGCGTGATCAGCGAAGAGATGAGCGTCCACTCGCTGTCGCTGCGCGAGGCGGCCGGGACCGCGACGATCGCAGGCTTCATCTTGGAGCGTCCTCGCGGCCGGAGCACCTCGGCGGTCACCGAGAGGTTCGCAGAGATGAACTCCTTGGTGTACCAGAGGAGGAATCCGATGATCCGAAATGGCCAGCTCATGCTCCGCTCACCGCCCTCACATAGTCCAGTGGATTGAGCAGGTTCTGCGCCGCGGTCTCCGACCAGCCCATCAGCAGCTCCGCCCCGAGCCCGAAGAACAGGGTGATCGCGGCCAGCAGGATCGCGGGGAAGATCAGCTTGAACGGGACCTTGACCGCCTGTTTGCCGGCGAGCACCGCGGAGGTGGTCGCCGTCGGCGGGCCGATGGTCAGCGTCGGAGTCTCCGCCTGCGCCTGGACCCGCAGGTAGCGCTTGCCGTGCATGCGCTGCTGATAGGTCAGCGCACGCTCCTGGAGGTCATCGGGCTCCGGTCCCATGAAGACGCCGGTCCAGATCTTCAGCATCGAGAGCAGCGTGAAGATCGAGACCACCACCGCGACGGCGGCCACCCAGTAATGGGATTCGGCCAGGGTGGCCTGGATGATCGCGAACTTGGCGACGAACCCGGAGAACGGCGGCAGCCCTGCCAGCGAGAGCGCCGCGACCATGAAGGTCACCGCGATCAGCGGCTCACGTTTGAGCATGCCGCCGAGCTTGTCGATCTCCCCGGTGCCATAGGTCTCTTCGATCGCACCGGTGGAGAGGAAGAGCGAGGCCTTCACGATCATGTGGTGGAGCAGGTAGAAGATCGCGGCGGTGAGTCCCAGCAGGGTGAACAGCCCGACGCCGATCAGAATGTACCCGATCTGGCTGATCATGTGGAAGACCAGGATCGAACGGGTGGTCTTCTCCCCGACCGCGCCCAGCACGCCGATCAGCATGGTGGCTGAGGTGATCACCAGCGCCACCCAGAGGAAGCGCTCGTCGCCGTCGAAGAGCAGCGAATAGATGCGGTAGATCGCGTAGATCGCGACCTTGGTGTGGATCCCGGAGAACAGCGCGGTGACCGCGGGTGAGGTCATCGCGTAGGTGCGGGTCAACCAGCCGTGGACCGGCACCACCGCAGCCTTGATCGCGATCGCGGTCAGCACCACGCCGCCGGCGAGGGCGACGGCGGGGTCGTCCTTGCCCGCCCCGTGCAGCTCGGCCAGGTTCACGGTCCCGGCGGTGGCATAGACCAGGGCGATGCCGACCAGCAGCAGCGTGGAGGCGAGCAGGTTCACCGAGACGTAGATCCGCGCGCCGTGGGCGCCGAGCTTGGCGCCCATCATGGCCAGAAGGCCATAGGAGGGCAGCAGCATGACCTCGATGAACACGAACAGGTTGAAGATGTCACCGGTCATCAGAGCACCGGAGACGCCCGCCATGAGCACCAGCACGAAGGGGTGGAAGAACCGCGCCCGGGCCTCATGGGTGGCCATCGCGAAGAGCACGCTGGCGATGGCGAGCACCGACATGATCATCAGCACCAGCGCGGAGAGCGCGTCGACCACGAATGGGATCGAGACGCCGTAGTCCCAGAGTCCGACCTGGTGGACCAGGATCGTTCCGTCGCCGGTGGCGATGACCAGCAGCACCGCGAAGATGAAGAGCCCGGCAAGGGTGCCGAGGCTGATCACGTGGCGGGCAAGGCGCTTCTTGCGCAGCGCGACGCCCACGGCGGCGAGCAGCAGCGGGAGCCCGACCAGCAGGGGCAGCAGCGGAGGAAGTGTCTCGGTCATCGGGCGTCTCCCTCCTGGGTCTCGGTGGGCGTCGTCGCCCCGGGGACCTTCTCCGGCCAGGGCTCTCCGGTCTCGTCCTCCCCGTGCTGGACCACGATGTCACCGGACTCGGTGGTCAGACCGAAGAAGCCGGCGTCGTTGGTGTCGCCGCGGTCAGCCGCGAGCAGCCGCGCCGGGGACACTTCCACGTCCTCGGTGTCGTCGTCGGTGGTGGTGGTGATCGCCAGGGTCACCATGAACATGGTGATGGAGAAGGCGATCACGATGGCGGTCAGCACGAAGGCCTGCGGCAGCGGATCCGCCTGCTCGCCGACCTCGCCGGAGCCCACATAGGGCACTCCGCGGAACGCGGTGTTGCCGGCGGCGAAGAGCATCAGGTTGGCGGCGTGGCTGGCCAGGACGAAGCCCAGCACGATCCGCACCATGCCGCGCTGCATGAACAGGTAGACGGCCGCGGCGGTGAGCAGCCCGACGGCGATGGCGATGCTCATCGGTCATTCACCCCTCTCGGATCGTTCTCCGGTTGGACCCCTGGCCAGGACTCATCCGACTGCACTTCGAAGGGAAGGTCGCCGGGGTCCGCGTGGTAGCCGGCGGGGACCTTCAACGTGGAGAGCTCTGACTCGCTGGTGCCGTGGGCCCGTCGGTGGGCCTTGAGCAGCTCCGCGGGGTAGCGCTGGGCCTGGCCGAGCCGGTCCAGCGCTACGAGCACAGCGCCGATCACGGCCAGATATATCCCGACGTCGAAGATCAGCGCCGTGGTCAGGGAGAACCCGGCGTCGGAGCCCCACGGCATGGGCAGCCCCTCCGCGATCACGACAGGGCGCAGGAACGAGCCCTCGAGGTAGCCGGCGAGACCGGTGGCGGCGCCGACGATGATGCCGCCCACGATCACCATCGCGTAGTCGAAGCGAAGCTTCACCGAGGTGTCCGAGGGGGCCACCAGGTAACGCAGCGCGAAGAAGCCGCCGGCGACCAGCGCGGCGATGAAGCCGCCGCCGGATTCGTAGTGGCCGCGCAGCAGCAGGATCAGGGAGAGCAGCACGATGAACGGTGCCATCCAGTTGAAGACGCTGCGCATGGCGGTGGTGTTGTCCCCCGGGTGGTCCAGCGGGGTCCCGGACCATTGCCTCGAGGCGGGCGGCTCGTTGTCCGAGGTGGCGAAGGATGAGTTCAGCAGCGCCAGGATCGCGAAGCCCGCCACGCCGAGCACGGTGAGCTCTCCGAAGGTGTCCAGCGCGCGGAAGTCCACCAGGATCGAGTTCACCACGTTAAGCGCGCCGGTCTCCTCGTAGGTATTCTCCAGGTACCACTCGGCCACCGGGGACTGTCCGCGCCGCCCGGTGAGGGCGAAGGTCGCGGCGAAGGCCATCACGCCGAAGGCCAGGGCCACGGCGATGGAGACGGTGCGTCGGGTGCGGGTCACCTTGTGGAAGCGCTTGGGCAGCTTGCGCAGCACCAGGACCAGCACCACCACGGTGAGGATCTCCACGAGCAGCTGGGTCATGCCCACATCCACCGCGCCGAGCGCGAAGTACCAGGCAGCGACGACGAAGCCAGCGCCACCGGCCAGGACGACGGCGGCCGCTCGGTTCTCGGCGATCACGGTGCCGGCGAGGAAACAGACCAGCAGCGCGATCAGCACCCAGTCGGTCATCCGGGTGTGGCCCGGATCGAACTCGCCGACCTCCGGCGCGACGACCATCCCGGCGATGAACACGCCGGCCAGCAGGATACCCGGGGCAGCCAGGTGCACTCCGTGCATGTCTGTGCGGGTGATGTCGCCGACCCGGCGGCCGAAGTTGATCGCGCCCAGGCGCATCGACTCGACGACTTGGACACCGGTGAAGGGCAGGATCGTGCGCGGAATCAGGCTGTCCAGCCGGGCGCGCATCACGACGGCGAGCAGCCCTCCGCCGACGATCACCGCTGAGAGCATCAGCTCGGTGTTCAAGCCGTGCCAGAGCGCGAACTCTGCCGCGTAGGTCCCGGTCTGGGCGGCCTCACCGGCCCGGGTGACCAGTCCGTCGAAGACGAACGGGATGAAGCCGAGCACCAGTCCCGCGGCGGCGGGCAGCAGCGCGGGAAGGTAGAAGCTGGCCGGGGCCTCATGCGGCGTGGCAGGGTCGATGGGCTCGTGGAACTCGTCCTTGGATCCGGCGCCGGTGTAGCTGGTGAACGCGCCGAGCACGATGCGCCCGCAGTAGGCGAAGGTGCCGATCGCGGCGAGCACGGCCATCAGCGTCAGCGTCCAGGTCAGTGCGGCGGGCATGTCTGCGGAGAGGAACCCGGCGAGCAGGTGTTCCTTGGAGACGAAGCCCAGCAGCGGCGGGACCCCGGCCATCGAGAGCGAGGAGACCAAGGTGATCACCAGCGAGACGCGCATGGTCTTGCTCAGCCCGTTGAGCCGGCGGATGTCTCGCGAGTGGGCTTCGTGCTCGATGATGCCGACCATCATGAACAGCGCGGATTTGAACAATGCGTGGGCGATGACGTGGATCGTGGCGGCCACCAGCGCGGTGGGGGTGCCGATGCCGATGACGGCGACCAGGAAGCCCAGCTGAGAGACCGTGGAGTAGGCCATGATCTCTTTGATGTCGTGGCGCTGCAGGGCGAAGAGCGCACCCATCAGGGCGGTGGTCAGACCACAGCTGATCAACAGCACCTGCCAGAGCGTGGACTCCTCGAAGACCGGGGAGAAGCGCAGCAGCAGGTAGATGCCTGCCTTGACCATGGCGGCGGCGTGCAGATAGGCGGAGACCGGAGCGGGGGCGACCATCGCATCGGGCAGCCACAGGTGGAAGGGGAACTGCGCGGACTTGGTGAACGCGGCGAAGGCGATGAGCACCGCGACCACGGAGGTGAAGGTGGTGTTGTCCTGCCAGGCGGTGTGTGTCAGCGCCTCGGACATCCGGGTGGTGCCGGTCTCCACGATGATCAGCAGCACCGCGGTGAGCAGGCCCAGCCCGCCGGCGGCGGTGATCAGCAGCGTGCGCTGGGCCGGGGCCGCAGCCTTGTCCCCGGAGCGGTTGATCAGGAAGAAGGAGCACAGCGTGGTGAACTCCCAGAACACGAAGAGCAGAATCAGGTCGTCGGCGATGACCATGCCGCTCATCGCGAAGACGAACATCAGCATCCACAGGTAATAGTCGCCAGTCTTCTTCTTGGCCGAGAAGTACCGCGCGGAGTAGGCCATGACCAGCGCGCCAATGAAGATGATCAGCAGCAGGAAGACCATCCCGAGCCCGTCCAGGCGCAGGCTGAGCCCGACGTCGATGGTCGGGATCCAGGGCAGGTGCTCCTCGAGCACTCCCCCGTCGAGCAGGGTGCTCAGCCACGGCAGCGTGGCCACGCCGATCCCGGTCAGCGCCACGGCGGCGAAGAAGCCGGTGTCGCGGCCGAGGGCACGATGGACCAGGACGCCTATCGGGACCAGGGCGAAGGTCAGCAGCAGGAGCACCATGAGCGTCATGGGCGGACCACCGCCGGTGCCCCGGAGCGCATGGAAGGTCTTTGCAGGTGCATGGTGCCTCCAGTCGGTGCGGGGTGAAACGGCGCGGTGAAGCTCATCGCCGACCAGTCTTCCCGGCACACCAGTGATCGACTATATCCATCGGGCTGATCTCTCAGCAATTGAGTCCTGATCATGGAGGGCGGACCATGCTCCGTTGTGATCCGTGCTACAGGGAGGGTGCATCACCACTGATCAACCTCCGCGCCGGGGCTCGACGCGGCGTCTGCCTCACCCCCGGGAGCGTCACTGCTCCTCGACGACGCCGCAGGCCACGCGGCTGCCGGAGTCTCCATTGGTCAGGGTCTCCGCGTCGGGGCCGAAGTAGCGCTCGGGGACGTTGCCATGGTTGTCCGCCTGGGCGTGGACGATGACGGAGCTGCCTTCGCCGCTGAGCAGGTCGTCTGGGACCAGCCGATCGCTGATCAGGCTCAGCCAGCCGGTACGGTCCTGGTTGACCAGCAGATTGGGCAGGTCGCCGGCATGGTCAGGGTGGGTGACGGCGTCGGGCTCTGTGGGTGGGGCCGCTTCGGAGAGGTCATCGAGGTTGGTCTCGGCCGCCTCCTCCTGGGGAGCCTCCTCCCCCTCCACGATGCCCATGTCTTCCTCGGTGGTCCCGACGAGGTGCCCGCCGGAGGACTCGAAGTCGCCGAAGACCCCGGCCTCAGAGCTGGACTGGGGTTCGCACACTCCGCGCTCGTGTATGGTGATGCCGCGGAAGCCCGCCTCCAGGTCGTGGACCTCAGCCTCGATGAGCACCCCGTTCTCCACCTCGGTGAAGCTCACGGTGCCGATGCCGTTGGAGGCCATATCGGTGATCTCCGCAGTCGCGAAGGGATTCTCGGAGCTGCTCGGTCCGGCCTGCGGATCCTGCTCGCCGTCCTCGTCGCCTTCGGTGTCTGAGTCGTCCCCAGTGTCTGAGTCGTCTGCGGTGTCCGCGCCGTCTGCCGTGTCCGCGCCGTCTCCCGTGTCCGAGTCGACCTGCGCCGCGTCGTCGTCGGTGCCGGCGGCGCCGTCCTGATCCCCGTCGCCGCAGCCCGCCAGCGAGAGCGCGGCGAGCAGCGCGATCCCGGTCAGCGGGAGGCCGCGGAACCTGCGCCCGGAGGTTCTGAGAGGTGGAGTGCTCATGAGCGCACAGCCTACCGGCCGCCCTGTCTGGTCACGACTTTCCGCTCGGATCGTGGAACTCCTCGCACCCGTGTCGTCCAGCTCCGCAGCCGCGGGGATTCGGGCCGTCGCACTCAGGCGTGGGTGTGGGTCTCTCCGGCGGCGATGCTGGGCGGCTCGAGCTGAAAGGTGGAGTGCTCCACTGCCACGTCGAAGTGCTCGGCCACGCAGGTCTTGAGCCGGCTGAGGGTCTCCGGGACGCAGCCTTCGCGGAAGCAGGCGTCGTCGAGCACCACGTGGGCCGAGATCACGGGCAGTCCGGTGGCGACGGTGGAGGCGTGCAGATCGTGGACGTCTTGGACATGGTCCTGGGTCAACATGTGTTCCCGGACCTTCTCCAGGTCCAGCCCGCGCGGGGCGAACTCCAGGAGCACCCGGGCGGTCTCGCGGAGCAGCAGCAGCGCGCGCGGGATGATCAGTGCCGCGATGGCCAGCGCGGCGACGGCGTCGGCCTGCTGCCAGCCGGTGGTCCAGATGACGACGGCGGCGATCATCACCGACAGTGACCCCAGCGCGTCGGCGCTGACCTCGAGGAACGCGGCTCGCATGTTCAGACTGGCCTTCCGGCCCGAGGCGAGGACCAGCAGCGAGATGACGTTGCCGGCCAGGCCGGCCGCGCCGAAGAGCAGCAGCTCCAGGTGCATGATGACCGGCGGGGCGCCGAGTCGGCTGATGCCTTCGACCGCGGCATAGATGCCCACGCCCAGCAGCAGCGTCGCCTGGAGCAGGCCGGCCAGGATCTCCACCCGGCGGAACCCCCAGGTGCGCTGGGCCGTGGCCGCGCGGTACATCAGGCCCGCAGCCACCAGCGCGACGCCCAGCCCGATGCTGTCGGTGAGTGAATGCACCGCATCGGTGAGCAGCGCGAGTGACCCGGTGACCCAGGCACCGACCGCCTGGGCCAGGACGATTCCCACGGTGATGGCGCAGGCGATGGCCAGCCGACGGCGGTGGGAGCGCGCCTGTGCGGGAGTCCCGGCGGGGTTCTCGGCGCCGGCGTGGGCGCCATGATCGTGGTGGTGCATCGTAGGACCATTCTCCCCAGTGCAGCTGGGATCTCCTAAGCTGCGAGCCGGACGCAGAAGCGTTCTCAGCAAGAGGGTGCGTTAGAGTCACCACATGGTTGCTCAAAGAAACTATGTCATCAGCAATGCCCATATCCTCCCCATCAGCGGCGAGCCGTTCGACGGCTCCCTGGTGATCACCGAGGGCAAGATCGCGGCCCTCGGGGCGGACATGGATCACCCCGCCGGGCACGAGGTCATCGATGCTGGCCGAGGCTGGGTGCTGCCCGGACTGATCGATGCCCACGTGCACCTGGGTGTCCACGAGGAGGGTGAGGGTTGGGCCGGGGCCGATGTCAACGAGACCACCGATCCGGTGACCGCGGCGGTGCGCGCGCTGGACGCGATCAACCCGGCGGAGATCGGCTTCGCCGACGCCCGGGCCGCCGGCATCACCACGGTCAACGTGAATCCCGGGTCGGCGAATCCCATCGGCGGACTCGCCGTGGCGCTGAAGACCCAGGGCCGGATCGTCGACGAGATGGTGCTGCGCTCCCCCTCGGGCCTGAAGTCGGCCCTGGGTGAGAACCCCAAGCGGGTCTATGGGGAGCGCAAGCAGACTCCGAACACCCGGCTGGGAGTGGCGATGACCATCCGCAAGGCCTTCACCGAGGCCAAGAACTGGCAGGCCAAGGATCCTGCAGACCGACCGGGCGATCTGGTCTCCGAGGCGCTGGCAATGGTGCTCGACCGCAAGATCCCGTGGAGGCAGCACTGCCACCGCGCCGATGACATCGCCACCGCGCTGCGCCTGGCCGACGAGTTCGGCTACGAGCTGGTCCTGGACCATGGCACCGAGGCCCATAAGCTCGCCGACGTCATCGCCGAACGCGGCGTCCCGGTGCTCTACGGGCCGATGAACGTCTCGCGCTCCAAGGTGGAGGTCCGCGACCGCAGCCCCAAGGCCCCTGGCATCCTTTCCCGCGCCGGAGTGAAGGTCTCGATCATCACCGATCACCCGGTGGTGCCCATCGAGTTCCTGATCCACCAGGCGGCCCTCGCGGTGCGCGAAGGCATGGACCCGGTGGAGGCGCTTCGCGCGATCACGATCAATCCGGCCGAGGTGCTCGGGGTGGCGGATCGCGTGGGGACCCTGGAGCCCGGCAAAGACGCCGATCTGGCGATCTGGTCCGGTGATCCCTTGGACACCAGGAACCGGGTCCAGCGCACCTGGATCGACGGGGAGCTGGTCTTCTCCCACGAGCCGGCCGACGCCGCAGCCTGATCCCGCCCGCATCTGCGCCGGGCGCGGAATCGGCGAGTCACCAGGCCCCGGTCCCCTCAACCCGAGGGGGCCGGGGCCTGGTGGCTGACCCGTGAGGATGTTTGACTGGGCGCATGACTGAGCCCCTCTCCTCGCCCGATTCCGACCAGCCCCTTGCTCCCTCGGGCTGCACGACCGGAACCCACGCGCAGATCACCGGTCGGGTGCAGGGGGTGGCGTATCGCGCGGCGGCGAAGGCCGAGGCCGACGACCTTGGACTCATCGGCTGGGTGAGGAACACCTCCGACGGCGCGGTGGAGCTGCTCGTCGGTGGGGACGGGCCCGCAGTGGATGCGCTGCTGCGCTGGGCCGGAAAGGGCCCCGAAGCCGCGGACGTGGCCGACGTCGAGCAGCGCGAAGCCACCGAACAGGATCTGGCCTCACTGCCCCAGGCGGGCTTCGAGATCCGCCGCTGATACTGGTCTGACGCGATACGACACCAGACATGTGGTCGGGAGGATCCGGTGGTCCAGGGTTCAGCTCAGGACGGCCCCCTGGATGCCGCAGAGCTGGGAGCCTTCAAGGTCAAGGGGTAACTGAGCATCGAGCACCTCATCAGCGCCGTCGGAGCCACCCCGGATGGCGACCACGAGAAGTCGCTGGTGATGCCGGGGGGGGGGGGGGCGGGCGTCCCCGACACCGACACCCTGACGGAGTTCGCCGACCGCTTCGGCATCGACGTGCTCGAGGGACCGGCCGTCAGCTGACCCGGCCGAAGCACACCTGAAAATCACGAAGCACGGCCCTGGTCATCGGACCGGGGCCGTGCTTCGTGCCGCTACCCTGCGGCGGGGACGGTGAGCCCCAGCTCGGCGGGCGGCACGGGCTCATCTCCGAGCAGGTGCTCGGCGAGGAAGCCAGAGACCACCTGGTACCAGATCTTCGCGTGCGCCGGGCTGAGCACCCAGTGGTTCTCGTCGGGGAAGTAGAGGAACCGGTGGGCGGTCTGCCCGTCCTCGTCTGCGGGCAGCCCGGACTTCGCGAGCAGCTCGTACCAGAGCCGCAGGCCCTCCCCGATCGGCACCCGGTAGTCCTTGTCCCCGTGGATGACCAGCATCGGCGTCACGATCTTCTCCACATGCAGGTGCGGCGAGTGCTCGGCCGCCATCTTCGCGTCGAGCTCGTTGCGCCAGTAGGAGGCCATGTCCGTGGTGGGGCCGAACTGGTCCAGCGCCCACAGCGATGCGTGGGTGACGATCGCGGAGAACCTGTCGGTCTGCCCGGCGATCCAGTTCGCCATGTACCCGCCGAAGGAGCCGCCCATCGCCGCGGTGCGGGTGGCGTCGATGTCCTCCCGCGCCTCGGTGACATCGGTGATCGCCATCAGGTCGGTGAAGGGGTGTCCGCCCCAGGAGTTCCAGCCGCGCTGGACGAAGTCCTGCCCATACCCGGTGGACAGCGCCGGATCCGGCAGCAGCACCGCATAGCCCTGCGCCACCATCAGCCACGGGTTCCAGCGCCAGGTCCAGGCGTTCCAGGAGTTCAACGGTCCACCGTGGATCCACAGCAACAGCGGTGCCGGCTGACCCGCGGAGGCTTTTGTGGGAAGCGCGAGCCAGGCGCGCACCGGCGCCCCGTCGGTCCCGGTCGCGGTGACCTCGGTCAGGCTGCCGGGCAGTTCCGGACGCACCTGCGGATTCTGCAGCCGGGTGGTCTCCCCGGTGGTCAGGTCGATGGAGACGACTTCTTCCGGGTGAGCGTAGCTCGAGCGCACCCCGTAGGCGGTGCCGCCGTCCGGGTGCACGACGACGGCGGAGTAGGTCGCGTCCTCGGTGGTCACCTGCTGCACCGCTCCGGTCGAGGCATCCACGCGGAAGACCGGACCACGTCCGTCCTGATCGGCCAGCGCAAGCAGGCCGGAGCCGTCGGGCAGCCAGGCCGCGGGGCTCAGCCACAGGTCAGCCTGCTCAGCGAGCCGGGTCAGCGCGCCGGTATGCAGCTCCAGCAGATGCAGCTGGGGCTGCGGGGCCCGCTGTGGAGTCGGCTGGGCGGAACGCACGACGGCGGCGGTCCGACCATCGGGGCTGATCACGCCCGCGCTGAAGGTAAAGCCGGGTTCGTCGGCAATGATCCGGTGTTCACCGGTCGCGACGTCGACGACTGCCAGGGCGGTGCGTTGACCGGCCCGCGCCTCGGGCACGGTGACGCCGATCAGCGCAACGCTGCCATCAGGGCTGAGCTGGACCTCATCGCCGAACCGCGCGCCGAGCCCCTCAGTGAGGTGACGCAGGATCGTCTGCTCAGAATCTCCCGAGACGGGCGCGCCGTCGTCGTCGGATGCCGATGACTCGGACTCAGACTCTGGCGACGCAGACTCCGCGCCCTCCGCGGCGGGCGCGTGCTCCAGGGCGAAAAGGCTCGGTCGTGCCGGGCCCAGATCGCGGTCCCAGAAGCGCACCGGGTACCCGGTGTGCAGGATCGCTTTGACGGAGGCCTCGTCGCGCTGGGTGTGCAGCTGCTTGTGCTCATCCTCGGTGCGGGCACCCGGGAGCAGCGGTGCACTGAGCAGGACCACCTCGGCCTGCTGGGCGCAGTGGGGCTGGCTCACGCCTCCAGGTCGGCGATGGATCAGCACTGATTCGCCGCCCTCGGCGGGAAGCTTGTAGAGCGCGGAGCCCTTCTTCTCGGCGCTCTCCCCCGAGCGGGCCGAGGTGAAATAGAGATCGCCTGAGGCGGAGAAGGCCGGAGCTGACTCGCCGTTGGCGCTGCGGGTGAGGCGCCGAGCGGAGCGGCTGCCGCTGGGGTCGACCTCCCAGAGCGCCCCGCTGTAGCCGTCCCCGGCCGCATTGACCGTGGAGACCGTGGTGACCAGCCGTGACCCGTCGGGACTGAGCGTCAGGCCGCTGAGGCGGGGATGGGCGACGTAATGGTCCAGATCAGAGAAGATGCGCGAACTGTACTGTGTCATGACCTTGTTCTACCAGCCTCCATCACTGCATGGTTGCATTGTGCAACTACCGGCGTGGTGGACAGCGATACCCTGGTCGGGTGACCTCTGAGATGACGACCGGGCCCGTGACCGGCGACGACGGCCTGCCCCGCACGCCCTGGGCGCTGGGCAGCGAGATGATGCGCCGCTACTACGACACCGAATGGGGCATGCCGATCCGCGACGAGCGCGGGCTCTTCGAGCGGCTCAGCCTCGAGGGCTTCCAGGCCGGGCTCTCATGGTCCACGATCCTGACCAAGCGGGAGAATTTTCGGGCGGCCTTCGCAGGATTCGATCCTGAGCTGGTCGCGGACTTCACCGCGGCCGATATCCAGAGGCTGCTCGAGGACGCCGGGATCATCCGTCATCGCGGCAAGATCAGCGCAACCATCGGCAACGCGCGGGCGACTCTGGCGCTGCGGGACCGAGGCGGCCTCTCGGCGCTGATCTGGTCGTTCAAGCCCGAGCAGACTCCTGCGCCGAAGACGATGGAACAGGTGCCCACCAGATCGGCAGAGTCCGAGGCGCTCGCGAAGCGGCTGAAGGCCGAGGGCTTCCGGTTCGTCGGGCCCACGACGGCCTTCGCGCTGATGGAGGCCATCGGGATGGTGGACACGCACCTTCTCGGCTCCCACCGCCGGGGGACGTCCGGGGTGTCCTTCACCAACCAGCCCGGCTGAGCCGAGCTCCGTTGGTGACCCACGCTTCTGGTGACCCGGGCCCGCGGACTCAGTGCGGGCGCTGGAGCTCGATGACGCGGTCCATATCGTCGTCCGGGGCGAGCCGGTTCCGGTCCACCTGCCCGCACCGCGTGCAGCGGTGCAGCAGCAGGAAGCCCTTCTTGCCGGTGTGGTCCACGCCCACCGGTTCCATCGCGGCCCCGCAGTCGGCGGCGCGATCTCCGGGGGTGATGTCGACGTGCCGAGAGTACAGGCAGCGTGGGCAGTGGTTCCGATAGCTGCCACCGAGCTGCCTGGGGATCGGCTGCCCGCAGTGGATGCAGTCGAAGCCGGTGTTCTCGGCCTCCCTGCTCATGCCGTGGGCGCGCTCGGTCCGGCGTCGGTCGCCGGAGCCTCGGAGGGGCGCGCGTGCTGAGCCATCGCGGTGGAGTACATGCACACCGTGGCGGCGGTGGCCACGTTCAAGGACTCGGCGGCCCCGAAGAGCGGGATCGCCACGCGCTGATCGGCGAGCTCACGCTCGGCGTGGGTCAGTCCGTGCGCCTCATGGCCGAACAGCCAGAGCGTGGGAGCCGCGGACGTGGCCAGCTCGGCGAGCTGGGTCTCGCCCCGTCCATCGGCGGCGAGCACCTGGAAGCCCTTGGCGCGGGCCGCCTCGGTCAGATCTGCGGGGTCGATGCCGGTGAAGATCGGCACGTGGAAATGTGAGCCGGCGGCGGA
This sequence comes from Nesterenkonia maliinae, assembly GCF_051262655.1. Taxonomy (NCBI): domain Bacteria; kingdom Bacillati; phylum Actinomycetota; class Actinomycetes; order Micrococcales; family Micrococcaceae; genus Nesterenkonia; species Nesterenkonia maliinae. The sequence continues at coordinate 46,716 of NZ_JBIMEY010000008.1, read as the reverse complement.
CCGGACGACTTTGGGGCTCCACGGGTCGACGGTTCCGGCGGAGAGCACCACGGCACCGGCGCCCGCCGCATCTGCGGTGCGGATGATCGTGCCGGCGTTGCCGGGGTCCTGCAGCCGCAGCATCGCCGCGACCTGCCCGGTGCCTGCCGCGACCTTCTCGAGCTGTGCATCCAGCGCTTCGCGCGCGGTGCTGACCGACGGGATCCGGCAGACGGCGAGCATGCCCTGGGAGGTCTCGGCGTCGCCCATGGCGCGCAGCGCCTCCGGGGTGGCTTCGCGCAGGAATGGCCGCGCGTTCGAGGGCAGCTGGGTCTCAGGGTTGAAGAGCACCCCGCGCATCCGGTCCAGCAGCGCGAGCACATCGGGGTGACGCTCCAGCGCGGCGGGGTCGAAGAAGAGCGCGTCCAGCCCGGGGAAGGGCTGCGGGCCCAGCTCCTGCTCCCACTGGCGCAGCCAGATGGTGAGTGCTTCGCGGACCGGCTGGGGCCCCTCGGCCAGGAAGAGTCCCTGCTTCTGCCGCGCGGACCGGCCGGCCAGAGCCGCCACGCGACGGACGCGGTCAGACTTCGGGTTGTCGACGAGCTCGGGGTCGATCTGCTGGGACATGATTCTCTCTTCTCCTGCTGTGGGAACTGCTCATACTTCCGGAGGTGGTGCCGGGGGTGGTCAGGCCGTGAGGTGCCGCGGTCGCGACGTGGTGCTGGCATGCAGAAGGCGCCGCCCCCGGTGAGGAGACGGCGCCTTCGGCCACACGGATCGAGTCAGACTCGAGCGGCGTTGACGTCCTGCGGGAGCGCCTTGCGGGCGGTCTCGACCAGGACGCCGAATGAGTTGGCGTCGTAGACGGCCAGCTCGGCCAGCATGCGACGATCAACCTCGACGCCAGCGGCCTTCAGGCCCTGGATGAAGCGGTTGTAGGTCATGCCGTGCGAGCGGGAGGCAGCGTTGATGCGCTGGATCCACAGGCGACGGAAATCGCCCTTGCGCTTCTTGCGGTGCTGGTAGTTATAGACGTACGAGTGCAGCAGCTGCTCTTTTGCCTTGCGGTAAAGGCGTGAGCGCTGTCCGCGGTAGCCGGAGGCCCTGTCTAGGACCTTGCGGCGCTTCTTGTGGCCATTGACGGCCCTCTTCACACGTGCCACGTGATATCTCCTTGAGTCTTAAAGTCTTCGGTGATGAAAGTGCTGAGGCTCAGATGCCCAGCATCCGCTTGATGCGCTTCTCGTCAGCCTTGGTGACGAGCTGGTCACTGGCCAGGCGGCGCTTCAGGCGTGAAGACTTGTGCTCCAGGTAGTGGCGACGGTTGGCCTGCTGGCGCTTGAGCTTGCCAGAGCCGGTCAGCTTGAACCGCTTCTTGGCCCCGCTGTGGGTCTTCATCTTCGGCATGGTGCCGTTCTCCTTATGTCGTTCGGACCTGCAACGCCTGTGCTCTCCAGCGGCGAGCCGAAGCCCATCCAGCTGACGCGGCGGCGCAGAGGTGGGTCGTCTGAGCGTGGCCGAGGCTGCTTGCACAGCGACACGGGTCCACGCTTCGGACCCCTTTTGGGTGGTGGTGACAGCGCCTTGCGGAGCTGACACACAAACCAGCGCACCAGTCTACGTCATGAGAATGGTGCGCGGGTTCACCGGGAGGAAAGAAGGCCTCTAGAGGTTCTTCAGCTCATCCGGCAGATAATCGGCCATGGAGTTCGAGAGCGGCGTCGCGTCCTTCTTCTCCGTGGGCAGGCGCTCCGCGTTCTTCCGCGAGCGGCGCTCGTTCTTCACCTTGGGAGCCTCGGCCGCGGCATCAGCCTCGGCCGGCTCCTCCTTCTTGGCCTGGTTCTTCGCCGCCGCCTTGGCCTCAGCCTTGGTCTTGAGCGGGCCGACGACCATCACCATGTGGCGGCCGTCCTGGCGCGGGGAGGATTCCACGGCGCCGAGATCGGCGACGTCCTGAGAGAAGCGCTGCAGGAGGCGAACACCCATCTCGGGTCGCTGCTGCTCGCGACCGCGGAACTGGATCATGGCCTTGACCTTGTCACCGGCTTCCAGGAAGCGGCGGGCATGCCCGACCTTGGTGTTGTAGTCGTGGTCATCGATCTTGAGTCGGAAGCGGACCTCCTTGAGCACCGTGGTGCTCTGGTTCTTCCGCGACTCACGAGCCTTGACCGCTGCTTCGTACTTGTACTTGCCGAAATCCATCAGCTTGCAGACGGGAGGTTTGGCCTGGGGCGCGACCTCAACCAGATCCAGATCGGACTCCGTGGCGAGACGCAGAGCGTCTTCGATCCGCACGACGCCCACCTGCTCCCCCTGGGGGCCGACAAGGCGGACTTCTGGTACGCGGATGCGTTCGTTGATGCGTGGTTCGCTGATCTGTCTAGCTCCTGTTGTGAGGAATTCGGTGAATGGGGAGTCATCGGTCAGTCCGCGCTCTGTGCGCAACTGGGCGGATATCGCCGTGTTGAGCGCGTTTAGCGCGGCCGATGAGACTGTGACAAGCTTACCAGCATGCAGAGTGAGCAGAATAACCACGCCGAAAATTCCGATGTCGCCCAGGCCGTCAACCAGCGCTCCCGCGACATCTCCGAGGTCCCCGCGGTGGAGCTGATCAACACCGTGGCGGTGCACCTGATGAGTGCCGCCGCCGTGAAGACCGGTCTCGCCGATGACCCCAAGGCGGAGGAGCTCAAGGACCTCGACGAGGCCCGCAAGCTCATCACTGCACTTGCCGGTCTGATCACCGCAGCCGCGCCCGAGGTCGGCTCGACCCACGCTGCGCCGCTGCGTGACGGGCTGCGTTCGCTGCAGCTCGCCTTCCGCGAAGAGTCCACCGTCCCGGACGCTCCCGGCAAGGGTCCCGGCGAGAAGTGGACCGGCCCGGTCAACTGATCTCCTCCATGAGGCTCTGAGGCCTTTATGAGAACCAGATGAGAGCAGGATGAGAGAACTCGGAAGAGACTCTCATCCTGCTCTCATCACTGCTTCACCTGCGATGACCAATATGGTCTTCCATGAGCATCACCGCAGTCCTCTACTCGCACGACTCGGTCGGCCTGGGCCACGCCCGCCGCAACCGAGCTCTGGCCCACGCTCTCGCCGCAGACCTGCCGAGACTCACAGGCCAGCCGGTGCGCGGCCTGCTGATCGCCGGGCACCCCGATGCCACGGCCGACTCGTTGCCCGCGGGCTGGGACTGGCTGGTCCTCCCCGGATTCACCCGCACCGCTGAGGGCTACGCCTCCCGCAGCCTCGACGTGAGCAACGAGCGGCTCTCCTCGCTTCGCCGCTCCACCGCCGCTGCAGCTATCAAGGCGATGTCGCCAGATCTCTTCATCGCCGACCGTCACCCCTTCGGCGTCGATGGGGAGCTGCTGGACTCCCTCGAGTGGCTGCGCTCCCAGGGCACTCGTTGCGTGCTCGGCATGCGCGAGGTGCTGGACTCCCCCGCTGCAGCACAGGCCGAGTGGGAGAAGATCGGCGGGGCCTCGGCGGCAGCCCGGTTCTACCACGCGGTCTGGGTGTACGGGGACCCATCGGTCTACAACCCGATCAGCAGCGGCGAAATCCCTCAGCCGCTGGCTACCCGGACCCGGTTCACCGGCTACCTCAGCCGCGGACGCCCCACCGACGAGCTCTCCGACTCCAGCGTCCGCGCGCCGCAGCCCTATGTGCTCTCGATGGTCGGTGGAGGGTCCGACGGCGGCCGGCTGGCACTCGCCGCCGCGCAGGCTCGGGTGCCGGCCGGGCACCGGCACATCATCCTCACCGGACCCCAGATGCCCTCGACGGACCATGACAGCGTGGAGCTGGCCGTGGCGGCCTCTCCCGACGCAGCCCAGATCCAGGTCACCCGGCTGGCCCCGCATGTCCCCCAGCTGGTGCGTGAGGCGGCCGCCGTCGTCTCGATGGCGGGGTACAACTCCACCGCCGAGATCATGGCCACCCGCACCCCGGCGCTGCTGGTCCCACGCGCCGCCCGCCGGGCCGAGCAGCCACGTCGAGCGCACGCACTGGCCGCCGTGGGCGCCGTCGACACCCTGGCGCTGGAGGACCTCAACGCGGAGGCGCTGAGCCGGTGGCTCGCCGAAGCGGTGGTCCGGCGCTGTGATCGTGGCGCTGTGGACCTGGACGGTCTCACCAGGATCGGCGCACTGGCCGCCGCTGAGCTCGCCCTGGGTCCACCCTCGCGGAGACACTCGACTGCCCGGCCGGGTCTCGGGATGCTCCGTCCCCAACCGCGGCCTGCGACAGCTGCCGTGCCATCAGCCGCACCCTCTGGCCCGGCCCGCCCGGCACATGCAGCGGCTCCCACCACCACCCCCCTGTCTGCCCCAGCTGCCGAAGCGAGGTTCGATTTCCATGCCCGTTGAAAACACCGATGAGGGTCGTCTCGAGACCGTTCCCGGCCCGACAGGAGCTGTCGCCCGATCCGCGCGCGTCCCGGTGATCGGCTACGTGCTGAAGATGTATCCGCGCTTCTCGGAGACCTTCGTGGTCTCCGAGATCCTGGCCCGTGAGGCCGCCGGGGAGCAGATCGTGATCTTCTCACTGCGCCCGACCACGGATGCCCGCTTCCATCCGGAGCTGGCCCGGGTGAAGGCTCCGGTGATCCACGTCCCGCGCCACTCCTCCCCCACGCGCCTCTGGACGGAGCTGGGCCTCGCCGCCGAGTTCCCGACGCTGCTCGCGGGGATGCAGCGCTGCCTCCCGGATCTTCTCGAGGCTGCACACGACGACGCCGCACAGGCCATCACACTTGCCCGCGCCGCACGGGACGCCGGGGTCACGCATCTGCATGCGCACTTCGCCTCGATCGCGACCACCGTGGCGCGGCTGGCCGGGCGAATCAGCGGCCTGCCGTATTCGTTCACGGCGCATGCGAAGGACATCTTCCACGAAGACGTCGATGAGAACGAGCTCGAAGCGAAGCTCGCGGACGCCCATCACGTGGTCACGATCTCCGGCTACAACCTCGAGGATCTGCGCACTCGTTTCCCCGCCGCGACCACCCGGCTGCACCTGGTGCGCAACGGCCTGGAACTCTCCCGCTTCCCGTTCGCCCCGCGGCTCGACGGCGCACCGGCGTCCATCGGCGCACCCCCGGCCGCGGGCTCGCAGGGTCCCGCACGGCTGCTGGGCGTCGGACGCCTGGTGGAAAAGAAGGGATTCCACTTGCTCATCGCGGCAGTGGCCCGGCTGCGGGAGTCCGGCCTGGACGTGCAGGCCGACATCGCCGGGGACGGACCGCTCAGGGATCAGCTGCAGCGCCAGATCGACGACGCCGGCCTCAGCTCCCGTGTGCGACTGCTGGGACCCTGTACCCAGCAGGAGGTCGGCGAGCTGTTGGGCTCACACGATGTCTTCGTGGCCCCGTTCGTCGTTGGCGCCGACGGCAACGCCGATGGCCTGCCCACCGTGCTGCTCGAGGCCATGGCGCGCGGCATCCGCTGTGTGGCCGCCGAGGTGACCGCGGTGGGTGAGGTGGTGCGCACGGGTCAGACCGGATGGCTGGTGCCCTCCGGGGACGTCGAGGCTCTCACCGCCGCGGTGACCGAGGCAGTCTCCGACGACCCGGATCACCTGCACATGCTCGACGCGGCACGCACCATGATCGAGCGGAGCTTCGACTCCGCAGGCCAGGCCGGACGACTGCATGCCCTGGTCGCAGACCCCGAGTCCCCGGCCTCGCAGGACCTCCTCCCGGCAGGACAGGCCCGCTCTGTCGCACCCCCGCACGAGCCGGCCCCGATCCAGCCCGTCGCAGCCCAGAACCAGCCCACCGCAGTGCAGGAGTCAGTATGAGAATCGGATATCTGCTCCCCGATCCCGGCATCGGGATCTTCGGGTCCAAGGGGGCAAGCGTGCATGCCCAGGAGATGATCCGCGCCTTCCGCGCCCTGGGGCACGAGGTGACGGTGTTCTGCACCAAACGCGGGGACAGGCATGGTGACCCCAGCACCGTCTCGGTGCCTGCGGACCTCACTGACCTGCCGGTGTTCGTGCTCCCGGTCTCCGGAGTCAAGGGCGCCGCCGCGCGGGAGGCCGCCGTCGTCGGCGTCGCCGTCAGGATGGCCGAGCTGGCCGTGGAGGGCGATTTCGATCTGCTCTACGAGCGGTATTCGCTGTTCTCCACCGCCGGCGCGGACGCCCGGCGACGCGGCGGTGCCCCGCTGGTGCTCGAGGTCAATGCCCCGCTGCTGAGCGAACAGAAGGTGCACCGCAGCCTCCATGACGAGTCCGCCGCGGAGCGCGCCACCCGCGAGAGCTTTGCCCAGGCCGACCTGCTCTCCTGTGTGTCTGCGCCGGTGGCCGGATGGGCGCGACAGGTGCTCGCCGACGATGCCGGCACCGATGACCGGACCCCACGGGTGCGGGTGACCCCCAACGGTGTGGATCCCGCGCGGTTCACCTCTCCGCGTCCGGACCGGCAGCACCCGAGTGGCGCTGCGCCGTCGCAGCCCGCAGTGACCATCGGCTTCCTCGGCACCCTGAAGCCCTGGCACGGCACGGATCTGCTGCTACGGGCCTTCGCCCTGATCCTCGGGGAGGAGCCAGAACCGAGGCTGCGGATCATCGGCGGGGGGCCTGAGCGTCTGCGGCTGGAGTCCCTGTCCGCCGAGCTGGGCATCGGCGAGCGCGTGGAGTTCACCGGCCCGGTGTCACCGGCGCAGGTGCCGCAGCTGCTGGCAGACCTCGACATCGCAACCGCCCCCTACCCGGCTCCCAGCAATGAGGCCGAACACTACTTCTCTCCACTGAAGGTCTATGAATACCTCGCCGCAGGGCTCCCCGTGATCGCGTCGGCGCTCGGCGAGCTGCCGCAGCTGCTCGACGGCAGAGGTGAGGCGGTCGGCACACCCGAGGACGGCGATCCAGCCGCGGCCATGTCTGCCGGAATCACAGTGCCGCCCGGTGACCCCGAGGCTCTGGCGGAAGCGATGAGGGACCTGATCGGTGATTCCTCGCGGCGGGCGGAGATGGGCGCCGCCGGGCGCAGGCTCGTCGAGCGCGAGCACAGCTGGGTCATGCGCGCGCAGAGCGTGCTTGCGCAGGTCCCGACCCAGAAGGTGGCACAGCGATGAGTCGACGAGCCGAGGCCAAGTCCTCACGCACGCTGCACCGACAAGGGCTTCGACGCACCCTGCGCATGGTGCTGCCCCACCTGGGTGAGCACAAGCTGCTGATCATCCTTGGGCTGGTGGCCCTGTTGGGCGACGTCGCGTTCCGCGTGCTCGAGCCCTGGCCGGTGAAATTCGCAGTCGACGCGGTCACCGAGGCGCTCGGCGCCCAGATCAACGAGACCATCGACTCCAGCCACAACGTCGAGGGCATGCTCGTCTTCTGGGCCTTCGCGCTGGCGCTGATCGTCGGAGGACGCGCCTTCTGCAGCTATGCCTCCACCATCGCCTTCGCAAAGACCGGGGTGAAGGTGGCCACCAGGCTGCGGACCAGGGTCTTCGACCACATCCAGGCGCTCTCGCTGCGCTATCACTCCACCGCCTCGATCGGAGACACCTCTCAGCGCCTGGTCGGGGATATGGGTCGGCTCCAGGAGGTCGCCGTCACCGCCGGCCTCCCGATGGTCGGCAACCTGTTGACGCTGATCACGCTGCTGATCGTGGTGTTGATCCTCAACCCGCTGCTCGCGATCATCGTGCTGCTCACCGGGGCCGGGTATCTGCTGTTCAGTCGGGTCCTGAGCCCCAAGATCACCTCCGCCTCCCGCTCCACCCGCAAGGGCGAAGGTCGACTTGTCGGAGATGCCGCTGAGGCGCTCGGTGCGATCCGGGTTGTGCAGTCCTATGGCCTGGAGGAGACCGTAGCCACGGGATTCGCCGCAGGAAACGCCAAGGCGCTCACGGCCGGGATCAAGGCCCGCAGGCTCGCCGCCCAGCTGGAGCGCTCCACCGATCTGCTGGTGGGGATCTCCACCGCCGTCGTCCTGGGCCTCGGCGGGTGGCAGGTCCTCCAGGGATCCATGACCCCGGGAGACATGGTGCTTTTCTTGATGTACCTGAAGATCGCGATGAAGCCGCTGCGCGATATGGCAAAGTACACCGGCCGGATCGCGCGCGCCACCGCCTCCGGGGAACGCATCGCCGACCTGCTGGATGAAGAGATCGAGATCCAGGACCCGGCTCGACCCTTCCCCCTGGGACGCGCCACCGGCGAACTGACCTTCTGGAATCTCAGTGCCAGGGACCACCGCGGCACTCCGCTGTTCGAGAAGCTGAATCTGACCATCCCCGCCGGGCAGCGTGTGGGACTGTTGGGTCCCTCCGGCGCTGGCAAGTCCACCTTGGCCGGGTATCTGCTGCGACTCGCGGACCCGGACTCGGGTTCGGTGCTGGTGGACGGGTACTCAGCACGCAACGTCACCCGGGCAGACCTGCGGAACAACATCGCGGTCCTGCTCCAGGAGTCGGTGCTGTTCAGCACCTCGGTCCGGGAGAACATCCGGTATGGCCGGCAGGACGCCTCCGACATCGAGGTCGAGGAGGCGGCCCGGCGGGCCGGTGCACACGACTTCATCATGTCGCTGCCCGAGGGTTACGAGACCGAGCTGGGCAACCGCGGCGACACGCTATCGGGCGGTCAGCGCCAACGTGTGGCGATCGCCCGCGCCCTGGTCCGCGATGCTCCCATCGTCCTGCTGGATGAGCCGACCACGGGCCTGGATCCCGCCTCCCGCGGAGTCGTGGAGACCTCGATCCGCGAACTGACCCGCGGTCGCACCACTGTGGCGATCACCCACGACCTCAGCATGATCCAGGGCCTGGATCGGGTCCTGTGGCTCGAGGACGGACGCATCCATGAGGATGGCACTCCCACCCAGTTGCTCGCTGATCCTGGCTCGCAGCTGGCCCAGTGGGCGGCGAGCCAGCGTGGGGCCGCGGATTCCGGGGCTGGAAAACCCCCTGCCGCAGAGACAGAACCCGTGGCGGCAGACCGGATCGAGAAGGTGAGTCGATGAGCCAGCCGCACCCAGAATGGACCGACGCCGACGAATTGGCGGCCCAGTCCGTGGAGCTGCCCGGGGCGCGCACCCTGCTGGACTCCTCGGAGCTCTCCACCCTGCTGGGTCAACAGGTCGGGATCTCTCGGGTACGGATCAAACCCGGGCATTCGGTGGTGGCCGCGTTCACCACCGCCGACGGCGAACACGGTTGGGCGATGCTGACCCGAGATGAGGACAAGCTCACCAAGGCTCGACACCGCGCTGCGGACAGCGCCGTCGAGGGTGAGATCCCCTTCCTCCAGCACGCTGAAGACCAGCTCTTCCTCTTCAGCGGAAGCATCTGGGCGGATCCGGTTCTGGCCAAGGATCTCCGCGAGGCTCGCCTGGCGATCGACCGGAGAGCCGGAACGGACCAGTCCTGGGAGATCCTGCGGCACAATCCGCGCCGGCGAGTGGTGGCTGCAGTGCCCCCCATGGCGGGGGGCCACGGTGCGAAGATCGTCCGTATCGCCTCCCGGAGCACCACCCGCATCAGTCTGGAGACGGCACAGCGGTGGCGGGACCTGGGGCTGCCACTCGTGCGCAGCCGTCCGCTCGGGGACCGCGGCACTGCCGTGGGTGCGCCGCTCTGGGGGTGGGCAGATCTGAGCAGCCACCCGCACGGCCCCGCGGCAGCGACCGCCGGAGCAGCACTGGGCACGCTGCACCAGATCACCCTGGGCGCAGACCGGAATCCTCTCCCGGTCCGAGCAGGATCAGGCGCCGCGGCGATCGCGTTGGTCGCGCCGTGGCTCGGGCACCGTGCACGTCGCCTCGCCCAGCGGATCGACGAACGGTTCTCGCCACTGGGCCCCGGTGTCACCGCGGAGGTCCACGGGGACCTGTCCCCCGACCAGGTGGTCCTCGCGACACCGGGCAGCCACAAGATCCGGCTCATCGATTTCGATCGGGCGGGCACCGGCGACCCGATGCGTGATCTGGGCAGCTGGGCTGCCGCCTGTCGACGGCTGAAGCTGGATTCTCTGATCGACGACTTTCAGACCGGCTACATGAGCCGAAGCACCGCGGACCTGGCGCGGGCGTCGATCTGGGAGGCCTATGCCCAGCTGAGCACCGCTCCGGACGCCTTCCGGCTCCGCAAACCAGGCTGGCCCGAACTCATGCAGCGAACCCTGACCCTCGGTGAGGAGGCACTCGACCGATGACGACCCTGCATCTGCCACCAGAGGCCCTTGCTCACTCGGGCCGCACGCTTCGGGTCACCCGCGCATGGCCGGTGCCCGATGAATCCCGGCTGGCGATCGAGTGTGAGGACGCCGGTCAGCGGCGCGCGGGATTCTGGTACCAGGACGGGGCCCAGCTGCAGCCCGCCGGCACAGACCCCCGACTTCCAGCCCTGGAGCGTCTCGCCGGGTCAGGCACTGTGGTCTCGCACCGGCCCGGAAAGCGCGCCGTGGTCCGTCGTGGAGCTGAGTTCATCAAGGTGGTGCGCCGTGGCCGGGCCTCGGGGATTCTCGAGGGGGTCAGTCGAGCTGCAGCATTCGCGAACTCCTTCCGCACCCCGGAGGTGCTGGCACGGGACGATTCCTCGGTGACCTTCGCTGAACTTCACGGCGTGAGCCTGCACGACCCCGCACTGCTGTCTTCGCCCCACTGGGACCTCGCCTGGACCGAGGTGCTCAACGCCTGGACCCAGGCGGCACTCACCGCGGACTCCGGCTCCGATGGTTCAGATCAGCAGTGCCGAGCACTCGAAGCTGACCCATCGATGCCACGACACACTGCCGAAGCGGAGGCGCAGGTGCTGCGCCGCTGGGCGCGCCTGATCGCGCCCTATCTCGACCCGACCGAACCGCTCGGGACCCTGGTGGACGAGGTGGGGGCCCTCCTGCGGCAGCTGCCCGACGCGCCCCTGCGGCCCGCCCATCGGGACCTCCACGACAAACAGCTGCTGTGGAACCCACAGTCAGGCCCCGGCCTGCTCGACGTTGACACCGCCTGCCTCGCGGATCCCGCGCTGGATCTGGGCAATCTGCGGGCGCATGGCAGACTCCGTCGGCTGCAGGGACTATGGGGGTCACAGGAGGCCCGCACCGTGATCCACACGGTGGATGCGGCCGCTGATCGGCTTGGCGTGCCGGCCCGGACTCTCGCGGTCTACGAACGAGCAGCAGTGCTGCGGCTGGGCTGTGTCTACGCGGTGCGACCGGGATATCGCCACGTGGCGGCGCTGCTGCGAGCGCAGGCCGCCAGCTCCGAAGAAGGATGAGAATCTTCTCATCCTGGTCTCACCGGGGGCTCACCCGCAGGGCCGAGGATGGAGTCAGGATCTAGAATCGGGGATCCTGGAATCAGTGATCCCAGACCCAGTGATCCTAGACTCACTGATCACAGCACAGAAGCGGAAGGACGCGGAGACATGTCCAGGCAGTCAGGATGGATCATCACGGGTGCGCTGAGCATCGTCGCGCTGGGCGGCACGGTGGCCGTCGCGGAACTGGCGGGTCCTGACCAGGTTCAAGACCTGGGTCCGGCCATGGAAGTGGCCTCACCCAGCGAGACCCCACCCACCAGCACACCGTCTCCCTCACCTTCTCCGAGCGCCACGAAAGCCTCGAGCGACGACAGTGCCAGTCCAAGCCCAAGCGCGAGTGCCAGCGCGACCCCCACGGCATCACCGTCCCAGGCCGCCGCCCCGCCGGCACCAAGCGCTCCATCTCCCGAGGAGTACATCCCACCGGCACCAAGCGCTCCATCTCCCGAGGAGTACATCCCGCCGGCGACCCCAGCTCCCACCACGGTCGCCCCGGCACCGCCGCAGCAGTACCAGCAGGCATCTCTGGCGTCCCCGGAGTCCTGGTCGACTCCCGTCTCGGCCCAGAGCTGGTCCGCCCCGTCCGCGGCGAGCTGAGCCACAGCGCGCCGAGCCCTAGGATCTGGGCGAGACCCCGCCGACCGGGTTCACACTCCGCGGGTCGTGCTCGAGCCGGGGATCAGAGCTCGAGCCGGTACCCGACGCCGCGCACGGTGCGGATCGCCTCGGCACCGATCTTTGCCCGGAGATACCTGACGTAGACGTCGACCAGGTTCGACCCCGGGTCAAAGCTGTAGCCCCAGACGCGCTCCAGGAGCTGCTCCCGGGAGAGCACCTGGCCGGGGTGCCGCATGAACGTCTCGATCAGGGCGAACTCCCGCGAGGAAAGATCGTGCTGCCTCTGCCCCACCTCGACCCGGCGCGCATGCAGGTCCAAGGTGAGACCGCCGGCGCTCAGCGTCGTCGGCTCCTCCGCTGACCCACCGCGCAGTCGCAGCCGGATCCGGGCGAGCAGCTCGTCGATGCTGAACGGTTTCGACATGTAGTCATCGGCACCGGATTCGAGTCCCGCGACCGTGTCGGCCGGGGTGCTGCGCGCGGTCAGGATGATCACCGGCGCGCCGAAGCCCTGGCCGCGCAGGCGTCCCAGCAGGCTCAGCCCATCCTCATCGGGGAGCCCGAGATCCAGGACTGCAAGGTCCACCGTGTTGTTCATCGCGTACTCGAAGCCCTCCGACGCCGTGGCGCCGCGCAGCACGGCATAGCCGGCCGCGCGCAGGCCCTTCTCCACGAAGGACGCGATCCGGTCTTCGTCCTCGATGAGCAGAATCCGGGTCATCCGTGGCTCCTTGTGTCGATCGGGTGGGGCAGCGGCGCGGTGGCGTCGTCGTCGGGGGCATGGTCGGGACTCTGGTCCGGAGGCTCGAGGGCGACGGCGGTGTGGTCGAGCGGGATGACCACCGTGAAGCGCGCCCCGACGCCCGGCGCCGATTCCAGGTCCACCCGCCCGCCGTGGGCCTGCGCGATCGCTGCCACGATCGGGAGCCCTAGCCCGGAGCCGGGCTTGGAGGTATCGGTGCGTCCGAAGCGCAGGAAGATCCGTTCCTGGTCCGCCGCGGCGATCCCCTGGCCCTGATCGCGGACGAAGATGCGCACCTCCTCGGCGGTGAGCTCCGACCCCAGGGCAATGACCGAGCCTGGGGCGGAGAACTTCACCGCGTTCGCCGCCAGCTGCAGCCAGGCCTGGGTGAGCCGCTCCCGATCCACCCGGGCCGTGCCCTCGGCGCGGGATTCTACGATCCAGCGATGTCGACCCAGGGCTAGCGCCTTGTCATAGACCTCATCGGTGAGGGTGCCGATGTCGGTGGGGCCGCACTGGACGAAGTCCGGACGTCCGGCCTGGGCCAGCGTGGTGAGGTCGTCGATCACGCGGTTCATCCGGGTGAGCTCGTCAAGGGTCAGCGCGCGGGTGGAGGTGACGTCGTCACGGTCGCCCACGTCGAGCACCTCGAGATGTCCGCGCACGATGGTCAGCGGGGTGCGCAGCTCGTGGCTGACGTCGTGGATGAGCTGATCCTGCGCCTGGAACGAGTCCTCGAGCCGGTCGAGCATCTCGTTGACAGCTTTGGTCATCTCGGCCAGGTCGTCCTTGCCGGTCACCGGGATCCGCTCGGAGAGGTCCTCACGACCGATATGCCGGGCCGAGGAGGCGAGCACCGCAACCGGGTGCAGCAGACGCCCTGCAACCACCCCGCCGACGGTGGCCACCACGCCGAGAGACAGCAGCGCCACGGCGATGTAGATCAGGAACCCCTCGGAGAAGACCCGTTTCTCGGCCGTGATGTCATAGGCCATCACCAGCGCACCGACCTGAGGATCCCCCGGTGTCGCGGCGGCGTCATCAGCCTGGGAGTCCTCAGCTGCGGCGTCCGGGGCATCCTCCCCGACGCTGCCCTGCACCGGCACGATGGCCGCCCGGTAGCTGGTGACCTCCGTGTCGATGGTCACGACCGTGGCCCGCTCGCCGAGCGCATGGGGCTCCAGGGCGCGCAGCAGCTGCTGATCCTCTTCCAGCTGCACCGGGGTGACCGGAGAGGTGTAGGCCACCTGCCCGTCGACCAATCCGACGATCCCTTCATTGCGCGTCGGGATGATCCGCTCCATGGCGGTGCGCACCAGCTCGGCCGGCGAGCTGAACGGCTCACCGGTTCCAGGATCCACGCCGACCTCATGCAGGACCCGGAACTGTTCCGCGTCGGCCGCGAGCTCGGCGTCGATCCGTCCCTCGACCTGAGCCTGCTGGATGGCGAAGGCTGTGTAGCCCGCGACCGCGAGCGCCAGCGCGGCGAGCCCGACGACGGCGATCAGGATCCGCGCACGCACGTTCAGTCCACGAGGTCGCCAGCCGCGGGGCGACCGCCGCCGAGAGGCCGTGGCATCGACGGCGGGGCGCGCCGCTGCGTCGTCGGGCTGACGTGAATGGTTCATGAGCTTCAGTTTCTCACTGAGAACCTGCCCAGGAGGCGCTCCTGCGATGAGAGTTCTTTCATCTGTATGCGAGAGGATGACGGCATGGATGTGGATCAGACGCGTGGGGATCTGCTCAGCGCACTGCGCGGACCCGAGGCCGGGTCCCTGCTGCGGCAGTCCCTGGACGCCTCCGGTGTGTCGCTGCGCCACTGGGAGCTCGAGCAGATCTACGCCCGGCCAGGCGCCGAGATTTCGGCACGGTACCGCGTACAGTGCGTCGCACCCGGGGCGCCGGCCCTGGCGACCGGGTCAACTGAACTCGAGGAGCTGACTGAGCTGACCATGGTGGCCAGCACCGTCGGGCTGACGCCGCAGCAGCGCGAGAGCATGGGTGCGGTCCGAGCGGACTCCTCGCTAGGCACGGTGCACCTGTGGGTATATCCGGTGGACCCGGAGCTGCCGGGACTGCTCGTGGTGGAGCGCGCCGCCGACTCCCCGGCACGACCAGCGCTTCCGGGCACCACCGAGCTGGAGTCGCGGCTGAGCCGACTTCTCGGGCAGCCGTGCCGGGTGAAGAGCCTGCAGATGCTGGTGCTGCGACCGCTCCGGCGGGCCGTCTACCGGGCGACGCTCTCCTCAGCCCTCGGGCAGCGGGTCCTCTATCTGAAGGTGGTCCGACCCGCCAGGGCAGCGCAGCTGTTGCAGCGCCACCGCTGTTCCCCGCTGATCCCGGCCACCGCCGACGCCGGGGACGGCATCCTGGTGCTGGACCAGGCTCCTGGCCTGGCACTGACCCACCACCTCCACCGCGCCACCGCCCCGGCCGACGTCGGACCCCTCGACCCGTCGGTGCTGCCGGCGGCGCTGCAGACCCTGGGCCCTGAGGCACAGCGGATGCCGCCGCGGGTGCCCCCGGCCCAGCGACTCGACGGTCTCGCCGAGTCCGCGATCGCAGCCGGGGCTGACCCGCTGCGGGTGCAGCGACTCCGCGATCGCATCAGTCTGGGCCTGCATGAGGCACCGGGCCCGCTGGTGCCCACACATGGGGACTTCCACCCGGCAAACCTGTTCCTGGACCCGACGGCGCAGCAGCCGACGGGCCTGATCGACGCGGACACGGTGGGACCGGGATTCCGGGTCGATGACCTCGCCACGATGCTCGGGCACCTGCTGGCGCTGCCGAGCTTCGACGCCGCGGGATACGCCGCGGTCCCCGAGTTCACGCGACGCTTCCACACCCACTGCCTCGAGGAGGCCGAGCCGAGGGATCTCGGCGCGCGCACCGCGGCGGTGCTGCTGTCCCTGCTGCCGGGGGCACAGAGCGCCGACCAGCGCGAGCATCACCTCCGCTGCGCCGAGACGCTGGCGCAGCGGCTCAGTCCAGCTGATCTGGACTGACGATCAGTCCCGGGGGTCTGCCTCGCTGAGCCAGACCTGGGTGGGGCGGATGAAGAGCAGCACCAGCGAGACGGCGGCAGGGAGCATGAAGGCCAGGCCGAGGGGCACCGCGCCGCCGGAGAGGAAGCTGAAGGACAGCACCACGATCAGCAGCTGGAGCACCATGGCTGGGGTGCGGGCGCCCTGGGCACCGAGGAAGATCCGGAAGCCGAGCAGCACCAGGACCAGCCCGAAGAGCACGTAGAGCACCACCAGAGCGATCTGGCCAGCGGTGTCGAGGACCTGGGGCGGAGAGGTCACCGCCCCGGCAATCGTGCTGAAGACCACCGCGAGCCCCTGGACGAAGTGGACCAGGAAGAGCACCCACACTCCCAGCGGTCGGGGCCGCGCCTGGACGAAGCGCCGCGGCGGACGCGGGGCGTTGAAATCCGGCTGCACGGAGTCATCTGAGGCCATATCACCATTGAACCACTGACCGGCCCGTCTTCCGGGCCGCCGCCCTCCCCGGGACGCCCCGGCTGCCACCCCTGTCTGACAAGGGCCTTTTCCTCAACCTGAGAATTCTGTGACAAAGTACACACTGTTTCGCAGTCATTTCAGTGGTGCGAACTCTTGTTTGCCAGGCGTTAACATGCCAGCCTTGATTGCGTACTTATTCGGGATGGCAGAACACCTCACCCGAGGTCTGGAGATGTACAGCCATCCAGGCACTGCGGATCATTCGGACCGTGGAACATTCTGTCGCCTGGAAGCGGATGTGACTCCCTAGAGACCCCCGCACGAGCACCTCACCATGAGGCTCGGTCGAGGAATCGCCGCTGAATGCCCAATGACCCGAACATCGGCGCCCACGAGGCGCCCTAGGAGTAGTGATCCCATGGATTGGCGCAGCCGAGCAGCCTGCCTGGACAAGGACCCCGAGCTTTTCTTCCCCGTCGGCAACACCGGACCAGCCCTGCTTCAGATCGAAGAGGCCAAGAGCGTCTGCCGTCGGTGTCCCGTGATGGACACCTGCCTGCAGTGGGCGCTGGAGACCGGACAGGACTCAGGAGTCTGGGGCGGCATGAGCGAGGACGAGCGCCGGGCGCTCAAGCGCCGGGCAGCGCGCGCCCGCCGCGCCTCCTGAGATCTCACCCCCCACTCTTCAACGACGCGGCGAGGATCGGCGCACGGAGCTTCACCCGTGTACCCGTCCTCGCCGTTTCTGTGCCCGCCGCAGCCTCGGTGCCCGCGGCAGCCTCGAGCGCCGAGGGGATCCCCGCGCTCTCCCATTCGATCGAGCCTGAGAGCTCCCCGCGCACCAGGGTGCGCACGATCCGCAGCCCCAGCCCAGGTTCCCATTCCTGCTCGGGCAGCCCCACGCCGTCGTCGGTGAGCTCAAGCTCCAGACGCTGACGTCCCGCAGCGTCGGCATGGCGCTGCACGCTCATGGTCACGTGCAGCTCGCGGTGCGCCGGATCCGGGCCGAAGCCGTGCTCCACCGCGTTGGCGACGATCTCGGTGATCACCAGCGCCAGCGGGGTGACCATGTCCGGAGGGAGCTGGCCGAAGCTGCCGTGCAGCGCGGTGATCACCTGCCGATCGGACTGGGCCATCTCGGCGGCGAGGTACAGCTGACGACGCATCATGTCGTCGACGTCGACCGTCTCCTCCAAGCCCTTGGAGAGCGAATCGTGGACCATCGCGATGGTCTCCACCCGTCGCATCGCCCGACCCAGTCCCTCCCGGCCCTCCTGGGAGTCCATCCGCCGCGACTGCATCCGCAGGAGCGCCGAGACGGTCTGCAGGTTGTTCTTCACCCGATGGTGGATCTCCTTGATCGTGGCGTCCTTGCTCATCAGCTGCTTGTCCCGGCGGCGCAGCTCGGTGACGTCGCGGCAGAGCACCAGCGCGGCGAAGCGCTCCCCGCCGCGCTCCTTGTGGGAGGCGCCGTAGAGCGGGATCGAGCGCAGCGTCACCGCGGCGCCGTGTGCCTCCAGCTCGGCGCGCATTGCGCGGCGACCGGTGAGCATCATCGGCTGGGATTCATCGACCACCACCCCGGTGGCGCGCTGCAACTCGGAACCGATCCCGGCCAGGGAGCGTCCCTCCAGGGTGTCGGAGACGCCCAGGCGCAGCAGCGCCGAGACCGCATTGGGCGAGGCGAAGGTGATCCGGCCCTCGGCGTCGAGGCGCAGCAGCCCGTCACCCACCCGGGGGGCGCCGCCGTAGCCGGTGAACTCCTGGCTCGCGTCGGGCCAGCGACCCTCCGCCGCCATGACCAGCAGGTCCTCGGCGCAGCGCCGGTAGGTCAGCTCCAGCCGGGAGGGGCTGCGCATCGCGGCCACCGCGAAGTGCAGCGTGATCACTCCGACGGTCCGGCCGCGGTGGATCAGCGGGATGGCCTGGACTCGCATCCGCGCCGGGGAGGGCTGGCCCTGGTCCGAGGAGTTGGTCTCCACCTGGGAGGTCCAGGCGCGTTCCACCATCGGCTTCAGGTCCGCGCGGATCCGGTCCCCGACCACGTCTCGGTGGATCAGGGTCTGCGTGGTCGAGGGCCGGGCCTGGGCCAGCGCGATGAAGGACCGGTCCGCGGAGGAGAGGAACCCCTCTTCGGTGTGCGGGAACCACAGCACCACATCGGAGAACGCCAGATCCGAGAGCAGCTGCCAGTCCCCCACCAGGGCATGCAGCCACTCCACGTCGTCCTGGGAGAGGTGGCGGTGTCCGACGAGCGGATCCTGGAAGACAGCCATATCAGGACTCCTCGGTGCACACGGTGAGGGGATTCTTACAACGACGATGACGGCTCACGAGTCGACCAGGCCCCGCAGGTGCCGAAGCAGCACGGTCAGCGAGGCGATGTTGTCATCAGCCAGCGCGTCCACCTCCGCGACCAGCTTCTCAGCCCGGGCCAGCTTGGCCCCGTTGTCCTGCTTCCACTCCTGAAGCCGCTCCTCCGGGGCGGACCCCGAGGAGGTTGCGCGCAGCACGGCGGAGGTGATGCCGGCCATTGCGCCGTAGAGCTCGTCGCGCTGGGCTCCGCGGGCCAGGGCCTGCCACTTGTCCTCGCGCGGGAGGTTGGTGATCCGGTTCAGCAGCGCATCGGCGCTGAACTCGGCATAGACCGCGTAGTAGACCCCGGCGACCTCGCGGGAGTCCAGCTCGAGATCTCGGGCCAAGGTGGCGATGTCCAGCAGCGTGAAGGCCTCGAAGAGCTGCGAGACCCAGGTCGCCAGCTGCTCCGGCATGCCCGCCTCCAACGCCTCGGCGTGGAGCCGCTCGACCCGCTCGCGGTCATCCCCGCGCAGGTAGCTGGTGAGCTCGCCATAGAGCGGGGTGATGTGACCCGCGAAGGTCTCCACGTCTTCGCGGACCGAGGTGCCGCGGCTGACGTGGTTGATGAACCAGCGCACGGCGCGGTCCAGCAGTCGGCGCATGTCCCGGTAGGTGTTCGCCCAGGCACCTCGGTCGAAGCTGACCGGCAGCTCGCGCATGGCCGCGTCGAAGTCCTCGAGCGCGAAGAGCTCGCGCACGGCCACGAAGGACCGGACCACCTGCTCCTCGGCGGCGAAGGTCTCCTCGATGGCACGGAAGACGAAGGCGGCGCCACCCACGTTGATCACGTCGTTGGCCACCACATTGGCGATGATCTCGCGGTGCAGCGGGTGTCGGGAGAGCTGGTCGGAGAACCGCTCACGCAGCGGGGCCGGGAAGTACTGCTGGAGGGTGACCTCGAACCAGTCGTCGTCGGGCACCGAGTTCTCCACCAGTGCTGCCTTGAGCTGGATCTTTGCGTAGGCGGCCAGCACCGAGAGCTCCGGGGAGGTGAGGATCCGCTGGCTGTTCGCGGCGCGCTCGGCGAAGACCTCGTCACTGGGCAGCACCTCGAGCTCGCGGTCCAGGCCCACGGTCTCCTCGAGCCAGCTGATCAGCCGCTGGAAGCTCGGGGACCACTCCCCCACGCGGTGCCGGTCGGTCATCAGCAGCATGTTCTGGTCCCGGTTGGTCTCCAGGACCAGCGCGGCCACGTCCTCGGTCATCGAGCTCAGCAGCTCGCTGCGCTCCTCCGTCTCGAGATGCCCCGATTCCACCAGCTGGTCGATGAGGATCTTGATGTTGACCTCGTGGTCGGAGCAGTCGACTCCGGCGGAGTTGTCGATCGCATCGGTGTTCAGCAGCACCCCGTTCTGGGCCGCCTCGATCCGGCCGGCCTGGGTGAGCCCCAGGTTGCCGCCCTCCCCGACCACGCGGGCGCGCAGCTCTCCGCCGTCGACCCGGATCGCGTTGTTCGCGCGATCCCCGACCTGGTCGTGGGTCTCGGTGGAGGCCTTCACATAGGTGCCGATCCCGCCGTTGTAGAACAGATCCACCGGCGCCTTGAGCAGCGCGTTGATCAGCTCCGGGGGCGTGAGCCGCTGCTGGGACTCGGGCAGGTCGAAGCGACGGCGCATCGGCTCGGTGATCTCGATGGTCTTGGCGGTGCGGGAGAAGACCCCGCCGCCCTCAGAGATCAGCTCCAGGTTGTATTCGCCCCAGCCGGAGCGCTGGGCGGTGAAGAGCCGCTGCCGCTCGGCGAAGCTGGCGGCGGGGTCGGGGTCCGGGTCGATGAAGATGTGCAGGTGGTTGAACGCCGCGACCAGCCCGATGTGCTCGGAGAGCAGCATCCCGTTGCCGAACACGTCCCCGCCCATATCCCCGATGCCCATGACCGTGAAGTCCTCGCGCTGGGTGTCCAGGCCCAGCTCGGAGAAGTGGGACTTCACCGATTCCCAGGCGCCGCGGGCGGTGATGCCCATGGCCTTGTGGTCATAGCCCACCGAGCCGCCCGAGGCGAAGGCGTCCCCGAGCCAGTGCCCGTACTCCTTGCTGATCGCGTTCGCGGTGTCGGAGAAGGTCGCGGTGCCCTTGTCAGCGGCGACGACCAGGTAGGCGTCGTCGCCGTCGTGCCGGACGACCCGGTCGGGGTGGGTGATGACGATCTGCCCATCGCGTTCACTCTGGTTGTCGGTGATGTCGAGCAGGGCGCGGATGAAGATCTTGTACGCGTCCTGACCTGCCTCGACCCAGGCGCCGCGGTCCGCGGTCGGGTCCGGGAGCTGCTTGGGGAAGAAGCCGCCCTTCGCGCCGGAGGGCACGATCACCGCATTCTTGGCCATCTGCGCCTTCACCAGGCCCAGCACCTCGGTGCGGAAGTCCTCGCGCCGATCGGACCAGCGCAGCCCGCCGCGAGCGACCTTCGCGAAGCGCAGGTGCACGCCCTCGACCTGCGGGGAGTAGACCCAGATCTCGTGGGCCGGGCGCGGCGCCGGGGCGGCGTCGATGGTCGCCGGGGTCAGCTTCAGCGAGAGCCAGTCCCGACCCTGATAGAGGTTGGTGCGCTGGGTGGAGTCGATGAGGTTCAGCAGGGCGCTGAGCACCCGGTCGGCGTCCAGCGTGCGCACCTGCTCCAGCGCCTCGAGGACTCGCTCGCGGGCCGTCGCGCTCTGTTCCTCACGGTCTCCTTCGAGGTCAGGGTCGAACCGTGCCTCGAAGTAGTCCACCAGCGCCAGCGCCATCTCGGGGTTGCTCAGCAGCGAGTCCGCCACGAAGCTGTAGGAGTTGGTGCTGCCGAGCTGACGGTAGTACTTCGCGTAGGCGCGCAGCACCGTGACGCTGCGGATGCTCAGGCCCAGCCGCAGCACCAGCTGCGAGAAGATGTCTGACTCCGCGCGACCGATCAGGACCTGCTGGTAGGCCTCCTGGAGCAGCCCGATGGTCGCGTCCGCGTCCACCGACTCGGGGTAGAACAGTCCCAGGTCATAGAGGTGGAACGTGGCTCCATCGGGGCAGTGCAGCGTGTAGGACCGCTCGTCGAGGACCTCCAGCCCGAAGTCGTCGATCACCGGCAGCGTATCGGTGAGCGTCTTGGGCTCGGTGAGGTAGAGCTTCAGCCGCATGTCCGCCACCCCGTCCTCCCCGGAACGGTAGAAGCTCATCCGCGGCACGGCCTGGCCCTTCGCGGCAGTCGCCTCCAGTGCTTCGAACTGGGCGGCGTCGGCGAGCGCGTCCTGAACCTCGTAGAGCACCCGGTAGTCCTCCGGGAACGCCTCGGCCCAGCGGGCCGCGACGGCGCGGGCATGGGAGGAGGAGTAGCGTTCCCGCGCCTCCGCGGCGATCCCCTCGGACCAGGAGCGCACAGCCCGGGTCAGCCGCTGCTCCAGCTCCTGCTGGGTGCCGGATGGCTCAGCGGCGTCGTCGGCGAGGCGAAGCCGGAAGAACACCCGGGCCAGCACCGAGTCGGTGAGCCGGACGTTGAAGTCGATGGACTCGGCGTCGATGTAGCCCAGCAGCTCCTGCTCGATCCGCCGACGCACCGCGGTGTTGTAGCGGTCCCTGGGCAGGTAGACCAGAGCGGTCATGAACCGGCCGTAGTGGTCTCGGCGCAGGAAGAGCTTGACCCGGCGCCGCTCCTGGAGTTGCATGATCTGCCAGGTGGCCTGCTCGACCTCGTCGATCTCCATCTGCAGCAGCTCATTGCGCGGATAGGTCTCGAGGATCTGCATCAGGTCGTTGCCTGAATGCGAGTCCGCCGCGAAGCCGGAACGGCGCAGCAGCTGCTCGGCGCGGGAGCGCAGCAGCGGGATGTTCACGATCGATTCGCTGTAGGCGCGCTCGCTGAAGAGTCCGATGAATCGGCGCTCGCCCTTGACGGTGCCGTCGTCGTGGAAGGTCTTGACCGCCACGTAGTCCATGTAGGTGCGGCGACGCACGGTGGAGCGCGAGTTGGCCTTGGTGACGACCAGGGCGCGGCGCTGCCCGGCTCGCTGCCGACCGGCGGCGGAGAGCTCGGTGGAACGCCGGGTGATCGGTCTGCCGTTCTTGTCGGCGAGGATCCCGAGCCCGGTCCCGGTGAGCGGGTCCAGGTGCACGGAGCCGTCCGGGTAGTCGGCGAGCTGATACTCGCGGTAGCCCAGGAACAGGAAGTTCCCCGAGCCCATCCACTGCAGCAGGTCGGCTGACTCCTCGGACTCCGGGAGGTCGGTCGCCTCGCGCAGCGCGTGTCCTGCGGCCTTGACCTGGGCGATCATCCGCTCCTGGTCCCGGTGGCTGACCTTCACATCGTGCAGGATCTTGTGCAGCCCGCCGATGAGTGTCTCCACCTCCTCCTCAGAGATCACCCGGTCGAGCTCGATGGTGATCCAGGATTCGATCTTGACCAGGTGCTGCTCGTCGAAGATCGCGGTGAGGTTCGGCAGGGTCTGGGTGTCGCCGGAGGAGACTCCGCGGTGTTCCGCGGGCAGGGACTTCACCGTGACCAGCGCACCGGTGTCGGTGCTGCGGCTGCTCAGCAGGATCGGGTGCACCACCAGGGAGATGCCGTGGTCGTGGCGGGTCACCTCCGCGGTGACCGAGTCCACCAGGTAGGGCATGTCGTCGGTGACGACCTGGACCAGGCTCTGACCCCCGACGTCGACCACCTGGACCACCGGGGAGGAGTCGGTCCGGGTCTCGGCGAGGCGCAGGTGCTCCTGCACTCGCTTCTGCTGGCGGTCGGCGCTGACCTGCTGGCGATCCTCACTGGCGATATGGGCGTAATAGGCATCGGTCAATGTCTCAAGATCGGCGTCATTGCTGGTCCAAAGAATTGTCTCGGCGGGCATGTGAACTCTCGCTCTTTCTGCTGATATGGAGTACGCGCGGTCCGGGACCCCATGAGGGCCGGACCACGCGTTGCCTGTGCCGCTCAGCCTACCGCCTGCCCCGAGCGCGCAGGCCGCGACGGCGCACCTGGAGATCGACGCCGGCAAGCCGTGCGATGCTGCGGCGGAGCGCGGAATCGGGGGCTGCCTCGGCCAGGACCTGACCATGGAGCAGCGAGGCATCGCAGCCGGCTGGGTCCCAGGGCAGGAACGCCTGGATCCGAGCGGCGGGGCCGAGCCGGAGCCAGGTCTGGCTCAGCTGATCCCGGGGCGAGCGGCCGATCACCTCGCTGCGTACCTTGTTGATGACCACCTCCAGCTGCGCGAGCGAGCCGCCCTCGACGGCGAGCTCCAGGGCCTCCACGGCCTTGACCAGACGCGGGAAGCTCACCGGATCGGCCGCTCCGACGGCGAGGAGCCGGTCGGCCAGCCGCAGGCAGGTCAGGGTCGCGGCGTTGCGCTGGGGCGCAGTGGTGTCGAAGCTGAGCTCCTCGTCCTCCTCGACCGGGGCGGCGACGTCGATGATCACATGCGCGTAGTGGCTGCGAACCAGCTCCAGCACGGCGCTGAGGCTGCGCTCGCGCAGCTCCGGCCAGCGCTGGGCGCGCGGCAGTCCGGAGAGCAGGCTCAGTTCGGCGCCGCTGATCTGCACCGACGCGGTGGCAGACTCCAGCGCGGCGGTGTCCAGCCGGCCCAGGTCGGCCGCGCGGCAGACCCGCGCCAGCCCGGCGGTCTCCTCCATCAGCCCCAGCTGCGCCACGAGTGAGGCGGCGATGGTGTCCGCGTCGATCAGCAGCACCGAGGCGCCCTGGAGGGCGAGCTCTGCAGCGAGGTTGACCGCCACCGTGCTGCGGCCGGGACTGCCCGGGGCACCCCAGACCGCGGTGATGCCGCCGGGAGCGCCGGGGAGGCCGCGGGGCGGAGCGTCCTCCGGCTCGGGCGGGTCACCCTGGGTGGTTGAGTTCTCCCGGGCGGTTGAGTCTTCCGGCTCGAGTGCGCCGTGAGTCTTGGGGTCTCGGGGCCCAGACCTGCCGCTGCCGGTGTGCGGCCCTCGGTGGTTCGTGTCCCCGTTCCTGCTGTGCTGCACCTGCACCTGCGGCACGGAGGAGAGGAATCCGTTGGTCGGACACGGGCTGGAGCCGGGGAGGTCTGCGCCGCCCACCGGCTCGCCGCCCATCAGGGCCTGCGCCAGCGCCGTCGGACTCACCTCGTCGGTGAAGCTGAGCACCCCGAGCCGCTGTAGACGGCTCCGCTCCTCCGCGACGTGGGAGATCACGACGACGTGTCGCCCGCCTGCCTGAAGCTCACTGAGCACCGTGGAGGTGAGCTGCTGGGTCTCGCCGATGATCAGCGCGGCGTCGGCCCGTCCGGTGCGGCAGACGGCGATCAGCTCAGGAAGGTCGGTGCAGCGGCGTTCAATCGTGACGGGACCCTGGAGACCTTCCACGGCGGCGATATGGTCGACGCCGAGCCGACCCATGGTGACCACGGCCCATCTGCTCATCTATGCCTCGTCCTCGGGTGCAGACTCGTCTCCAGGGCCTGGGTCCCCTTCCGATTCTGGGTCTTCTTCCGGGTCTGGGCCAGGCTCCGCCGGGGCACCGACCGGCACCACCGAGAGAGTCGCGGCCGAGCTGGTGGCACCGAGCAGTCCGGGAAGCTCCTCCGGATCCACCAGGAGTTCCACCGTGACGCGTTCCTGGGCTCCGAAGGTGGTGCTGGGCTCGGTGATCACCGAGACCTGGGCGCCGTCGGCGATCTGCTCCACCTGGACCTCTTCCTGCGCCCCCAGCGTTCCGGCGTCAGCGGCCCAGACATCGACGAGCCGTCCGGGCTCCACACCTCTGGCGAGCGTGTGCTCGACCGTGATGGTCATCGCCTGCCGCCCCTGCGGGTCTTCCTCCGCCAGGGCGCGGCGCGGGATCAGCTCGCCTTCATCCACCATGGCGATGAACTCGGTGCCGTCGGGCAGCGCGTCGGCCACCAGGAGATAGGCCTCGGAGAGCTCGTCGATCTGAACCTCGACCACGCGCAGATCTTCGGTGGAGAACCGGTCCCCCACAGTCAGCAGGCGGTCCGCGGCATAGACCTCGGTGGTGCGATTCTGTGTGGTCATCAGGGCGATCACACCGGAGACCGAGAGCACCACGATGAGCACGCCCGCGAGCAGCCGCGGGTCTCTCCAGCTTGGTCGGCGCAGGCGCTGGGCGGCGGACGTGGAGCTGGGGGCCGGCTGCGGACGGGGTCGTGAGTCGGCGCTCGGCGGGGAATGGGGCTCAGGCATGGCGTCTCCCTGGCTGACGGCCCGCCAGCGCGGGCGCACAGGGCTCAGCGTAGATACCCGCTCCTCAGATGACAACGGGTGCAGCAGAATCTGTGCAGAACCTTTCAGATTCCGCGGCGTGAAGAACTCTGATTCCACCGACGCTGCGTGGGAGAATAGCGGAAACGACACCAAACGACACCCTGGATCACGGAGGCCCATGATGCGACGGTTCTTGACCCTTCCCGATGTGGCGGAGGCGTTGAACATCTCTATGTCGCAGACTCGGGCGCTGATCAAGACCGGCGATCTGGAGGGCATCCAGATCGGGGGTCGCGGTCAGTGGCGGGTCGAGGAGGCCAAGCTCGACGAATACATCGAGCGCCAGTACGCAGCTCAGCGTGAGTCCCGCGCCGGCACCGCCGGAGGGACTGGGACCTCGATCGACGATCCGGCTCACACGACCCAGACCTGAGCGTGGTGAGAGCCTAGTCGAGGTCGGACCCCTCGCTGCGGAACCAGGACACCGCGTGCAGCGGGACGACGCGCAGGGCTCGCGCTCCCCCGTGCCGGGGCAGCAGGCCCTCTGCTGAGAGCGGCAGGATCTCGACGAAGTCCCGGCCTGCCGCCGCGATGAGGCCCGCGGCCAGGAGACCCTGAGCACCAAAGACGCTGACCGGAGCGCGGTCCCTGGCCAGACGCCGCAGCGGCGCCGTGATGCCGAGCCGCCTGCGGACCGCGCTCGGTTCGCTGCGCACCGCCGCGCGAGCCATGCCGTCGACCGCGAAGATGCTGGAGAGCGGCACCAGGACGCTGTGCTGCCGGATCGTCCCGGCCAGCCAGTCCGCCCCGACGGTGCCGACTCGCACATCGAGCCGCTGTCCGCCCGAGACCTGCAGACCCAGCTGCCGATCCTGATGCCCCCGCAGCCGATCAGCAAACTCCATCCGCGAGGCCTCGAGCCTCGAGGCGTCCGCCAGCGCGGCGGCGAACTCGGCGGTCTGCGCTGCCTCCAGCTGAGTCTCGAGGTCCGCAAACAATGCATCCCAGCGCATATCGGTCCCATCTCCTGACCTGCGGTCTGGTCCCGAGGCTACAGGATCCTCCCCAGCCCTATCGATGATCCATCGTGACTGTGTACACTCTAAAAACACTAAACACGATCAAACATCATCTAAAAGTGACCAGGATGGGCATCATGGGTATTCGCCGCGCAGCTTGGACCCCGACACGCGAGGGAGGAGTCCCTGCACCAGGACTGCAGGACCTGCTGCTGAGCGCCGCATTCATCGCGAGCGGACCCGCTTTGTGGTGCTTCGCCACCCTGATCCTCAGCGATCGACCTGAGATCTCGACTCTGCTCGGCCAGATCCAGCACCAGCACCAGCCGGGCATCAAGGCGGCCGAGACGCTGCTGGGCCTGCTCGCCGCCGCGGCGGGGATACTCATCAGCGCCGGCGCGATCATCGCAGTGCTGGCGCTGCTCGCCCAGCAGATCGCCCATCGGTGCGACGCCTGGACCCTGGAGCGGGCGCTGATGCGATGGAGTCCGGGCTTCCTGCGCCGCACCGTGGCACTGACACTGGGCACCGGGCTCGCACTGACCGCGGTGGGCGCCGACTCATGGCCCCGTCCGCCGGAGACCTCCGCCTCGCAGACCCCCGCTTCGCAGACCAGCGGCGCGACGGACTCCGTCCTGTTCGACGCAGCCGAACCCGAGGCCACCGAGCCGGACACCGCAGAACGAGACACGGCAGAGCCGGACACCCCAGAGCCGTCACCGGAGACGGCTCGGCCACCTTCCGGGCTGTTCACCCCCGAGGACCCGACGCTGAACACCGACCGGCTCCAGGGGGTGCCCCAACGCCGCGGGTCCGAGCCGGAACAGGTCGTGGTCCGCCTGGGGGATTCACTATGGGAGATCGCTGCGGAGCACCTGGGCTCAGACGCGACGGATTGGGAGATCGCCGCGAGCTGGCCCCAGTGGTACGCGGCGAATCGGGACAGGATCGGCGACGACCCCGGGATCATCCATCCGGGAACGATCCTGAACGCCCCGTCTCCGTGACACCCGAACGGCATCACTCAGATACACGCGAACCACCCGGGAGAAGACATGTCAGTCAGTCCAGCAGATCGTCAGCCCACATCATCTCCGGAGGCGCGGACGCAGGCGAGCAATGCGGTCCGAGAGCCGTCGCGGGAGGATCCGCTGGATTCCCTGCGCGCGTTCCTGGAGGCTGATCCCCAGCTTCGGGGCCGCACCAGGATCGTTCCCGCCCCGGGCTCGCCATGGCCGACCCAGGATCCCTCTTCGACGGCGAGCTATCGGCTCCGGCGCGAGGATGAGGTCCCGGCGCTGATGCGTCGGCTGCGGGGAGAGCGAGAACCTGCGGGCAACCGTCGACCACCGGGCGAGCCGCCCACAGTGCTTGCCAGCTATCGGGAGGAGCGCCGGCAGATCTGCGCCATCTCGCGCATCGTCTGCCAGGTCACCACGGAGGTGCTGCAGGGCGTGCGTCCGGCCGGTCAGCTCCAGCGGTGGCTCGATCTCGATGTGCAGCAGAAGATGGCAGAACGCGCCGCCCTGCTCGCAGAGAGCCGACGCTCCGGAACCCGAGGTTCAACCCGGTCCAGACCAGGCACCTCGGACACGATCCCGCGCCCGCAGCCGCTGAACTTCGGGCATCTGCGCGCTGAGCGCGTCGCGCGAGGTGCGTGGGAGGTCTCCGTGGTGTTCGGCGACGGCAGACGCGTCAGGGCATGCGCCCTGCGCCTTGAGGCCCACCGGCGGCGCTGGCGCGTGGTGGCGATGGAGCTGGGCTGAACTCAGCCCTGGGTCGCGGTGGTGTCCTGGAGACCGGGAACGCGCAGCCGCTTTCCGGCGGTGAACATTCGACCATCCTTGATCCCGGGAAGGTTCGGGGTCGCGGTCACGGGTGCCTTCGCGGTGACCTCGGCGCTGAAGAGCAGGCGCACCGAGTCCTCGCGGACGCTGTCGGCCATGGTCTGGAAGAGCAGGAAGCCTTCACGCTGGTACTCCACCAGCGGATCACGCTGAGCCATCGAGCGCAGCCCGATGCCTGACTTCAGGTAATCCATCTCGTAGAGGTGCTCCTGCCACTTTTCATCGATCACGGTGAGCAGGACCCGGCGCTCGAGCTGCCGGATCGTGTCCTCCCCGACCTCCTCGGCCTTGTTCTCGTAGGCGACCTTGGCGTCAGAGATGAGCTCGCGCTTGAGCATCTTGGTATTGAGCTGATCGATCCCCCCTGCCTCTTCGACCAGGTCCTCGATGCTCAGCGACACCGGGTAGAGCGACTTGAGCTCTTCCCAGAGCGCCTCAAGGTCCCAGTCCTCGGAGGAGGAGGCGGTGGTCTTCTCCTCGATCATCAGGCTCACCGCGTCTTCGATGAAGTGCTGGACCTTCTCGTGGACGTCGTCGCCCTCGAGGATCCGGCGGCGGTCGGAGTAGATGGCCTGACGCTGTCGGTTCATGACGTCGTCGTACTTGAGCACGTTCTTGCGGGTCTCGGTGTTCTGACCCTCGCGCTGCTGCTGGGCGTTGGCGATCGCGGAGGACACGAATTTGTGTTCCACCGGGATCTCGTCGCCCATGGCCTTGGAGTTCATGATGCGCGCGGCGGCCGCCTGGTTGAACAGCCGCATCAGGTCATCGGTCAACGAGATGTAGAACCGCGACTCGCCGGGGTCGCCCTGACGTCCGGAGCGTCCGCGCAGCTGATTGTCGATGCGACGGGACTGGTGGCGCTCGGTGCCGAGCACGTAGAGCCCACCCAGTTCGCGGACCGTGTCTCCGTCGGCCTTGGTCTCGGCCTTGGCACGGTCGAAGACCTCATCCCATTTGGCCTCGTAGGCCTCGGCGTCCTTCTCAGGATCCAGGCCGAGCTTCTCCATCTCGCGGACCGCGTTGAACTCGGCGTTGCCGCCGAGCATGATGTCGGTGCCTCGGCCTGCCATGTTGGTGGCCACGGTGACCGATCCCTTGCGGCCGGCCTGGGCGACGATGGTGGCCTCGTGCTCGTGGTTCTTCGCGTTGAGCACCTCGTGGCGGATGCCGGCCTGAGCCAGCTTCTTGGAGAGGTACTCGGACTTCTCCACAGACTCGCTGCCGACCAGGATCGGCTGGCCCTTCTCGTGGCGCTCGATGATGTCCTTCATCACCGCATCGAACTTCACGACCTCGTTCTTGTAGACCAGGTCGTTGTGGTCCATGCGCTGGCGGGGACGGTTCGACGGGATCGGGACGACGCCGAGCTTGTAGGTCGACATGAACTCGCCAGCCTCGGTCTCTGCCGTGCCGGTCATGCCGGAGATCTTGTCGTAGCTGCGGAAGTAGTTCTGCAGCGTCACGGTGGCCCGAGTCTGGTTCTCAGGCTTGACCCGGACCTGCTCCTTGGCCTCGATGGCCTGGTGCAGACCTTCGTTGTAGCGTCGGCCCTTCAGGATGCGCCCGGTGTGCTCATCGACGATGTGCACCTCGCCCTGGGAGACCACGTAGTCGGTGTCCCGACGGTAGAGCTCCTTGGCCCGGATGGCGTTGTTGAGGTACTGGATCAGCGTGGTGTTCTGGGTCTCGTAGAGGTTCTCGATGCCGAGGTAGTCTTCGACCTTGTCGATCCCGGACTCCAGCACGCCGACGGTGCGCTTCTTCTCGTCGACCTCGTAGTCCTCGTCGATGTGCAGCTTCTTCACCAGGGTGGAGAAGTCGTTGTACCAGCGGGAGATGTCACCGGAGGCGGCCCCCGAGATGATCAGCGGGGTCCGGGCCTCGTCGATGAGGATCGAGTCGATCTCATCGATGATGGCGTAGTGGTGCTCACGCTGGACGAGGTCGTCCAGGGACTGCGCCATGTTGTCGCGCAGGAAGTCGAAGCCGAACTCGTTGTTCGTGCCGTAGGTGATGTCCGCGGCGTAGGCCTCGCGGCGCGCGGCCGGCTTGAGGTCGTTGGTGATGGTCCCGACGTTGAGGCCGAGGAAGCGGTAGACGCGTCCCATGAGGTCCGCCTGGTACTTCGCCAGGTAGTCGTTCACCGTGACCACGTGGACGCCCTTGCCGGTGAGCGCGTTCAGATACGCCGGGGCGGTCGCGACCAGGGTCTTGCCCTCACCGGTGCCCATCTCGGCGATGTCGCCCAGGTGCAGGGCGGCTCCACCCATCAGCTGCACGTCATAGTGACGCTGACCCAGCGTGCGGTCCGCTGCCTCCCGCACCGTGGCGAAGGCCTCGGGCAGCAGCGAGTTCAGCGACTCGCCGTCGCGCAGGCGCTCCCGGAAGCGTTCGGTCTCGGCGCGCAGCTCTGCGTCGCTGAGTTCCTTGAACTCGTCCTCCAGGAGGTTCACCGCATCCGCATAGGAGCGCAGAGTCCTGAGGACTTTCTTATCCCCGGTCTTGAGGATTCGTTCAAGCAGTGTGGGCACAGCCAGTTCTCCATCAGTGTCTACTGGTTCCGCGGAGACTCACGATAGGCATGAGTCACCATCCGTCATTCTACGCGCTCACCCCAGGAGCCCCCGAACCGGGCCACCAGTTCAACTCCCGCACAGCGTTGAGGGGCGGATTCTGCGAGCATCTGCGCCCGCCGGGACACGGAGTGCCCGGAGAATCCGCCCCTCGACGTGGGGGTCACCCCTCTGCTGAGGGGTCTTGGGTGGGTGTGGGGCGGAGGTCAGGAGGCCTGGTAGGCCAGTTCCTCGACCACCGGTTCGTGCTCATCACTGCCGTTCTGGTCCAGCGAGATCACGCCGTAGGTCCAGCCGCGGCGGCGGTAGACCGCTGAGGGCTGTCCTGTTGCGGCATCCACGAAGAGGTAGAAGTCGTGGCCGACGAGTTCCATCGCATCCACGGCTGCGTCCACGCTCACGGGCTTGGCCGAAAAGACCTTGCGCCGGATCTTGATGCTTGACTCCGCCTCGTCCTCGGTGGGCGGCACATCATCAGCCGCCTCGGCATCGAGGACCTGTTCGTAGAGCGGACGGTCAGTCCGGGCTGGGGGAACGCTCGCCATTGCGGCGGCGACGTCAGCGGCCCCGTTGTGAGAGGCGTGGGCCCGGGACTTCTTCTTGTCCAGGGTGCGCCGCAGCCGCTCGGTGAGCTTGTTCAGTGCGATCTCGAAGGCCGCGAACTTGTCCCCGGCCTGCGCTTCGGAACGAATGACCTTGCCACGGCCGATGACGGTCAGCTCGACGGTCATGCTGGTGTCGGCTCGGCGGTGGGAGTTTTCGCTGGAGACCTTGATCTCCAGGCGATGCCCCTTGTCGGTGAGCTGCTCGATCTTCTCGAGCTTTCCTTCGACGTGCTCCTTGAAAGCGGAGGGGATCGCGATATTTCGGCCAGTGAAGTTGACCTGCAGAGTCATTCTGTCCTCCTCGTATCCGATATCAGACACAGCGGGGACGGGAACGATGTCCCCCTCGCCGCTGCGATGGGACTGTAAGAAGTACCCATACCTCAGACTAGTTCGCCCGAGCGACCCACGTCACCATTTACGCCTCGGGCGAAGCTCTCACCAGCGGAAATTCTGATTCAGCCCCAGGTCCAGGGGCTGCGGCAAAGACTGCCGCACCGCGGATCGAAGCCCCTGCGGCGTCGAGCACCCGGTAGAGCTCGGCCAGCGTGGACCCGCTGGTGAGCACGTCATCGACCAGCAGCACCTCGGCGCCGGGGAGCATCTGATGACCCCGAGGGGTCAGCTCGAGGCTTCCCACCGTCCGACGGCGTCTGGCACGAGCGCCCCGGGTCTTCTGGCGTCCTTGCGCCGGGTTCAGGGAACGCAGCGACGCGGCTCGCGTCTGGCGCAGCAGCCCCGGCGCGGGCAGCAGCCGCGGCTCGTCGTGGTCCGGCGGCGAGCCGCTGGCGAGGGCGTGGCTCAACAGCTTCTGCACCGGATCGAATCCACGGGTCAGCTGGGAACGCAGCGACGACGGCGGGCTCACCAGCAGCCAGGGCCGCGAGCCGGTGGACGCGGGATCAGACCCCTCGACGGCGCGCGCGGCGGCCAGGCGCAGCGCCCGGGCAAGCCCTGGACCCAGAGCGGCACCCAGCCCGATGGCCCCATGATCCTTGAACGCCAGCACCGCCCGGGCCAGCAGCCCCTCGTAGCGCCCAGCCGCGCTGACCCGCAGCACGGTGATCGTCTCGCAGGTCATCAGCAGCGGCAGGGCCAGAGCCTGTTGCTCGGCGGCGAACGGGGCGCGGGTCAGCAGATGCAGATCCTCGGCGCAGAGCTCACACAGCACCTCGTCCTGTTCCGCGCAGCCGATGCACCAGACGGGGGTGATGATCCCGGCCGCCGAACGCAGCGCCGCTCGGGTCACGACCCCGGCAGGCCCGAACCAGAGCTGGTCCGCGGCCCGGGCGAGCCCAACGGGGTGCCGGCGCATCGGATCCATGCTCCGATCATGGCTCAGCCCCCGCACCGCGGGCTCGGCGCCGCGGCCGCTTGGGAGAGGCAGCACGCGGGGGCGGAACCACCGGCCCCTGGGGAGAACCTGACCCGGCGCGACGGCGGAGTCACCGGTTCCTCGGGAGAAGGAGCCCGGCGCCTCAGCCCCGGAACGCGAGGTCGCGCACCTCGATCTCCTCAAGGGCCACCCAGGCGTCCCCGTTGCTCGAGAGGTTCCGGAAGGGTACGTCCACGGTCTCGGCGAAGATCTTCTGCTGCCCCTCGCCCACCGAGATGTTCAGCAGCCCCAACAACGGGCTGTCCACCCGGTTCGCACCGGTCAGGGTGACCCGCTCCGGGGTCATGGTCTCCTCGTCCGAGCTCGCCCACACGTAGAGCGCGTCGGGACCCTGCCAGCGCACCTCTTCGAGCTCCACACTGGTCTCCAGTCGCATCGGCTGTCCGAGTCCGCGCGGGATGCCGGACGAGTCGCGGATGACGCCGGCCACGTACAGGTCCCGCTCGCCGTCGTCGTCGAGGATCAGCGCGGCGCGGGCCCCGTCCTGGGCGATGCGCAGCGAGGAGATGGTGCGGTCCGCGAGCCAGTCGGCGCTGACCTCGGCGCTGGAGGGCTCCAGCGATTCGTCATAGGCAAGGGCGTGGACGGTGGCGTCGTCCCCCTCCGAGGAGGCAGTCCAGGTCCAGCCGTAGTTGTCCATCGAGGGACGGGTGAGGTTGTCGGCCTCCAGCACCAGGTCTGGGGCTCGGTCGGGGCGCAGATGGTAGAGCTGGTCGCCGTCGCCGTTGAGGAACGCGAAGACGTCCTCGGAGGACGATCCTGGGATCGCCGGGGACTGCGGTTCGAGGTCGGAGATGTCGGGCAGACTTGCGATGGACAGTGTGACCTGGTCGTTCTGCCGGACCAGGGTGCCGTCCTCGATGCCGATCTGGGTGGAGTCGACCTCCGGAGAGACCTCGATGTCGAGCCGGTCTTCGTCCTCCAGCTCCGACTGCAACGGGATGTCCAGATCACGCTGGGCGACGGTGATCTCCACCTCGTTGATCCGGGTGAGTGAGGTCAGGGCGAGATCAAGCTGCTGCTGCATCAGGGCTCGTTCCGCCGGTTCGGCGTCCTCGACGCCTTCCGGGGAGAGGTCCACGGCGGCGGTGTTGTTGTCGACAGGCACCGAGGCGCGCTCCAGCTCCACCTCATCGCCGAAGGCCGAGACCACCGCCGGTTCGAGATAGGGCGCCGGTCCGGCGAGCAGCGCGCTGACGATCTCCGAGGAGATCCCCGGACGGTTCAGGAACCAGCGCTGATCGGGCACCGCGTACTGCAGCTGCGGGTCGAAGAAGTAGAGCGTGTGCGCCTGGAAGACTTGTTGGAAGCTCCCGTCGAGCAGCATCGTTCCGTCGGGAGCATCGGTGATCCGCCACTCTCCCCCGATCTCCTCCAGGGTGAAGTCCATGACCTCAGTGGAGTCCTCGGGCAGCCGGGTCAGAATTCCGGCGCCGTCCACCACGGAGTCCACCTGGAACGGGGCGCTCCAGGTGTTGTCTCCGGAGGCGAGCACCTGCGGCTCGGAAGAGTAGACCACGGTCCGGGCATCGGGCCGCCAGTCCCGGGCCGCCGCGGGAGACATGAACTGCCGCGCGATGGCGTAGTCGTCCTGGGCGCCGGCTCCCGCGCGGATGAATCCGTCGATGATCTGCTCGGCGGTGGCACCGGTCTGCGGAGGCTGCGCATAGGAGGAGTACGCGAACTCCTCGGCCGAGTCCGGGGCAGAGGTGCCCACCGGCCCATCGGTGGGCAGCAGCGGTGAACAGGCGCCGAGCGTGAACACCAGCGCGAGCAGCGCTGTGATCAGGATGAGGGTTCGGCGGCGGATCATGACTCACCCTTCTTCGGCAGGTACAGCGCCTGTTCGTTGATCCGGTCATGCTCCGGCTCGTCTTCGGTGAGGTCCTGGATGTTCTCGACGCGGTACCGGTCTGTCGCCCGGTATACCGGCGGCAGTGCCATCGGCGAGGCTCGATAGGGCACCGACTGCCGGCGCGGCAGCACCAGCCGGAAGCAGGAGCCCTGTCCTTTCTGCCCCCAGGCGTCGAGTGCGCCCTGGTGAAGCCGGGTGTCCTCGGTGGCGATGGAGAGGCCCAGTCCGGAGCCTCCGGTGGTCCGCGCCCGGGCCGGATCTGCTCGCCAGAAGCGATCGAAGACGTGGGCCACCTCGGAGGGGCTCATTCCGATGCCGTGGTCGCGCACCGCGATGCCGATCGCGGTGGGGCTGGAGGAGACGATCACATCGACCGGACGGGCTTCGGCGTGTTCGATCGCGTTGTTGATCAGGTTGCGCAGGATCCGGCTGATCCGGCGGGCGTCGACCTCGGCGATGAAGGTCTCCCCCTGGACCACCATCCCCAGCGGGGTGTTCGAGCTCTCCGCCAGCGGCTTGGAGCTGATCAGGACCTCACGGGTGAGGGCCAGGAGATCGACCTCGGCGGTGGCCAGCTCTGCGGCCCCGGCGTCGAACCGGGACATCTCCAACAGGTCCGAGAGCAGCGCCTGGAACCGCTCAACCTGGTGGTGTAGCAGCTCGGTGGAGCGCCGGTTGATCGGATCGAAGTCATCGCGGGATTCATGGAGCACCTCCGCGGCCATCCGCACGGTGGTCAGCGGGGTGCGCAGCTCGTGGGAGACGTCGGAGACGAAGCGCTGCTGCATCTTCGAGAGGTTGGCCAGCTGGGTGATCTGCTCCTGCAGATTCGAGGCCATCCGGTTGAACGACAGGCCGAGTCGAGCGATCTCGTCTTCGCCGCGCACCGCGAGACGCTGGTCCAGCTGTCCGTCGGCGATCCGTTCCGAGACCTCGGCGGCCTGGGAGACCGGGCGCACGACCGAGCGGGCGACCCAGGCGGCGATAGCCATGTTGATCAGCAGGATCGCGATGCCGGCGACGAGCATGGTGCGGAAGACGAAGGCCACGTTCTCCTGGACCGGGGAGAAGTCGTAGACGAAGTAGAGCGCGTAGGAGTTGCCCTGGATGTCGACCTGGGTGCCGAACGCCACGCCAGGCGCGTCGTCGTCGAGCTGGACCGCCTGCCAGTACTGGCCGGTGCCACCGGCCACGGCCGCGTTCAGCTCATCGGAGATGTCTCGCGGGGTCACACCCTCAGAGGC
The DNA here is from genome assembly GCF_051262655.1 of Nesterenkonia maliinae. Lineage (NCBI taxonomy): Bacteria > Bacillati > Actinomycetota > Actinomycetes > Micrococcales > Micrococcaceae > Nesterenkonia > Nesterenkonia maliinae. The sequence goes on along the minus strand of NZ_JBIMEY010000008.1, from coordinate 10,585 downwards.
GATGGGGTCCACGTAGAGGTTCTCGCCACCTTCCAGCGGCAGCAGGACAAAGTCGCGCTGGATCTGCGCGGTGGAGTCCTGCACATCGTCAAGGATCGACTGGATGTCCTGCTGCGCCTCGGCCCGACTGCTGGTGCTCAGCGTCGCGAAGCTGCCCCGGATGGTGTCCAGGCCGTCGGCGGCCTCCAGCTCGGCCTGATCGAAGCGCTCCTGGAAGAGCCCGGAGGTGACCTGCTGAACCAGGAAGGCCGCGACGGCCATGGTGCTGATCATGGTGAGCAGACCGGTGAAGAAGACCGCACGGATCAGCAGCGAGCGCGCCCAGAGACGAGGCAGCCCGCTGACCTTCCGGGCGCTGCCGGCGAAGGTCCGCTTGGCGCCGGAGGCCGGCGACTGCTGGCCCTCGGCCTTCGCGGCCGCCTCGCTCTCCTCCAGGGGCCCCTGGGCGCGCTCCCGGATCACCGGGATGCTGCCCGTGGAGGTCGCCGAGGAGCGCGAGGCGGTCCGATCTGCGGTGTTCTCAGCTTCGCCAGGAATGACTACCCCTGACCTCCGGCTTTGTAGCCGACGCCGCGCACGGTCTGCACGATCTCGGGGTTCTCCGGATCCTTCTCGATCTTGGAACGGAGCCGCTGCACGTGAACGTTGACCAGTCGCGTGTCGGCCTGGTGCCGGTAGCCCCAGACCTCTTGGAGCAGCATCTCGCGGTTCCAGACCTGCCAGGGCTTCTTCGCCAGCGCGGTGAGCAGGTCGAACTCCAGTGGGGTCAGCGAGATCCGGTGTTCGCCGCGGCGAACCTCGTGGCCGGCGACGTCGATGCTCAGGTCTCCGATGGTGAGGTTCTCCCCGTCGGGACGCGCATTGTGGTCGGCCGGGCGCAGACGTGCGCGCACCCGGGCCACCAGCTCGGCGGGCTTGAAGGGCTTCGGCACATAGTCATCGGCTCCGGCCTCGAGGCCGCGCACCACATCGGCGGTGTCTGACTTGGCGGTCAGCATGATCACCGGAGTGTCGGCCTCTTCGCGGATCTCGCGGCAGACCTCGATGCCGTCCTTGCCGGGCAGCATCAGGTCGAGCAGGACCACGTCGGGCTTGGAGCTGTGGAAGGTCTCCAGGGCATCTTCGCCGTTGAAGCAGAAGGTGGGCTCGAATCCCTCATTGCGCAGCACAATACCGATCATCTCTGCGAGCGCTTCGTCGTCGTCGACGACCAGGATTCTGGCTTTCATCTGCTCTCCATCCGTAGAGGTCCTGCGCCGCAGAGCTTCTCGCGGGCACAGGTTTGGGCCCAGTTCCATGCGGCACCTCACTCAGGATATATGAGAGCGGTAGGCTGGGCGCAGAGGGCACTCGCGCAGACGCGCTTGAGGAGGGGCGATGATCCGTACAGCGGAGACACACCGTGGTGCTCGGCCATGGCCGAGCGCCGGTTCAGCGCCGTCTGGCGTGCCGGATCAGCAACTGACCCCGGGGGCGGTCTTCCCGCTGCGCCGGATGGTCGCCGATGAGCTCTTCAGCGCCGCGGTGGCGGTCATCCGCCGTTCGCCCAGAGCCGTGCTCGGCGTCCCGTTCCTCGCCGGCCTGGTGAACTTCGGACTCACCCTGCTGATGATGCTGGTGCTGCCCTCGTCCTCCTATATGCGCATGCTCACCGACCCGGGCGCCTTCGACGATCCGGACCTCGCGCTGGGCGTGGCCACCGACGCGGCGTTCCTGTGGGTGACCTTCGCGAGCTCGGCGGTGACCTCCCTGGTGATCGCGGTCGCCACCGCGTATATGGTGCTGCCCACGCTGCGCGCCGCCTACGGCCTGCACACCGGGATGGCCCAGACGATCCGGCTCCGGCTGCGCCGGCTCGGACCGACCGTGCTGAACCTGCTGGTGCTGGGACTGATCCTCGCCGTGGTGGCGCTGCCGGTGTTCTTCGTCGCGGTGCTGCTGGTGGTGATCACCCTGTTCCTGGGCGCGATCGTGGTCCTCCCCGCGCTCTTCCTCGCCCTGTGCTGGGTCACCGCGGCGGTGATGTACGCGCCGTTGACGGTGGTGGTCGAGCGCATGGGCCCCCTCGCGGCCATCGCCAGGTCCTGGAGGCTCAACCGGGGACGCTGGTGGCGCAACATCGGGCTGGTCGCGCTGCTCTACGTGATCCTCGGGCTGGCCTTCGCGATCGCGTCGGTGCCGCTGATGCTCACCGTGGCCGTCTCGGAGCTGCTGGAGTCCGGCCTGACCTCCGGCGGCGAGTGGGCCGGCTTCGCGGTGTTCGCCCTCACCGAGCTCTACGGCACCGTGCTCGCCACCCTGTTCATCGGGGTCGTGGGCACGGTGATCTCCCTGATGTACCTCAACGCCAGGATTCGGCAGGAGGCCCTCGACGTGACGCTGCTCGCGGCGGCGGACCCGGTGCGAACCTCGGCGACGGTCGCAGACGGCATCCCCGGACAGCCGGGGCTGTCAGCCGCGGCGGGATCGGCTCGGCCGGAGCGCACACCGACGGACCACCTCGTGCCGGGGTCTGTCGAGCACCTCCACGAACACTTCTCGGAGGTGGACGCCGGTGCAGCCCGAACCCGATGAGGCGCGAAGACTCCTCGAGCAGGAGCTCGCCGATCCGCGCTATCAGCGCGATGCCACCGGTCCGCTGCGCGAGGCCGCGGAACGGTTCTTCGGCTGGCTCGAACAGCTGAGCCTGAACCTGGGACCGGTGGACCTGCCCCTGGGCCCGGTGCTGCTGCTGATCCTGCTGCTCGCAGCGGTGATCCTGTGCATCGTGCTGGTGCGGCCCCGGCTGCAGCGCGGCTCCGACTCGGAGGACCTGCTCACCAGCCCGGCCGGCATCACCGCTGACCAGCTGCGCCGGCGCGCCGAGTCCCACGCCCAGGCCGGACGCTTCGACGCGGCCTGCCGGGAGCTCTTCCGTGCCGTGATCCGCGGCGCCGAGGAGCACCGGGAGCTCGCCGAACAGGCTGGACGCACCGCCACCGAGGCCGGAGCAGCACTGGCCCGGGCCCACCCCGCCCAGGCGCGGGCCGCGATGCACGCGGCCGAGCTGTTCAACTACTCCCGCTACGGCGGCGGGTCGCTGCAGCGCGCCGACTACGACACCCTGCTCACCCTGGACGCACGACTGCAGTCGACCCAGCCCGAGGCTGCCCAGCCCGAGACTTCGGACCCCGAGGGCGAGCAGCGGCGGCAGGACGCCGGGATCCAGCAGAGCTCCGGCAGCGAGCAGAATCAGGGGGCGCGCAGGTGACCACGACGGCGACGCTCGGCTCCACGCTGCGCAGCGGCTTCCAGCGGTGGCAGTTCTGGCTGCTCCTGCTGATCCTGGGGATCCTCTCCGTCGCGCTGCTCCAGGCGCTCAGCGATGAGGACCTGGAGCGGTTCGGGCTGGAGAACACCTCACTGGACGGGTATGCGGCGGTGGCCGAGGTGCTTCAGGACGACGAGGTCGAGATCCACCAGGCGCCCTCGGCGGAGATCGCCCGGGAGCTGCTGAGTGAGCACCCCCAGGCCCCGCTGGTGGTCGTCTCCACCGGGGACGTCCCCGATGACGCCTTCACCGAGCGGCTCCGTGACCTCGGGGACCGGCCGGTGCTGCTGCTCAGCGAGGGACCCGAGCTGCTCAGCGCGCTGCACCCGGAAGGTCCGGAGCTCTATGCCGGGGCCCACCCCGGCGGCGGATCCGGCTCTGCGCTCGAGGCCGGCGCCCAGTGCCCGGTCGACGCCGCCGTGAACGCCTCCACGGTGCAGGCCCCCGGCGCGCTGTTCTACAGCGATGAGCCGGGCTGTTTCACCGGATTCTCTGATGACGCCGGGGACGCGCAGATGCTCATCGAGACCGACGCCGGAGTGTTCTTCGGCGGACCCGCGGCGTTCACCAATCAGAACATCAGCGACGCCGGGCACGCGGCGCTGGCGCTGTGGCTCTTCGGCGCCGAGGACGATCTCATCTGGTACACCCCGATGGGCCTCGACACCCTGGAGGACCAGCAGTGGGCCTCTCCGATGGACCTTCTCCCCGGCTGGGTCATCCCGCTGGCCTGGTGGCTGCTGCTCTGTGCGCTGGTGATGATGCTGGTGCTCGGGCGACGTCCCGGTCCGGTGGTGGGCGAGCCGCTTCCGGTTCAGGTCCCCGCTGCCGAGACCGCCGAGGGGCGCGGCCGGATGTATCAGAGCGCCAACGCGGTGGCCGCCTCCGCTCAGACCCTGCGCAGCGCGCACCTGCTCCGGCTCGCCCGGCTGCTCCGCCTGGGCGCCGCCCCGCGGGAGGCCAGCATCATCGACGCCGCCGCCCGGCAGGTGCGCCGCGACCCGGCCCAGCTGGCCGAGCTGCTCGCCCGGCGGCCACGCAGCAACTCAGACCTGGTCTCCTACGCCCAGGCGCTGGCGCAGCTCGAAGAGGAGGTCCAGCGTGCAACGCTGAACCATCACCCCAGCGGCCGCCACGCGAACCCCGACCCCACACACCTGAACCACCAGCAAGGGAAGAACACCAGCAATGACTGAACCGCATATCGCCGCCGCCCAGAACCATCACGCGGCACCCCCGGCCTCGCACCAGCTCGCAGACCAGCTTCCGGATCAGGCGGCCCACCAGCTGCGCGACAAGTTCCATCAGGTCCGCGGCGAGGTGGCCAAGGCAGTGGTCGGTCAGGACGCCGCGGTGACGAGCGTGCTCATCGGGCTGCTGGTGCGCGGACACGTGCTCCTCGAAGGTGTGCCCGGAGTGGCCAAGACGCTGCTGGTCCGGGCCATCTCCGCCTCGCTGAGCCTGGACACCTCGCGGGTCCAGTTCACCCCGGACCTGATGCCCGGCGACGTCACCGGCTCGCTGGTCTATGACTCCAAGACCGGAGACTTCAGCTTCCGCGAGGGCCCGGTCTTCACCAATCTGCTGCTTGCCGATGAGATCAACCGCACCCCGCCGAAGACGCAGGCCTCGCTGCTCGAGGCCATGGAGGAGCGGCAGGTCTCGGTGGACGGGATCAGCCGCGCGCTGCCCGACCCCTTCCTGGTCGCCGCGACCCAGAACCCGGTGGAGTATGAGGGCACCTACCCGCTGCCAGAGGCGCAGCTGGACCGCTTCCTGCTCAAGGTCCACCTGGATCTGCCCCAGCGCGGCGAGGAGATCGAGGTCATCCGGCGCCACGCCGCCGGGTTCAACCCCTCCGACCTCGCCGGCGCCGGCGTGCGCGCCGTGGCCGGGGCGCAGGACGTCCTCGCCGCCCGCGAGCAGGTTCGCGAGGTCGCGATCGCCGGTGAGGTCCTCGCCTATATCGTGGACCTCGCCCGCGCGACCCGAGAGACCCCGAGCTTCCAGCTGGGCGTCTCCCCGCGCGGCGCCACCGCCCTGATGAACGCCTCTCGCGCCTGGGCCTGGCTCTCCGGCCGCGACTTCATCACCCCCGACGACGTCAAGGCGCTCGCCCCGGCCTGCCTGCGCCACCGCGTCTCGCTGCGGCCGGAGGCGGCGATGGACGGGGTCAGCATCGACGACGTGCTGCAGTCCATCCTGGCCACCGTCCCGGTCCCTCGCTGAGCGGCGCCCGATGGTCCTGACCCGACGGTTCCTCTACCTGGCGCTGGGACTCAGCGCCGTCGTCGTCGTGTTCCCGGCCCAGGCGACCCTGCTGGTCTGCGCGCTGCTGCTGGTGCTGATCGCCGGGACCGACGTGGTCCTCGCCGGCTCGCCGCGCAGCGTCCGGGTCGACCGTGTGCCCACCGCCCCGGTGCGGCTGGGCCAGGCGACGACGGCGAGCACCACCATCACGCACACCGGGTCGCGCCGACTGCGCGGGCAGGTCAAGGACGGCTGGCAGCCCTCTGCCGGAGCGCGCCGGCAGGTCAGTCCGCTGGAGCTGGGCCCCGGCCGTCCGGCTGGCGGCGGGCCGGCCGGCGGCGGACTCTCGGGCGGCAGGCCAATCGCCCGGACCGAGACGGTCCAGATCGACACGCCGCTGCGGCCCACCCGTCGCGGCGACCTGCACAGCGAGCATCTCAGCGTGCGCTCGATCGGCCCGCTGGGACTGGCCGGTCGGCAGGTGACCCACCGGGTGCGGCATGCTCAGCGGGTGCTGCCGCCGTTCCATTCGCGCCGGCACCTGCCCTCGAAGCTGCAACGGCTGCGCGAGCTCGACGGCGCGACCGCGGTTCAGATCCGCGGGGCCGGGCACGAGTTCGACTCGCTGCGCGACTATGTGCGCGGCGACGATGTGCGCTCCATCGACTGGCGCGCCACCGCACGGCGACAGTCCTCTCAGGGACAGCACCTGGTGGTGCGCACCTGGCGTCCCGAGCGCGACCGCCGGGTGATCCTCGCGCTGGACTCCTCCCGCACCTCGGCGGTGCGGATCGAGGATGAGCCGCGGCTGGACTCCGGGATGGAGGCCGCGCTGCTGCTCGGCGCGCTGGCCGCCGGCGCCGGAGACCGAGTGGACTACTTCTCCTTCGATCGCGGGCTCAGCTCGCAGGCACGTTCCGGAATGCGCGGGAATCTGCTGCACCAGATGGCCGAGGCGATGTCCGGGGTTCAGCCGCGCCTGGTCGAGGCGGACTTCTCTCAGCTGCCCGGCCAGATCCGGGCGATCAGCTCCCAGCGCAGCCTGCTGGTGGTGCTGACCTCGCTGGACTCCGGCTCCCTGGAGGAGGGCCTGCTGCCGGTGCTGCCCGCGCTGACCGAGCGCCACCTGGTGGTGCTCGCCGCAGTGCGTGATCCGGAGCTGGATCGGCGGGCGCGCGCCCGCGAGACCGCCGGGGAGGTCTACCGGGCCGCAGCGGCCGAGCGGGCGCTGATCGAGAAGGAGGCGCTGCGCCGCCAGCTGGCCTCGCTCGGGGTCGAGGTCGTCGAGGCCACCCCGCACCAGCTCCCCCCGCAGCTCGCGGACACCTATATCCGACTCAAAGCCTCCGGGCGGCTCTAGCGGCGGCTCCAGGGCCCGGCGCTGACCGGCGGGAATGCATCCACCCCCAGGATTGCTGGATACTGGGCAGAAGAACCAGCTTCGGCGCACCCGCGTGAAGCAGACCAGCAACTGAGGAACCGGGAAGAGATTCATGAAGGTATTGGCAGCCATGTCCGGCGGGGTGGACTCCGCCGTGGCCGCAGCCCGCGCCGTTGACGCCGGCCACGACGTCGTCGGAGTCCATCTGGCGCTGAGTCGGATGCCCGGCACGCTGCGCACCGGATCCCGCGGCTGCTGCACGATCGAGGACTCCTCCGACGCCTGGCGCGCCTGTGAGAAGCTCGGCATCCCGTTCTACGTCTGGGACTTCTCCGAACGCTTCAAGGCTGATGTGGTGGACGACTTCATCAGCGAATACGCCGCCGGCCGGACGCCCAACCCCTGCATGCGCTGCAACGAGAAGATCAAGTTCGAGGCGCTGCTGGACAAGGCGATGGCGCTGGGCTTCGACGCCGTGGCCACCGGCCACTACGCCAAGGTCTTCCGCGACGCCGAGGGGGTCCCCGAGCTACACCGCGCCGCCACCTGGACCAAGGACCAGTCCTATGTGCTGGGGGTGCTCACCACCGAGCAGCTCGAGCACTGCATCTTCCCGCTGGGCGAGACCCCCTCGAAGGACCTGGTCCGGGCTGAGGCCGAGGAGCGCGGACTCTCGGTGGCGAAGAAGCCTGACTCCCACGACATCTGTTTCATCCCCGACGGGGACACCCGCGGCTGGCTCGCCGAGCAGATCGAGCTGCGCAACGGCCCGATCCTCGACGCCCAGGGTGAGCAGATCGGCGAGCATGAGGGCTCTGAGGCCTACACCGTGGGTCAGCGCCGCGGACTCAAGCTCGGCCACCCCGCGCCCGACGGCAAGCCACGCTTCGTGCTGGAGATCCGGCCGAAGGACAACACCGTCGTCGCCGGGCCGCGCGAGCTGCTCGAGATCGACCGGCTCACCGGTATCCGGCTCTCCTGGGCCGGAAGCCCGGTGCCTGAAGCCGCCACCGGCGAGTGGTTCTCGCTCGACCTGCAGATCCGCGCCCACGCCGACCCGGTTCCCGCCCGCGCCCGGGTCGAGGCCGAGCACCCCGAGACCGAGGACGGCGCACCCCGGCTGATGGTGGAGCTCGACGAGGCGCTCCAGGGCGTCGCCCCCGGGCAGACCGCCGTGATGTACCAGGGCACCCGGGTGCTGGGCCAGGCCACGATAGACACTGCGCGGTCGAAGAACTACCAGCCGGTGGCCTCAGCCGCCCAGTAGGCTGGGTGCATGAGCACTGATCCCCGCGCCGGTGAGGCCGCCGCCCAGGTAGAACCCGAGATCCTCGATGAGCTGCTGTCCATGCGGGCCAGCATCGACAACATCGACGCGACCCTGGTCTACCTGCTGGCCGAGCGGTTCAAGGCCACCCAGCGCGTCGGGGTGCTCAAGGCCAAGCATCAGCTCCCCGCGGCCGATCCGGCTCGGGAGAAGAACCAGATCTCCCGGCTCAAGCGGCTCGCGAACGAGGCCCAGCTGGACCCGGAGTTCGCCGAGAAGTTCCTGAACTTCATCATCGAAGAGGTCATCCGGCACCACGAGGCCATCTCTGCCTCCTCCGGCGCGACCGGCGAACCCGGACCGTCCCCTTCCGTCTCCTCCTCCTCCTCCGACGATTCGAACGCCCGCTGATGCTCCTTCGCTCTGCCGCCCCCGGCGTGATGCCCGGGACGAACCTTCTGCGCAGCGCCGAGCTCCAGGCCGCCGAGCTGCCCGCGCCGCATCTGCCCGGACTGCCCGAGCTCCCCGGACGCGGACTGCACTCGCAGCTGCTCGCCCGCAGCCTCGCCCAGCTCTCCGAGCTCTCCGCCGAACTGACCTCTTACGGCTGGCGGATCACCCAGCGCCCCGGCGCCGATGATCAGCGCGCCCGCGGCTGGCTCCGCTCCGATGTGGACACCCTCGCCGACGTCCGCGGGCAGCGTCGCGAGTCGGGCCTGGACGCCGGCGACGACGACGGGCTCGGCGCGCCCCTGGTGCTCGAACTGCTGGGGCCGATCAGCCTCATGGCGGGCCTTGCGCTGCATTCCGGAGAAAAGGTGCTCACCGATCACGGGGCACGCCGCGACCTGGCCGCCTCCCTCGCCACCGGGGTCGCCGAGCACCTGAGCCACGTGCGGAGGGCCTGCGCGCCGTCGTCGTTGACGGTGATCCTCAGCGAACCCGACTACACCCGCGCCCGCGGTGGCCTGATCCCCACCGTCAGCGGCTACCGAACCATCCGCGCCCTGGATCGCGAAGAGGCCCGCGGCCACCTGGGCCTGATGATCGAGACCCTCGAACGAACCGGCGCGGAGGAGATCCTGTTGGACCTCGGCGGCGGCGTGGAGTCCGAACACGTGCAGGACTTCCGGGCGGCGCAGGGCCCCAAGGCGAGCGGCTTCGCGGTGGACCTGACCACGATGCAGGCACCCGAGTGGGAGCGCACCGCCGAACTGGTCGAATCCGGAGCGATCATGCTCACCTCCACGCTGACCTCCGCCGAGACCGCTGCCGCCGCGCGCCCTGCTTCCCGGGACGCAGCCCGCCGCGGCGAGACCCAGCTCCCCCAGGTCAGCGACATGTCTAGACGTCTTCGCGGCCCCTGGGACCGGATCGGGATGCCGCTGAACAGCCTGGAGAGCTTCATCCTGGTCGGCTCCGCGGACCGCCACCAGCCGGAACCGGCCCGCTCACAGTTCGCCGCGCTGACCGAACCTGCCGCGATGCGCGTGCTCACCCGGGTGCGCGACACCGCGGAGGCGCTGCGCGACCAGATCCGCGAAGCCTGAGCGGGCGTCGCTCCGGTTCCGCGCCGGTTGCACGCCCCTCTCGCACGCCTATCCCTACCGCGCCTATCTACCTTCGGCACCCCTCCCCGCCGCACCTATTTACCCTCGGCGCCTCTCCCCTTCCATCGATTGGGCACTTTGCGGTGGAATGAACCCCTGGGCGGACCGCCATTGCGCCGCAAACTGCCCAATGGATGCGCTCAGCACCAGACCGGCAGCGCTCCGCACCCGAACGGGCGGTCTCTGCACCCGGATCATCGAGTTCAGCACCCGAAAGAGGCTCCGATGGAACAACGACTCTCCCTGATCACCCTCGCGGTGGCCGATCTGCGCGCGACCCGGCGCTTCTATCTTGACGGGCTCGGCTGGGCGCCCAGCGTGGAGGCCCCGGGGGTGCTGATGCTGCGCGCCGGGGAGCATCTGCTGCTCTCGCTCTGGGATCGTGGCGAGTTCGAGGCCGAGGTGGGACCGATCATGACCGGCCCGGGGGTCGCACCGCTGACCCTGGCGCATAATGTGGCCACGGACCAGCAGGTCGATGAAGTGCTCAATCAAGCGCGCGACGCCGGCGCGACCGCCGTCCACCCGGCCGAGCGGCGGGAATGGGGCGGCTACAGCGGATACTTCGCCGATCCCGACGGGTTCCGCTGGGAGATCGCCTGCGCACCAGGTGAGGTCAACGAGATCGTCCTGCCCTGAGCCGAACTTTCAGCGCCCACCGACCGACCACGCACCCCCACCCACCGCGTGGGCACTTTGCGGTGCAATGCCGGTCCTCTGGCGGGGCCATTCCACCGCAAAGTGCCCACGCGGGGGGTGGGGGTGCG